>JAEINR010000012.1 GCA_016342325.1 Desulfobacterium sp.
TTAAGTTCTCTAGCGCCGATGGTACTGCAGGGGCAGCCCTGTGGGAGAGTAGGACGCCGCCGGATTATTTTTTATAAGGGGCATCCAGAATCAACACGTTTTTGGGTGCCCCTGATTTTTTTAGATCTATATATATTGAAATTCTGCTTAATCCGGTGGCAATGGCAGAGAAGACACACCCGTCCCCATTTCGAACACGGAAGTTAAGTTCTTGAGCGCTGATGGTACTGCAGGGGCAGCCCTGTGGGAGAGTAAGACGCCGCCGGATTATTTTTATAGCCCTGGTCATCTTTTCGATGACCAGGGCTTTTTTGATTTTGGGGCCCTACCGTTAAAAACGTATCATTTTATGGGCTCCCCTTTTTCGGTCTTTTTTGATTTTTCGGGACGCGCTTGTTTCCTTGGTCTTTCCTAGGGCTGGGCCGTATCCCATAAGCCTATCTTTTTTTTGGGTGTGTTCCCCTGTTTATATGGACATCCAGGAACATTGCCGTTAGTCTATAACAAATTTCTTATCACTTGATTTTGTTCATCGTCTTGCAGGAGTGTAAAAAAAATGGGAAATGCGAACACCCGATCAGCTGCGACCCTTTGTATGGTTTTGAAGGGGTATCCCAGGATATCCGAAACCTTTATTTCCAATGAAATACTGATACTTGAGTCCCTTGGATACAAGATTCATATCATCTCCATGCGCCATCCCCGGGAGCCCTTTACCCATGAAAGCGTAAAGGCGATCCAGGCCGATGTGGACTATCTTCCCTCAAGCATCATGCCCAATCTTCATATTCTTCTTTATCACAACCTGCTGCTGGCCCTGAAACGACCCAGACCCTATTTAAAGGCCATGAAAAAAGCGGTGGATCGGTGGTTGAGAACCCGACGATCGGCCACATTGAAACATCTTCTCCAGGCAGGGCTTCTGGTTCACAAATGTCTGCCGGGAAAGGGCATTGTTCATTTCCATGCCCATTTTGCCCATTCCCCCACTTCCGTGGCCCTGTTCTCAAGTATCTTGGCCGGGCTGCCCTATAGTTTCTTTGCCCATGCCAAGGACATTTACACCTCGGACGTACGCCAGCTTAAAGAAAAGATCGACATGGCGCGCTTTGTTGCGACCTGTACCCGGTACAACCACCGGTATCTTTCCACCATCTCCGCCGGAACCACCACCCCTCTTTTTTGTGTCTACCATGGGATCAACCTGGACTACTTTTCCCCGGATGAAAGCTGTCCGGCAGCGGTTCCTCCGTACAAAATTATCACCGTGGCCCGGATGGCCGAAAAAAAAGGCCTTGATACCGTATATCGCGCCCTGGCTATTCTTCGGGAAAGGGGCATGGAATTCAGGCACACCCTCATCGGCGAGGGGGATGACCGGGAAAAGGTCCAGGACCTGATCAAGGAACTTGACCTTGGCGCCAGGACCCGTCTCTGCGGTACCTTGACCCATGAAGAGGTGATCTCCCACTACAAGGAATCGGATCTTTTTGTCCTGGGATGCCAGATCGCAGATAACGGGGACAGGGATGGAATCCCCAATGTCATGGCCGAGAGCATGGCCATGAACCTTCCCGTGGTGGCCACGGATGTGTCCGGTATTCCCGAGTTCCTTGAGGATGGTGTCACCGGACGCATGGTTCCTTCCAAGAACCCGGAAATGCTTGCCGATGCCATGGAGGCGTTGCTGACGGATGAAGCCCTTCGCAAGCGGGTGACAACGGCGGCCCGGAAAAGGGTTGAGCAGGATTTCGACAACAAGATACTGGTTCGGGAACTGGCAGGCAAATACAAGGCCATGATACCGGAGATCGGCTAGGGAGAAGGGATGAAAATTGCCTTTTATGCCCCATTTAAACCCCTGGGCCATGGCACGCCTTCAGGAGATCTTGCCATTGCAGGCGGCATCGTGGATTTTCTCAAACACCGGGGCCATGGGATTGTGGTCCAGAGCCGCTTAAGGGCCCGGTGGATTACCCACCGGCCCTGGCTCTGGCCCAGGTTGATCCTGGATTTTGTGAGGTCGGTGAGAACCCTTGCCGTTGATCCGCCGGACCTTTGGTTAACCTATCACTCCTACTACAAAGCCCCGGACATTTTGGGCCCCTGGGTTTGTCGACTGCTGGGTATCAAGTATGTCATTTTCCAGGGCATTTACTCCACAAAGCGCCGGCGGCGACTCAAGACCCTGCCCGGATTTTTTTTAAACCGGGCCGCCCTGACCCGGGCTGACCATGTGATCACCAACAAGCTTGAGGATCTTGAGAACCTCAAACGGCTGATTCCCCAACGAAAACTCTCCCATATCCCTCCGGGAATTTATCCCAACGCGTTCCGGAAAAATGACCGGGAGGGAGCAGCTTTGCGGCGTCGGTGGGGCGCAAACGGCGTTCCCGTTATTCTGTCGGCGGCCATGTTCAGGAATGATGTCAAGAGCCAGGGACTGGCATGGCTCATCCGATGCTGCGCAAAACTTGCCCTGGCAAATGTTGAATTCCTCCTTGTGATCGCGGGTAGCGGTCCCATGGAAAAAGAGCTCAAGGCCCTGGCCGAGGACTGTATCCCAGGTCGTTACCGGTTTGTGGGCAGGATAAAGCGACGGGAGATGTATCGGTTCTACAGCGCAGGGGATCTGTTTGCATTTCCCGGCATCCGGGAGTCCCTGGGCATGGTTTACCTGGAGGCCCAATCCTGTGGCCTGCCCGTGGTCGCCTTTGATAACGGCGGCATTCCCGAAGTGGTGGACAATGGCGAGACCGGCCTGCTGGTGCCCATGTTCCAAGAAAACCCCTTTGTCAACGCCGTGACACGTCTCATCCGGGACAAGGCCCTTCGATCCGGGATGGGTGATGGGGCCGCAGGCTACATCCGCAAGCACCATGACCTTGACCGCAACTATCTCCAGTTGGAGGCAATATTAAAAAAGGTGGCCCATAATGGTTTGCTTTAATCTGATTCGCCATGGCAAAACCCAGTGGAACCTGGAGAAGCGCCTCCAGGGAGAAGCGGATATTCCCCTTGCACCCGAGGGGCGTCTCCAGGTGGCATCATGGTGCCCTGCCCTCGACCAGGTTCCCTTGGAACTTATCCTGTCAAGCCCCATGGTCCGGGCCAGGGCCACGGCAGAGATCCTTGGCCAACACCTTGGCCTTCCAGTGGAAATATCGGAACTGTTACGGGAACAGGCCTTTGGCCAGTGGCAGGGCCAACGCATTGACGATATTCGCCAGGCATCGCCCGGCATGGTGGAGTTTCAGGAGAGCCTGGGGTGGGATTTTTGTCCCCCTGGGGGAGAGCCGCGGCATGGGGTTCTTGCCCGGGCCCTTGCTGCCCTTGAAGCGGCTGCAAATCAGTATAAGGACCACCGGATCCTTGTGGTCACCCACAATGGTGTACTCCGATCCCTTGCCTACCACGCTTTGGGCAGGGGATTTTTGCCCGGAGAGAAGCGGGTGATCCGGGATGGGCATCTCCACCGTTTTTCCTGGGACCACGGATTGGTCCTTTCCAAATTGAACGCAGTGAATTTGAACCCGGGTGACAGGCGACGGGTTAGTGCTTGAACGTGGTTGTGCCTGGAAAAACGCAACATTGTAAAACTGAATCCGGAGGGCAAATGAAAATCATCGTTTATTGCCAGCATGTACTGGGGGTGGGGCATTTTTTCCGAACCCTGGAGATCGTTAAGGCCCTTGATGCCCACGACGTCGTCCTGGTGACCGGTGGGGATTTCCTTCCGGCATCCCTTCCCAGCCATGTGCGCCAGGTCGCCCTGCCGGGGTTGATGATGGATGAACAGTTCAGCGGGTTGTACAGCGTTGATCCAGGACAACGGTTTGAAGATGTCAAACACGCCCGGCAACAGATCCTGGAGCAACTGTTTTTACAGGAGCGGCCCGATCTCTTTCTGGTGGAACTCTATCCCTTTGGTCGAAAAGCCTTTCGGTTTGAACTGGACCCGGTCCTGGCCCTGATTGCCGGGGATGCCACCCTTGACTGCCGGGTAGTCTGCAGCCTAAGGGACATCCTGGTGGAAAAAAAGGATGGCGGGGCCTATGAAACCCGGGTGGTGGATACCTTGAACCAGTGGTTTGATGCCCTATTGATCCATTCCGATCCCCAATTGATCCGGCTGGAAACCACCTTCTCAAGGATCAATGCCATCCGGATACCCATGGTGTATACCGGTTTTGTTACGCCATTACCGGATCCAGCAGCCGTGGAAAACGTGAGGTCGGCCTTGGGGATAGGGCCGGACCAATTCCTTGTGGTGGTCAGTGCGGGGGGAGGGAACGTTGGGGCGCCCCTGCTGGAGGCGGTCCTCCTGGCCCACGGGTTGCTCCAGGATCGTGATAAGGTGAGGATGATGGTTTTAACAGGGCCTTACATGGAAAAAGAAGCGGTTGACCGGCTTTTTTCTCTTGCAGGGGAGGGGGTGCGTATTGAATCTTTTTGGACGGATTTCATCTCCCTTGTGGCGGCTGCGGATCTATCCATCAGCATGGCCGGATATAATACCTGTATGAACCTCGTGGCCGCAGGGGTACCCGCCCTGGTGTGGCCCTTTGATCAGAACCGGGAACAACGCATGCGGGCTAAAACCCTGGTTGATTTTGCCGACATCACCCTGCTTGAAGGGGAGGATTTGGTGCCAAAGCGCCTGGCCGGGATCATCCAAGAGCGCCTGGTGGCGGGTAAGACGCCGATTTCCCAGGGGCTGGATCTTGGCGGTGCCCGGGCGGTCAGTCACTGGATAGAGACGGAGGGCAATCATGAACGCGATTTATGATGGGTTCAACGATCGGACACCGGATGCCATTGTCCAACGCCTTGGACAGACCCTGGCCCAGGGGCTGGAAAAACAAAACAAGCCCCGGTTTTTATTCAGGGCCGATGACATCGGGGTGCCGGGCCATAATTTTACCCGGATGATGGAATTGTTCCTGGAATACCAGGTTCCCCTCTGCCTGGCTGTGGTGCCCACCTGGCTGACCCGGCAACGGTGGGAGGCCCTGGCGCCCTTTGCCGACAAGGGGGGGGATCTCTTTTGCTGGCATCAGCACGGGTGGCGGCACATGAACTATGAAGTCCAGGGGAAAAAGCAGGAGTTTGGTCCTGGCCGGCCTGTGGGGGATATCCAAAACGATCTTGCCAAGGGCAAACAGCGGCTTTCGGCGGTCTTGAACCACCGGTTTGCGCCTTTTTTCACCCCGCCCTGGAACCGGTGCACCCGGGAAACCATGGCCGCCTTGGTCAACCTTGGGTTTGAAGGCATTTCCCGGAGCGCCGGAAGTCATCCCCTTCCGCCGGATCAACTCAAGGAGATGTCCGTCCATGTGGATCTCCACACCCGGAAGGATCGATCGCCGGATCTGGGGTGGCAGGCCCTGTTCAATGAGTTTGCCCAGGGCATGGAAAGCGGGGTGTGCGGTATCATGCTCCACCATATGCGCATGGATCAAGGGGCGTTTCTTTTTCTGGAGTCCCTTCTCCGGCAGGTCGCAGGTCAAACCAGGATAGAGGTGGCCACATTTTCAACCTTGGCTGGCAAAGGAGGTTTCAATGCAATCCCTTGAACTGTTGGATGAGTTTATCGCCCTTGCTGATTCAGGTCGGCTTTTTCTATCCATGGACAAGGCCTGGAACAGTGATTTCAGACAGGGTCTGGGAAAAGCCGTTGGGGAGTTGCTTTTCCACCAGCGTGCTGAACTTGAGCGATCCAGGGGCATCGATTGGGTCTATGGTATCTTCAGGGATCGCTTGGCTTTGTTTGAAAAAATTGCCGGGGGTGACTCGGAAGATGGGGCGGCCATGGAGGCCAAGCTGTTTCTCGCCATGCTGCCCTTTCCCGGGCAATGGTCATGGCTTGAACGACTGGCAGCCGAGTATGGATACCTGCCCGAGGTGGCGGCGTTTTTCCACCATGAACGCAGGGTCATCCGGAAAAAAATCGAAAAAAAGAGCTACAAGCGATTCCGGCTCAGGAATTTTTGCCAGATCCTCAAACCCCACGGGCTTCCCCGGGAAAAGGGGGTACTGAGAATCTTTTCCATTCCCTACTTTTTTCCCCTTGTACCGGAACTGCTTGAAACCATCGGCAGGCACTATGTGCTCTATGTCGAACCGGCGGCGGGCATTACCTTCCGTCACACCTGGATGCGGTATTTTTCCCATCTCAAGGACCCTGTCCTGTTCGGTCTTTCCTCAAGTGAAGACAGGGACTTTGTCCTTGGACAGCCCAACACGGCGGCCACCCACCTTGCCCATGGCGATTATCTTGATGCCCGGACCCAGGTGCCCCTCCACGGTGAGGTACGGTTTGATATTGTATTTAACAATACCTTTGACGAGCGGGATCGGAAACGCCATTCTTTGATGCTGGACCTCATGGACCACCCCGGTCTGCAAAATGTCCGGGTGCTTTTCATGGGACGGGGCACCCCTGACACTGTGGCGGACTTTAAATCGGAGATCGAGAAAAGGGGTCTTGGCACCAGGACCACCGTACTTGCCAACCTGTTGCGAAGCCAGGTAGCCGAGCATCTGGCCCATTGCCGGATGGGGGTTCATCTTGCCCTTATGGAAAACGGGTGCCGCGCTGTGTATGAGTATTTCCGGTCTGATCTTCCCTGTGTCATGTCCACGGCCACGGCCGGCATGGATCCATCCATCATCACGCCTGAAACCGGTATCCTTGCAACGGATGGGGATCTTCCAGGGGCCATCCGCCGGGTGTTGGACCGGGAGCGGGACTTCTTCCCCCGGCGCTGGTTCCTTGAAAAATCAGGATGCTTCAACGCCACGGAACAACTCAACGCACAATTGAAAACCCTGTTTCATTCCCAGGGGTATGACTGGCAGGAAGATATTGTTACCATGACCAGCAGTGGCGTGGGACGCTATGCCGACCCCCGGGACCTTGAGCGGTTTGCCCCGGATTTTGAACGACTGGCCGCCCTGTTTCGCAACATCCCCGATCTGCCGATACGCCTTGATGCCGGCTGACAGGGGACGGGCTTTGTCGTGCCCCTTGTCCCCTGTTTCTTCTCGTCTCTTTTTTTCTTCTGCTGTTACGCCGTTGCAGCGGCGGGTCTCCTGTTTACCGGAACCGTGGGAAAGAGCCGCATCTCGGTGTGGGGCAGGAACTGGGCCTTGATGAACTCGTCCATGAACCGTGGGGAGGAGGAAAAATCCACATAGGTCATGGCATTGGATATGGTCAGGGCCTCTTCCCTGAAATCCCGTGACAAGAGCGCCATGTACGCCCCTGCAATGGAGGAGTTGCCCATGTATCGGAACTTTGACCGGTCCATGTCCGGCAGCAGCCCCATGATGATCGCTTTTTCGATGTCCAGGTGCTGGCCAAACCCGCCGGTGATGATCATCTGCTCCACCATGGAGAAATCCATGTCGACCTCCTCCAACAGGGCGGTGAAGCCTGCGTAGATGGCGGCCTTGGACAGGACCAGGCTCTTGATGTCGGACTCGGTGAAGATGATCTCCTCCCCTGTGGCAAGGGTGTGGGCCTGGTCGATGATAAAGGCGGGTTCGTCGTTGAACCGGGTCATGCGGTCATGGGAGGGGGCAAGCAGGAACTTGCCGTCCTGGCCGATCACGCCCTTGAGCAGCATCTCGGAGATGAGGTCGATCATGCCGGAGCCGCAGATGCCCCGGGCCGGCTTGTTGCCCACGGTTTCATAGTGGGGCTCAAAGGTGTCCGGATCAAGGGTAAGCTTTTCGATGGCACCTTCTTCGGCCCGCATGCCCCAGCGGATTCCGCCCCCCTCAAAGGCCGGGCCTGCGGAACAGGCGGCTGTCATGAGGAACTCCTTATTGCCAAGGACGATCTCTCCGTTGGTGCCGACATCAATGAACAAGGTCAAGGCCTCGGCCATGTGGAATCCGGTGTAGAGCACCCCTGATACGACATCGCCGCCCACATAACTGGCCGGTCCGGGCATGATGAAGACTCCGGCGTGGGGGGCGGCCCTGAGGCCCAGCTCCCGGGCCTTGAGGATGGGGAATTCCGATACCGTGGGGATGTAGGGCTCCCTGCGGATGTATTTTGATTCCAGGCCCAACAGGAGGTGGGTCATGGTGGTGTTGCCCGCGATCACGATGTTGTCGATGGCTTTGTGGTCGTCCGCAAGGCGGGAAAGGGCCCGCTGGGTGAGGTCGTTGATGGTGGAAAGGGCCATGCCCTTGAGTTTTCTCACCCCGTCCTTTTCCGCGCAGACCATGCGGTTGATCACGTCGTCGCCGCAGGCCGCCTGGCGGTTGTGCCCCGATGCCGCCGAGAGCACGGCCCCTGTTTCCATCTCCACGAGGTAGACCACGATGGAGGTGGTCCCAAGGTCCACGGCAAGGCCCAGGCTTCGTTTTTTGCTGTGTTCGGGAATCACCTTGACGATCTCGCTTGCGCACTTCTTCCTCAGCACGGACACGGAGATCTTCCAGTCATCCTCCCTCGAGGCTTCGGTGATTTCCCGCATCACCCTCAGGTTGGTGCTCAGCCGTGTGGTGTCAATCCCCTGGTGCTTCAGGCCCAGGGTCATCCTGTCAAGGTCGCTCATGGAATCATCCAGGGTGGGGGGGGCCAGGTGGAGGGAGGTGGATTTCACCATGGGGACGATGGCGTCCACGAGGCCCGTGAGTTTTTCCGTGGCCTCCTTGCCCATTCCCTCGGCCCTGAGCTTCTTCTCCAGGGTCTCTTCCGGGATTCTCACCTGCACATCCCCCAACACCCGGGTCTGGCAGGCCAGCAGATAGCCCCGCTCTTTTTCCCGGTCGCTCAGCAGGGTGGTTTTTTCGCTGTCAACGTTTCCGGTTTCAAGGATCAGCCGGCATTTGCCGCAGGATCCCTTGCCGTTGCAGGAGGCGTTGATGTAAATTTCGGCTTTTTCGGCTGCTTCAAGCAGGGAGGTGCCCAGGGGAACATCCACCCTGGCCTCCCCGGGATTGAACGCCACGGTGCACGTCTCACTTTCTTTCTCCTCCCTTGCCGGAGCCACCTCCTTTTCCTCGGCGTCAAACCCTTTTTTCGACATAAAGTGAATGGGGCAGGAGGTTCTGAACTTGCAGTAGATATCGGGATCCTTGCACTCAAGGCAGCGGTCGCATTGATATAGGTTGTGTTTCATGCACTTGTAGGGGGTTTCCTGGTCGGGGTGGTTGACGCATTTGCCCATGGTCTCTCCTTTGGTTCTGGTCACTGTTGTGCCGGGCAGCGATATCGGCAACATTTGTGCCGCCCTTTCCGTGGCTGGGGCGGTTCGGTTGAACCATACTGAAACAAAGGGGAAAACACAAGGCAGTCGCCCCTCTTTTTTAGGGGCCCATGGCAGGGGGCAAACCGGTTCTCTTCTTCTTTATATTGTGCTATCGTTTTCATACACGGTTCTTTCATCAGAGAACCGGTCAACGCCGTAACCTCAATACCATATGGGGGAGTTATGGAGCGTATTCGTCCACACCACCATGAACGAATCGATTTCAACCTGGCCATTGTCGGAGGTGGAAGAGCGTGCCGGTTTTTCCTTGACCTGTTGGCCCACGAGTCCTTTCCCTATCTCAAGTTGAACGTGGTTGGCGTGTGTGACATCGACCTTGGGGCCGAGGGCATTGCCATGGCCCATGCCATGGGGATATTCACCACCGATGATTTCAGGGAACTGTTCAAGATCCCCAAGCTCAACGCCGTGATTGAACTGACCAATTCCAGGGCCCTTCCCGAACTGATCGCGGCACGGCCCAAGGGGGTCGGTGTGATCGAACATAACATCGGCCGACTGTTAAGGCACTTGTTTGAGATGAACCAGCGCCTTGCATCGGCAAACGAGCAGCTTTTGCTTGAAAAAACCTCCACCGACATCCTGTTCCAGCAGATCAATCTTGGGGTGGTGCTCCTGAACACCGATTTTACCATCATCGATGCCAACGACCATTATCTAACGGCCGTTGGAATGACCCGGGAAGAACTGGCCGGGAAGTACTGTTACAACGTGATCAAGGGGTTTTATGCCCCCTGCCATGCCCAGGAGAAAGGGTTTGATTGTCCCCTGGTTCGCACGGTCAGGACCGGTAAATCCGCCCATGTGATCCATGAACATTCCCTTGGCCCCGGCAAGACCGCCTATTTCAACATTGCCACCTATCCGGTAAAGGATTCCCAAGGCAAGGTGATCCGTATCGTGGAACTATGGCGGGACATCACCTCCCAGATTACGGACCGGTGGAAGCACAAGGTGAGGCAGATCGAGGCGGACATGAAAAAGGTGGTCCAGGAAGACCGGCTCGTCTCCCTGGGAAAGCTTGTGGCCTCCAGTGTCCATGAGATCAACAATCCCATCCAGGGGCTTCTCACCTTCAGTCACATCATGGAGGAGATGATCCGGGAGGGCCGGACCGGACCTGGGGAGATGGAACAGTTTAAGGAGTTCCTCTCCCACATGTCCCGGGAGCTTGAGCGGTGCGGCAAGATCGTGTCCGGGCTGCTCACCTTTTCCAGGGAGTCGCCCCAGGCCTTTGTCCATGTGGATGTGAACGATATCCTGGGCTCGGTGCTTTCCCTCACCGGTCACAAGATAGAGATCTCCAAGATTGCGCTGAAACAGCGCCTCTGTAATGCGCCGCTCATGGTCCGGGGCAACAACAACCAGCTCCAGCAGTGCTTTCTGAACCTGATCTTCAACGCTATTGAAGCCATGCCCCAGGGGGGTGAGCTTGCGGTGGTTTCGGGGCAGGATCCTGGGGCGGGTGTCACCGTGGAGATCAAGGATACCGGCTGGGGCATCCGCCAGGATCATATGGAGCACATCTTTGATCCGTTTTTCACCACCAAGGAGGAGGGCCAGGGGACCGGCCTTGGACTCTCCATTGTCTACGGCATTGTCAAAGATCACGGGGGGACCATACGGGTGACCAGCAAAGACAAGGGGGGTAGTTCGTTCACCATGACTTTTCCCCGGGTGGGGGAGGGATCACCATGAAACAGCAGGTCAGTGTCCTGGTGGTGGATGATGAACTGATCGTGAGGGAGTCGTTATATCATTGGTTCAAGAAGGAGGGGTACCGGGCGGAAACAGCCCCGTCCGGGGAGGCAGCCCTGGAATGCCTGGCAAAGGAGCGGTTCGACATCTTGTTCGTGGACATGAAGATGCCGGGAATGGACGGGCTGGAGCTTGTGGAGAAGACCCAGGAGCGCTATCCTGATGCGTCGGTGGTGATCATCACCGCCTACGGCTCCATTGACACGGCGGTCACGGCCATGAAAAAGGGGGCCTCGGATTATCTTTTAAAGCCGTTTAAACCGGACCAGCTATCCCTGGTGATGGAGAAGATCCTGCGGCATAAGCGGCTGGATCGGGAGTGCCGCTACCTCAAGGGCGAGCTTGACAAGATCACCCGGTTCGACAACATCATCGGGGAATCCCCGGAGATGCAGGCGCTCTACGCCATGATCACCGATATTGCCGATACCGATGCCCCCATCCTGATCCTGGGGGAGACTGGCACGGGCAAGGAACTGGTGGCCAAGGCAATCCATGCCAAGAGCGGTCGGAAGAACGCGCCCTTCATCCCCATTAACTGCGGCTCCCTCCCGGACACCCTCATGGAAAGCGAGCTTTTCGGCTTTACCCGGGGGGCGTTTACCGGCGCCCATGCGGCGAGGAAAGGCTATTTTGAAGTGGTGGCCGGGGGGACCCTCTTTCTTGACGAGATCGGCGAGGTGAGCTCCCGGATGCAGGTGGATCTTTTGCGGGTCCTGGAGGAGAAGAAGATCACAAAGCTTGGGGAGACCACCCCAAGGGAGGTGGATTTCAGACTCATATCCGCCACCCGCCGGGGGCTTGAGCGGATGATCAAGGCCGGTACTTTTCGCCAGGATCTTTTCTTCAGGATCAACGTCATCACCCTGGAGGTGCCCCCCTTGAGAAAGCGGGCTTCGGATATTCCCCTGTTGGTGGACCATTTTCTTACCCGGTACAGCCGTGAGACCAACAAGCGGGTGGACCGGGTCACCAGCGATGCCATGGGGGCGCTGCTCTCCCATGGGTGGCCCGGCAATGTCAGGGAGCTTGAGAACGCGGTGGAACGGGCGGTGGTGCTTTCCCGGTCAAGAACCCTCTCCCTTGAGGCCTTTGATTTTCTCACCCCTGGCAGGAAACAGGGCGTTCCTGACACCCGGAATCATACCCTCAGGGAGATGGAGCGCGTGCATGTGGCCAAGATCCTCGAACAGACCGGGTGGAACATCACCCAGGCGGCCGGACTCCTCGACATCAGCCGGACCACCCTCCACAGGATGATCAAGCGCAATGGCCTGGAAAAACCGTGAATCACTCCTTCAGCATCCCCTTGGGATCCTTCCTTTGGGCCGGGTTGAGGGGGAAATGATCAAGGCCGTGGCCGGGGCCTTTGCCGGGGAGATCGGTATGCCGCTCCGGGTGATGCCAGGCCTGGAATCGCCGGATTACGCCTTTGACAGGCACAGGATCCAGTACGACGCCGCCCGGATCATTACCCGGATCGAATCCATGGATCTTGCTGGATGTGCCCGGGTGTTGGCCCTTGTTGATGTGGATCTCTTTGTTCCGGTCTTTACCTTTGTGTTTGGGGAGGCAAGACTGGGGGGCCGGGTGGCGCTGGTTTCGTTGTTCCGGCTGGAGGATCGGCCTGAACGGGCGGTCAAGATCGCCCTCCACGAGTTCGGTCACCTCTGCATGCTGGACCACTGCCGGGAAAGCCGGTGCGTGATGCATTTTGCCAAAGGACTCGGGCACCTGGACAGGGTGGCCCCCTATTACTGCCGCTACTGCCTGGGCCAGGTGACCTATATGGCCGGGGTGTAAGGGCTTTCACCGGGCCCAGGAAACAGGGCTCAAATTGGGGAGGGGCAAGTCCTATGGCGCGAGAAACGTTTCCACAAGGGTGTCCCAACCGATGCTTGGGTTGAGGGCAAAAAAATCGTTCACCGGCTCGCCACCGGTTGCGGCCAGTTGTTCGTAGGGTTTGCCCAACAGGCGGTTGAGTCTGTTGACCTCCTTGTCCATCCAGGCAAGGCCGCCATCCCCCTGGTATAGATCTGCGTACCCTTTGACCGGGGACGCCGTCTTCACCAGCACCAGCCAGCCATCGTCATAGGGACGTCTGTGGATGATGTCCGGGTCGTCCACCACCCGCTGGTTCACCGAAACCACGGTGCCGGTGACCGGGGATCGCACCTGGGCAAGGTGGCCCTGCTGCTCAATGGTCCATGTTGGGTGCTCCCTTTCAATCCTTGTGCCAATGGCGGGCAGCCGGGTGAGCCGGGCGCTGCCGAACAGCTTCATGGCAAAAGCGTCAAACCCGATCCTGGCAAGGCCGCCGTGCTCCACCCGGACCCAGGTGTGGCCCGGATGGTAATAGTAGCCGTCGGCCATTTTGTAGCCGGACGCTTCCCTGTACCGGGCACCGCTCCTTGACCCGGCCCCATCAAGATCGTCCAGCATCTGGTCGAAGGGGCAGCGGCCGCACGCATAGTTGTTGACGCAGATCTTTGGCTGTTGGATTCTCCCTGTGAGAAGATGGCGGCAGGGACGATCCGATCCATCATGGCATGCCTTTATGGACGTTGCCCAGTCCGCCTTTTTTCCGGGATCCCGTTCCATGGCCTTGGCCATTGCCTTGTCAAAGGCGCAGTCGTAGCAGTTGTACGCCTTGTCGCAGAGGCGGAAGTTCACAACGCCGCTGAGCATCCAGATGCATTCGTTTTCAAGTACCTGGAATCCCCTTACCCTGAATTTGGTGGATGATGATTTCATGGTTTGCCTCCTTTGAGAAGCGGTCTTTGTCTGACCGTACACCCTAGGGAAATGCAAAACCAATGCCTGGTGTGCGAAATACAACGCGTGGTGGGTGAAAGGCTTGATATACCCGGCTGAATGGCAGCCGTGTGGAGGGGGGGCTGGCAAGGTTCCAGGCCCCAGGGTGTAGCGTTTTGAAACAGTTTCGCCAGGGCCAGGGCCTTTCCTGGCGAAATCGCCGCTGAATGGGGCCGAACCAGGGGTGTCCTTTTTTGGAACACCCCTGTGTCGATTCGGGTCGGCCTGGATCTTTGATCAAGGCCTGGGCATCAGCCTTTTTTGTGAGGGGCCAGCCGTGATTGCAGTTCCTGGGTCATCCTGCCCATATAGGTGGGCTCAAAGGTGTCAAAATGAATATCCCGGACCCAGGCGATATCCTTCCACAGCAGGGCGTGGCCCTTGAGTCGCCGGGTGTGCTTGACCCGCTTCTGCCAGCGCTGAAGTTCCTCCGGGGTGCCCCGGCGGCGCTTGCCGGCCCTGCCTGTGAGGCGCACCCCGGGCAGGGTGGCAAATTTCCCCTTGAACAGGGATTTCAGCCAGAACCCGAACCCGTTGTTCACGGCCATGATCGAGACCCGGGGATCCCGGTCCAGGTTGGCGGCAAACCGGTGGGGAAACACTTCGCAATAGACGCCCCTGCACGCCTCAAACAGCATGAGGGAACCGATGGGGGTGAGGTGGGGGGGGCCGTCCGGGTTGACGGTGGCCATGGTGACGTGGTGTACAGAGTTCATTGCCGCATCAACAACCTGTTGGATTTCGTTCCAGTGGGGTTTTGCGTCCATGGGTTTCTCCTTATATATGTTTGTATTGGAATGGGTGCCTGGTTTGCCTGTTCCCATAAGAAAAGGGCGTTGTTCCCAGGGGAGGCGCTATTATTCGGATAGCCATTCATGGCCGTTTTTCATTCTTACCCGGGCGTTCATCTTTTCAAACAACCGAATCAGGCCGTAGCGGGTGCGGTCCAGATAGACAAATTCGGGATTGGAATCAAACAGCTCCCTGAATTGGAACAGCTGGGTCATGAGGGTTCTTCCCCGGCCTACGAACCCTGGGTCGGCCCCGAAATCAAACCGGTCCGGCTGGTAGTACTCACCAAACCAGTGGCCCACATCATAGGCGGCCTGGAGGAATTGCTTTTCTTCGGCCAGGGGGATGCCGGGTTTGAGGACCTTCAGCTTCCGCAGCAACTGGAGGTAGGTGGTTTTGTCTCCCAGGGCCAGGGCCCGGGGCAGCTGTTGATAGAGCGTCACAAAGGGTTTTTCCAGGTGCTTGATGCAGCCGAAATCGATCACCCCGATGGTGAGGTCGTTCCGGATGATGAAATTTCCCGGATTCGGATCTGCATGGATGGTATGGTGGGTGTAGAGGCTCTCCATAAAGAGGTCATAGAGCCCCTGGGCAACCTGGTCGCGCATGGCTTGGTCCGGACTGGAGGCAAGCCACTGGTCCAGGGGAAGGCCCGCCATCAGGGTGGTGGTCAGCACAGTGCCGCAGGAGGTGCTTCTGTCTATATCCGGAATGGCAATGCCCGGTAGATTCAGGCCTTGTTTGAACCGTGACAGGTTGTCCGCCTCCTTTAGATAGTCGATCTCCTCCAGGAGCCGGGCTTCGATCTCCAGGAGGGAGGGCAGGATCAGGCGGTATTCCGGCAACGGCCGGACCAGGGTCTTGATCATCTGGATGTCGCTTTTAATGGTGGTGGCCATACCCGGATACTGGACCTTGACGGCAAGCGCCTCTCCGTCAAAGGAGGTTGCTTTATGAACCTGGCCAAGGCTTGCCCCGGCAAAGGCCAGCGTGTCGAAGGAGGCAAACAGCTCGTTGGGATGGCGGCCAAGGGCTTTGGACATCACCCGGGAGACCAGGGCCCGGTTCAGGGGCGGAACCTGGTGATAGGATTTCTCCAGCTCCTTTTGCAGGGCCGGGGGAAAGAGGTCAAGCTCCAGGCTCAGCTGCTGGGCCACCTTAAGGGCGGTTCCCCTGAGCACGCTCAGCCCTTTGAAGAGGATTTCACCGCTCTGGGCGGCCATGCGTTCCTTTGCCTTCTCTTTCCCATCCCGGGAGAGAAACGGGCGCTTGGCAAGGTAGGTCAGCACCTTTCCCCCGACCCTTGCCGCCGTGCCCGTGCCGGTGACACTTCGCTTGAATTTACCTGTTGGGATCTTCTCCTGCATGGCTTGCCTCCATGAAATTGCGTTTAATGGAACGCATGGTCTCCATTCCATCCTTAACGGCGCCCAGGTTGTTCAGAATATGGGTGCGGAAGAGAAAAACCGTGATGTCCAGGACCTTGTTGGCAATGCCGGCCTTGAGCATGGCCACGGCCAACCCAAGGCTCTTGTCAATGAGGATGGCGGTGTCGTTGAAATTGTCGGATCTGTCCGCAATCCAGTAGGCGGTCATGGCAATGTAAAAGTCCATGAAGAGCTGGACGATGACCTCCTGGAACACTTGCTCTGGGATCTCCCCCACCTCTGCTGCCGCCTCTACCATGTCCCGGATGATGGCGGTGAAGCTCGCCCGGATGGGTTTGAGCAGTTTGTAGTTCTGGCTGTAGGAGAAAAAGGTCTGTTTAAAGGTGAGGGCGACAAACTCCCTGTCCTTGAGAAAAAGGTCGAAACTTGTCTCAAAAAAGGTCTGGATCTGTTCCTGGAGGGAGTACTCGTTGAGATCCGTAACCCTCTTGAGACCCTGGGTGCAGGCGGTGAAATGGTCGGTGTAATAACCGAACAGGATCGCCTCCTTGGTGGGGAAGTAGTTGTAGATGGTGGCGTCCCCCAGGCCACTTTGTCGGGCGATCTTTTTCATTGTCGCGGCCTTGAACCCCTGGTCTGTTACAATGTCGACCATGGCGCTGATGATGGCCCTGCGGTTGGTCTCTTTCTGCTCCTTGCTGATCTTCATTTTGTCACCTAATGTGATTCCGCTATGTATTAAAATTGATGAAGCTGTATTTAATATATAGTCTTTTCTAAAAAGTGCAAGGGGGTTTTGTTCTTTTCTCTGGATGGCGATTCTGGTATAGTCTGGAATTCATGATATTCAACAATAGAGGAGATGAGGGCATGGAGAGAATTCGGGTGATCGCCTTTGATGCCGACGATACCCTTTGGGTCAATGAGCCCATATTTAGGGGGGTGAAGGCAGAGTTTATGACCCTTCTTGAAAAATATGCGGATGCCAAGACCATCCAGGAGCGGCTCCTGGCCGTGGAGCGGGAAAATATTGGGGTGTTTGGCTACGGGGTCAAGGGGTTTCTCCTCTCCTTGATCGAAACTGCGGCCCAGGTCAGCCAGGAGCGGCTCAGCGGTGCCGATATTCAGAAACTGATCGCCCTGGGCAAGGAGATGCTGGCATCCCCTGTGGAGCTTATGGATGGGGTGGAAGCCGTGCTTGAGGACCTTTGCCGGCGCTATTCCCTCATGATCATCACCAAGGGGGACCTTCTGGACCAGGAGAGCAAGATCGCCCGGTCAAAGCTTGCTCCTTACTTTGATAAGATCGAGATCTTGAGCGAAAAGGATGAGACCGCCTATGACCGGGTGTTGTCAACCCATGGGGTGGGTCCCCGGGAGTTCATGATGGTGGGCAACTCCCTCCGGTCAGACGTGTTGCCCGTGGTGAACCTGGGCGGTCATGCCGTGCACGTCCCCTTTGCAACCACCTGGGCCCACGAGCAGGTGGCGGTTTCTGCCATGGATCAATCCCTGTGGCTTACCCTCTCCCACCTGGGGGAGCTGCCCCCTTGCCTCCCCCAAAGATTTTCTTTGGCCGGTAAATCTTAAGCCCTGTTCCCCCTAGGCGAACTGGCCGGCCACCCAACCCGACGACCATGCCCACTGAAGATTATAGCCTCCCAGCCACCCGGTGACATCGAGCACCTCGCCGATGAAGTAGAGGCCGGGCACCTTGCGGGCTTCCATGGTCTTTGAGGAGACCCCATCACAGTCCACCCCGCCTTTGGTCACCTCCGCCGTTCTGTAGCCTTCGGTGCCCCCGGGTTTGACCGCCCATTGTTTCAGGCTTGCCCCAAGGGCCGTGAACCGTGTGTGGGAGACCGAGTTCAGGGGGGCCTCGGCAATATTCTTCTCCACCATGGCCGTCACCAGCCGTTTGGGCATAATGTTGGCCAGCATGGATTTCACCTGCTGTTTCGGGTGGTCCTGCTGGGCCTTTTTCAGGAGGGACACAAGGTCGATGCCTGGCAGGAGATCGATGGAGACCGTCTCCCCCGGCTGCCAATGGGAGGAGATCTGGAGAATCACCGGCCCGCTCAACCCCCGGTGGGTAAAGAGGAGGTTCTCGCGAAAACTGTGCTGGCCGCAGGTGACGACGGCATCCACGCTGATGCCGGACAGGGGCGCCAGGCGCTCCTTGTCCTGGGGCTGGAGGGTGAAGGGCACAAGGCCCGGGCTGGGGGGGCACACCTTGATGTTGAACTGCTCGGCGATCTTGTACCCAAGGGGGGTGGCTCCGGCCCCGGGTATGGAGAGGCCCCCCGTGGCCACTACCAGGGAATTGCTTTTGAACACTTCCTTTGGGGTGGTTACGGTGAAGCCAAGTCCCTCTTCCCGGGTAATCCCGGTCACCTGGGTGTCAAGCCTCACCTCAACGCTTGCCTGGTCGCACTCGGAAAGAAGCATGGTGAGGATCTCCTTTGCACTGTCGTTGCAAAAGAGCTGGCCGTGGTCCCGCTCGTGATAGGGGATCTTGTGCTGTTCTATTTTTGCAAGGAAATCCCACTGGGTGAAGCGACTCAGGGCGGATTTGCAGAAATGGGGGTTTGCCGAGATATAGTTGGCCGGGGACAGGGAGAGGTTGGTGAAGTTGCACCGGCCCCCGCCGGACATGAGGATCTTTTTTCCGGCACGTTTTTCATGGTCAAGGACAAGGACCGACCGGCCCCGGTTGCCAGCTTCAATGGCGCACATCAGGCCCGATGCACCAGCGCCGATGATGATAATATCTGTTGTTGTCATGGACTCTTCCGCTCTATGGATGGTTGTGGTTGTTGTCTTTTCCTCCTCTATACCATGAAACCCCTTGGGTATAAACTCAATATGGCGTTTGGGGTGGGTCTGTTTTGCTCTTTTATACCAGGGGGTGACAATTTTCTTGACACTCCCCTGGCAAAGGCGTAAATGGTCTCATTTTTAAAACGTCTTACACCATCTATAAAGGTGGAGGGAGAGGGCTGTGGTTTCCTGTTCCAGAAGCAAAATTATTCTATCGTTTTCAGCCATTTATTTTGTCTGGGGCTCCAACTACCTTGCCATGCGGGTGGCGGTTGACACCACCCCGCCTTTTTTGACCATGGCCCTGCGATTTTTCCTGGCCTCACTCCTCCTTGCCCTGGTCGCCGGGCCCGGACGATTTAAATCCCTTGGCGTTAGGCAGATCCGCAACGCCCTTGTTGTGGGCATGCTGCTGGTGGGCATGGGCAGCGGCCCCATTGCCTGGGCCATGCTCCAAGTGCCCACCGGGATCGCCGCCATGATCGCTGCCAGTGTGCCGGTCTGGTTTGTTCTGTTTGAGAAACTGCTCAAGGGGGATTCCGGGTTGAGGGGGCTTGGCTGGGCAGGGATTTTTGTCAGCACGGCAGGGGTGATCCTGCTGATCGGGGGCAACAGTGCCAACCGCTTTGGAGCGGCCCCCCTGGTGCCTTTGTTGACCATTGTGCTGGCCTGCCTGTTGTGGGCGTTTGGGTCCATCTGGGGAACGGTGCTTGACAAGCCCGCCGACAACCGGGTGGATGTTTCCATCCAGATGATGGGCGGGGCCCTGTGCAATCTCGTCTTCAGCCTTCCCATGGGCGAATGGCAAAACCTCTCCGCCATGACCGTGGGGGTGAACTTCTTCATGGTCCTTACCTATCTGGTGGTGTTTGGATCGATCCTGGTGTTTCTGGCCTTTAATTTCCTGATCCGGAATGTGGGCGCAGGCCTTGTGTCCACCCACTCCTATGTCAACCCGGTGGTGGCGGTGACCCTGGGGTGGTTTTTCCTGGGCGAAACCGTTGATGCCCTAATGGTGGGGGCAAGCGTGATGATCCTTGCCGGTGTGGCCCTCATCAAGCTGGGGTCCCGGACACCCGGGAATATCGCTGTTGAACAGGGGGCGGCTGCCCTGGAAAAGGCACCCTTATAAAAATAATCCTTGACACGGCGAATCGTGTTCCCTATAGTTTCACGAACTAATCAAATCAAAACGGGATATTATGACTTACAACGCTTTCTATTTTTATCGGTTTTCCTTTTTTGGCTACTTCTTTATGAAGTCTGGCCATGGAGGACCCGTGTAGAGAGCAAAAGCATCCCGAGCGAGTCAAAACCATGGACAGACTGAACCAGTCTAAATCCATGGTTTTTCTGTTTTTGGGATCCCGGGTTTTCAGCTGGCAGTCAGCCAAGGGTTTGACTCCTGACCATTAACGTACCAGTTAATCAGGAGAAAACACCCAATGTCTATCAAGACCCTTGTCCAACTCTTCATCGCCATCACCCTTTGTATCACCCCGTTGTCAACGGTGGCTGCGAAATCCGTCTACAAGATCGGGGGGATTTTCTCCTCCACGGGAAGGGCCTCGTTCCTAGGGGACCCTGAAAAACGCACCATGGAGATGATGGTGGACAGGATCAATGCCAATGGCGGCATTGACGGCCACCTTTTAGAAGCGGTGATCTACGATTCCGAGGGGGATCCGGCCAAGGCCGTGAGCGCCGTGAACAAGCTGATTCACCGGGACAAGGTCCTGGCCATCATCGGCCCCAGCACCACCCCCACCACCCTGGCCGTGGTTAACTTTGTGGAGAGGGCGAAAATGCCCCTGATCAGCTGCGCCGCCGGGATCAATATCACAACGCCTGTGAAGCCCTGGGTGTTCAAGACCGCCCAGAGCGACCGCCTCGCCGTTCAAGGTCTCTATGCGCACATGCAGGCGAAATCCGTCAAGACCGTGGGTATCATCACCGTTTCCAACTCCTTTGGCGAAAGCGGCAAGGAGCAGTTGATCTCCCTTGCAAAAGAGTACGGCATCACCATCGTGGCCAAGGAGAGCTTTGGCGCAAAGGACACAGACACCACAGCCCAGCTCACCAAGCTCAAGAAGGCTTCTCCGGACGCCCTGATCTGCTGGGGTACCAACCCCGGACCCGCCGTGGTGGCAAAGAATGCACAGCAGCTCAAGATCGATATCCCCCTCTACCAGAGCCACGGGGTGGCATCTCCCAAATTCATCGCCCTTGCCGGTGATTCGGCAGAGGGCATTGTGCTGCCCACGGGCAAGATCCTGGTCATGGACCAGCTGTTGGATGACGATCCCCAGAAGCAGATTCTCCAGGACTATAAGGCCATGTACAGCGCAGGCAAGGCCGGGGCGGTTTCCGGGTTCGGCGGCTATGCCCATGACGCCATGACCATTTTGGCTGAGGCCCTCAAGGGCAGCAACGGCGACAAACAACAGATTCGTGACAACCTTGAAACCCTGGAAAACCATGTGGGGGTCACTGGCCGTTACAGCTTTTCTCCGGAAGACCACAACGGGCTCAGCGCCAGCGCTTTTGTCATGGTTGAAATTAAGAACAAAACCTGGAATCTTCTGGGGCGATAGGAGGCTGTTGTGGAGGATCTGCTTCAATACCTGTTCTCAGGCATATCCATCGGGTCGGTTTATGCCGTGGTCGCCATCGGCCTTTCCATGCTCTACCGGTCCACCGAGCTGATTAACTTTGCCCATGGCGAGTTTGCCATGTTCGGCGCCATGGGGCTTGTGACCCTGTGGGGGCAGTTTAAGCTACCCCTGCCCCTGGCCTTTGTTCTGACCGTTGCAGGGGTTTCAATGGTGGGCATCCTGTTCGAGCGGTTTGCCATCCGCCCGATCAAGGATCCCCATCCCATTTCGTTGGTGATCATCACCGTGGGTGCTTCCATCGTGTTCCGGGGGGTCGCCATGGTGGTCTGGGGAAAGGATCCCGTGGCGTTGCCGTCGTTTTCAAGCCATGGCTCCATTGAGATCGCAGGGGCGGTGATCGTTCCCCAGAGCCTCTATATTGTTGCCGCAGCCCTGGTTCTGGCCGGCAGCCTGCATCTTTTTTTCCGGTACACCCTCCAGGGAAAGGCCATGACCGCCTGTGCTGTGAATAAAAAGGCGGCCTGGCTCACGGGCATCCCCTCTGCCAGGATGGGGTTGTTTGCCGTTCTCATCAGCAGCGGATCCGGGGCCATCGCCGGGATATTCATCGCGCCGGTCACCATGAACACCTACGATATGGGAACCATGCTCGGCCTCAAGGGGTTTTGCGCCGCCATGATCGGTGGCCTTGGCAGCCTGTGGGGCGCCTTTGCCGGCGGCCTGCTTCTCGGGATCCTCGAATGCTTTGGAGCGGGACTCATTTCGTCGGGCTGCAAGGATGCCATCGCCTTTGTGTTGCTTTTGTTGATCCTCTACCTCTGCCCGGGCGGGTTGTTTGCACAAAAACAGGCGGATCGGTTTTAATTATGAAAGGAAGTAAAATGGATAAAAAACTGGTCCACAATCTGTTGTTTATAGCGGTGGTGGCGGTGACGGGGATGGTGGTGGAAAACATCTACCTGCTTCAGATCATGACCTTTATCGGGATCAACACCCTGCTTGCCCTGGGGCTCAACATGCTCATGGGGTATGCGGGCCAGGTCTCCCTGGGCCACGGGGCCTTTTACGGCATCGGTGCCTATGCCACGGCCTATCTGTCCGGGACCCTGGGAATCTCTCCCTGGGCGGCCCTTGTGTGCGCCATCGTCCTTTCCGTTGCCGTGGCCTTTGTGGTGGGTCGGCCGACCCTGAAGCTGTCGGGGTACTACCTGGGTATGGGCACCCTGGGATTTGGCATGATCGTCCATATCCTGTTCCGGGAGGCCGGCTCCATCACCGGCGGTGCCTCCGGGTTTGTGGGCATTCCCATGCTTACCCTCGGGCCGTTGTCGTTTGAGGGGGGGCGGAACTATTTCTATCTTGTCTGGACCGTGGTGTTTGGGGCGATCTTTTTGTGCAAACGGATTATTGACTCAAAAACCGGCCGGGCCCTGGCCGCCATCCATGGCAGGGAAAACGCGGCCGTGGCCCTGGGGGTGGACGCCCATGCGTTGAAGCTTAACATCTTCATGTTCTCAGCCGCCCTGGGAGCCATGGCCGGATTCCTCTATGCCCATTTTGTTTTGTTCATCAGCCCCGACTCCTTTGGGTTCATGGCATCGGTGAAGATGGTGACCATGGTGGTGATCGGGGGCATGGCAAACGTGTGGGGGGCCCTTATCGGCGCAGTGGTGATTACGCTTCTACCCGAGGTTCTCCACGGGTTTGCAGACCATGAGATGATCGTTTTTGGATTGATATTGATGGGGGTGATGATCGTCATGCCCCAGGGACTGACACAAGGGGTGATAGAGCGCTATGCACGGTATAAGAAAAGAGCATGAAAATCTCCTCTTGCAGGTCAAGGGGCTGACAAAACAGTTTGGCGGGGTAAAGGCCCAGGATAATGTTTCCTTCGGGGTTGAGCAGGGGAGCGTCCTGGGACTGATCGGGCCCAACGGTGCCGGTAAGACAACGCTTTTCAACATGATCACCGGGGTCTGTGTCCAGGACAAAGGGGAGATCCTGTTCAACGGACACGCCATTGAATCCATGCCGGTGCATAAACGGGTGGCCGCCGGTATTGCAAGGACATTTCAGAATGTGGAGCTGTTTCCCGGCATGACCGTTTTGGAGAATGTTCTGGTGGGTATGCATGTTCGTTTGAAGAGCGGATTCTGGGGCGCGATCATCCGGTCCCCCCGGGTGGTGAAAGAGGAACGGATTGCCCGGGAAAAAGCCCTTGAGATCCTCGAGTTTACCGGGCTTTTATCCTATGCCGATAGAATTGCCTGCGATCTTCCCGTGGGGCGCCAGAAGACGGCCGAGATCGCAAGGGCCCTGGCCACCGACCCCCTTCTTATCTTGTTGGACGAACCTGCGGCAGGGTTGAACCGCATCGAGACCCAGGCCCTGGGAGCGCTCATCTGTCGGATAAAAGAGCAGGGGATCACCCTGATGCTGGTGGAGCATGACATGGGGCTTGCCATGGAGGTGTGTGACAAGATCCTGGTGCTGGACCGGGGAGAGGCCATTGCGCTTGCCACCCCCCAACAGATCACCAACGACCAAAAGGTTATGGACGCTTACCTGGGAGAGGAGTTCCAATGCTTGAACTAAAAAATGTACAGTGCCATTATGGCAGGATCACGGCGGTGAACGGGGTGAGCCTCTCTGTGAGCAAGGGAGAGCTGGTCTCCATTATCGGGGCCAACGGGGCGGGCAAGAGTACGCTCTTTTCCACCATCTGCGGACTTCTCACCACCTGGGACGGGGAGATCCTTTTTAAGGGGGCAAGCCTCAGGGGGTTGCCGCCCTCTGATATCGTTTCCCGGGGCATCTCCATGGTGCCCGAGGGTCGGCAGATCTTTGCCCCCTTGAGCGTCATGGACAACCTGCTCCTTGGGAGCTATTGCGTCAAGCAGTCCCGGAAGGCCCGAAAACGTGAGATCGCGCGGATGATGGATCTTTTTCCCATACTGGGGGAGCGCCGGGACCAGCCCGCCGGCACCCTGTCCGGCGGGGAGCAGCAGATGCTTGCCATTGGCCGGGCATTGATGGCAAAGCCTGAACTCCTGGTATTGGATGAGCCTTCCATGGGACTTGCGCCCAAGATTGTGAAGACGATTTTTAACACCATCCGGCAACTGAGGTCCGAGGGGGTCACCATTGTCCTGGTGGAGCAGAATGCCGGTGCGGCCCTGGCCATTTCCGATCGCGGCTATGTGCTGGAAACGGGCAAGGTGGTGCTGGAGGGCAGTGCCAAGGCCCTGTTTTGCGACGAGGGGGTGAAGCAGGCCTATATTGGTAAGACCCCCACCGCCCCACCCCGGGATGAGTCACTGTTGATTGGCGCTTGACCCACCCCATGTTGTGTGTATATAGTTAGTAAACACAATATAGGGTATGGAATGCCTGGGGAGGGATGATGACAGCAACAGCGGCGAAATCAACGGTTTTGCCTGAAATATCGGACAGTACGCTGGCGGTCCTGAAAAGACGCTATCTTTTAAAGGACGAACAGGGCCGGGTCATGGAGTCTCCACGGGAGATGTTCATGCGGGTGGCCGCCCACATTGCCGGGGCGGAAGCGGCCTATGGAAATGCCCCGGAACCGGTCAGGGAACAATTTTACGAGATCATGGCCCGGTTTCAGTTCCTGCCCAACTCACCCACCCTCATGAACGCCGGTAACCGGCTTGGCCAGCTGGCCGCCTGTTTTGTGCTGCCGGTGGAGGACTCCCTTTCCGGCATTTTTGATACCGTGAAAAACGCGGCCTTGATCCACAAGTCCGGGGGAGGCACCGGGTTTGCCTTCTCCCGGCTGAGACCCAAGGATTCCCGGGTGGGCTCCACGGGCGGGGTGGCCTCGGGACCAGTGTCCTTCATGAAGATCTTCAACATCGCCACCGAGCAGGTCAAACAGGGGGGCACCCGCAGGGGGGCCAACATGGCGATCCTGAGGGTGGATCACCCGGATATCATGGAATTCATCTTCTGCAAACAGCAGGGGAGCGACCTGAACAACTTCAACATCTCGGTGGGGGTGACCGACGATTTCATGGACAAGGCCCGCCAGGGCCTTGCGTATGACCTGGTCGATCCCAGGGACAATGGGAAAGTAGCCACCCTCAATGCCGCGGATCTGTTCCAGGCCATTGTGAAGCAGGCCTGGCACAACGGCGATCCCGGGATCATCTTCCTGGACCGCATCAACCGGGACAATCCCACCCCCGGACTGGGCAAGATCGAATCCACCAATCCCTGCGGCGAGCAGCCCCTGCTGCCCATGGAGGCGTGTAACCTGGGATCGGTCAACCTGGCCAAATTTGTTGTTCAGAAAAAGGGCGGACCTGTTGTGGACTACACGGCCCTTGGCCGGACCGTCCATCTGGCCGTGCGGTTCCTGGACAATACCATCGATAAATCGGTCTATCCCCTGGAGGAGATCTCGAACATGGTCCGGGGCAACCGGAAGATCGGCCTTGGCGTCATGGGGTTTGCGGATCTTCTCTTCAGCCTCAAGATCCCCTACAATTCAGACCGGGCCATCGCCATGGCCGAAGAGGTCATGGGCTTTGTCAACACGGAGGCGAAAAAGGCCTCCCGCACCCTTGCCCAGGAACGGGGGGTGTTTGGGAATTTTGACAAGAGCATTTTCAAGGATAAGAAGGACCAGGGGTTCAGGAACGCCACCGTCACCACCATCGCCCCCACCGGCACCTTGAGCATCATCGCAGGCAGCTCCAGCGGCATCGAACCCCTGTTTGCCCTGAGCTTTGTCCGGACGATCATGGACAACGACCGGTTTGTGGAGGTCAACCCCTCATTTCTGGCCGTGGCAAAACAGCGGGGATTCTTCAGCGACGCGCTCATGGAACGGATCGCCGGGACCGGCACCATCCAGGGCATGACCGAGATCCCCGAGGATGTGAGACGCGTTTTCGTCACCGCCCACGATATCTCCCCCCTCTGGCATGTGCGCATGCAGGCCGCCTTTCAGAAACACACGGACAACGCCGTCTCCAAGACCGTTAACTTGCCCACGGATGCCACGGAACAGGATGTGGCCGAGATTTACGCCACGGCCTTTGAACTCGGATGCAAGGGCGTCACCATCTATAGGGACGGAAGCAAGGCCAACCAGGTGCTCTCCATCTCGGCAAGTGCCAAGGAGAGCAAGCGGTTCCCAAAGAGCGTCCAGGATCGGCCCGAGACCCTGGAGGGGTTTACCACGAAGATCAAGACCGGCATGGGTCAGCTCTATGTTACCGTGACCGAGCTTGACGGTCGGCCGTTTGAGGTGTTTGCCACCATTGGGAAATCCGGGAAATCCACCACAGCCAAGACCGAGGCCATTGGCCGGCTGATCTCTCTTTCCCTGAGGGCCGGGGTGGATGTCAGGGACGTCATCGAGCAGATTTCCGGCATCGGCGGAGAGCATGCGGTGTTCCAGAAAGGGGGCCGGATCCTCTCCATTCCGGATGCCATCGGCCGGGTCCTTGAAAAGCGCTATGGCCGGAACGACAAAAGGGTCAACAACAACGGCCTCAAGGGGGATATCTGTCCCGAGTGCAGCGCCGCCCTCAGCCATGAAGAGGGGTGCATGACCTGCCACGGCTGCGGCTACACCCTGTGCAGCTGATCCTGGTTTACAGGGGGTGAAAATTGTGGCTGGATTCAAATCCGGCCGGTTCCATAATTGTCGGATGTGCCCATGGACCCTGGAAAACACCTTGTCATGACGGTTTTACTCGCGGTGATCCTGATCGCCCTGGGAACGGTCGGGTATATGGTGATCGAGGGCTGGACACCTCTGGACGCCTTGTACATGACAGGCATCACGCTTTCCACCGTAGGGTACGGGGAGGTGCGACCCATCAGCGCGCCTGGCCGGGTATTTACCCTGATATTGATTTTCCTCGGGGTGGGGTTTTTTCTCTACGTGGTGGGGAATGTGATCCAGTTCCTGGTGGAAGGGCGAATCCGGTTTCTCCTGGGGAGGCGTAAAGTGGACAAACAGATCAGTCGGTTAAAGGACCATTACATTGTGTGCGGATATGGACGGATGGGGCGGGCCCTATGCCGATTCCTTGCCCAGAAGCAGCTGGATGTCGTGGTCATTGAGCAGAACCCGGATTTGATACCGGTCATGGACAAAGATGGCATTCTCTATGTGGTGGGAGAGGCAAGCGAGGAGTCAAACCTGGTAAAGGCAGGCATAGGGTGCGCCCGGGTGTTCATGACCGTCCTTGGCAAGGATGCGGCCAACGTTTTCCTGATTCTGATCGCCAAACGGCTCAACCCCGACCTCTTTGTGGTGACCCGGGCCAACCAGAATGAAACCATCAAAACCCTGTACGCGGCCGGTGCCGACAATGTGGTCTCACCGTTTGGCATCGGTGCCCGAAGAATGGCCCATGCCGTGATTCGGCCCACGGTGATTCACTTCCTGGAACTGGCATTTGCCGATGAAAACACGGATATCCACATGGAGGAGTTCCCGGTGAAGCCCTCTTCGTCCCTTGTGGATAAAACCGTGCAGGAAGCAGGGATCCGCCAGGACTACAATCTGATCATCCTGGCAATGAAAAAGGCGGACGGTTCCATGGTGTTCAACCCGTCGGCCAACACCCGGATCGAGACCGGCGATACCCTCATCGCCGTGGGGGAGATCAGGAACCTTCGTAAACTGGAAAAGCGCTCGAATGCCTAGGTCTGTTTTCTCTCTTTTCCTGTTATCGGTTGTTAGGGATTCGCTTATACGTGAAATCACATAACGTGCCACCGGTGCCAAGGGTACATCTTCTTTTAAAGGCCCATTTCCTGGAATTTACCCGCGCCACTTCCCAGTCGCCTTGGCACATGTAATACCCCATTTCAGAAATTTTAAGGTGAACGATCGCCTCGGCAAAAGGGCAATTTCTGATGACCAGTTCCGCGGTATCTTCATCCGGGTACTCAATGGGGTAGTCATACAGCATGCGCCATATTTTTTGTTTGTCTTTTAATTTTGATTTAAAAAGGTCGAACTCCGAGGCATTGTGTATCTCTGGCGGGAAGAACTGCTGCATGGCCTGGGCAAGCACGGTTACCCCAGGTCCCAGGAGTTCCACAGCTTTTTGTTTGCCCGTAAAAAATGATAATAAGTGGGTCAGTAAAGCAACCGGAGCTGCTACGGCAAAACCAATTAACAGCCTGAATGATTTTTTCATTTTTCCTCAATAGTCATGATTTTATTTGCCATATGGGGTAACGACGTTCATTCGCCAGGCTATTCGTCCCGGTCCCAGACAAAAAAACAATACACATCAAAAAGGTTCTGAAATAACGATAAAGAATCCAAATCATTTTCCCAGGGCATTGTCAATGTCTATTTGATACCTATCGTCACTCTGATCCAGCCATTTGTTTTTTTGTTTGTCATATTTTCCGGCATCAAGGTTCTTGTATAATTGATCAAGTCTCCCGTTTTCTTTTAGTCTCTCTAAGCCGGTATTGAATTTTTCTAAAAACAGCCTGGCATTCTTGCATCTCTTTGAGATGATCAGATTAAGCGTGTTGATTTCGAACACTTTCGGATGAAATGTAAAGCGTTTTACTTTTTCGGAAGGGAAAATATTCCTTATCTGAGAATTTCCCACGACCGGATCGTTGGGAAATATGTCTATTCGTCCTGCCAGTAACTTTTTGAAATTCTGCTCGTCCGTTGTTGTAATATCAACAACTATCCTTTTTTCTTTGATGGCGCTCATAAATTCCCTGCCGTAATCGTATCCTCGTGTGACGCCGATTCTAAGCTCTTTCAGGTCATCAATGGACTCCCAGTGAAATTTTCGTTTTTTAAGATGGAAAAATACGATCGACGTCTCAAGCACAGGTTCCGTGAGCCAAAAAAACTTTTGGGTGGCCTCGGTCGCCCACCAGACCGCAGAAGCGTCCCATTTGGTTCCTGTTTTTGCCGCTTGATATGAGCGTACCCACGGAAAAAATCCCCATTGGATCTTTATTCCTTCTGATTCGAATGCCTCGGAAACAATATGGGAAGCCAAACCATACTGATGGGAATATTCGGAGAGATACGGTTCCCATTCACCGTTTGTAATGCGTATTGTTGTTTCGGCGAATAATGCAGTTGAAGCAGATAGCAGGAAAAAGACAAAAAGAATAAACTTTTTCATCAATGCCGCCCCAGTCGGTAGAAAACAGTGCCATCAACTATGCTCCCCCCAACCCCCCGTCCCTGAATTATTACAGGTTTGATTTTTAGCAGTACCTTAAAATCATGACAAATTACAATTCGGTCGTCAAGGAAAATAATGAAAATGGGTAACGCTTATCCCTGGTCCTTCAGGGTTGCCAAGGCACCATGGGGGCCATCCATCTTTCCTGGCAGGGGGGCGGTTGCTTTTGAGCGCCTGTCGCGGTAATATGAACGGTATCAAGGTTCTCAAATAGGGTTGGAGAAAATAATGAAAATAATACTATCCATCACAATCTTTGTTTTTTTTGTCCAAACGTCGTCTTTTGCTGAACCTGTCCTGACCTTTGGCAGACCCCATGATCCCATCGCTGAATTCTCGTCACAGATGCTTGTAAAAGCATACACACGCATTGGCTATGAACTTAATTTTGTCGATCTGCCGGCTGCAAGATCCCTCATGAAATCAAATAATGGTTCATTGGATGGGGAAGTCAATAGAATAAAGGGGATCGAAAAAGAATATGATAATTTGATTATGGTTCCGGTGCCTGTCAACTTTTTTGAAAGTGTCGTGTTTACAAAAAGGCATGATTTTAGAGTAGAAGGATGGGCCAGCTTAAAGTCATTCTCCATTGCCATACGTATCGGAGCCAAATTTGCCGAATATAGAACAGCAGGAATGAATGTTGTCAAATTCTCGACCTATGAGAAAATTTTTCTACTTCTATACAATGACCGGTACGATATCTGTGTGTCTTCACGTATTACGGGCTTGTATCAAATAAAAAAACAAAACTTAATCGGAATAAAAGCGTTGGATCCCCCTTTGGAAACGATAAATCTGTATCATTATTTACATCAAAAACACAAGGCCATGATCCCCAAGATCAGTAAAGTACTGCAAAGCATGGAGCAGGAAGGGATTATACATAAAGAAAGGGCGTTGTTTGTAAGCAAACTTCTTGAATAGTTAACAAAGCTGAATTCGCCTATCCCAGGGAAACACCGCCCACGGCGCCTGCTGGACGGCTGTCCATGCAGGAGCCGCAGTCGGTGCACAGATCCGTGTTGATACCTTAAGCCATGGCGCCTAGGCTTCCGACCCCCTGTCATGGACCTGCCACATGTCCATGTCGGTGAAGCATTTTTCGTCGTTGCCGTCGATCCGGGTGGCATCCAGTTCCATATCCCGGGTTTCCATGCCGCCTGTGAGCACTTCGTTGAAGTACTCGTGCTGGATCATGAGGTTCATGATCTCGTTGGTACCGGTCCAGATCTGGGTGAGCCGGGTATCCCGGATCATCTTTTCTATGGGGTAGACGTCAGTGTACCCGATTCCGCCCATGATCTGCATGGCTTTGTTGGCGACTTCCCAGGCCGTGTCCGTGGCGAATTTTTTGGCCTCGGATACCAGCCGCCGGCAGTTGGGCGTGTTCTGATCCACGGACTTGGCTGCCATGTAGACCAGGGCCCGGGCCGCATCCAGCCGGGTGATGGCGTCCGCCACCATAAAATTTACCCCCTGGTATTTCCGGATGGGCTTTCCAAAGGCCATCCGCTTGTCGCTGTACCGGGCCGCCACCTCCAGGCCAGCCCGCACCCCCAGGCTGGCGGCGGCTGAGGTGAGCCGCTCGGGGATCATCATCTGGTGAAAGACCAGGGCCCCGCCATGGAGTTCCCCGATGAGGTTCGCCTTTGGTACCTCCACGTTCCGGAACACCAGTCGTCCGGTGCCGCCCCCCCGGGTGCCCATGAGACCGTACTGGTACTCGGTATCGATCCCCGGTCCCCGCTCCACAAGAAGGACGCTGATTTTACCGTATTTATGGGCATCCTCGTCAAAATTGGTCCGGCAGTACACCAGGAAGAAGTCCGCTTCCGTGGCCCCGACCACGAACCGCTTCTGGCCATTCAACAGAAAGTACTCTCCTTTGTCCTCGGCCGTTGTGGTGGCCCCGAAAAAGTCGGATCCACCCCTGGGTTCGGTAAGGGCCTCAGCTGCGATCAGCTGGCCCTCCAGCATGGGCTTGAGGAATTTTTCTTTTTGTGCCCTGGTGCCGAATACATGGAGAGCTTCCCCGACGATGGATGGCATTACGTAGGCGCACCCCAGGGTGGTGCCCAGCACGCCGATCTCTTCTTCCACCACCACCTCGGCGGTCCAGGGAAGTCCCCGGCCTCCCCATTGGGGATCGAACCGGAGTCCCAGGAGGTTGTGCTCGGCCAGTTTTTCCACATAGCGACGGGGATAGGTGATCTCGTCCCTGTCCAGGGCCCGGATGAAATCCGGCGAAACCTCTTCCCTGGCAAACCGTCTTGCCTCTTTCTGAACCGCTTTTTCCTCATCCGTGAGTAATCCTTCATAAAACATGGGGCTCCTCCTTTAAAGAAAATGTTGATGGGTTATCTGATCCACATCCCGGCGGGTTTGGATCTGTTCCAGCAGGGCTTCGATGTGGGTGAAGGTCGCTTCCTCGTTGTAGTGGCGAATATCGGCGTGATCCACGTCGACCATGACCGCCAGGGGGCGATTTTTCCCTGATGGCGGGCGTGGAGCCATGGTTCTCTGAAGAACCCGGAGAAATTCCCCGTGTCTTTATCTGCTATCGGTTTTCAACGATGCGCAGGTGGGACGGCGCATGGTCCAGCCCCAGGCCCCTAAAAGCCTTTTCCCAGAGGTGTTTGCCTTGGACATCGTAACGCAGCATGGTGCGGGCAAGGGCCTCCCGATGGCCCGTTTCCATGAGTTCTCCGGGCAGTAGCGGGTCGGTGACCAACCACTGGATCGCTTCGCTTCCCAGGAGATAGGATTCCACCAGGGCGTTTTCCAGGGGCATGGTGTCCAGGCGTCGGGCGCTTTCCGTAAGCCGGGTGCGAATCTCCCCGCAGGAGCGGATCAGTTCCCCCATGGGCCAGCCGTATTTTAGCCACGGCTCACATAACCGCGGCCTGAACCTGCTCCCGATAAACAGTTCCGCCGTGTCCTTCAGGCCAAGGTGGTCCAATACCTGCCGCATCCTGTCCAGGTCCATGTTCAGGTTGTCGGGCCGCACCCACATGTGGGGCGTCCCTTCTATCATTCCCATGAGTGCAAAGGCCCTTGCCGTCTTTTTGCGCTCCCCTGCCGATGGTTTGGGGACGAGGCAGCAGACCCAGGATCCGTTCCAGGGTACGGTAAGGGGGGGGGCATTGCGCCACCGGGTGAAATACCATTGCAGGGTGCCGGAGCTTTTCCGGAGCCGGTACAGCCCCCTTTCGTCGTTTTCGATGAGGCCTTCCCTGAGCATGCGGGTAACGGTTACCCGTATGGCATTGGCGTTGAAACCAAAGAGCTTGCCCATCTCGATCAATCCCTTGATGGGCAGGGCTTTATTGTTGGATTCGTGGAGGATGCTTTTGATGAACAGTTTGGGCGTGATCGTAAGTTTCATGTCGCTTCCTGAATATTTGTGGTCAATCCAACGGGAATTAATGTTACTGCATTGTTAAATGTGCGACTGTAAATGTAATATTACGCGAATTCGTTGATGTCAACTAAAAATGAAATAAAGGGGGGCGTCCCCAGCGTTCTCTCGTGGAAGGCAACGGTATATCATCATTCTCTTTGAAAAAGATCCATTTTTTGACAGACGACTTGGCCCATGATATCAAATACCGACGAGAACGATCGATCGTTCGTGTATTGTTCTTTTGTTATAATTCCTTGGGGGTGTCCCTGGAGGAAATCAATATATATGGTTTCGTTTTATCGTCTAACCTTGAAAGGGCTGCGCTGTTGACTTAAGCAAATACACTTAAAAAAAGGAGAGTTAAAATGAAAACGCTTGGTCTCGTTTCAAGATTATCAGTGTTCGGATTCGGGTTGACGCTCATTGCCTGTTTAATAAATCCCCTTGTGGCAGTCGCTCACCAATCATGCCCAGGCCATCACAACCATAATCTTCACCTCAACACGGTTGATTTAAATACAGGGGTAACCCTTCAGTATGCCGAACGTGGTCATGGCAAAGGTAATGTTGTGGTTTTTCTCCATGGCTATACAGATTCCTGGTTCTCTTTCAGCTCTGTGATTGAGAATCTGCCCGGTAGATTTCACGCTTACGCCATAACACAGAGGGGGCATGGGGACTCTGATAAACCGGAAGTTGCTTCCGAGTATGAGATAGACCGTTTTGTGAATGATTTTATCGCATTTCTGGATCATTTCAGGATCCGCCGGGTCTCTTTGGTGGGGCATTCAATGGGCAGCATCATTGCTCAACGCATCGCTATGGATCACCCCGATCGAATCAAAAAACTGGTTTTAATCGGCGCCACTGCTGATCCTTCCACGAACCCAGAACTTATAGGGTTAAAACAATATGTGGATACCCTTGAAGATCCAATTGATCCTGATTTTATTTATAATTTTCAGGCAAGTACCGTCTACAATCCCCTTGAAGAAGAATTTCTTAACAGGGTGGTTATGGAAAGCCAGAAGGTGCCTGCATTTGTTTGGAAAGCGGCTTTAACAGGATTAGTTAACGCAGATTATGTCGCTGAGCTACCTTCTATTACAGCGCCCACCTTGATTGTCTGGGGGGATAAAGATGGTCTTTTTCTTATGGATGATCAAATAACTTTGGAGGCAGGCATCTCTGATTCCACCCTGCTTGTCTACGAGAATGCAGGGCATGGCCTGCATTGGGAAGACCCGATACGTTTTGCTTACGATCTTGCTGCGTTTCTCTTTCGTTAAACCCGGGGGGCAAGTTTTAGATTTTTGATTCAAAAGATGACATCAGTCCTTTCAAGGTACCGGCACTTTTCCGAAGCCGGTACAACCCCCTTTCGTCGCTTTTGATGAGGCCTTCCTAGGATAAAAAGCTTGATCTTACGGCGCTATTTGGACATAATATCCCCCTATGAAACAGGATAATATGCACACTGAGGCCGTTGAAAACCGGAAAATGGAAATTAATTTTTTCACACTGAAATTTTCGGGAAATTCTGCCCACCTTGAAAATGAATTCATCACCTCTTTTCATGCAGGATCATTAACTCAACTGCGAATTACCTTGATGTTTGCTGTTCTTATTTACGGGTTTTTCGGTCTTCTCGATTCAGAGCTTCTTCCCGGTGTGAAGGAGAAACTCTGGTTCGTCAGGTATGCCATGATCTGTCCCGGGGTTTTCATCATGCTGGCCTTTACCTGGTCGAAGTATTTTTTAAAATTTATTCAGCCCCTTATTTTCATCGCCATTATTTCCGCAGGCGCTGGAATTATGGCGATGATCGTTATTGCCCCCCCCCCTTTGAATTACTCCTATTATGCTGGTCTTATCCTTGTTCTTTTAATCGGCTATACCATGACCCGGATCGGGTTCCTGTGGGTGTCTGCAGGGGGGTGGACCGTTATCTGCGTTTATCAGGTCCTCATGATCGGCGTCCTTGAAATTCCGACGCCTCTTTTGATCAGAAATAATTTTTTCCTGATCAGTTCAAATATCATCGGGATGTTTGCCGCATATTACCTGGAATACTATGCCCGAATAGGGTTTTTCACAACGGCACAATTGGCCTTTGAGCGGGAAAAAGTGAAACAGGCCAATGTTGATCTGGAAAAACGGGTTCTGGCCCGTACGTCCGATCTCCTTGATGTAAATGAAAGCCTGAAACGTGAGATCATCGAAAAAAAAAAGGTGGAAAAGGAGAGGGCCAAACTTGAGGGTCGCCTTGAACGGGCCCATAAGATGGAAGCGATCGGTACCCTTGCAGGGGGCGTGGCCCATGATCTTAACAATATTTTATCGGGCCTTGTCAGCCTTCCTGAACTTCTTCTCATGGACTTGCCTGAGGACAGTCCCATGGCTCGGGACCTTCAAACCATCCAAGATTCCGGGATAAAAGCCGCGGCCATTGTTCAGGATCTTTTGACCCTTGCCAGAAGAGGGGTGGCTGTTATGGACGTGATCAACCTGAACTTTATTGTATCGGAGTATCTGGAAAGTTATGAACTCAAGCAGATGCGGTCATGTCATCCGGGGGTGCGGGTTGAAAGTCGTCTTGCCCCGGGTCTGATGAATACCGTCGGTTCCCAGGTGCATATTCTCAAAACAATCATGAACCTTGTGTTAAACGGGGCTGAAGCCCTGAAGGCCGAAGGTGAGATTGTTATCTCCACCAAAAATATTCATATTGAAAGTCCCCTGGTGGGTTATGAGGCGGTCCCCGCCGGAGAATACGCTGTGCTGGCGGTTTCTGATACCGGGGAAGGGATCGCTCCCTGCTATTTTAAGCGTATCTTTGAACCGTTTTTTACCAAGAAAGAGATGGGCCGAAGCGGTACGGGTCTGGGCATGACCATCGTATGGGGCACTGTTAAAGATCATAAGGGGTTTCTGGATATTCAAAGCAAAAAGGGCGAGGGGACAACGTTCAGGCTCTATTTCCCGGTCACCGACAGACCGCTTCCGGGTAAGGTGTTCTCCCTTTCTGTGGCCGATTATACGGGGGCTGGCGAATCCATACTGGTGATCGACGACAGCCCTGAACAGCGGGCCATCGCATCAGGGATACTTGAAAAACTAAACTATGAGGTCGCTGCCGTGTCAAGCGGAGAGGCGGCTGTGGAATGGCTGAAGGAGAGATCTGTTGATCTTGTACTCCTGGATATGCTCATGGAGCCCGGCATGGACGGCCTTGAAACCTATGGGGAAATTCTCCGCATTCATCCGGGTCAGAAAGCGGTGATTGCCAGCGGATTCTCTGAATCTATTCAAGTGAAGAGCACCCTGTCCCTTGGTGCCGGGGCATATGTCAAAAAACCGTATACCATGGAGGCTATCGGGCTTGCGGTTCAGCGCGGGTTAAATCCGTCGGTTTGATATGGCCCCGGCTGTAAGGGACATCGTTTACCGGAACGGAAGTATTCTGTTTCATCAACCAGCCCCATGACCCTTTCCATACCACTGTAAGGGGGGGGGGTACTGTGCCACCGGGTCATATGCATGTAAAAAAGTAACCGGACACTACTCTCTGAAACAGGGTTTTGGGGGGTTGACTTTCCCCACAATTTTTTATACAGCACAAAGATTGTGGGCATCATCTCAAGATTCAAGAATCGGCACAGGTTTCCAATCATTCCAACAGACACACCCTGGTACTTTACTCCCCCGGCGTTAACTTCTTTCAGGCAGCTTTCTTACCATATCGTTGGTCTACAATGAAACGGCTGGCACGATATTGGATTCCCTGAAACCCTCGCAAATAAGCTGCCGCCCGGCCAACCTGGCACTCCCTCCATGGATGTCACTCGATCATTCCATGGGGCGCAACAATGGAACATCCAGCAAGGAGGTCCAATGAAAACGTTATGGAAACAGGCCATAATCCTGGCGGTCGTTTTTGTTACCACCCCGGCCCTTGCCGATGTCACCTTTGAGGACCCCCTGGGTGAGATCCCATTTGCTCAGAGTGACATCACCAACCTCCAGGTCGGCGTCAGCGAGGGCAGACTGCTGGTCACCATTTTCTACGGCGAGGAGGTTGGCCTTACCGATTCCAATTACGGGACCCTCTTCATCGATGCCGACCGGAATCCTGACACTGGCATCCGTATGGGGGCGGACGTGATCCTCTGGTACACCTATACCGGTGTTTATTCCGGGGGGTATGTGAATATAAACCATGAACGCTTCGATATCGGGGACCAGGGCACCCTCCTTACCACGGGTGTGGATTTTATCAGGTTTTCCTTGCCCCTCTCCCTGTTGGGGGGCAGGGAAGATCCCCTGCTCTTTGTGGCCTCCTCCTGGATCTTCGGGAACACCTTTTATGACCGGGTACCCGATGCCGGATTTCTGGATGCGGGCACGGGTCTCTCCGTGATACCACGGCCGGGCAATGGGGCCATTCATTTACGGGTATCCGATCCTGCCGGTGATGCCTTCTTCCCCGATATCACCGGCCTGGAGTTCCAGGTGGCCGAGGGCAACCTCAGGGTGTGGCTCACCTTTGCCCACGGGGTGGAAAAGGCGGACCTCACCGCAGCCCAGGATGTGATGGTGATCAACCTTCATATGGACCTGGATAAGAGGCTCTGGACCGGCTTTGCCAACGCCCATGAGGAGCCCCCCACCTTTGGCATCGACCGCACCGTATCCCTCATGCTCAGCGACCTCTTTTCCGTTCCCCAGGGTACGTTGAAGATGCGGCCCCCTGACGATCCCGCCACGCCCCTGGACGATCTTTCCAGCGAACTCATCGGCATCGGCCTGGGCCGCCAGGAGAACGATACCCGCCTGGTGGTTGGAAAGAACGATAGATTTCACACCGCAGCCAACACGATTTTCATCAGCATTCCTCTCTCCTACCTGGGCTATGACGACGGTGACATGGTGGTCATGGCAGAGACCTTTCTCCAGTCAACCCTCACACCGGGGCACGCGGATTCCCTGCCCGACTCCGGGGCCCTGGACACCAAGCCCGGGTTGCTCCCAGCTGAGATCCTTCGGCCCGTGGCCTCCTGCGTCTCTTCCCAGGTTACAGGCACGGATCCGGCGGACGACTCCCTGGGCTTTGGCCTGCAGGGGGATGAGATCATTTCCTCCCGTGCCTGCGCCCTGGACAGCGGTGGCCTGATGATCTCCGTGGACCTGGAGAGCCTGGCCTATGACGATCTGGCCTATCTTAATCTTTTTGTCGACCGGGACAACGATCCCTGGACCGGCATTGCCCTTGTGAACGGGACTCCGGAGATTGCGGGTGCGGATTTCTACCTCTGTATGCGCATCGCGCCGGTGCCTGATCCCACCATCGTGACCACGCTTCTCGTGGAGTTCGGTTCCCCACCATTGGGGTCGGGGATCCACCGGGTGGATCACCTGGTGAGCCTGCGCACCGGGGGGACGCTGAATTCCGAGGTGTCAGGCGGTCACTACACCCTCACCCTGCCTCCGGAGATCCTTGGGGGCGGCACCCAGGGCACGGTTAAATATGTGATCACCGCCACCCAGCAGAGTTTCACCAACGAGAATGGTGTGACCTGGAAGAACGAAGACGGTACCTGGGAGGCAGGCCTGGGGCAGGAGACCGCCTTCCTCTCTCCCCAGGGCGTGCCCTCCCTCCTGGACACGGCACCGAATCTGGGATTTTTTCAGGCCCCTGCTCCTGCTCCCCCGTCCCTGTGGGCGGAGAGCATCACTCCCTCCCGGGGAACACCGGCAGGAGGAACGCCTGTAACGGTGTTTGGAAAGGGTTTTGAGAGGGGGGTGGGGGTGCAGGTGGGCACCACTTTGCTCCTTCCGGAGGACATGTGCTTTCTCTCCTCCGGTGGGGTGGCCCTTGTGACGCCTGGCGGTTCACCCGGGCCTGCGGATCTCCTTCTTTCGAACCCGGTGAGCGGCGAGACCTTTGAGATTTCGGCGGTGTTTCTCTACGCCGATCCCCTGGTGGGCAGCCCTCGGATATCCGGAGTGGAACCGGACTTGGGCCCCCTTAGTGGCGGCGGTAGCGTGCAGATCACCGGTACCAACTTCATCTCCGGTGCAGGGGTGGCCTTTGGCGGTGCCCCGGCTTCGGCAATGGTGATATCTGCTTTTGAGATCACGGCAGTGGTGCCACCGGGAGATATCGGGCCCGTTGATATCCAGGTGGTGAACCCGGACGGTTCTTCAGGCGGACTGGAGAGGGGGTACAACTATGGTTCGCGGCCCCCTGGGGTGTGGAGCCTGTTTCCGGTTTTCGGGCCACTTTCCGGTGGTACCCGGGTGACCCTGGCCGGCGATCGGTTTCAGGCCGGTGCCGTCGTTGAGATCGGGGGGATTGCCCTCTCAGATCTCCAGGTGGTCTCCCCTCGCTTACTTGTCGGCACGACCCAGGCCATGGGGACGCCCGGGTGGAAGGCGATTTCGGTGACCAACCCGGATGGGGTGGGCACGGTGAAGGAGACCGCTTTTCTCTGGGGCGGCACAGATCCCGGCCTCTCCCCTCCCGGCCTGCTGGGGGGGCAGCCCCTTTCCTCCCCCACATCGGGAGGTGTGTTGGTAACCATCAGCGGATACGACTTCCAGGCCGGTCTCACCGTCTTCTTTGACGGGGTTCCGGTACCTGTGGAGCATTTTGACGGCAGCGGGCTGATCCAGGTCACGGCTCCGTCCCACGGGCCGGGCATGGTTGAGATCAAGGTGGTCAACCCCGATGCCAAGGCGGTTTCCTTTCCCGCGGATCAGCCCTGGAACTCCTTTACCTATGATTCGGGCCTTCCCACCATATCCATGGTCTACACCGAGGATTACATTCACGAGAGTCCCACCACCGGGGGCAAGGGCGTGACGATCAGCGGAAGCAATTTCAGGCCCGGCGCCCATGTGGCCTTTGGCGGCAACCCGGCAGTGGTTACCGATGTGAGCCCCATCGCCGTCACGGTGATCACCCCGCCCCATGAACCGGGGCCGGTGGATATTACTGTGACCAATCCAGGTGGGCTGACAGGCGTTTATACCGGTGATATCATCTGGGGCGACTTCACCTATGTTGGGTCGCCGCCCCCCGGCCCGGTGGTCACAAGCCTGAATCCGGATTTCGGGTCTTTGACCGGCGGGGAGATGGTCTCCATTTCCGGCAGCGGGTTTTTCAGTGGGGCCCGGCTTTTCTTTGGCCCTTTCCAGGCGGAAATCGAGGACCACGTTTCCCCGTCCCTGATCCAGGCCCGGCTCCCCCGGTGTGCCATGGGTATCATGGATGTGACGGTGATCAATGCCGACGGCCAGGAGGGGGGGCTGCCAGGAGGCTTTACCGCAATCGCACCCCTCCCGGTGGTGAATGATGTTGAACCGGGGACCGGCCCCTGTGCTGGAGGAACCTTCGTGACGATCCAGGGAGAGGGCTTCCTGCCGGAGAGCCTGGTTCGGGTGGGGGGAAACCCGGCCGCTGGCCTAAGGTTTGTGGATGAAACAATCCTCACTGCCACCATGCCTCCCGGGTTTCCAGGCACGGTTGCCGTGGAGGTGATCAACCCGGGGGACCAGGCAGGTACCCTGGCTGGTGCTTATACCTTTCAGGGGGAGAGTGCACCCCTGCCCCAGCTCTTCACGCTTTTTCCGTCCTCCGGACCCCAGGAGGGGGGGATCCGGGTGGAGATGATCGGCCAGGGAATCCTTTCAGGTGCCTCCCTAACGGTTGGGACCCAGCCGATGATCGATCCTGATATCGTCTCAACCACCACACTCACCATGGTGATTCCTCCGGGAGAGGCGGGGGCCTGGGATGTCACGTTGACCAATGCAGATGGCGGATCGGCCGTGCTTCCGGAAAGCTTTGTGTACATCGATCCCCTGGCTCCCTCCCCCCAGGTGGATTCGGTCCTGCCCGCCACTGGTCCGGCAGCGGGCGGCACCCCCATTGTCGTATCGGGTGCCCACTTCCAGCCCGGCGCCCAAGTTTACCTGGGAGACCTGTTGATCTTGGAGCCCTCCCGGCTCTTCTCCGGTGAAATCACCGGAACCACCCCGGCCCACCCAGCCGGGGCTGTAGAGATCCGGGTGGTGAATCCAGATGGGAAGGAGGGCACGCTTTCCCAGGGCTTTACCTATGATCTTCCGTCCTGGTACCCCTTTGACAAAGACCAGGACGGCGATGTGGATGGGAAGGATCTGGCCCTCTGCATACAAACCGGAAGCTTTGATGTCGCGGCTTTTGCCGAAGAATTCGGCAGACTGCCCCCTTAATATCAGGCCGATACGGTGACCGGGGGCCCGAAACGACGTCCCCGGTCTCCCCTGAAATTATAGTTTACGGCGAACGACCGAGGATTCCTCGGTCGTTCGTAGCCCGTCCTGATCACCGATTTATGTATCTCTTTGGGACGCAGTGCAATGGTTCTCTTTGGGTTTAATTATTAAGAAATCCTTAGAAGTTGCGTCTTCAAACAATCCAGCTCTCCTATTCGTCCATGACTTGGAAGGTCGTCAACAGTTCCGCCCCAAGGGCGGTTAGCCGGTATTGCTGGTTTCTTGATCGGGGGGTGTCCGGATGGGTCATTTCAATCCATTGGGAGTGAAGGGCCAGTTGAAGGTAATTTTTTCGAAAGGTGGGACGATGGGAGAGCCCAAGTTTTGCCATGATCCCAGCGGCACTGCATGGGGAATTCCTGAGAATATGGAGCAGTCGCTTTACTTGGTCGGTTACTTGGTCGGTTACTTGGTCGGTCGAACCTTTTATCTCCCCAAGAGCCTGGAGAATGGCGCTGAGCATGAACGTGACAAAGGGCGTGGCATCCGATGCGTCGTCAGACGCCCTTAATGCGGTATAATATTCCTGCTGGCGGTCCCGGACGACGCTTTCCACGGGTAAAAGGGCAAAAATCGGTCGCCATTGGCTGAGAATCAAGGTCTGCCAAAGTCGGCCAAGCCGGCCATTGCCGTCCTGGAAAGGATGGATAAACTCAAATTCGTAGTGAAACAAGCAGCTTTTCACAAGGGGGCATTCATCCGTCTGCCTCAACCATGACAGCAGGTCGTCCATTAACCGCGATACCTGACTTGCCGGGGGGGCATATGAACAACAACGCTGCCTTTTTGAATGCCAACGCCCCCGGAACGAAAGCATCCGGTTTCATCAACCAGCCTGGCCATCAACAGGCCATGGGCAGCAAGAAGGTCTTTCCGGGAATGGGCAGACCAGTTGGGCAGCTCCTCGTAGGCGGTAAATGTATTTCGCACCTCCTGGACCTCCCGGGGCATTCCCAGCACTCGTTTGCCGGAAATCACCGCCGTCACCTGTTCCAGGCTCAGGGTATTTCCTTCGATTGCTAGTGAGGCCTGAATCGTTTTGATCTGATTGTCCCGCCGAAGCTTGGGTACAACGGTGGTATCGGTATCGGTTTTCAGTTCTCCCAGGATCTCCCCGATCTCAACCACGCAATTGAGAATCCTGGTGGTAATCGTATATGGCGGCTTGTATCTGTATGCCATTGACCGTTCCCTCATTTTTTTTTCTATATTCCGCAAAATAAATTACTGCACAATGATTTGACCGTTATCAAAATCCCGGAAGCATAGCAACGCCTCTTTGACAAAGAGGCGATCAAATTTTTATGTTGACCTATGTACCATCGGGTGTTTGCTCCAAGGGGATAGCGTTTAAAATCAAAGCGTGCCCTTTTAAATTGGAGGTATATCCGGGGACAGAAGGAGGGAGTGGCGGTGTTCCCAAGGCACTGTGGGGTGCCTTGGGAGCATTCGCTTCTTCGCTCTGATTTTCGTGTTATTTGGGCAAGATAATCAGAGCTCTTTTTGGGTCTGGCTTGTCTAGGGTAAGTGTTATTGAACCATTTTTTCCGGGAGATAGAAGACGATCTCCGGGAATAGGGTGATCAGGATAACCATGAGGACCATGATGACGAAGAAGGGCAGGGTCGCCCTTAAAATGGTGCTCACCTTTTCCCCTGAGATGCCCTGGATGACAAAGATGCTGAATCCCACCGGGGGCGTTATCTGGGAGAGCTCCACCATGAACACCAGGAATATGCCGAACCAGAGGGGCTCAAAGCCCGCTGCCACCACGATGGGCAGCACAATGGGCAGGGTCATCACCACGATGGAGATGCCGTCCAGCATCATGCCCAGCACGATGTACATCAACCCCACCACCAGGATCAGCACATACGGGGAGAGGCCCAATCCGACGATGTAGACGCTCAAAGCCCGTGCGATCCCCACAAAGCCCACCACCTGGGAGAGAAAGGAGGCGGAAAGGATGATGAAGCAGATCATGCAGTTGGTCTTGACCGCATTGACCAGGGCCTCCTTGAAGTTACTCCAGGTGAGGTTCTTGAAGGCGAACGCCAGAACCAGGGAGCCGATCACGCCGATGGCCGCCGCCTCGGTGGGGGTGGTGATGCCCATGTAGATGCCGCCGAGAACGGCCAGGATCAGCCCCAGGATGGGCAGCAAATCCTTGAGGGCCGCAATCTTCTGGGCCAGGGTAAAGGTCTCTGTCTCCTGGGGCACCACATCGGGTTTGATGGTGGCAACGATGATGATGTACAGGGAGTAGGCCGCAGCCAGCATCAGCCCCGGTATCACCCCGCTCATGAACAGCTTGCCGATGGAGGTGTCCGAGAGAATTCCGTAGATGATCATGATCAGGCTCGGGGGGATGAGAAACCCTAGGGTGCCGGCCCCGGCAAGGGAGCCGATGGCCAGACTCTTGTCATAGCCCCGCTTTGAGAGCTCGTCCAGGGTGATCTTGCCCACGGTGGCCGTGGTGGCGGCGCTGGAGCCGGACACGGCGGCAAACAGGGAGCAGGCAAACACATTGATGTGGAGGAGCCTGCCCGGCACCTTGGAAAGCCAGGGCAACAGCCCGTTCAAAAGCTTGGTTGAGATCGCCGTTCGGTAGAGGATCTCCCCCATGAGGATGAACAGGGGCAGGGCCGTGAGGGACCAGGAGTTGGTGCTGTTGTAGATGGAGTTGGACAGCAGTCCCCCGATCTTGTCCCACACCGAGATCACCGGCGGCAGGTTGAGGTCAAAGACCAGCATGCCGAAGATGCCCGTCCCCAGCAGGGAGAACCCGATCCACAGTCCTGAAAACAGGCAGAGAAACATGAAGCCGAACAAAAAAAGGGACATTAATAAGGGATCGGAAATCATAATAGCCTCTTTAAAAATCGCGCCGCAAGCTGTAGGTCAAACATGAGAAGGCCTGCGGGAATAACTACCTGGGAGAGGTAGATGGGGGTTTCACTGATACTGTCCGCCAGCATGTCCAGCTCCCAGGACTCATAGGCCATGAGCGCGGTGTGATACAGGGCAAAGGTGGTGATGGCCATGGCCGCAAAGGTGGCGATGGTGTCCAGCACCCCTTGTCCTCGTTTGCCGAGGAGGGACGTCAGGAGGGTGATCCGGATATGGGCCTCCTCCTTCAGTGTGAAGGCAAGGCCCAGGAGGACCACCGCCACAAAGAAGTAGGCGCTGTACTCGTCGGCAATGAGGGTGGAGGTGTTGAACACTGAACGAAGCACGATCTCCACGGCAATGATGAGCACGATCAGGATCATGAAAACAGCCGATAATGAGGCTCCCCAAAGGGAGAGCCTCTCTATGAAGGTGACGGCCCGTTTCATTTGGCGTATTTGTCGAGGATGGATTGGGTCTTGCTGTCGGCCTTGGCGGAAAAGGTCTCCACGATTTTGGCCGCGGCCGTGTCCATCTCTTTGGAGAGGGCGGCAGAGGGCTCAGCAATGGTGAATCCCTTCTCTTTTATGATGGCAAGGGCCTCCCGGGTCTTGGCCTCGGAGTTGCTCCACTGGTTTTTTTCCGTGTCGGCTGCGGCCTTGAGCATGGCGTTCTGCTGATCCTTTGTCATGGATTTCCAGTAGTCCAGGTTGATGGTGACCATGTTCAGGGGAAAGGCGTAGTTGATGTTGGTGAAGTTCTCCAGCACCTCCCAGAATTTACCGTTTTTGGTGGATTCGGCCGAGGTGAGCACCGAGTCGATCATGCCGGTTCTAAGGGAAGAGTAAACCTCGCCCCAGGGAAGGGAAAGGGGGGCGCCGCCAAGTTCCCTGAGGAAGTTGGCGCCGTTTTTGTCATAGGTCCGGGTCTTGAGGCCCTTAATGTCGGCGGCGGTGTTGACGGCCTTTTTGGTGACAAGTCCGCTGGGGGGCCAGGGCGCGGCATAGAGAAGCTTCTGGTTCCACTTTTTTGCGGCCTTTTCATACAAGGGCTTGCAGTCGTTGTAGAGGGTCTTTGCCTCATCAAAGGAAGCGGCCAGGCGGGGCAAGGAGCTTAAGCCGAACACATGCTCACTGCCGGCCACCACCCCCATGAGGATGTCGCTCATGGGCAGCTGGGCGTCTTTCACGGATTTTAACAGCTCGGGTCCCTTGAATCCAAGGCTGCCGCCGGGATGAACCGTGATGTCGATGTTGCCGTTTGAATACGCTTTGGCCAGCTTGGCAAAATCCATGGCCCCCATGGTGTGGAAGCTTGTTGCGCCGTAGACGGCGTTAAGGTCGAGCTTCAACGGTTTGCCGGCCCAGGCAAGGGTTGCTGAAAAGAGAACAAGGGTCAAGACGAGCAGGGCTTTTTTGAATGGCTTCATTTTTTCTCCTTTTGAAAAACGTTATGGTTATCTAAGGATGCGGGCCTTCCGCATCCGTTAAATTTGAATCAAATGTCGCTCCAGCCGCTGGCTTAAGCTTTCGGGGTCAATCCCGGCGGTCTTAAGATCCATGGCGGGAAGGGCGTTGAAAAAGGCGGTTCTTTCCCTGTACGCCCGGTGGGCGTCGTCCAGGGTGATTGGGACAAAGCGGACACTGTCCCCGGGCACGGCCTGGGCAAGCTTTGGGAGGTCTGTTGAGATCACGGTGGCGATCTTTGTGTAGCCCCCAACGGTCTGCTCGGCCAACAGCACGATGGGCTGTCCGTCCGGGGGCACCTGGACCCCGCCGGGAAGGCTTGGTTCCGAGATGATGCTTGAAGACGTGTACGGCCGTTGGTGGATCACAGGGCCGGTCAAGCGGTATCCCATGCGGTTGGCCTGGTGGGAGACGGTGAAGCATGACCCGAAAAAGAGGGCCAGGCCGTCGTCAAAATAGTCGTCCTGGGGACCGGGTATGGCCCTGAGCTCTATTTCGTGGCCGTAGGCGGGAACAAATTCCCTGGGCAGTTGTCTGGTTTCATCCGGAAGGGGGGTGTCGAACCCTTGGATCAGGTCGCCCTTTACCAGGGCCCGGCCTTCGAGTCCGCCTAGCTGTGCGCCAATGTAGCAGGAGCGACTGCCCATCACCTCGGGTACATCAATGCCGCCGGTGACGGCAAGGTAGCTTCGGCACCCGGTGATCGCCTGGTTGACGACCAGAAGATCGCCCTTTTTCACCCTGTGGGAGCGCCAGTTGTCGGCGGCAACGCCGTTGATGGTTAGCCCCATGTCGGCCCCTGTGACGGCGATAATGGTGTCATAAAGCAGCTCCAGGGTAGGTCCGATAAAGGTGATCTCCAGGACGGCCTGGTTGCCCGTGTTCCCCGCCAAAAGGTTGGCTATTCTGCCGGCATCCTTGTCCAGCATGCCGCAGGGGGGGACCCCGAACTGCTGGAACCCGAAGCGGCCCAGGTCCTGGACCAGGGTGTGGGCGCCGGGCTCAATGGTTTTAAAAACCTGCATTTAGTTTTGCCTCCCTTTGATCTCCTGGAATTCATCCAGGTCGATGGCCCGGAACTTCAACAGATCCCCGGCCTTGAGCAGGATGGGATCTTTCCTTGCCGGATCAAACAGCCGGATGGGACAGCGGCCGATGAGTTGCCAGCCGCCGGGGCTCTCAATGGGGTAGATACCGGTCTGGTTGTTGGCGATGCCCACGGATCCCCAGGGTACCCGTTTCCGGGGGGAGTCGAGGCGGGGGGTGTGAAGTTGCTCAGGCAGCCCGCCCAGGTAGGGAAACCCCGGGGTGAACCCGATCATGTAGATGGGGTAGAGGGGCCGGGTGTGGATCTCGATCACCGCTTCGGGGGTGAGGTTGTGGATTTCGGCCACCATGTTAAGGTCCGGTCCCAGGGTCGGGTGGTAGCACACGGGCAATTCCACGGTGTCGGGTTCAGCAAGGGCCGTAGCCGACAGCCCCTGGTTCAGCCGGGTGAGCAGCGGCTTGAGGGTGTCCGGGGCAGTCGTGCAGGGATCATAGATGACGATCACCGCACAATAGGTGGGGATCACCTCTGTGATGCCGGGCACGGGCTCGGCTGCAAGCACGCTTGCCATGGCGCGAATCCGCTGGTTGATGCCGGGATCAATGGCGTTTCCGAACTCCATGAGCAGGCCGCAGTCCCCGGCGGTTCGAAAGAGGGGGGTGAGGTAGAGTCCTTTAGCCATGGGTCAGCCCTTTTCCGGCATCAATGGCAGGGGCCAGGGTGACACCGTTGGATTCCATGGCCTGGCGGATGGTTTTCACCAGGTCCACGGCCTTGGGGTTGTCCCCGTGGATGCAGAGGGTCTGGGCGTTGAGCTGTATCCGGGTGCCATCGGTGGCAATCACTTCCCCTTGGGTGGCCATCATCAGCGCCCGCTCTGCCACTTCGGAGGGATTGCTGATCACGGCTCCGGGAAGCTTTCTTGGGGCCAGGGTTCCTTCCGGGGTGTAGGCCCGGTCCGGAAAGGCCTCAAAGATCACCTTCAGGCCCATGGTGCGGGAAAGCGCTGTCATGTGTTCTCCCTTTTTGCCGGCAAGGGCAATGTAGGCCATGTCCGGATCCACATCCACAATGGCCTGGGCAATGGTGGCGGCGGTGGCCGGGTCTTCCACGGCCTTGAGGTAGAGGCTGCCGTGGGGCTTGACATGGGTGACCCGGGTGTTGTGGGCCCTGGCAAAGGCCTGGAGGGCGCCGATCTGGTAGATGATGGCGCTCCTGAGCTCCTGGGGGGTCAGGTCCATGTGTCTTCTGCCAAAGCCTTCAATGTCGGGGTAGCCCGGGTGGGCGCCGATGTTCACCCCGTTTTTTTTGGCAAGACCGATGGTTCGATCCATCACCGTGGGGTCGCCAGCGTGGTAGCCGCAGGCGATGTTGGCCGAGGTGATGAGCGGCATAACCGCCTCGTCCATGCCCAGGGTGTACGCCCCGAAGCTCTCTCCCATGTCGCAGTTCAGATCAATGGTTGTCATGATTTTTTTCCTTTGATGGTATCGGGGCGAAGCGTGCTGTAGCCGCCCTTTCCTTCGATGTTGTCGGGCCGAAGTCGGCCATAGCCGCCGCCGCCCGGGGTTTCTAACCGCAGGATCTCATTGGTTTTCATTTGGGTGTGGAACTTGCCGGGCATGGGTTCTTCCCGGCCGTTCCGCAGGATTTTGTTGGTGCCCCGTTTGCCGGGATCTCCCCCTGCCACGCCATAGGGCCGGGTCCTGCGTCGTTCGGAGATCACGGTCACCTCGGCGTCGGACAACAGTTTCATCTCCCGGACAAGGCCGCAGCCCCCGGAGAAGCGGCCCCTGCCGCCCGAGTGCTTCCGGATGGCGTACCGGGTCACCAGAAAGGGGTAACTGTATTCCAGGGCTTCCACCGGGGTGTTGAGGGTGTTTGTCATGTGGGAGTGGACAGCGCTCTCCCCGTGGGACGTGGCGGTTGCGCCCATGCCGCCGGCCAGGGTCTCGTAGTAGGCAAAGGGGTGGCCGGTCCTGGTATCCATGCCGCCGATGGTGACGTTGTTCATGGTGCCCTGGCTTGCGGCCGAAATCCGGCCGGGAAGGGCTTTGTTCAACGCCCCCATTACCGTGTCCACCACCCGCTGGGAGGTTTCCACATTGCCGGCTGCCACCGGGGCGGGAAAGACAGCATCCACAATGCTGCCCTTCCGGGTCTTGACGGTGATGGGCCGGAAGCTGCCAGCGTTAAAGGGGATCTCCTCCCGGATCAGGGTCCTGAACACATAGATGACGGCGGAAAGGGTGATGGCGAAAACGGCGTTGACACTGCCCGGAACCTGGTCGGCGGAATCGGTGAAGTCCAGGAAGGCCTGGTCTTTGTCAATGGTGAGGGTCACCTTGATGGCGATATTTTCCGTGGTAAGGCCGTCGTCATCCAGGTGGTCCTCAAATTCGTAGCTGCCGTCCGGGATGGTGGCGATCTGTTGCCGGGTGACGGCCTCGGAATAGTCCATGAGGGCATGGGCATGGAAGGATACCGTGTCAAGACCATGGGTTGCGACAAGGGCCTTCATCCGTTTGATGCCCGTGGTGTTGGCCATGATCTGGGCCTCAAAATCCCCCTCCCGCTCGTGGGGCGTCCGGACGTTGCTGAGAAACAGGGTCATGAGGTCCCTGTCCCGCTCTCCCTGTTTCATGATCTTCAACGGCGGGATGATGATCCCCTCCTGGAACAAGGAGGTGGACAGGGGCATGGAGCCCGCGGTCATGCCCCCCACATCTGCGTGGTGGGCCCGGTTGGCCACGAAAAAAAGCGGGAAGGGATCGTCCCCGAACACAGGGGCCACAAGGGTGATGTCCGGCAGGTGGCTGCCGCCCTTGTAAGGATCGTTGAGCATGACCATGTCGCCCTCATGGAAATCCACACTTTCGATGGCCGTCTTCACGGACAGGGGCATGGAGCCCAGGTGGACCGGGATGTGGGCGGCCTGGGCGATCATCTCGCCGGATCCGTCAAACAGGGCGCAGGAGAAGTCCCGGCGTTCCTTGATGTTGGGGGAGAAGGCGGTGCGGTTCAACGTCACTCCCATCTCTTCGCAGATGGATGAAAGCCTGTTCTTGAACACCTCCATGAGGACCGGGTTGGGCTGGGTCATGGGGCCACCTCATTTTTGCTGTTGCTGTTGCAGGTGATGATGAGGTTGCCGAAATTGTCCACCTGGGCCAGGGCCCCCGGGGGAATCACCAGGGTGGCGGAGTACTCCAGGACAATGGCAGGACCCGGGATGCGGTTGCCGTTTCTCAACCGGCTTCTGAGGATCAGGTTTGCGCCATGGGGGATGCTGTCGAAGATCACCTGTTGCTGGCCGACAAAGGCGCTGGGGTCGGGTGTTTTGCCCTGGAATGGTTCGGGTTCAAAGACGGGCTTTTCGGAAATACCCCGTGCCCTGAGGCGGATGTTGACGATCTCCACGGCCTTGTTTCGCCCGGCGTAGCCATAGCTTTTTTCATGGAGCCGGTGGAAGCGTTCTTCATAGTCCAGGTCAAAGGGGACCATGAGCTCAAAGGATTGGCCCTTGTACCGCATGTCAAGGAACGGTTCAATGATGACGCTATCCGGGTCAAACCCCTCGGCTGCAAGCGCCGCTAACCCGGTTTTTATCAGCGGGGCAAAGCACTGGTCGAGCCTGGGAAACAGGCCCGCTTCCTGGGCCAGCATCACCGTGAGGGAGTAGTCCTTGATCACATCGGCCATGAGCATGCCCATGGCCGAGAGGGTGCCCGGGTTTTTGGGGACCATGACGGTGGGGATGTTCATCTGCCGGGCCAGATCCACGGCATGGAGGCCGCCGGCCCCGCCAAAGGAGAACAGGGTAAACCCGGAGGGGTCGACGCCCCGCTCCACCGAGATCACCCGGATCGCTTTTTCCATGACGGCATTGGCAACGCTGATTACCCCCTGGGCAAGGGCCATGGGGGTGAGGCCGGTCTGCTCCGCCGTGGCTTCAAACACGGTTTTCAGCCGGTCGAAATCAAGGGCCATGGTGCCCCCCAGAAAGTGGTCGGGTACCAGGCGCCCGAGGAAGAGGTTGGCATCGGTGACTGTGATCCGTTCCCCCGTGCCGTAGCAGATGGGGCCGGGAGTTGCGCCTGCGCTTTCAGGGCCCACCTGAAAGGCGCCCTGGGGGTTGATGGCGAGCATTGACCCGCCGCCGGCACCCACGGTGTGGATGTCGATCATGGGCACCTTGACGGGAAACCCGGCAATGGTGGATTCAGACGTGAGGGGCAGGGCGTTGTCCAATAGGGCCACGTCCGTGGAGGTGCCCCCCATGTCAAAGGAGATCAGCTTGTTCCTGTTGGCCATCCTGCCGGTTTCAAAGGCCCCGACAGCGCCGCCGGCAGGGCCGGAGAGGATGGTCTTCACCGATTCAGTCATGGCGGCGGCGGCAGAGATGGTGCCGCCGTTGGACTGCATGATCCTGAACGCTTTTGCCTTGAGCGCCTTTTGGATATGGCGGATATACCGGCCCATGATGGGGGAAACATAGGCGTTGATCAGGGTGGTGGAGGTGCGTTCGTACTCCCTGAATTCCGCCAGAACTTTGTGGGAGAGGGAGACCGGGATGTTCAGTTCCCGGATCAGCTCCCCCATGCGGATCTCATCCCCGGGATCCAGATAGGAGAAGAGAAAACAGATGGCAACGGATTCCACCTGGGCCTGTTCCAGTTGTTCGGCCACCCGGGCGGCGGACGCCTCGTCAAAGGGCCGTTCCCGATCGCCGCTGCTGGTGATCCTGCAGTCCACCCCGAAGCAAAGGCTTTGGGGCACCATGGGCGTGGGTTTTCGATAACCCGGATTGTAGAGCTCCCTGCGGTTCTGGCGGCCGATGGCCACAATATCCTCAAATCCCTGGTTGGTGACAAGGGCCGTGACTGCCCCCTTTCGCTCCAAAAGGGCGTTGGTGGCCACGGTGGAGCCGTGGACCACCTGGAATTCCGTGGTGCCGGTGAGCTTTCTCAATCCCTCGAGCACGGATTCCGCCGGGTTGGAGGGGGTTGAGAGCAGCTTGAACACCCCCCATTCGCCGTTTTGCTTATAAATGAAATCGGTGAATGTGCCCCCTGTATCCACGCCAATGATCTCCATGGTCATGTGTCCTCTCTTGGATGGGCCAGGAATCGCTTGACCATGCCCATGCCCTCGTCATCGTGGAACCGGTTGTAGGTGACCGGCGTTGGAATGTGGCTGAACAGGGCCGGGTTCTCCTCAAAGATCATCCTGAGGGTCACAAGGGTGGTGGTCTCCCTGACAAGTTCCTTGTCCATCCTCACCTGGGAAAGGGTGTGGACATGGAAAAAGGGGTAGGCGGCCATGAGGTCGGCATGGGTGGCGGCCATGCGTTGTCGGACCTGGTCCGAGGTGACCACCAGGGTTATCCTGGCATCGGTGGGAAGGGATGAAAAGTCCAGGAGCTGCTCCAGGGGCGGGGTGGTTTTCAATGGAATGACCCGGATGGTGTCCGGCAGACCCTCAACCAGGGGGGCGCTCCTGAGGGAGGTGACCACGAGTTCCGGGGCCATGGCTTCGGCGTCTATCTTTTCCATGAGCTCGTCAACAAACAGGGGGACCACCTTGACCTTGAAAATGGATTCCAGCTCTTTTTTTCCCACAACAAGGCCGTAAAAATCCTTGTCTGCATAGACCACCCTGGCGGGGTCAGGCCGATATTCCTCCAGGGCCGAGAGGGCCGCGGCGATGATTCCGGATTCGTTGATCCCGGATGCCTTGAGATGGTTGAACTCCTGGATGATCTTTTCCCTGGACCTCAGATAGGCCTGGATCTGCTCCTCGGAATACCGGGGGCGAATCTCGGTGCCGGCCCGCTTTTTCTGGCGGATAAATCCCTCTTTGGCAAGCCGTGCACACACTTCCTTGACCGTGTTGACGCTCACCTTATGCGCCTTGGCAAGCTGTTCCGATGTGGGCAGCTTCTCTCCGCCGCACTGGATGATGCGATGGATGAGCCTTGCATGGAGCCGCTTGCTCCGGGTCACGAGTTGGTCAATTTTAAGGCCGGGTACCATGCTTATATCCTGTCACACCGCTGTCTTGAATCCGTGGATTAAAAAGTACATTTTTATATATTTTATTGGCTTTGTCAAAGATATATAGAAAAAAAGCCCTGGTTTTATGGTTGAAATGACCAAGTGATTGGACTTTATGTCCTGGCCCCAGGGGTTGTAATGATCAAGTGATCGGACTCTATAGCCTGGCCCCAGAGGAAGATAAAATGTCCGGATATTTTGCAAGGACCTATAAAAACTGGTATGGTGCCCAGGATTGATTCCAGCGCCATGGCAAAGGCTCCATCCACCCAGGCGGTCTTTGTCATTGACATGGATGTACCACAATGTGATATAAGAAATGGATTGACCATGGTGAAATTGAGAGGCTGAATGAAAAAAGAATATCGTTTTGACACCCGGGTGATCCACGAAGGCCCGGCCAGGGATAGCTGGGAGGGCGCCACCCTTCCCCCGATCTTCCAGACTGCGTCCCATGCCCACCCCACGGCAGAGAGCCTGAGCCAGGCCTTTGCCGGCGAGGGCGATGACCATGTCTACATGCGGTTGAGCAATCCCACCAACCAGTTCCTTGAAGAGAAGCTCGCCGCCCTTGGGTCGGGCAAGGGGGCGGTTGTTACCTCATCGGGCATGGCCGCCATCAACAACGCCTGCATGACCCTGCTTCGGTCCGGGGATGAACTTGTGGCCGGGCGCTCTTTGTTCATGTCCACCTCGTTTCTCTTTACCTCCCTGTTCAAGAAGTACGGGATCACGGCCCACCTGGTGGATCCCCTTGACTTGGACGCCTTTGCCCGGGCCATCACCGACAAGACCCGGTTTTTGTATGTGGAGACCATCGGCAATCCTGCCATGGACATCCCGGATATTTCCGCCATGGCCAAGCTTGCCCATGACAACGGGCTGCCGCTGCTGGTGGACAACACCCTGGCCTCCCCCTGGCTGTTCCGGCCCATTGAACACGGTGCCGACGTGGTGATCCATTCCACCACCAAATATCTGAGCGGCCACGGTGCCGCCATGGGGGGCGTTGTCATTGACGGGGGTAATTTCGAGTGGCACCCGGACCGGTTTCCGGATTTTGCGCCCTTTGTGGAAAGGAAAGGCGACCTTGCCTTCCTGGATCGCATGTGGCGGGAGCATCACATCAACTTCGGCACCACCCAGGCCCCGTTTCATTCCTTTCTCACCCTGCTCGGCCTTGACACCCTGGCGTTGCGCATGGAGCGTCACATGGCCAATGCCATCAAGGTGGCCTGGTTCCTCCGGGATCATCCAAAAGTCTCCTGGGTCAACTTTCCGGGACTTACCGACCACCCTTGTTTTAAAATGGCCTCGGCCCAGTTCCAGGGCAAGGGGTTTGGCAGCATGCTCACCTTCGGCCTCAAGGACCAGGCCGCCTGTTTCTCCATGATCGATAACCTCAAGATCATCCGGCAGCTTGCAAACCTGGGGGACTGCAAGACCCTTGTGATCCATCCCTACTCCACCCAGTTTGCCTCCCATGACGAGGCCGAGAAAAAACGGTTGAATATCTCGCCGGGCATGATCCGGCTTTCGGTGGGCATCGAGAACTGGGAGGATATCTGCAGCGACATTGACCAGGCCCTGGAAGGGGGGACTGCCGCGAAACCGTCCCCTGGAAAGAAAACGCCATGAGCGACTACATTGAACAGGATGGGTCGGGTGCCACCGTGGGGAGTGTTGCGAAGCGATCGTTCACCTTTGCCGAACCCGACCGGGAGATGACCCTTGAGAGCGGCGCCGCCCTCGGCCCCATCACCCTGGCCTACGAGACCTGCGGGACCCTGAATGCAGACAAGAGCAATGCCGTTCTCATCCTCCACGCCCTGACCGGGGACGCCCACGTGGCCGGCTACCACCGGCCCGAGGACCCCAAACCGGGATGGTGGGACTCCATGGTGGGCCCGGGCAAGGGCATCGATACTGATCGTTATTTTGTGATCTGCTCCAATGTGCTGGGCAGCTGTGTGGGCACCACCGGCCCCTCCTCCATTAATCCGGCCACGGACAGGCCCTACGGCGGCGATTTTCCCGTGATCACCATCACGGATATTGTCCGGGCCCAGAAGCAGTTGGTGGATCACCTTGGCATCGAAAAGCTGCTTTGCGTGGTGGGCGGATCTGTGGGGGGCATGCAGGTCCTGGAATGGTGCGCCCGGTATCCGGATATGATGGTGTCGGCCATCCCCCTTGCCACCACCACCCGGCATTCAGCCCAGGCCATCGCCTTTAACGAGGTGGCCCGCCAGGCCATCATGACCGATAGCAACTGGAATTCCGGGGATTACTACGCCAGCGACAACCCGGACATGGGGCTGGCCGTTGCCAGGATGATCGGTCACATCACCTATCTTTCCGACGAGGCCATGGGGGTGAAGTTCGGCAGAAAGCTCCAGGATCGCAGCGCCCTCTCCTTTGAGTTCGGGGGTGATTTCCAGGTGGAGAGTTACCTCCGGTACCAGGGCAAGAAGTTTGTGGAACGGTTTGACGCCAATTCTTTTTTGTACATCACCAAGGCGGCCGATTATTTCGATCTTGCCAGGGATTACGGTGCAGGCTCCCTCAAACGCGCCATTGCACGATTCAAGGCCCGGTTCCTGGTGGTGTCCTACACCTCGGACTGGCTCTATCCCACCTATCAATCCAAGGAGATGGTCAAGGCCATGAAACAGAATAACCTGGACGTGAGTTTTTGCGAGATCAAGGCCAAGTGGGGCCATGACGCGTTTCTATTGCCCGGGACACGGCTGGATAGCCTGATTTCTGGGTTTCTCACGGGGGTGGGCGATGACCTTTGACGGATCCCGGATACGGTTTGACCTGAAGCTGATCTCCTCGTGGATCGAACCGGGTGCAAGGGTACTCGGGCTGGGGTGCGGTAACGGCGAGCTCCTGGCCCACCTGAAAAATACCAAGCAGGTGCGTGCCACTGGCATTGAAATCAAGGAATCCCGGGTGGCAAGGTGCATTGAGCGGGGGCTGTCGGTGCTCCAGGGGGACATCAACGAGGAGATCCGGGATTATCCGGACAACGCCTTTGACTACGCCATCCTCTCCCAGACCCTTCAGCAGGTGTACGAGCCCGACGACCTGATCCGATCCATGCTGCGGGTGGCAAAGAAGGGGATCGTCAGTTTCCCCAACTTCTGTCACTGGCGGGTCCGCATGCAGCTTATGGGCTCAGGGTTCGTGCCAAAGACCCCGGAATTGCCCTATGAATGGTACAACACCCCCAATATCAGGGTGTTGAGCCTCCTGGACTTTAAGCGGTTTGCCCGCCAGGTGGGATTTGACATCATACAGGAGGTGGCCTTTAACACCTCTGAGAACCACACCAAGGGCAAACTGGTGAATTTTATGCCCAACCTGTTTGCCATTTACGGTATCTTCATGATCGGCAACCATGGGGACGATACAGGGGCGGATGAGAAGAGTGAGAACTAACAGAGACAAGGAAAAAAAGAGATTATGAATTCCAGGATAACACTGAAGGACGCCTTTAAGACCCACACCTTGGACCAGGACAAGATCATCACCCCCGAGGAGACGGTTAAACGGTTTAAGGAAAAAAGCGAGCGGATCGACCTCAACATCCTGAAAAAGACCGAGCGGATCGACAACGGCAGGCTCGATATACCGGTGTTCTTCAGTGAATGCGGCAGCGATGCAAAAGATGTTATTGGAACCAACAAGCAGATGGGCAAGGGCGCAGATCCGGCCCAGTCCGAGGCCAGTGCCGTGATGGAGCTTGCCGAGCGGTACAGCTTTTTCAGCTTTAAGAATGACGAGTCAAACTTTGTGACCGATACCTATGGGAACGTTAAAGCCGACGCCATCCCGTTTGAGATGATTCTCCAGAGCGTCCACGACCAGGGCGGCAACGAGGATGCCAAGCAAAAAATCTTTGAGACGCTTCCCCTGAAGTGGACCCAAGGCTTTAACCTCACCCGGGACAAGGCCGCGCTGATCCCCTTTGACTGGTTCTACATGATCAACGAGTTCAACGGACCCTCGGCCGGTAACTGCGCCGAAGAGGCCATCTGCCAGGGGGTATCCGAGCTTGTGGAGCGCCACACTTCCTCCCTTGTCAGCCACGGAAAGCTCAGTGTGCCGGCCATTGATCCGGATTCGGCCACCGATCCTGCGGTGAAAGAGATGGTGGAAAAGTACCGGCGGGCCGGTATTCGTCTCCACATCTCCGATTTTACCCTGGGCATGGGCATTCCCACCGTGGGGGTCATGGCCTATGATCCCGACACTTTTCCGGTGATGAGCGAAATCGTGTGGACGGCGGGTACGGCCCCGAACCCGGAAAAGGCGTTGAGCCGGGCCTTGACCGAGACAGCCCAGCTCTCAGGGGACTTCAATACCGGGTCCAATTACGTGGCCAGCGGCCTGCCGAAGTTTGATACCCTTGGGGAGGCAGCGTTTATCACCGGGCAGAAGAATATGATTCCCCTCTCGGATCTGCCCAACCTTTCCAACGACAACATCAAGGTGGAGGTGGAGAATTATGTTGCGGCCCTGGCCCAAAAGGAGATGGACGTGCTCCTCATCAACACCATGCACCCGGGGCTCAAGATCCCGGCCTTTTACACCATCCTTCCCGGCGCCCATTTCAGGGAGCGGGCGGCCGAGGCAAGCCTTGGCATGTTCGCAGCCCGGTTGATCACCGAGCGCTTTGATCCCAAGGAGGCGGTGGCCCGTTTGGCGCATATGGAAGGCCTCCTGCCGGGCCAGTACTACACCCGGTTCTACCAGGGCCTTTCTTTACTTTCCCTGGGGGATCCCCGGACGGCCAAGGACCATCTTGAGGCCGCCCTTCGCCTGGATCCGGCCACCCTCAACATCCCGGACATCTGCTCCTACCTCGGGGTCTGCCACAAGGAGATGGAAGCCTACGACCAGGCCCTTGTGGTGCTGGAACAGGGGGAGGCCATCGATCCCCAGCGGACGGACATCCACAACCTTAAGGGGTTCTGCCATTTTAAGATGAAGAACCATGAAGATGCCGTGGCTTGTTTCAAGCGGGTCATTGAGCTTGATCCCTCGTCGGGCATTGACTATGCCAATGTGGCCACCAACCTCCGGGAACTTGGCAAGCGGGAGGAGGCGATCCTCTACTATGACCAGGCCTTAACCATCGACCCGACCCTGGATTTTGCCCGGGAGAACCTCCAACTGTTAAAGGAAGCCTAACCATGGATAAACTTGAGACCGATGCCAAGCAGGTGCTGAACCGACTGGGGGACCTGAGTTCGTTTCTTTCGACCCTGGATGTGGCCAGTGACAGGCACGAGTGCTTCAAGATTCCCCTGGACATCATGCAGAAGACCATGTCCTTTGATGTGAGCGTGCTCTACAAGATCACCAATGCCGTTGACGACACCCTGCTGCTCAAGATCGAGAAGGTGTTTGACCCGGACGGATACCGGGACGACCTGGTGGAGGGCCGGCGGCTTGCCCTCAACCTTAAGGATCCGGAACGGATCTATATCAACGAGGTCAAGGCCTTTCTCCACAAAAACGTTTCCAGCATCAACGTGCCTAATATCGGCTGCGATATCATGGGGTTTGTCTATCTGCCGGAGAGTTTTGGCGGCGGCTACCTGTTTGGTGGGGATTTCTGCGGCAATGAGGCGTCGGTCAGGGATTATGAAGCCAGCGTGTGCGAGATCATGTGCAATTTCCTGAGCACCATCCTCATCAAGACGGAGTTTGAGCACCTGGCCGTGTTTGACAGCCTCACCAAGCTGTTTAACTCCCGGAAGATTAAAGAGGAGGTGGCCCGGGTCAGCTCACGGTTTGAGCGCAGGACCGGAAACAAGGCCTGTGTGGTGATGTGCGACATCGACCATTTTAAAATGATCAACGACACCTACGGTCATCTCCAGGGGGACCTGGTCCTCAAGGAGCTGGGCGCCCTGCTTTCAGACTCCATGCGGGAGTTCTTTGATGTGGCCGGCAGGTACGGGGGGGAGGAGTTCCTCCTTTTGTTTGACGAGACCGACCAGGCCCAGTCCCTGACCATTGTGGAACGGATCCGAACCGCCATCCAGAACCATGGGTTTCCCCGGATCGACAAGACCGGCAAGCCCATTGCCGGTGAGTTCCTCACCATCACCCTGAGTTTCGGTATTGCCGAAAACACCAAGACCAGTGAGATAAAGAACGCCACCGAGTGGATCTCCCGGGCGGACAGCGCCCTCTATGCCTCCAAGGAGAACGGCCGGAACCGGGCCACGGTTTGGGAACCCGCCGTTTCCTGACCCTTTTGCCTTATTCTTCCTAACCCGGACAAGCCGGAATCAACGCGTTTTTCTGATTCTCTTGCCAAAATAATACGAAAATCAAAGCGAAGAACCTAATCCCCCCCGGCACCCTGCCGGGGGGCAATGTCCTGATCGGGACCGTACAAATCCTGCCTTCGGTCTTTCACGTAAAAGGTTTTGCTCTTGTTGGTGCGCTTTTTTGCAAGGGCGGCAAGGTCCAGGTCGTAAAAGAGCATGGCGTCTTTGTCGTCAACGCATTCCTTGAGCAGCTTTGCCGTGGCCGGGTCCCAGATGCCGATCCCCGACCCGTAAGACGTGGTGCCGTCATGGCCCAGGTGGTTGCATGCGGCAACATAGAGGGTGTTGTCATAGGCCCTTGCCCCAAGGTATCGGTTCCATACTGCGATACGCCTGTTCCCTCCCAGGGGGGAGGCGTGGGGCGAGAACAGGATCTGGGCCCCCTTCAGGGAAAAGATGGCGGCGATTTCCGGAAAATGCATGTCATAGCAGATGCCCATGGCAAAGGTCACCCGGTTACCCAACGTGTCCTTTGCGTGGAACACGGGAAGCGCGTTGCCTTTGGAAAAGAGCGCGCGTTCGTTGCGGCCCGGGTGGGTTTTTCTGTATTTTTCCACCCTGCCGTCGGGAAAGGCCGCGATCTGGGTGATGTAGAGGTGGTTTTCCGCTTTTTCGATGAGTCCGGCAAGGATGATGATCTGCAGGGTCTGGGAGAGCCTTGAAACCGTGGTGGATGACTCCCCGGGAATGGTTTCAGCCAGGGGGCCGGGGCGGTTCCGCTCATACCCTGGGATGGACAACTCCGGAAAGCAGATGATTTCAGCCCTGTTTTGGGCGGCCCGGGTGGCGAACGCTTCTATTTTTTCCAGGTTTTTATCTTTCCCCTGGGTGGCGTCCATCTGGACAAGGGCGATTCTGAACCGCGCCATCTCAAAGCCATGGGCGTTGGAACCGTTCGCGCCAGGCAGGAGGAGTGTAATGGTAAGCAGCAAACAGGCAATCACTGATTTTCCCATGGGGTCATTTCTCCGGGGGGTTATGGTTTGCCCTTCCCTATCGGAAAAAACCGGCAGGTTCAAGGAAATCTTTTTTAATCGCTGCCACGTGATTTTTTTGCCAGGGTTAGACAAACAGGTCACAGCACAACACACTCTCCTTTTGGCCACCGGCGAATCGCATGGAAAGGGTGACGCACATCCGGGCCCCGGTAATGGAGAGATAGGGTCGGGTGACCTGGAGTTGTTCCGGGTGGAGGATGGCCCGCCTCAGATAATGGCGCCTGAACCAGTCCGCACTCTTTGTATCCTCAAGGGGCTTATAACGTGGGTCTTCCCGGGCGCTTAAAAATGGGGATACCAGGGTCGGGCCCATTTGAACGCCGTCTGTTCTCACCTGATAACACCGGATCACTTTGGGATCGGTTAACAGGCTTTTTGTGGCTGCCACCAGGGAGGAACCGGATTTTAGTCGTTGTACGGCATGGGCAAACAGGGTGTTGTATTTCGCAAGAAGCTTGTCGAGCCGCTCCTCCTCCTGGCCGGCAAACCCTTTGTAGGCGTCAAAGAGCCTTGCAAAATCGGGTTCTTGGGGGGTGGGGCATGTCAGGTCCATAAAGGGGCGTCCAAAAAAGAAGCCCTGGACAAAGTCGGCCTCGCTTTCAATGGCTATCATTGCCTGGTCTTCTGTTTCAACGCCTTCGATGAGCACTAGGGCACCGGACTGGTGCAGAAGGGAGACGATCCCGGAAAGCATGGTGCGAACCGAGCCCTGGGCGGAGGCCTTGACCAGGAACGATCGGTCGAGTTTTACAATATCGGGCCGGAGGGTCCAGATGCGGTCAAAATTGGAATGACCGGCACCAAAATCATCGATGGCAATCAAGCAGCCAAGGCGCTTATAATAGTCGACCACCTCCAATAGCAGGGCATTATCCCCGATGGGATACTCCACCACCTCGATGACGATGCGGTGGGCAGGGAAATTGTATTTTTCCAGCAGGTGCTTGAAAAATGAGCCGAAGCGGTTGCCGTTGATGATGGTTTCCGGGGATACGTTTAAAAAAAGCCAGCTCACCTCATCCTTCAGGTTGAGAAAGTTGTGCAGATGAATGTACCGGCACAGCCTGTCAAGGCGGATGGTTTCCCGGGGACTGTCATTCCTGAGAAACAGCCGGGCCGGGCTGATCCAGTTCAAGTCCCTGTCCCTGGCCCGGAGCAGGGCTTCGTAGCCGACCACCCGCTTGTGGGCCAGGCTGAAGATGGGTTGCAGGGCGGTATGGAGGCGTAGATGGTTCAGAACACCGGTGAGGTAGCTGCCTTTTTCACGGGTCCAGGGTCCCAGGGCCGGGAGATTCAGATTCACAGACGGTTTCATATTCAACGATTTCAATCCTGTAAAAGTATGGGGTTATCCTGCATCCCCATGGGGATGCTGTTTTGTCAAAAAACAGTAACAAAGGTTGCAACTTTTGCGCCAAAGGAGATGGTTCCCTGGAAACAATGGCTGGCTGGGGGAGGGGGGCATGGAACAGAACCAGGATGTTGCGACGGAAGAGACATTTTTGTGATTTGATTGAAAGGTAATGACAGTATTGTGATTTTTGGCTGCTCCGGGATCACGCTTCCGGCACCCCCGACACCCCGATGACCGGGCCCATGGAGAATATGATGGGTATGGCACCTAAATTGCTATTGCCTTCTCCATGATCAACATCAACAAAAGGATGAAATTATGGCATTGGGGTTCTTCAATAACAGGGGCACGGTCAGGCAGGAAGATTATCTTCAACCCATCAAACAGATGCTGGAACAGACATGGGATCTATCAAGGGCGTTTTTGGTGCCGGCGGATCCGATCCTGGCCCGTGGCATCGGCATCTTTAACTTATTTTTCAGGAAACTCAATGGGATTGTGGCCAACATCCTGAAGAGCGTTGTGGTATTGTCCGCCATGGCCCCCGGCCTGTTCCGGTTCGCAACAGAGTTCAGGGACCGGTGCCTGGAACAGGAAAAAATGATGGGTAACATCTCAAGGGCCGGGGTGCGCATGGCAACCTCGGTGGGAAAGATTGCAGAAAACACAGAGACCCTGGCTGTAGATTCGGAAAACATTGAAAAACAGGTCCGGGAAGCCCTGGCGCTCCAGGAAAACTCCATGGGCCAGTTTGACGAGATCAAGACCTTTGTGGCGGATCTTGTCTGCACCATCCAAGAACTGGATGACCATTCAAACTCCATCGGTACCATCATCGATATGATCGGTAACATTTCCGATGAAACCACTATTCTCTCGTTGAATGCGCGAATTGAGGCGGCAAGAACCAGCGGAAACAGCAAGGGGTTTAAGGTGATCGCCGAGGAGATGGATACCCTTGCAAAACAGACAAAAGCGGCGACCATGGAGATTCAAGAGCGGGTGGGGCGTCTCCGGGCAACGGTGACCGGGACCGTAGATGCTGTGAAAAATGTCGAGAAAAATGTGCAGGCCGGGGAGGCGCTCATTGGCAATGCAAACACCTCCTTAAAGCATGTTTATTCCGGTTTTGAATCCCTGGCCGGCAATCTGGCCCTGATCCAGGACGCCACCTCCCTTCAGAGTCGGGATGTTAAAACGGTTTCCGATGATATCCTGGTTATCGAAGGGTCCATGAAGCGTCAATCCAAGACCGTTGAAACCATCGTGACCACAGCGGAGAACATAAACCATCTCTGTGATGACATGATCGTTGATACGGGGATTTTTCATCTGTCCACCCATCAGGTAGCCCGGGGGGTTGCAGAGACAATGGCCCGGGATCAGGGGCTCAGTTCCATGGCAAGGGCGGCCCGGGAGAAGGCCCTGGCAGGATTCCTCGAACAGTACGGGTTCATTGAGCTGGCATACATCACGGATGGCACGGGCAGGCAGGTCACGGGGAATGTCGATGCCGGGAATACAGGCCAGCGGGTCACGGGGAATGTCGAGGCCGGGAACCCGGTCGGCCCAAACGCGCCTGAAAACGGATATGGCCGGAACTGGTCCGCAAAAGAGTGGTTCCGGGAACCTGAACGCCACGGCAGCACCTTTGTTTCAAAGGTGTACCGCTCGTCCGCCACCGACCGTTTCTGCTTTACGGTCTCGGTGCCGCTGTTTGACAAAAAAAGGATGTTTTCCGGTGTGCTGGCCATTGACATCAACTATGAGGACATTTTAACGGTGAACACCTAACCTGGACAAGCCAGACCCAAAAAGGTTTTTGATTCTCTTGCCAAAATAACGCGAAAATCAGAGCTAAGAACCGTGATTCCGTCCGTTCAGGAGATGATGCCCCGGTAGAGGAAGACCGAATAGGAGAGGGTCAGGACTGCTCCCATGATCCTGGGCAGTCGCCCCAGCAGGGCCGTGAACAGGAGGAGGACCCCTCCGGTTACCATGATGATGCCGGCACCCAGCTCAAAGGTGGCGGGAACGGTGATGGGGGAGGCGATGGCATAGACACCGATGCAGAGGGGGATGCAGATGTGGCAGTCCCCGATCTGGGAGGAGTAGGCAATGTCCGAACGCCCCTTTGCCGAATAGTAAAAGGCGAGCATGGCATTGGGCACTACCATGAGCAGCCCGCTCAACAGTCCCAGGTTCTCCCTGGAGAGGAACCCGCTTCCCTGTTCCGTGACCCAGACCACAAGGCCGTCTATGCTGTAAACCGTGACCCAGGCACATAGGCCCACCGCAACAAAATCGCCGATTACGGAAGGATCGACGGTGCGGCTCTTCCTGACATTGTTCTTCATCACATCAACCACGTGGAAGGCCTGCCAGAACAGGAAGAGCCCCGTGAGAACCATGCCGTCGGAGGCATCCAGTATCCCGTCCCTTGCCAGCTGCCACACGGCTCCGGTAAAGAAGAGCATGGCGATGAGGGAGAGCAGCAGGGAGAAGTAACTGATCTTTGCCTCGGTGCGCTTTTCTTTTTCTTTCTCTTTTGCGGCGGCTTTTTTGTTCTCTTTTTTGGGGGGTACCTTTTTTCTGCCGGCGATGTTAATGCCCCAGAAAAGGGTGGGGATCCCAAGAACCAGGGTGAGGTTGGTCACGTTGTTGACGATGCAGTTTTCCAGCACCAGGCTGCCGCCGTCCTTGCTGCCGGCCATGACAAGGGCAAAGGCCAGGTTGGCAAACCCCGAGCAGAAGGGCATGACAATGGTGCCCACCATGGTGCCTTCAAACCCCTTTTCTTCAACGGCATTGAGTCGCCAGATCATGATCAGCGACGACGCCATGAAGAGAAACAAGAGTGGCAGCGGTCCCAGGCTGAACACCATGTCCGGCCACCGATCCAGTGCCGGGAGATCTATCTTTACCCGGGGAAGGGCTTTTTCGAGTTTTTCAAACATCCCTGCTATTTGTACTAGTAGCGTCACTTCATTATCCTAACTGGGTTTACCGGACATTCATCGGTTGACGACTAAATAATGGAAATATCGTTGTCCTGCAACTGAAAATATTTTATATTTTTTCGATGCCCCTGGGTGACGCGGACCAGGAGCCCTATTTTTTTTACCCTATTTAGTTACGGCCAGTAGCCGGCTGCAAGGAGTTTTTCAATGGAATACAAGGCGTTTGGTAAAACATATGTTGTTCGGATCGATCGGGGAGAGGAGATCCTGTCCCAGGTGAAACAGGTGTGCGAAGCGGAAAAAATCACACTCGGAAAAATAAGCGGTCTCGGGGCCGTGAACAAGGCGGTGGTGGGGTTGTTTGAAACCGCCACCCAAGAATACCGCTCAACGGTGATGACCGGGGATTTTGAGATCACCTCCCTTACGGGCAATATCACCACCATGGAGGGTGAGGTCTATCTCCATGTCCATGCAAACCTGGCGGGTGCCGACAACAGCACCTTTGGCGGGCATCTGAACGAGGCGGTTGTCTCGGCCACCTGCGAATTGATTCTCCAGGCCTTTGAGGGCCAGGTAAACAGGGCCTTTGACGAGACCATCGGCTTGAATCTTCTTGATTTCTCCTGAAAATTTCCTTGACAAGATTGGAGCCCGTAAGTAAATATTACTTACCACGTTGTCGATTCGGATGAATAACTGTTTTTTTACGGAACAAGACAAGCAGGAAGTGAATGACCAAACACAAGAAGGGATCTCCCCCGGGGCGGATCAAGATCATGAAGGCCCTGGCTGAGTTGATGAAAAAAAAAGATTTCCACTCCATCACCACGTCGGGGATCGCTGCCGAAGCCGGGGTGACAGAAGGGCTGATATATAAATATTTCAAGGATAAGAAGGATCTTCTCTACCAGGTGCTGAAACAGCACTTTGAGGCGTTTCAGGAGAAGATTGAAGCGACCACCCAGGGGGAGAGCTCAAGCCTTGACAAGCTTGCCTTGGTCATCAAATGCAGCATCGAGAGCTACGCTGCCAACCGGGTTTTTGCCCGGATTCTACTTCTTGAGGTGCGAAGTTCCCCGGAGTATTTCAAGTGTGCCGCCTATGACATGGTGAAACGCTATGCCAGGACCATCCTTGAGATCATCCGCCAGGGCCAGATCAATGGTGAAATCAGTAAGGATGTGGATCCCCATATCTTCAGGCAGGTGATCCTTGGGTCCATCGAACATGCATGTTTAAAAGAGGTTATTTTCGGTTCAGAGATAGACACGAACCTTGTTTCAGAGCGGATCAGCAGAATATTATTCAAAGGAGTTCAACCGTAAACCAACCTGGGGCGAGTTCCTTGGGGTTCCATGGAGATGTCGTATGAGTCGTGTTGTTGAAGCAAAGAAGATGGTTGATAAGGCCCTGGCTTCAGGGGCGGATGCACTGTTGGAAGATGATGCAAAAACAATTTTAAATCTTTTTGGAATCCCGGTGGTAAAGGAACAAAGGGTCGGGAGTTCGGATGAAGCCGTTAAAGCGGCTGTAGATATGGGATTTCCCGTGGTGCTCAAGGCCATGGGCGGTTCGTTGACCCACAAGACCGAGCTTGGACTGGTGCGGGTGGGCCTTGCCGGTGAAGCCGAGGTGCGGGAAGCTGCCGATGCCCTGGTTGCGGCCGCAGGCGATCGCCTGGAGGCCCTGCTGGTCCAGCCCATGGTCAAGGGAAAGCGGGAGCTTGTGGCGGGCATGTTCAGGGATCCCCAGTTCGGACCTGTGATCATGTTCGGGCTTGGGGGCGTTTTTACCGAGGCCCTGGATGATGTGGTGTTCAGGATCGCTCCCCTGGTGGATTATGACATGGACCAGATGATGGCGGAGCTCTCTTCAAAGAAACTCCTGGGCAGCTTCAGGGGGGAGGAAGCGGCTGACGTCACCCTGATCAAGGCGGTTCTCATGGGGTTGTCCGAGATTGCCGAGGCCCTTCCCACGGTGCGGGAGATCGATATCAACCCTTTGATCATCACGCCGGACGGCGATATTTCGGCCGTGGACGCCCTCATGGTGGTCGGCCAAGAGCCGGCACCTGCCTATGCCAGGCCCAAGGTTGACCCCAAGGCGTTGCGGGAGCTGTTTTATCCCAATTCGGTTGCCTTTGTGGGGGCGTCGGCCACCCTTGGCAAGTGGGGGCACATGCTGCTGACCAACACCTTGAACGGCGATTATCAAGGGGAGGTCTATCTGGTCAATCCAAAGGGCGGAACCATTGCAGGCAGAGCGGTTTACCGGTCCGTGGCCGAGATAGAAGGAACGGTGGACCTTGCCGTGGTGACCATCCCGGCCCCCATGGTGCCGGACCTGATCCCGGAACTTAAGGCCAAGGGGATCCGGGGCATGCTGCTGATCACATCGGGATTCGGTGAAACTGGGCCGGAGGGGGTGGAGATCGAGAAGCAACTGGTGAAAGAGGCGTACAAGGCCGGCATCATCATCCTGGGGCCCAACACCATGGGCATCTGCAATCCCCACAAGGGGTTTTTCTGCAGCGGCGCCCACGTCCATCCCATGCCCGGTTCAACCGCCCTGGTCTGCCAGTCCGGCAACATGGGCACCCAGCTTTTGGCCTTTGCCAGCCAGCAGAACATCGGCATCCGGGCCTTTTCAGGTTCGGGCAACGAGGCCATGGTGACCATTGAGGATTACATGGAGGCGTTTGAGGTAGATGAACTGACCCGGACCGTGGTGCTCTATCTCGAGAGTGTCAAGGAGGGGCGACGGTTCTTTGAAAGCGCCGCAAGGGTTTCCACCAAGAAGCCGGTGGTGATCCTGAGCGGGGGCCGCACCGACGCAGGCGGCAAGGCCGCAGCAAGCCATACCGGCGCCCTTGCCTCGGATGCCAAGGTGCTGAGCGCCGCCTGCAAACAGGCCGGTGTGATCCAGGTGGACCAGCCCATGGAGCTCCTGGACCTTTCTGCCGTATTTTCCTCCCTTCCTCTGCCCAAGGGCAATCGGGTGGCCATCATGACCCTGGGGGGCGGCTGGGGGGTGGTCACGGCGGATTTATGCATGGACAACGGCCTTGAGATTCCGACCCTGTCCACGGATATCACGGAGCGGCTGGACACCATGCTTCCCTCCTACTGGAGCCGGGCCAATCCCCTGGACATCGTGGGGGAGAACGATCCTAATATTCCCCGGGTCACCGTGGAGGAGCTCTTGAAGTGGGACGGTTGCGATGCCGTGATCCATCTTGGCATCCACGGAAGAAGGGTTTTCGTGGACCAGATGGTGAATTCCATTGATGCCGTGGATCCCAGTTATTCAAGGGAGCAATTGGACGGGATCCGGGATGCCCTGTTCCGGGCCGAGGACGACTATGTGGACCATGTGGTGAGGCTCACCGAGCAGTATGAGAAACCCGTGCTTGGGGTGAGTCTTCTGACCGATCACAAGAGCCGCACCCTCTACAGGGTTGACGGGTGTAAATACAAGGGGGTCTTTTTCCCCTCACCCGAGCGTGCGGTAAAGGCCCTGTCGGGCATGTACCGGTATGCAGAGTGGCTTGGGTCCCATTGATAGGACAAGGCCCTGCCGGCCTAAGCCGGTGGGGTAAACCCGTAATTTCAAGGAGGATCAGTATGAAGAAGCTGTTTTTGTTGGTGTGTGTGGTGCTGGTGGCGGTGGTGATGACCTCGTGCTCGGGTAAGATTGTTCCCACCGCATTTGTTTCTGATCAAGCCGGGGCAACGATCCTGATCGCAGGGGATGCAAGCGAGTTCAAGGATGCCATCCGCAACCGGATCATAACGGCCTACCGGCCGCTTGCCACCATCCGGGTCGTCAACATGGGCGATCTGAACACGGCGGATGTCGGGTCTGTGGATGCGGTGGTGATCATGGATTCCTGCCTTGCCTGGACAGGCCTCAATCCTTCCATGAAGTCTTTCATGGCGCTTCCTGAGAACAGGAAAAAAACCGTCCTGTTCATGACGGCCGGGGACCCTGATTGGACCTATAGTTACCAGGAGGTGGATGCCATCACCTCGGCCTCGGACCTTGGGAAAGAGGAGCAGGTGTTCACCCGTATCGCAGCTGAACTGGATCGGATCCTCAACTCCTGAGCCGGCAATGGCGCTTTGCCTGACCCCAAATTCCCCAAATAGCATGACCCCAAATATCAAATATGGTATGACCCCAAAGAGGTTAATCGGTTTTCATTATTTATTTTCTCCAAGGAGGTTTCTTTTGCTTAAACGATTCATTTGTGTCTCTTCTCTATTGTTTTTTGTCATCCTTGCCGTTGGCTGTAATGGTGCAAGGACAGCCCCTAAAGCCAATGTTACCGGTGGGACCGGTGAAATGTCCGTACTCTCATTGCGTGGGGATACCAGCAGCATGACCCAGGATCAGATCGTGGAACTCCAGCGGGTCGGCAAATGGATGGATCGAGACATCATTAAACAATTGAGCCGGGCTGGGTATAAATCAAAGTTGATCAAGTCCCGGAAGGCGTTTAAAGGCCCGGGGAATCTGCTGATTATCAAGGTTGCCAAGTTTAAGCCCGGCAACAAGGCAGCAAGGGTATTTGTCGGTTTTGGGGCGGGTGGTTCTTCATTGGATCTGAACTACCAGTTGCTTGACAGCAAGGGGAAGATTCTCACTAAGTGGGATGACGGTGTTGGCTCAAGCAAGGGGGGAACCTATTGTGCCCAAACCCTTAACAGAAGGGCCCTGGTTAAACTTGGGGATGTCCTGAACGGATAATACCAAAGTCTTAGGCCTGACCCGGGAGCTGTTGGGTCAGGCTTGTCCTGATTAAGCCTGACCCCAGAGGACTTTTACCGCAAACCAGACAAGGGGCAGGAAGACTGCGGGCAGCATGCTGCCGATGCGGATCTTTGCCGCTCCCAGGAGGTTGATGCCGATGGCCATGATCAGCACCCCGCCCACCGAGCTCATCTGGGTCACCACCTCCGGCGTGAGAAAGGGCTTGACCAGTACGGCTGCCATGGTGATGAATCCCTGGTAGAGAAAGAGCGGGCCCGATGAAAAGATGATGCCTACGCCAAAGGTGGAGCCGAGGATGATGGAGGTGATGCCGTCCAGGGCGGATTTGGCAAACAGGGTCTGGTGGTTGCCGGTGAGTCCGCTCTCCAGCGACCCCACAATGGCCATGGAGCCGACGCAGAAAAGAAGGGTTGAGGTGATGAAACCCTGGTAGAAGCCCGTGTCGTTCTTTGCAAAGCGCTGCTCCAGGGCTTTGCCCAGGCCTTCGAGGCGCTCCTCGATTTTCAGGAGTTCCCCGGTAAGACTCCCAAGGGCCAGGCTGAAGATCACCACCAGAAGGTCGTCGGACTTCATGGCGCCTTTGATGCCGATGACCAGCACGGCCAGGCTGATGGCGTGCATGATGGTTCGGTTGTACTTCTCCGGGATGCCCCCCCGGAACAGAAGGCCCATGAGGCCTCCGGCGATGATAGCAGCTGCATTAACGATGGTTCCTAACACGTGGTCTTTTTCCTTATCTGCTTGAAATCTTAAGTGGTTTGCTATGTCTCTCCCCGGTTGCAGGTTCGCACCCCAGGGTTTCTTGCCTTATCTATCTGAAATCTTTGTAGTTGACCCCAAGTTTCTCTGCCTTGTAGGAGAATTTTCTCACCGTGGTATGCAATAGCTTGGCAGCGTTTTTCACGTTTCCCCGGGTGTTCTTCAAGGCGTCCATGATCATCTCCTTCTCCAGGTTCTTCACCGCCTCCTCCAAGGAGAGGTGGGAGAGGGTTTTTGACCCGTGGCCCGTCTGGAGGCTTGGGGGCAGGTGGTAGGAGTGGATGGCCCCCTCGTTGCACATGAGCACGGCCCGCTCGATGCAGTTCTCAAGCTCCCGGACGTTACCGGGCCAGTGGTACTCCATCATCATGTCGATGGCTGGGGTGGAGAAGCGCTTGATATCCTTGAAGTTCTCCTTTGAATACTTTTCCAGGAAGTGATCGGCCAAAAGGATGATGTCGGTGCGCCGCATGCGCAGGCTGGGCATGTAGATGGGAAAGACGTTGAGCCTGAAGTAGAGGTCGTCCCTGAACGTGCCCTTTTCCACCATCTCCTCCAGGTTGGCGTTGGTGGCGGCAATGATCCTCACATCGCTTTTGATGGTTTTGATACCCCCCACCCGCTCGAACTCCTTTTCCTGGAGTACCCGCAGTAGCTTGACCTGGAGACTCAGATCCATGGTGCCGATCTCGTCCAGGAAGATGGTGCCCTTGTGGGCCAGCTCAAACTTGCCTTTTTTCTGGTGAAGGGCGCCGGTAAAGGACCCTTTCTCATGGCCGAACAGCTCGCTTTCGATGATGTTCTCCGGCAGGGCCGCGCAGTTGATTTTGACAAAGGGGTGGCTGTTCCTGAGGCTGTTGTAGTGGATGGAATTGGCCACAAGCTCCTTGCCGGTTCCGCTCTCCCCCCGGATCAGCACGGTGGCGTTGCTCCGTGAGACCTGGGAGATCATCTGGAACACCTCCCGCATCTTGTTGGAGTTGCCGATGATGTTGGAGAAGCTGTATCGGTTCTCAAGCTCGCTCTTGAGCCGGGTGTTTTCTTTTTTCAGCTTTTCCTTTTCCAGCTGGAGCGCCTCCAGGTTGATCACGTGGCGGGCGATCATGGTGGCCACCACGCTCATGATCTTTTCGCCTTTTTTCAGTTCCGCCGCCCCGTCATAGAGGCGGTCGGCGCTCAGGGCGCCCACCACGATGGTGCCCTTTTTAACGGGCACACAGATGAAGGAGTAGTCCCGGATCTCCTCGGGTCCCCGGGAGTCGGTTCTGTCCAGGAAGGAGGGATCTTCGCTGATCCGGGGAATGACGGCGGGTTTGCCGGTCTGGATTACCTTACCTGTGACCCCCTCCCCGAGCCGGTACTTGACCCGTTTCTTGGCCCGTTCCGATATGCCGTGGGCCAACTCGATGCGGATCTCCTGGGTGGACGGATCAAGCAGGGTGATGGTCCCCTTGATAAGGTTCAAGGAATCCGCAAGGATCCCCAGCACCTTGTGCAGGGATTTTTTCATGTCCATGTGTTCGTTCAGTGCTTCATTTATTTCATAAAGCAGGGAAATTTCCTCAATGGATCGCATGGATCTTCTCCTCGTCTTTTGTATAGATCCCGTTCTCAAGTCTCAGCACCTTGGCTCTTACCAGGAGGTCAAGGTTCTTCTTCACAAGGTGGCCTTCATATATCTTTTGGAGAAAACTATCCGGGAAGCGGTGGTGGTAAAAGGGGGACCCCGCTACCATTGTCTCAAGGGTTGCTCCGGTGCCCACGCAGGCAAGCACCTCCTGCTGTTGCCGGTCAAATGCGGCAAGGAAGCGGTCGAATGCCTCTTTTGCCTGGCCTTCCAGGGGACGCTTGTGGGAGGAGCAGACCCGGTTGGCTTCAATGGGGGCAAGGGTCTTCACATCCTGCTTGAACTGGTCGATGGTCGCTTCTCCGTTGCCGTACCAGGGGCCGAAGCCCGTAAAATCCACATCCGTGGTCAACAGTGTCTTTGAGTTATGGTCAAAGAAACCATAGTGGTCCCTGAGGTGGCCGGGAAGGTGGATGGCCTCCAGGGACGCGCCCCCGAGATTGATTCGATCCCCGTGGGAATACCGTGAATCTGCCGGTTTCAGGGGGTGAAGTCCGTACCTTTCTTCCATGCGTTTTTTCCAGTGGCTGCCGCCCTGATCGGATCCGGTGAAGCGCTTGCCCAGCTCGAACAGGTCGTGGACCGATTCCGGGCTCTCCTGGGGAAGCATGAGGTGCCGGTCTTTCAGCACATGGGATGCCAGGATGTGGTCCGGGTGGGAGTGGGTGATGATGAGAACGTCTATCCGTCTCTCCCTGTCGATGGCCTTGATGATGGCCTCGCCCGCCCCGGCATCTATGAGCACCCGCTCCCTTCCCTGGAGAAGAAAGGAGTTGCAAAATGGAATCCTGGCATTGTCCGGCCCCTTGACAAGGTAGAAATTGTCTGCAAGCTGTTCAATGAAGTCTTGTTTTTCCATGGATGCACCATTATCATAAATCTTGATTTAAAACAGCAACAATGCAATATTAATTGAAACTTGCAGCCGGCTTAAGTGGTCCGGGTCTAGCGTTGGAACAGGGATGGGTATGGGAGAAGAGAGAGGATGACAAGCCAGCAGAGGAAAAGGGATGCCAACACCACCATTGATGTGCTGTTTGAGATCTCAGACGCCGTCAACAGGACATTGGACCTGAACGAACTCTTTGGTGTCATCCACAAATCCCTTGGCAGAATCCTGAATGTGGACAACTTTTTCATCGCGATTCACAACAGTGAGAAGGACGCCATCACCTTTGACTACTGGGTCAATGAAAAAGATGAGATGCCCGGTGAGATCACCAATTTTAGCACCACCGCCTCCCTGACCGGGGAGGTGATTACCGCCCAAAAACCGTTGATCTTCTACAAGGATGACATCCTCAACTTTGCCAAGAGCAAAGGAAAAAAACCCATTGGCAGTCCCAGCGAAATCTGGCTGGGCGCTCCCCTTATGAGCCGGGACCGGGTGATCGGCGCCATGGCCGTCCAAAGCTTTACGTCAAAAGATATGTACCACAGGTCGGATCTGGATCTTCTCAACTCGGTGTCCCAGCACATCGCCCTTGCCATCGAGCGGAAACAGTCGGACCGGGCCCTTCGGAACCAGCAGGTAATCCTTGAACAGATACTGGAGCTTTCTCCTGTTGGCATCACCCTCCTGGAAAACCGGGTCTTCAAATGGGTCAACACCGAGATGGTGAAGCTCTTTGGCTACACCGGCAAGGCGGATTTCCGGGACAGGAGCGTGGGCATGGTTTATCCCTCCAAGGAGGAGGATGAACGGGTGAACAAGACCGTCTATGCAAGCCTTGCTTCGGGGGGACGGGCCACCTTTGACGCCGACCTCATGCGCAGGGACGGCACCATTTTCCATGCCAATGTTAAACTGAGCAGTGCGGACAGTTCCAATCCAATGGCATGGGTCATTGCCACCATCACCGATATTTCATCCAGGAAGAGCGCTGAAGCCGACAAGATCCAGCGGGAAAAGCTCCAGGGGGTGCTTGAGATGGCCGGTGCCGTTTGCCACGAGCTCAACCAACCCCTCCAGGCGATCCTGGGCTGTTTTGAGCTGATCATGATGGACCGGAATGCCGAGACCCTGCCCAGCCGCGATCTGGATACCATCCGCAGCCAGATCATCCGGATCGGCGCCATCACCAAGCGGCTCTCCAGAATAACAAAGTACAAGACCGTGGATTATCCCGGAAACACAAAAATCGTCGACATCTGGGGTTCCTCCGGAAACACTGAGTAGCAATGGGGTGTGGTTTTCCAACACCCGACATCGTCCGTAAACCATGGGTCGTAATGGGGTGTGATGGGCTATACCGTCAAAGATATTTTAAGGCTTGAGGTCGCTCCGGCCCTTGGCTGCACCGAACCCACCGCCATCGCCCTGGGCGCTGCCGCTGCCGCCTCACTTTTGCCCGGTCAGGGTGCTGTGGATCGCATGGAAACCTGGCTGGATCCCAACATCTTCAAGAACGGCCTTGGCGTATCGATTCCCGGAACCGGCGGCCTCTCAGGCCTTGATCTTGCCACGGCCCTGGGGGCCCTGGCAGGCGATCCCGGGCTCAGGATGGAGGTGCTTCAACCGGTCACCCGAAAGGACGTTAACAAGGCCTTGGCCCTGGTGGACCAGGGGCGGGTGCGGGTGAACCTCATGGCGGATCACAAGGGGTTGTATGTTAAAACCCGGATAGCGGCAGGAAACGATATTGCCGAATCCGTGATCCAAGGCCTCCATGACAACATCGTCTCCCTCAGTCTCAACGGTGAAATCGTTAAAAAAAATGCCCTTCTTTCCCCCGGTTCCGGCCAGGGCGGTAACAGCATCTTCGACCTTGAATGTTGGCTCAAGGACCTCTCCATGGAGCGCATCCTCTCCCTTGTCAACGACCTTGACACCGAGGATCTCGCGTTCATCCGCACCGGGATCGACATGAATATGGCCCTTGCCCGGTACGGGCTTGCCCACAAGTCCGGGCTTGCCGTGGGAGCGACACTTGAACTGCTTGCGGAAAAAGGGCTGATGGCAAGGGACATGATCCACGCAGCCAGGGTGCTCACCTCGGCTGCAGCAGATGCCAGGATGGCCGGGGCGGCCCTTCCGGCCATGAGTTCCGCCGGAAGCGGCAACCACGGTCTCACCGCCATTCTTCCGGTTAAAGCCGTTGCCGATCATCTGGGGGCAGGTGACGAGGAACTTCTTCGGGCCGTGGGGCTCAGCCATGTGGTCACCGCCTGGGTCAAGTCCCACACCGGCAGGCTGGCTGCCATCTGCGCCTGTTCCGTGGCCGCAGGTGCCGGGGCGGCCGCTGCCATTGCACAGCTGCTCAAGGGCGATGGCAATCAGATCGGGGGCGCCGTTGAAAATATCATTGAGGATCTGGCCGGGGTAATCTGTGACGGGGCAAAGAACGCCTGTGCCCTGAAGCTCGATACGGCAGCCGCAACCGCTGTTCGGTCGGCCCTCTTTGCCGTGAACGGCCTGACCGTGAAAATGACCGACGGCATTGTTGGCGGGTCTGCCCAAAAGACCATCCAAAATGTCGGCATCCTGAGCTCCCAGGGAATGGTGGCCACTGACCGGACGATCCTCAAGATCATGATGGACAAAATAAAGGGGCAACACCCCTGATCCCTCACCTATATTTCCTGTTTCCATGAACATCAAATGGTGATAAGAGGTGGGTTTTCACCTTTTTGTGAGGATCCCTGATTTGAACAACCCAAGACTCTCCGGCATCCTGCCCCAGTTAAGTCTGTTGGTGGCAAGCCTTTTGTGGGCAAGCTCCTTTATCGCTCTGAAGCTCGCTTTTGTTCACTATCACCCCATGGTGGTGATCGCCGGCCGCATGGTCGTGGGGAGTCTTTGCTTTCTCTTTCTTCCCCAGGTGTTCCGGGGGGTTAAAATTTTGAAAACGGATATTCGGCCCCTTGCCCTGATGGTGTTGGTCGAACCGTGCCTTTACTTCATTTTTGAGGCAAAGGCCCTGGGACTGACCACCGCATCCCAAGCCGGTATGATCACAGCCCTGTGTCCCCTCATGGTCTCCTTTGCCGCCTTTTTCCTGTTGGGTGAGCGGTTGACCCACAGGAACATTGTCGGCATGGTGATCTCGGTAGTCGGGGCGTGCTGGCTCAGTATCGCCGGCCAGGCTTCCGCCACTGCCACAGCCCCCAACCCGGCCCTGGGAAACTTTTTCGAGTTTTTGGCCATGGTGTGTGCCGCAGGCTACGGCATCCTTTTGAAGCAGCTTACCAACCGGGGTTACAACCCGTTGTTCCTCACAGCACTCCAGGCCTTTGCCGGCAGCATTTTCTTTCTTCCGGCCCTGTTTTTTCCGTCCACGGTCATGCCCACGACGATTGAACCCGTGTCCGCCCTGGCCGTTCTTTACCTGGGTTCGGTGGTCACCCTGGGGGCCTACGGCTGCTACAGCTTTGGTGTCAGCAGGATCCCGGCCGGGCAGGCCTCCTCTTTTATCAACCTCATCCCGGTTTTTACCCTGATCATGGGCATGGCGATCCTTAACGAGACGTTGAACGCCTGGCAATACCTTGCCTGCATCCTCGTGTTCGGAGGGATTTTTCTAAGCCAGCACCGGGGGCGAAAGCCGGTTGTGGCTTCCGTGGTAAAGTAGGGAGGATGGAGATCCGTCTCCCTTATCCCCTGCCGCCGGACCACATGAGCCTTGCCTTGAGTACCTTGAAGTAGTTCAGGTCCGACAGGGAGATCATCTTGACGGAGTTGGCGCTCTTTTTGACCACGATCTTGTCCTTGCCGCCGATGTCCATTCCCTCCTGGCCGTCAAAGGTGAGGGCGATGTCCGTGGGATCGCCGTTGAGGCGGATGGTCACCTCCGAGGCGTCGGGGATGATGAGCGGTCGGTTTGTCAGGGTAAAGGGGCAGATGGGGGTGAGGATGATGCCGGGTACCGCAGGATGGATCACAGGACCGCCGGCCGCAAGGGAGTACGCTGTGGACCCGGTGGGGGTTGCCACGATGAGTCCGTCTGCCTTGTAGGTGGTCAGGTAGTTGCCGTTGATTTCCACTCCGCAGTAGGCAAGCCGGGACAGGGCACCCTTGTTGAGCACCACATCGTTGAGCACATCCACCGATGCGATGGTGTCGCCCTCCCTGATTACGGATACGTTGAGGCGCATGCGCTCTTCAATGGTGAACCGGTTCTCAAGGACCGCCTTGACCGCGTCAAACAGGTCATCCTCAATGGTTTCGGCAAGGAATCCCACCTCTCCGAATTTGATGCCCATCAACGGAATGTCTTTGCTGCCCACAAGGCGCGCGGCACTCAAGAAGGTGCCGTCTCCACCGAGGACGATGACGCAGAACAGGTTGCAGGGAAGCTCGGCAAAGTTGATGTCGTCTGCAAGCACAACGTCGACCCCTTGGTTGACCAGCCACGCTTCAAGCTCCAGGGCTTTCTTTCGTGCGCGTTCATCCCTTTTTATCACCAGACCAATGCACTGTTTCATAATTTTTACTCGAGTCGTTAGTTTTTTTTGGTAATGGGCAATGTTCCATGCCCCGTTATCAATAGCTGTCTTTTTACAGAATAGGGGGTCAAAGAAGCAAGATGTTTTTAAAATATCTTGCCAGGCCCGGGGGGGATTTTTTTGCGAATCCCTTGATTTCCGTTGACTCTGGTTCACTCTATAAGTATAGAACATAGATTAATAAGAGCGTTTTTGGCTGAATCAATTTTAAAGTTAAGGAGAGCTTTATGAAAAAGATGGGGAAACTGTTTGCCGTTTTATCGACTCTACTGTTTACATCGGTTGCACTGACCGGAAGTTGCTTTGCCGCAGATACGATCAAGCTGGGGGTGGCAGGTGCCCACAGTGGTGACCTTGCATCCTACGGGCTGCCAACGGTAAAGGCTGCCGAGCTTGTGGTCAAGAAGATCAACGCCAACGGCGGCGTGCTTGGAAAGCAGGTGGAGCTTTTAGTGGAAGATGATGTCTGTAAACCCGAGGTTGCGGGCAACACCGCGACCAAGCTTGTTTCTGACGGTGCCGACGTCGTCCTCGGCCATATCTGCTCCGGCGCCACCAAGGCGGGCATGGGATTCTACAAGGATGCCAAGATCGTTGCCATGTCTCCCTCGGCAACCACCCCGGATCTCACCCTGAGCGGTGAGTACCCTAACTTTTTCAGAACCATTGCCCATGATGCCGTCCAGGCAAAGCTCCAGGTCAAGTTTGCCACCGAAGTGCTCAAGGTAAAAACCATCGCTGTTCTCCACGACAAGGGCGACTACGGCAAGGGCCAGGCCCTGCTTGCCCAGGAATATTTCACCGCGGCAGGGGTTAAAGTGGCCCTGTTTGAGGGTGTCACCCCGGGCGCGGTCGACTACTCCGCCATCGTGACCAAGGTCAGAAGGGCCAAACCCGATCTGGTTGTCTGGGGCGGTTACCATCCCGAGGCTTCCAAGATCGTCTCCCTCATGAGGAAAAAGAGGATGAAGACCGCCTTCATCGGTGGTGACGGCGTTAAGGACGACACCTTTATCAAGGTGGCAGGCAAGTATGCCGAAGGCGTCTATGCCACAGGCCCCATGGATATCTCCAAGAACCCCCTTGCCATCCAGGCAAAGAAAGAGCACCAGGACGCCTATGGGACGGATCCCGGCGCATTTTTTGATGCGGCTTACTCCGCTGCCCTGGCCCTGCTGAACGCCATCGACAAGGCCGGCTCCACCGATTATGACGCCATTGTCAAGGTGCTCCACACCGAGTATGTGGACACCCCCCTTGGAAAGATCCGGTTTGACGAGAACGGGGATGCCACCGGTATCGGCTTTTCCGTATACAAGGTCGAGAACGGTGCCTTTGTAGAGCAGAAATAGCCGTTGCGCTAACTTGGGATGAATCACTCCGGGGGGCAGGCGTTCTGCCTGCCCCCCTTCGTTGCATGAACAGGCATTGAATTTTTGCATATCGGTCAACAAAGCAGGTTTTTATGGATTTTGATTATTTTACACAACTTTTCTTCGGTGGACTCACCCGGGGAAGCATCTACGCCCTCATCGCCCTGGGCTACACAATGGTGTATGGCATCATACAGCTGATCAACTTTGCCCATGGCGAGATCTACATGATCGGGGCCTTTACCGGCCTCATCGTCTCAAGCGTTCTCACCATGATGGGCATGCCCACCCTGGGGGTGATTTTCATGGCCGCCATGGCCGCGGTGATCTATTCCAGTGCCTATGGCTACACCATGGAGAAGATCGCCTACAAACCCCTTCGGAACGCACCCAGGCTGTCGGCCCTGATCTCGGCCATCGGCATGTCGCTCTTCCTCCAGAACTACGTCCTCCTTGCCCAGACATCCGATTTTTTGCCCTTTCCCAGCCTGATTCCCGATTTTGAATTCTGGGAACCCTATGCCCACGTCATTACCTCCCCTGAGCTTGTGATCCTGATCACCACCTTTGTGGTAATGGTGCTTTTAACCGTGCTGATCAAGTTTACCAAGATCGGCAAGGCCATGCGCGCCACCTCCCAGGATCAGGTGATGGCGGCGCTCCTGGGAATCAACGTGGACAGGATCATCTCGATTACCTTTGTGGTGGGCTCTGCCACCGCCGCCATCGGCGGAATCCTCATCGCTTCCCACATCGGGCAGATCAACTTCTACATGGGATTCATCGCGGGTATCAAGGCGTTTGTGGCAGCCGTTCTCGGCGGCATCGGCAGCATCCCCGGCGCTGTGCTGGGCTCTTTTATCCTGGGATGGACAGAGAGCTTTTTCACCGGCTACATCTCAAGCGATTACGAGGATGTGTTTGCTTTTATCATCCTGGTTGTGATCCTCATTTTCCGGCCCTCCGGCCTTCTGGGCAAATCCGAAACACAGAAAGTATGAGAAGATTAATTGATTATGATAGTTAACACTGAAATAAAAAAATCGTTTCTCGCCTCTGCCTGGTTCATGTTTCTCACCTTCCCCATCATGGTGATCAAGGTGAACACCGTCTCCGACACCATTGAGTGGCGCTGGATGAACATGGTCGGCGTGGGGGTGGGTGCTTTTTTCCTCTCCATGCTCTGGCGGTATCTCCTGGTCAAAAAGGAGATGGGCGGAAAAAAAGAGAAAACCGATAAGCCGAGCCTTCTCCAGACGGTTCTGGGGCAAAGGCGATTTGCCATTCCCGCCCTGGTGATCCTTGGGATCTTCACCCTGGTTTTTCCCCACCTCTTTTCCATGTACCAGACCAACATCATGATTTCGGCATTGATCTATGTGATGCTCGGTCTTGGCCTCAACATCGTGGTGGGCCTTGCCGGGCTTCTGGATCTGGGCTATGTTGCCTTCTTTGCCGTGGGCGCTTACTCCTATGCCCTTCTCAATCTCCATTTCGGGATGACCTTCTGGGTCGGCCTGCCCCTGGGCGGGCTTCTGGCCGGGTGCTTCGGCCTGATTCTGGGCTATCCCGTGCTCCGGCTGAGGGGGGACTACCTTGCCATTGTCACCCTGGGATTCGGGGAGATCATCCGCCTGGTGCTGGAGAACTGGAATGAATTCTCCTACGGCCCCAGCGGCATTGCCAACATTCCCAAACCGTCCCTGTTCGGCCTTGACCTCTCCCTGGACCACAAGACCATCTATCTCTTCTACATCCTGGTCGCCCTGGTGATCTTCACGATATTCGTGATCAACCGGCTCCAGGATTCGCGGATCGGAAGGGCCTGGATCGCACTCAAGGACGATGAGATCGCCTGCCAGGCCATGGGCATTGACAAGGCAAAGACCAAGCTGAGGGCCTTTGCCCTGGGTGCCACCTGGGCCGGCATGGGGGGCGTGATCTTTGCGGCCAAGACCACCTTCATCAACCCTGCAAGTTTTACCATCTGGGAGTCGGTCATCATTTTGTGCACCGTTGTCCTGGGGGGTATGGGATCCATTTCGGGCGTCATCGCGGGTGCGCTTCTGCTCATCCTTTTGCCCGAGTACTTAAGGGATTTCGGAGAGTTCAGGATGATCACCTTTGGAACGGTCCTTGTGCTCATGATGGTTTTCAGGCCCGGCGGAATAGTCGAAAACGTCAGGAAGACCTATACCTTCAAGCGATAGCCCTCGCCTGACGGGAACCTTAGAAAAAGACAGGAAAGATGAAACCAATTTTAGAAGTGAACAATCTGACCATGGATTTCGGCGGGCTCAGGGCCATTGATCACCTGAACATCTCCATCAACAAGGGGGAGATCGCGGCCCTGATCGGACCCAACGGTGCGGGCAAGACCACCTTTTTCAATTGTATCACCGGTATATACACCCCCACGGGGGGAGATATCTGCATCTCACCCGACGGCGGAACAAAGGAACGGATCAACGGGCTCAAGCCCAACGTGGTCACCCGAAAGGGGCTTGCCAGGACCTTCCAGAACATCCGGCTCTTCAACTCCATGACCGTGCTGGAAAACGTCATGATCGGCTGCCATCCCGTGACCAAGAGCGGGGTGCTGGGGGCCATCTTCAGAACCCGGGCCACCCAGGCGGAAGAGAAGTTGATCGTGGAGAGAAGCTACGCCATCCTGGAGAAGATCGGCCTTGAGATGTATGTGAACGAGCTTGCCGTCAACCTGCCCTACGGGGCCCAGCGCCGCCTTGAGATCGCAAGGGCCATGGCCACGGATCCGTTCCTGTTGCTTTTGGACGAGCCGGCCGCCGGCATGAACCCCCAGGAGACCCTGGAGCTGGACGAGTTGATCATCAAGCTCAGGGATGAGGACAAGGTCTCTATTCTCTTGATCGAGCACGACATGAAGCTTGTCATGAGCCTTTCAGACAATATTCATGTGGTGGATTACGGAAAAAAGATTGCCGAAGGCGGGCCTGAAGAGATCAGGAATAATCCCTTGGTGATCAAAGCCTACCTGGGGGAGGAGATCGATGCTTAAGCTCAGAAATATTCAGTCATATTACGGAAATATCCAGGCGCTGAAGGATATTTCCCTGGATGTCGAGGAGGGGGAGATCATCACCCTCATCGGCGCCAATGGCGCCGGGAAATCCACCACCCTCATGACCCTTTGCGGCATAGTGCCGGCCCGTAAGGGCCAGATCATATTTGAGGGGCAGGATATCACGACCCTGGCGCCGGAGAAGATCGTTGCCCTCGGCATCAGCCAGGTGCCCGAGGGACGGCGGATCTTTCCCTATTTAACGGTCACGGAAAACCTTGACATGGGCACGTTTTTGCGCAAGGACACCAAAGAGATCAAGCAGGAGATGGAGCACATCTTTGAGCTGTTTCCCATTCTGGCCGAACGGCGGAACCAGCCCGGAGGAACCCTGTCCGGTGGCGAGCAGCAGATGCTTGCCATCTCACGGGCCCTCATGGGCAAGCCCAAGCTGTTATTGTTGGACGAGCCCTCCCTGGGCCTTGCCCCCATCATCATCACCCGGATATTCGACATCATCAAGCGGATCAACAAGGAGAACAACACCACCATCCTGCTGGTGGAGCAGAACGCAAACCTTGCCCTGAAGGTGGCGGACCGGGGCTATGTCATGGAGACGGGAAAGATCACCATGACCGATACGGGAAAGAACCTGCTTGCCAACGAAGATGTTAAAAGGGCCTACCTGGGAATATAGATGAACAAGCGTGTTACCACAGCGTTCAGGGCCGGGATCTTCCGGGGATGGTCAGGCTATCTCTGGCTCTTGAAGATCCTGGTTCCCATCTCTTTTGCTTCCTTTCTGCTGATCTGGTCGGGATGGCTCTACACGCTTGATTTTCTCATCCAGCCGGTCATGGGCATTTTGTCATTGCCCGCGTCCGCGGCCCTGCCTTTGATCATCGGCCTGTTCACCGGCATATACGGGGCCGTGGCCGCCATGGCAGTCATGCCCCTTACCATGGATCAGATGACCCTGATCGCCATTTTTCTGCTCATTTCCCATAACCTTGTCCAGGAGAGCATTGTCCAGGGGAAATCGGGGTTGAACGCCATGGCGGCCGCTGGTTTTAGACTTGTCACCTCCTTTGTGGTGACCTATATTGCTTCCCGGGTCATGGATGCGGCAGACCCGGTTCTCCTGTCGGCAGCAACGGCGTCATCCGCCGGGGAGGCCACTCCCTTTGTTCCCCTGTTTCTTTCCTGGGCCCGGGATATTGCAGGACTTTGCATAAAGATATTTGCCATCATCATGCCCCTCATGGTGGTCCTTGAAACCATGAAGGCGTTTGACATGATCCGGCATATTGTCCGGTTTGCCTCGCCTGTCTTCTCCCTTCTCGGCCTGGGCCGCACCACCGGGGTGCTCTGGCTCACCGCCGCCCTGTTCGGCCTTTCCTATGGCGCCGCCGTCATCGTGGAGGAGACCAAGACCAACGATTTTTCAGCGGACGATCTCACACGGCTCCAGCTCTCCATCGGGATCAACCACGCCATGGTCGAAGATCCGGCCCTGTTTCTTCCCCTGGGTATTTCCCCCTTGTGGCTCTGGATTCCGAGGCTCTTGGCGGCCATGGCCGCCATTTATCTGTTCCATCTCGTAACCTTTTTCAGGAGACTTAATGCTCAGCGAACTGGCCATAAAAAAATTTGCGATCATCGATGATATCCGCATCTCATTTTCCAGCGGACTTTCGGTCCTGACCGGAGAGACCGGCGCCGGAAAATCGATCATCATCGAGGCGGTCAACCTGCTCCTCGGCGGCCGGGCCTCGGCAGATCTTGTCAGAACCGGGGAGAAGAGCGCAGAGCTTGGGGCGACCTTTGAGATCGATGCAGGCTCCCCTGCCGCCGCCATCATGGCGGCCCAGGACATGGATCCTGGGGAGGGGCTGATGATCCGGCGGATCATCTCCGCCAACGGCAAGCACAAGGTGTACATCAACTCCAGGCAGGCCACCATGCAGCTGTTGAAGCAGGTCACGGAAAACCTGGCCGGCATCTCCAGCCAGCACGCCCACCAGGGACTTCTAAAAGAGGAGAACCATCTGTCTATCCTGGACCGGTTTGCCGGGACCCAGGGGGCAAGGGACGAGGTCAAAACCCTTTACAATGCCCTCGCCCCACTGGTCAAGGAGCTCTCCGATCTTAAGTCGGGTGCCGCTCGCACCGAGGAGGAGAACGAATTCCTACGGTTCCAGATCAAGGAGATCCAAGGGCTGAACATCCGGGCCAACGAGGACCAGGAACTCGAGCAGGAACGACTCCGGTTGCGGAACGGGGTCGCCATTGTCGAGGGAGTGACCCTGGCCATGGATGAGATCTTCTCAAGGGAGCATTCCATACTCGAGCGCCTGGGGTTGATCCGGGGCGATCTTGAGAAAAAAGCCACCCTGGACCCCAAGCTGGCACCCATTGCCGAGAAGCTCTCCCAATCCCAGTTCGACATGGAAGACCTGGCAGAGGAGCTGAGGCTCTACAAGGCCAACATCGATCTTGATCCTGAACTCCTGGAGCAGACCGAAGACCGCCTCGACCAGATCCAGAAGCTCAAGCGGAAATACGGGGGGTCCCTTGCATCCCTGTTTGAACGGTACGAAGAGATGAAGCAGCAGCTTGCCGGGACCGACAATGTAGAGGGCCGGATCGCGGCCCTGGAGGAGAAATCCGCCACCGTGTCAAAGGCGTTGTCGGCAAAAGCCCTGGCCCTTTCGGAACAGCGGCGGGAGGCGGCAACCCGGCTTGGCCGTCTTGCGGAGAATGAGCTTGCCGCCCTTGAGATGGGCAACACCCGGTTTGTCATCTCCCTTGCCCAGATCCCGTCAGCTAAACCCGGTTATTTCACCGTGGCCGGGATGCTTGTCACTCCCACAGGAATCGACAGGGCCTCTTTTCTCATGGCCCCCAACCCCGGGGAGGAACCCAGGCCCCTGAGCCGCATCGCCTCGGGTGGAGAGCTTTCCAGGGTGGTGCTGGCCCTGACGGCCATCCTTTCCAAAACCGAGGCCCTCGGCACCCTGGTGTTTGACGAGGTGGATTCCGGTGTGGGGGGCAAGACCTCGGACAAGGTGGGCAAGAAGCTGAAAAGCCTGGCTGATACCTACCAGGTGATCTGCATCACCCATCTGGCCCAGATCGCACGGTACGGCACCAGCCATTATCGCATTGAGAAGAACGTCGTCAACCAGCGCACCGCCACCTCCATCACCCCCCTGAATGACAAGGAGGACCGGGTGGCCGAGATCGCAAGGATGATCGGCGGCGAAGAGATTACCCAAGCCACCCTCACCCACGCCAGGGAGATGCTCACCCTATCTTAGATGGATCAAACCTGACCGGGGGACTGATGACTCTTCAGCTTCCCCAAAAGCGTCATTGCCGAGTCCATGACAACAAGGATAGCAAGCATCTGAAAAAAGTTGCATTCTTTGGAAATAGGGGTAATACTTTAAGTCAACCTTAAAACAGGCGCTGACTGGTAAGGAGGTTAAACCCATGGGAAGGTTTTTCTGGATCGTTGCACTGCTCTGCTGGTGTTTTTCGCCAATCGGGGCAAGGGCCGAGACCATCGTATTCTGTACGATAAACCAGGATAATTCGAGGTTGTACAAGGTGTCGTACGCTGTTTTGTCCGAGGCCTTCAAGCGGCTTGGGTACGAATTCCGGCTGTTGACCTATCCTGCAAAACGGGGACCTGTGGAGGTGAATGCGGGGCGGGTGGACGGTGAGGCCCATCGCATCCGTGGGTTTAACGATGACCGTCGGTACCCCAACCTGGTGCGGGTTGACGAGTCGATTCAAGCCATTGACCAGTCCGTGTTTGCCAGGTCGAAAAGCATCCGGGTCAATGGATGGGAAAGCCTTGCGAATTATGAGATCATCTATCTCGCCGGGATTAAGTTTATGGAAGCTGGCATGGACCGGGCAGGCGTTCCCCAAAGCAGGCGCATCCCCGTGTATAATATCGACAGGGCCTTTGAACTTCTGGCCGGGGGAAGGGGGGAACTTGTGGTTGTCAGCGCCTCCACTGGTCGGGCCACCATGGAAAAGCTCGGCATCCCTTCGGAGGTGATACATCTTCTTTCCCCGCCCCTTGTTGTTATCGAGCTCTATTCTTACATGCACAAGCGGCACAGTGGGCTTGCCGTGGCACTTGGGGATCTCCTCAAAGAGATGAAGGACATGGGGCTTCACAAGCGACTTGTGGATGCCGTGGATGAATGAACGGCGGGTCCGGGTGGTGATCCCTTGACAATCCGATTTTGATTACTATTGTAAATGTTTACTGTTTTGGTCGAGGAATCCCTTATCCGGGTGACCCAGAACGATGGTGGAATAATTATCATAAAGAGGATTATCGTATGCCCATATATGAGTTTAAATGTTCGGATTGTGAAGAGTTTTTTGAAGTTATCGTCATGAAAAGTGATGAAGAACGCGAGATCAAGTGCCCCAAGTGCACTTGCAGTGCCGTTGAAAGGGTTGTGAGCGCCAGCAACTATGCCATGGGTTCCTCTGGTTCATCCGGCGGCGGCCAGGCCCAGGGAGGCAAGCAGGAGAGAACCTGCTCAAGCGGTTCCTGCACCACCTATTCCGTTCCCGGCGAGACCCAGGGCTAACGGTTCTCCTGAAGGAGACCCCTCCTTCAGGCTCTATTTTCAGTTTCCCGTTTGTTCTGTTTATCAATCCATGGATAAGGAGATTTGTATGACCCAGTATGCCACACTCACCATTGACGGAAAAGAGCTTCAACTACCTCTTATTGAAGGAAGCGAAGGCGAAAAGGCCATCGACATCAGGGCCCTTCGCCAGGAATCCGGTTTCATCACCTTTGATCCCGGGTTTGGCAGCACCGGCAGCTGCCAGAGCGCCATTACTTTCATGGACGGTGAAAAAGGCATACTTCGCTATCGGGGCATTCCCATTGAGCAGCTGGCCGAGCAGTCGACCTTTGTGGAAACCGCCTATCTCCTGATCGCGGGAAAGCTTCCCAACCAGGAGGAGCTGACCCGCACCAGTGTCTTGCTGAACGATTTCTCCCTTCTCCACGAGGACATGAAGTACTTTTACCAGAATTACCCGAGCAAGGCCCATCCCATGGGGATCCTCTCGGCCATGGTAAATGCCATGCGAAGCTTTTACCCGGAGCTCATCGACCTGGATGAGGATCTCAACAACACCTTTCTTCGCCTGATCTCCAAGGTGAGGACCATGGCGGCCATGGCCTACAAGATCTCCAGGGGGCACAAGACCGTCTATCCCCGGTCCGATTACTCCTATTGCGCAAACTTCCTCCACATGATGTTTGACAACCCCGTGATCCCCTATCGTATGGATGATGACATGGTCCGGGCCCTGAATGTGTTCTGGATCCTCCACGCCGACCATGAGCAGAACTGCTCCACGGCGGCGGTCCGGGTGGTGGGAAGCGGCCAGGTCAATGTCTATGCCGCCATCTCTGCCGGCATCTCCGCCCTGTGGGGGCCCTTGCACGGCGGGGCCAACCAGGCCGTGATCCAGATGCTGGAACAGATCCAGAAGGAGGGGCTGACCATTCCCCAGGTGATTGCAAAGGCCAAGGACAAGAACGATCCCTTCAGGCTCATGGGGTTTGGTCACAGGGTCTACAAGACCTACGATCCCCGAGCAAAGATCATGAAGAAGATGTGCGATCTTGTCCTGGCCAAGGCACGTTGCCGGGACGACCTTTTGATGATTGCCATGGAGCTTGAGGAGGCGGCCTTGGCCGACAGCTACTTCCAGGATAAAAACCTCTATCCCAACGTGGATTTTTATTCCGGCATTGTTTTACGGGCCATGGGCATCCCCACCAACATGTTCACCGTGATGTTTGCCATCGGCCGTCTGCCCGGGTGGCTTGCCCAGTGGCAGGAGGATGCCCTGGATCCCCTGCGACGGATTTCACGACCGAGGCAGATCTATACCGGGGAGACCTTGAACGATTACGTTCCCATGAGGGACAGGGATTAACCCGAACTCGGCAAGGGCAATACCAGGGTGAAGCGCGCCCCCTTGAGGGGCGATTGGGTGATTTCCAGTCGGCCCCGGTGCCAGAGGGTTATCCTTTGGGCGATGGCAAGGCCCAGGCCGTAGCCCCCGGACATGCGGTTTCGGCTTTGGTCGAGCCGCATGAATGGTTTGAAAACCGATTCGTGTTGCGCCTTTGGGATGCCCGGACCGTCGTCGTCCACATGGATGACAAGGGTGTTGCCTTTTTCCTCTATAGCGACCTCGATGCGCTCTTTTCCATGGCGAAGGGCGTTGCGAACCAGGTTCCGTATGACCCACTCCAGGTAGCGGGGCTCGAATTCCGCGAGGAGTGTCTCTTTTGCCGGAAGGGGAATAAGCGTAAGGGTTTTGCCCGGGGCCATGTTCCGCTTCTCAAGATCCACCACGGTGAACAGCCAGGAGAGGATCTCCTGGTGGGGCAACTCCCCCTTTTTTACAGGTTCCCGGTCAAACCGTGCATAGGTGAGCATCTCATCCACCAGGGACTCGATCTCTTCCACATCCTTACTGATCTCAGCCGGATAGTCCCGCCTTGCCGGGGCCGGGCCTGCCATCATCTCCAGGCTGAATTTTATCCTTGAAAGCGGGGTGCGTATCTCGTGGGAGACGCTGTTGGCCAGATCCTTCTGGGAGCGGATCAGCACTTCGGTCTTGTGGGCCATCTGGTTAAAGGCGTCTCCGATAAAGGCCATGGTTGAGATGGCGGAGAGCCTTACCCTTGCCGAGTGGTCCCCCTGGCCAAAGGCGGCGCTGGCTTTGCCGATTTTTTTAAGATCCCGCTGGAGAAAAAAAGACCAGACCAGGGCGGGAAGGGCGATCAGGAGGAGGCAGAGGATGAAAAATAGCCGGGTGGCCCGGGTGTCCAGCTCGTCTTCGATGAACGGGTCCATGAGGAGGGCCCAGTCGCTCGTGCCGATGCGCTGGACGGCCATTTCCTGGTCTTCGCCTCCCTCAACAATGACTCCGTTTTTGAACGCTTCCAGGTCCTTGTCTGCCACCTCTGCCTGGTTGAGGGGCACAAGGCCCAGGGGGAAACCGAACCGGGGCTGGAGGCGGTCGATCTCCTGCTGTTGTTCCCCGGGGGATAGGCCTTCCAGCCGTTCCATGACTAGGCTGAAGGTGCCTTTTATCTCTTCCCTGGTCTGGATGATGTAGGCATCCTTGTACACTTTTTCCAGCACGGGAAACACCCCGAAAATGATGCAGGCGAAGGCGGCGATAATGAGGATGTATAGGGTGATGAAGATTCGTTTCATTGGGCTTGACTCCAGGCGGTTTCCACAAAGAGATACCCGCTTCCCCATACCGTTTTTATGCGAAACGGTTTGTGGGGATCGTCCCCCAGCTTTTTCCTGAGCCGGGATACGGCAACGTCCATGGACCGGTCCAGGCCGTCATACTCGATGCCCTTGAGTGTCTTGTATATATGGTCCCGGTCCAGTACCTTGCCGCTGTTGGATGCCAGCAGCCACAACAGGTCAAACTCTGTGGTGGAGAGCTCGACCTGCCGACCGCCCATGGAGACTTCCCGGGATGAAAAATCTATCCCAAGGCTGCCAAAGCGTAATTTGTCCTGTTTTACGGCCACCCCGGTGGTCTGAACCATGCCCCGGTCGGCCCGCCTGAAAACCGCCCGGATCCTTGCCAGGAGCACCCTTGGCTCAACCGGCTTCTTCACATAGTCGTCCGCACCCAGCTCAAGGCCGGCCACCTGGTCCATGTCATCCTCCTTGGCCGTGAGAATGAGGATGGGCCCTGGGTAGTCGTTTCTGACATCCCGGCACACGGAGAGCCCGTCCTTTCCCGGCAGCATGAGATCAAGGATCACCATGTCCGGTTGTTCGTTAATGATGCGCGCCACGGCCGTGTCTCCCCGGTACTCCACGTTAATGGAAAAACCTTGGGCGCCAAGGTATTCGCTGACAAGGTCAGCCAGGCGGATATCGTCCTCCACCAGAAGGATGGTTTTTTCGTCTTGATCCATGGGTACTCCGTGTGAAATCAATGGTTGTTTATTCCTGGAAACGATACCACAGCCCCTGTTTTCCGGCCACCGTAAAAATGTATCAATTTGTAATGGCCCGGCCTGACTTTAAACGCTTTTGTTACACTTTGTTACACGGGTACACACAAGTTCAACAGACGGTTGCGTCAATTCCTGGTAGTCTCCTTTTCCAGGGTGGAGCCAGACAGGGAATCACCCGCTTTGACCATAATTTTACAGGAGCGTTTGACATGAAACGAATTTTTGTATTACCCATCACCATTAGCGCGGCCCTTTTTGTAATGGCCTTTACCTTTACCCTGGCCCATGCCCAGGAAGAACCGGAAGGGGAAAAGGGCGGTATCTTCGGCACCATCATGGTGGGGGGGATGTACCAGACCGGAAAACCGGGGCTGTTGAGTACGGAGAACGATGATAAGAACACCTTGACCTCCCTGAATGACGGCGATAAGAGCGATTCTGAGTTCCAGGCGATCGCCATGGGCGAAATCGGCTATCGGTTTGATGAAACCGGAACCGAGGTGAGCCTGGGGTTCATGGAGGGGATGCCCGGCGTTACCCTGGCCCAGGAGGCAGGCGGTCTGGGGCGTTTTGCCCTGTCGGGCGGATATGGCCAGATGGATGTGTGGCAGGATCCCTATGTGACGGGAAAGGCCCGGCAGAAGACGGACATGGAGGTGATGGAGTTCAGCGTGGCCTGGGAGGAGATCATGGAGACCCCGTTCATGGTGGGCTACACCTTCACCAATATCGATGTGGATAAAGACCTTGCAGGCCTTCGGCACAAGGACCTCCAGCGGGACGGTAATATCCACACCCTGGAGCTGGGATCGCCCCTCTTCATGGGGGAGAACAACAGTGTGGTTGCCAATCTGGCCTACGCCATGGCCGACATGGACGGCGAGAGCAACAGTTATACCGGCTGGCACCTGGGACTTACCCACACCCTGGACATGGGGAAATGGTCCATTGAGACCACGGCAGCTGCAGGCATGCGGGACTATGACAAGGCCCACCCGGATTTCAATCGCACCCGGGACGAGAAAGAGTACGCCATCGGTACCAACTATACCCTGTATGAGCCCTTTGACATGGAGAATTACTTTGTCACTGTGTTTGCCGACTACACCTGTGTGGATGCCAACATCAAATTCTTTGATTCCTCCGACACCACAACGGGCATGGCCATTGGCTATAGCTTTTAACGATCCTATAATCCAATGAATCCTTTATTCCTATTTGTCGCACTTACCATGGTGCTGTCCGGCTGTGTGGTCCATGAACCGGTTCAGTTGCCCCGGCTGGTTGTTCCCCAGACCTGGAGCGATGAAACTGTCAAGGCACGTTTGACGGTCACCGCCGGCCTCCTGGATCTTGTGGACGACCCCCGGGCAAGGGCCCTGGTTCAAGAGGGGTTGAACCAAAACCACGATCTCAGGGCCGCGGGCCAACGGCTGGCCGCTTCCGGGCTGCTGCTGTCAGGCCCCCTGGCAAGGCGGTTTCCCACTGTTTCGGCGGGAATGGATCTTGCCAGGAACAACCAGGGGGAGAACCATGACGTGGGCAGCCAGTTCAAGTTTAGCGGAACGGTTCGCTGGGAAGTGGATATCTGGGGACGGCTCAAGGACCTTTACGACGCGGAGGAGGCGGGTTTTCGGGCTTCCGAAGCAGATTACAGGGCGGCCATGGACTCCCTGGGTGCCAGGGTGATCACCCTCTGGATCCAGGGCGCTTCCGCAAGACAGCGCATGGCCCTGGAGGAGAAGCGGATCGAGATTCACCAAAAGAGCGAAGCCACGGTGCTTGAGCGGTATCAGCAGGGCTTGGGGAACCTCAACGATCTTGCCTCCGTCCGATCCACCGTGGAACAGGCACGGGCGGAGCTTGTGCAGGAGCAATGCGGTTATGCCGAAATCGCACGGTCCCTGGAGATCCTGGTGGGTCGGTATCCCGACGCATCCCTGGATTTCCCAGCGGAGCTGCCCCAAGTGGACCACCCCCCTGTACGGGTGCCGGGTGCCGTCCTTGAAAACAGGCCCGATATCAAGGCCCTGATGGCACGGTTGGAGGCCGCCCATCTGGTGACGGTTGCCGAAAAAAAGGCCATGTTGCCGGGGGTCACCCTTTCAGCGGACCTGTTCAAGTCCCCTGCCCAGTTGGGCGGTCTGGGGTCGGCATCCACCTTGTGGGGCACCAGCGTGTCCATTCTCCAGCCTGTTTTCAATAACCGCAGCCTCAGGGCCAAATATGAAGCCATGAAAGAGACGGAAAAGGCCCTGGTGGACGAATATTGCCAGGCCGTGCTTCGGGCCATGAAAGAGGTGGAAAACGCCTTTGGCCGGGAGAAGGCGTTTGGAATGCAGGCGGCCCACCTTGCAAGGGCCCTGGAACAGGCAGAACAAAACAGTCGTTATTATTTCCAACGATACACCACAGGCCTTGCATCCATCCTGGATTTGAACCAGGTGAACGACCAGGCACTGCTGGTGAGAAAACGCCTGGTTGCCATCCGCAAGGCAAGGCTTATCAACCGCATTGACATGGCAAAGGCTTTAGCTTATTCGCTCTGAATTTCGTGCTGTAAGCATGGGGGTACTTCCGAAAAATGAAAAAAATGACAATTAAAAAACTGTTGGTGTTTGTCGGTGTCACGATCCTGTGTGCCGGTGGGGTGACCCTTTTGTTTGCCGGTATCAAGGATGAAATACCGGCCCTTGAACCGGAAAAACGGGTGCTGAGGCCGGTCACGGTGATAGGGGTGACGGTTGCCGACGAGACCGCCCGGATCCAGGCCTTTGGCCAGGTCAGCCCGGTGTGGACGGCCCGGCTGCGCTCCCGGGTTGCAGGCAGGATCGTCCGGGTGTCTGACCGGTTTCAGCCCGGGGCCCGGGTGGTCAAGGGCGAGGCGCTGATGAAGATCGATGATGTGGATTATGTGGCCGCAAGGGATGGGGCAAGGACACGGGTGGCCACAGCCGAGGTGGCTTTACTCAAAGAGATGGAGGAGCGGTCCCAGGCCGTGGCCGGGTGGGAACGTTCGGGTATAAAGGGCTCTCCCGGATCTGAACTGGTGTTCCATGATCCCCAGCTCAAGGCGGCAAGGGCCGAGGTGGCTGCCGCGAAATCCGCCCTTTTGACGGCGGAGCGGGATCTTGCTGCCACCATTGTCACGGCCCCTTTTAACGGGGAGATCGTTACCCGGCGTATCAGCCGGGGGGATTCCTTGTTTGCCGGCGATGATATCGCCATGATCAACAGTGTTGACCGGCTGGAGGTGAAGATTTTTCTGGGTGAAGATAAAGAACGGATGGTGGGGGACGATTATTTGGAAAAACCGGTGGTGATCACAAGGGGAGAGGACCAGTGGGAGGGTCGGCTGGTGAGACGGGCGGGATCCCTTGATTCCAAGACCCGGCTTCGGGCCTATTTTGTGGCCATCCCCGACTCCGGAGGAACGCTCCTGCCCGGGATGTTCGTGGATGTCTCCCTGACCGGGAAAACCCTGAAAAACGTGCTTCGCCTGCCCGAAAGCGTGCAGACCCGGGACAACACCATCTGGTACGTGGATGGGGAGGACCGACTGGCCTCGTTCACCTGCCGGCCCCTTTTCAACTGGGCCGGGACCATTGTTGTGGCGCCCCCTGATGCCTCAATGTTAAATTTTCGCATGGTAAAGAATCCCATGGCCGGTTTTATTGCCAACGAGAAGGTGGCGCCGGTTAAAGTAGAGGTGGCACCATGGAAGGGTTGACCCGGTGGTTTGTGAACAATCCGGTTGCGGCCAACCTCATTGTCCTCCTGGTCCTGGCCGGGGGCCTGCTTTCCCTGGGCACCCTGGGCATTGAGGGGTTCCCCACCATTGCTCCCAATAGTCTGACCATCGATGTCTCCTGCCCCGGGGCAAGCGCCCTGGAAGTGGATGGCGGGGTGACCCAGTGGGTTGAGCAATCATTGGAGGGGGTGCCGGGGATCAAGAAGATCTCCTCCCTCTCGTTTGAGGATGCAAGCCAGGTCACGGTGGAGAAAACCGTTGATTATGACATGATGCGGCTCATGTCCGATGTGAAGACCCGGGTGGATGGGATATCCAATCTGGTGGAGCGGGCCAAGACCCCCGTGATCACCCTGAATGAGTTCAAGGACCACGCCCTGATCGTCCAGGTGTATGGCCAGACCGACGAAAAAAGCCTCCAGCAGGCGGGACGACGGGTTAAGGACGCGCTCCTGGCCCATGCAGAGATCGCCCGGGTGGTTTCCCATGGGGAGAAAAATCCGGAAATTCGCCTGGAGGTCGACAGGTCCCGGCTCCGGGCCCTGGGGACCACCCTGGGCGATATCATTGCCGTTTTTAAAGAAAATTCGTTCACCTACCGCTCCGGTAACCTGAAGAGCGATGACGGCACCATTATGATTCGGGTGGGGAGCCAGGCCCGCACGGTTGAGGATCTGCTCAAGATTCCCCTGGTCAGCGCCAGGGACGGTTCCCGGATTATGCTGAAGGATGCGGTTTCCATTGTGGACGGTTTTGAAGCGGACGATTTTTTCTCCCTGTACCAGGGAAAACCTTCCCTCGGATTCATCGTTTACACCGGCAAGTCGAGCCGCATCATGGATGTGAGCGCGGCGGCCCATGCCGTGGTGGATCAGCTCTCAAAGGAGTTGCCCTCTACCATTCGCCTGGATATCTGGGCTGACATGAGCACTTATATGACCCAGCGGCTCACCCTTTTGTCCAGCAATGCCTGGCAGGGGCTCTTGATCGTTTGGGGCATCCTGGCGGTTTTCCTGAGCTTCCGGTTGGCCTTTTGGGTGGCGGCGGGCATCCCCTTCAGCATTGCCGGCGCCCTCATGATGATGAACCATCGGTTCCTTGATTATACCCTGAACGACATCACCACCTTTGGTTTTATCATCGTGCTGGGCATTCTGGTGGACGATGCCGTGGTGGTGGGAGAGAGTATCTTTGAAGAGAAAAGGAACGCAGTTGATCCCGTGGAAGCCACGGTCAAGGGGGTTACCCGGGTGTCCACGGCCACCGTGTTCGGCGTGATGACCACCATGGCGGCATTTTATCCCCTCATGCTGATGAAGAACGAGCTGGGCCAGATCCTGGCCGGTTTCTCCGGGGTGATCATGGTGACCCTGGTTTTTTCCCTTTTGGAGAGCAAGCTCGTGCTGCCGGCCCACCTTGCCCGGCTTTCCCTGGACGATGCCGGAGGGTCTTCCCGGACCCTGAACCCTTGGAAACGTTTCCAGGCGATGATGTCCAACCTCCTTGACGCCTTTAACCGCAGGATTTATGCACCCGTGCTGAAGCGGTCCCTTGCCCATCGTTACACCAGCCTGGTCGTTTTTGTATCCCTGGCCATGGCAGGTGTCTGGCTGGTGGCGTCCGGGAACGTGAAGTCCGTGTTTTTCCCCTCCATACCAGGGGACATGATCACGGTGAACCTGGAGATGAATGTGGGAAGTTCCCCCGGGCTGTTGAAGGAGATCGTGCTGTCCATCCAGGCGGATGCGGAAGCGCTCAACCGGGAAATCATGGACGAAACCCACACCACTGAAGCGCCGTTCCGACGGATCATGGCCTCGGTGACCAGTGGTGAGGGAGCGGAGGTGTATGCCGAACTCCAGCCCCAGGATGGGCGGGTGATATCGACCCTGGCCCTGGTGGATCGCTGGCGGCAACGGGTGGGGACGGTGGAGGGAGCGTCCAGGCTCACCTTTAGCGGGTCGGCTGAGATGGGGGGCGGTTTTTCCCTTGAGATCCGGTCCCGGGACGAACACGCCCTTGCCCATGCCGTTGACAGGATCACGGCCCATCTGAAGCGCCTGCCCGGGGTGTTTGATGTCCATGACGGCCTCAAGCCCGGCAATCCCGAGGTGATGATCCAGGTGAAGGCCCGGGCCCGGCATTTGGGGCTCACCCCCCGGGAGATCGCGGTGCAGCTGGGCAACCAGTTTGGGGGGATTGAGGCGGACCGGTTCCAGCGCAGGGGCAATGAGGTGAAGACGGTTTTTCGGTTGCCCCCCCACCAGCGGGACACCCTGAGTGAGCTAAAAAAGACCTCCATCCGCACCGGTCAGGGCGACCTGGTGCCCCTTTCAAGCGTGGCTGACCTGGTTCCCCAATACGCTGTTTCCTATATCTCAAGGATCGACGGGGCAAGATCCGTGTCCGTGGGGGCTTCCCTGGATAAAAATCGCATCACCCCGGAACAGGTGGTTGAAGGGCTCATTCCTGTTATGGCAGAGATTAATCGCATCTACCCGGACCTCACCCTTGGGGTTGAAGGGGAGTTGGAAGAGACCGGCACCATGAAAAAGGGGCTTGTCAGCGCCTTGCTGCTGATTCTGCTTCTGATCTACGCCCTGCTGGCCGTGCCCTTGAAATCCTATTGGAAGCCCCTGATCATCATGGGGGTGATTCCCTTTGGATTTGCCGGTGCCGTTGCAGGGCACCTCATCGCCGGAGTGCCCTTGAGCCTGCTTTCTTTTTTCGGCATGCTCGCCCTTGCCGGCATCGTTGTTAACGACAGCCTGGTGATGGTGACACGGTTCAACCGTCTCATGGACACGGGTGCGTGCCTTGACACGGCGATCATGGCATCGGGCACCAGCCGGTTCCGGGCTATTTTTCTGACCACGGCCACCACGGTGTGCGGGCTTATCCCCCTTTTATCGGAAACCTCGGAGCAGGCCCAGTATCTGATTCCGGCAGCGGTGTCCCTGGCCTGGGGGGAGATGTTTGCCACCTTCATCACCCTGATCCTGGTGCCGGTTCTCCTGGGTATCGCCTATGATATAAAAGGGGTTGCCGGGGCCATCCTTTCCCGGCCCCGGCGACCATCGCCGTCCATATAGCCTCGGGCTGAGGATCATGTGTTCTTGGGGCAGGCGCTATTTTTTATCAATCTTGAACCAGCTGACCATGGCTCTGATCTCGCCTGCCTGGTGGGTGAGGTGGTCGGCGCCAGCCATGACCTGGCCGCTGTTTTGTGAGATCTCGTCCATGGAGCGGTTCAACCCTTCCATGGTCGCTGCCATGGTGGTGGACAGGGTACTGCTCTGGTTCACGCCGGTCTTTACATGGTCGATCATTGTCGATGCAAGGGCTGCATTGGCGGCGATTCCGGAGAAGGTGACCGACTGCTCCTCCACGGCCGTTGCAATGGTTTCCATGGTTTTATGGACCGAGTGGATCACCGTATCGGTATTCCCTATGGCGGAAACCGTATGGCGGGTGGCTTCCTGGATCTCCAGAATCTGGTTCCTGATGTCCAGGGTTGCGGTTTCGGTCTGTTGGGAGAGGACTTTAATCTCATTGGCCACCACGGCAAAGCCTTTGCCTGCATGGCCGGCCCTGGCCGCCTCAATGGTGGCGTTCAGGGCCAAAAGGTTGGTCTGCCGGGAAATGGCGGTGATGGTGGCCGTGACGCTGTCGATCTTTTCCGTTGCCGTGGTAAGCACCCGGACCTGGGTTGACACGGTCCGGGCCCGGGTGACGGCTTCGTTGGTCTCTGTGGTGGCATTGTCACAGTTGTGGGCAATCTCTTCCAGGGTCTGGTTGAGTTGATCCGAGGAAACGGCCATGGCGGATACGTTGGATGCAGCCGTGTCCATGGACGCTGTCATCTCTTTCAGGTGATCCCTGAGGCGTTGTGAGTCAGCTGTAACCCGTGTGGCGGTGGTGGCCACCGCTTTTGTCTCGGCCGTCATGGCGGAGGAGACGGTTGTTAATCCGTTGGCAGCCAGGTCCAGGCCTTCCGAGGTGGTGAGGATCCCTTTGACCACGGATTTCAAGGTTCGGATAAAGGAGTTGATGGTTGCGGCAAGCTCCCTGAGCTCGGCCGTCCTGGGCAGGGTCAGTGCCAGGGTGAGGTCCCCTTCTGTTTCCACCTCCTTGACCCTGGAGATCACGGTGAGAATGGGACTGACCACCGATTTAGCAAGGAGGATACCCAGGAGGGCACCCAGGGCGATCATGGAAACCGTGGCAATCGCCAGTATCAGGGTCGCCCGGGAGGCGCCCTCCTGGGCCCTGCGTTTGATGGTGTCGGCCAGCTCAAGAAATTCATTTGCCGGTACCGTGGCCCCCACGATCAGGTCGTAATCACCCACCACAAGGTGCTTGGCCGAACCGTAGCGGTCCATGCCCCGGACACTGCTCCTGCCCTGCCACAGGCGGTTGTTTGTGACCCCATTCAGGAGGGTCGCCCATGGCAGGCCGATGCTTTTGCCGCCCAGGGTGTCGGTGTTCCCGGGGGCGTCCCCGGGGGAACTGAGAAACCGGCCCCTGAAGTCGGCCACATAGGCGTGGCCCGATTGGCCATAGACCCTGTTTTCCAAGGTTTCCCACACAAGTTCCCAGTTAAACCGGGCCGTGACAATGCCCAGGGCCTTGTTGTCGGGGACAATGGCCCCGGCCAGGGGCAGGAAGGGGGTTCCCTGGCCAGGATTCACCCGGTCCCAGATCACGGTTTGACCGGGGGTGTCGAACTGCGGTTGGAACCGTTCCTCCAGGGGGGAGCCCGGGTTGAAATGGGGGTCGCCCGCCTGGCCCAATACGCTTTTGTCTCCATCGATTACAGCAACATTGGAGAACAGGGGGAGGGTTTTTCCGTTGATCCTGACCCTGGCGGTTTCCAGGAAATGGTTCAATTCCCTGTTCAGATCGTCCCCGGTGGTCCTGGGGGATTGAAACTCTTCCCAGAATCCCACCATAACAACGATCCATTCCCAGTCGGGAACCACGGTTCCCATGGCAAAGCCCTTTCGCTCATCAATGGTCACAGGGGTCAAAGATATGGTTTTGTCCTCTCGTTCGAATCCCGGTTGCACCAGGGGGGCAAGCCCGATTTCGCCGGCGGATCGCCCTTCCATTGAAGGATCGGGGTGGAAGAGAATGGTGCCTGAAAGATCCATCACCAGGGGATATCCCGTGGCGCCCAGCCGGGTGTTGTGGAGGGTCGCTGCAACAGCCTCAAGCTCCTTTTCCCTGACCCCCACCGAGATCATCCCCACCGGGACGGCATCAACGTCCTTAAGCTCTTTGAACAGGGCCAGGTAGTGATCCTGGCCCATGAACACCCGTCTTTCATAGGGCGGTTTTTTGGGTAGGGGGTTCGTCGACCCTCCTGGTTGCAGGTTCGTCAACCCTCCTGGTAGCGAGTTCGTCGACCCTCCTGGTCGCAAGTTCGTCAACCCTTCTGGTTGCGAATTCGTTAATCCTTCCGGGGGCCTGGGGAGGACCTCTCCCATGGCACGTTCTCCATCGGTGGCTCTTGCTCCGGTGGTTTTTGCTCCGGTGGCAACGGCCAGCAAATCTCCCTGGGCGTTCATCCGCTGGAACAGGGTGCAGGTACTTCCCACCAGGGATTCTACCCTGTCCACCACCGGGAGGGTGGCTTCCCGGGTCAGCGCCGGAGAGAGGGTGTCAAACCCGACCTGGAGCAGGGGCAGCACTACAGGGCTTGATTGGCGGGTTGCAGGGTTCCGGGCCTGCCATTCTACGGTAAGCCCCTCCTGCTCGATGCCCCCGGACGCCTCCAGGATATAGTCTGCAACCATGAGATCGGCCTGGAGCTTCTGAAGGATGAGTCGCCTTTGGGAGGCGATGGTGCGTACGACCCCCTCCAGGGCTTGGGTGGTTTCCCTGACCACCCGGTCTCGGTCCTGGAAGGGTGCTTCCCGGGGGAAGCAACCGGTTACCACGGCCTGGGTGGAAAGGGCCTGCACCTCCTGTTCCGCCCGGGTAAGGAGCTGGCGGATCCGCTGGTGGTCCTTGAGAACCCCTTGGCCCAGCAGCTCCATGGCCTGGTGGGTCAGGCCCCCATAGGACTGTGTCACCGAGGCCCGGCTGAAGGCCCTGAACTGCTGGAGGCCCAACCCCCCGATCACAAGGCTTGGCACAATGACCAGGCCAAGCCCCATGGCAATCATCTTTTTCTTGAGCCCAAACGCTCTCCAGGATGTAATCCAATGGCCCATGTCGACTCCTTTTTTCCGTTGTTTTCTTGATACATCAATCCGGAAAAGGAGGCTAACAGAGAACTATTAGCAGGTCGTGAGCCCTGGGTAAGGGTCTGGTGAGTCAACCGTGAATTCCCGGATGCCCATGAAATATAAGGGGCTCGGTGGATTTTTCCGGGAAATCTTCTTTTGGGACCGGGCCCATATGAGGGGGCTTTGTCTCCATATAAATCTTCATTCTTCATTATTTCTTCATGAACCGGATGCTATCGTGCACATCGTTGGAAAAAAATAATGACTAATGGCTTAAATGTTTACGGCAGAAGGAGCAGCATTATGGCGCTTTGGGGAGGAGGGACAACAGGAGGAAAAATTGCTCTTTTATCAACAAACGCAAATCTACTATGAGGTTCATATTATGAAACTAACACCCGTTCTTGAGACAAAATCAGCCCCCTTTCCTGTGGGGCTTTTATCTTTTCTTGTCAGACACAGAATCGGTTTCTCTAAATTGCTGGGAGGAATGGTCTTTCTTGTCCTCTTGTTTTCAGGAAGCTGGTGGCATCAACAGCATCCCCTTGTGGGGCAGCTGATGTTCCTGGCAGGGGCGGCGCTCAGCGGCATTGGTGCCTTTGGCCGGATCTGGTGCTCCGTATATATCGGCGGGTTTAAAAATGAGAAACTGATCTCCCAGGGCCCCTTCTCCATGTGCAGGAACCCCCTCTATTTTTTCAGTCTGGTGGGTGCTTTAGGGGTGGGTCTTGCAACGGAAACCCTGGCGGTCCCTTTTTTGATCCTGCTGTTTTTCTCTTTATATTATCCTTACGTAATTAAGAAGGAAGAGGTCATGCTGTTCCGGAAACATTCCAAGGCCTATGCCGCCTACATCGAAAAGGTGCCGGCATTTATTCCCAGGCTGACCGCTTTATCTGAACCGGAAACCTATCTTATCCATCCTGGGATATTAAGGAAAAGTCTGCTTGAGGCCATCTGGTTTATCTGGTTTTGCGCTCTTTTTTCTCTCATGGTAAGATTGCATGGCAGTGGGGCTTTACCTGAATGGAACATGTTGTTCTGATCTCCGAAGTAAAAAACGGGGAATTCATTGCTGGGCATATCAAGAATATGAGTAAAAACCTGGCCGTCGGTCAATTCTTACTTAACCCCAGGGATATTCTCTTGTTCAGGAAACATCCGGAGGCACAACCAGTGCCTGCAACATGTGCCCTGCATCGAGCTCCACACTTTCCAGACATGGCTGGTAGGTGTGGAGCACGACTGCCATGGCAAGACCTGGAGCGCCAAAACCATTAAAACAGATCCAAACCAAAGACTCTTTTTACGCTGCTTAATACTTGATTTGTTTCATCTTGTGATTTTTCCGTACCCACTTTCAAAATATTAACCAACTGCGCTTTATCTGAAATGTAATTCTCCCTGCGTTGCCTGATCGGTTCCAGGATTTCCTGTAAACACGCCTCAAGGATCTTCTTGGTTGTCCCATCACCGACCCCACCCGCCTGATAGTTCTCTTTTAATTCAGCGATATACGTTGAGTCAGGGTGAAACGCATCCAGGTACGTAAATACAACATTGCCTTTAACGCGACCCGGGTCTTCAATTTTCAAGTGATTTGGATCCGTAAACATGGCCTTTACAGCTGTGGAGATATCTTTTTTACTCGAGGAAAGCATGATGGTATTCCCCATGGATTTAGACATTTTATTTTTTCCATCGACACTTGGCAAACGCGGTACACGACTCAGCAGCGGTTTACATTCCACTAGAATTTCTTCTTGAGCGATAGTATTTAATTTTCTTACGATCTCATTGGTTTGTTCAAGCATGGGCAACTGATCTTCTCCCACGGGAACGATTGTTGCCTTGAATGCTGTAATATCAGCCGCTTGACTAATGGGGTAGGTTAAGAAACCGGCAGGAATGGACCGTCCAAATGATTTACTTTGAATTTCATTTTTCACCGTTGGATTTCTCTCTAACCGTGCAATGGAAACCAAATTCAGAGCTCCTGACATAAGGGGCTGAAAACCCTATTGTTATTGACTTTTTGCTAAGAATGATATAAGTTTGA
>JAEINR010000013.1 GCA_016342325.1 Desulfobacterium sp.
GAATGCTCAGCAGGAATGCTCAGCAGGAATGCTCAGCAGGAATGCTCAGCAGGAATGCTCAGCAGGAATGCTCAGCAGGAATGCTCAGCAAAAATGCTCAGCAAAAATGCTCAGCAAAAATTGTCCCGGATGCTTGACTTGGGTTTGCTCCGGGAGCGGGGATCAGGGGGCCAGGGCTTTTCTGATGAACAGCATGATTCCCCGGACCATTTTCTCGTCGTTGTCCAGGGCATCCTCGCCCACAAAAATTTTCAACCGCTGGGCAAAATAGTCGGAGGCATAGGCGTACTGGAGCATGACGATGAGGTTGTCGATGCAGAATGCTCCCACACACGGATCAATGGATGATGAGACGATCCCCTGGTCCTGGGCCTCCTTGATCAACCGGTGGTAGAGTCCGGCCGTGATGGTCTCAAGCTGGTTGGAGAGTTTGCTTGAGAGGTGGCTGAGTCCCTGGGAGGTGATGTCCAGGTATATCTGGTTCAGCTCGGTGTGGAGCCTTGCGTATTTCTGGACCGCCCGGATCAGGGTCTCGATCTTGTGGAAAATGTCTCCCTCCTGGGCGGCAACGGTATTAACCACTTCTGCGATCACCTCGTAGCCCTGGTCGTTTACCGTCAGGAACAGGTCCTCCTTGGCGGAGAAGTAGTTGTACATGGAGCCGATGCTGATGCCGGCCTTTTTGGCAATGACATTGATGTTTGCCGCAGTAAATCCCATGGCGGCAAACTCCTTGGCCGCCGCCCCGAGAATTCGTTCTTGCTTCTCCTTTGGGATCTTGTCAAATGCGGGTTTGCAGTGTCTCTTTCTCTCCATGGTCTGAAACTCCTCCATTGCGCTCCTTTTTCCGGTACTGGTGTTGTGGTCAGGTCGGCATCATAGACCATTTGAAAAAAACGAGTCAACTACTATCCTGTCCTGAACAGTGTTTATTTTTCCACTTGACAACCCGTTAAAATCGGTTAATAGTGATTGTGAGTGACTGCTCACTCAGAACCGTTTGGTCTATTTAATTTAATCGTGAGTGTATGAATCGTGCGTGTAACCATCCAAGGAACCCGGAGACGAGCGATGAACCATGAAAAGATCAAAGCCCTCTTGAACATGAATGCGGTGATGAAAAACCTTGAGGAACTTGTCCGACTTGACAGCCAGGTGGCCGAACAGGTAAAAGATCTCGATTTTGCCATGGAGTTCTCAACCCTGTTCGGGCCCAAATGCTCTGTGGAGTTCAAGGCCGGACAATGCAGGGTCAGGCCAGGAAAACACGCTAGTCCCCGGATCAGGCTTCTTTGTTTCTCTTCCGCCCATTTCAACCGTGTCATGGAGGGAAAATCCAACCCGATTCCCGTGAAGGGAATCCGATTTTTGAAATTTCTTTCCACGGAATTTCCCAAGATAACCGACCGGCTCGAGTATTATCTAAAGCCCGATGGCGCAAAGCTTGCTGATCCCGAGTATCTCAAAATCAACACCCGGTTTACATTGAATACCGCGATGAACGCCGTGAAGTTTTTGGCCATTCACGATCCCCTTGGAAAGTTCAACAGGGCTCACATCCCTACGGGGACGGTTCAGTTCCAGGTGTTGCCCGATGGCCCTTCGGCTGTTTTGCACTTTGACGGCGATACCATTGAGGTGTCGGACCAACCCTGTGCCAGTCCCTCGGCTGTACTGCTCTTCAAGGACGAACAGACGGCAAACGATCTGCTGAACGGAAATTGTGATGCCTTTGCCGCCCTTGCCACCGGGGACGTGAAGATGAAGGGGCGGATCCCCATGATCGAGGCCATCAACCTGATTCTCGACAGGATACCCATGTACCTGTCGTAATCAACACCAACCAGTGTCAAGCCAAAAGAGGTAGCTGCCATGACAACGACCTATGATTATTCACGGTCCCAGGAACTCTTCCAGCGGGCCGTCAAGGTGATCCCCTGCGGTGTTCCGGGCCATATGAGTCCCGGGGTGAACGTGCCGCCCGCAGACTATCCCATTTTCACGGAAAAAGCCAAAGGAGCGATGTTCTACGACCTGGACGGCAATCGCTTCATCGATTATATGTGCGCCTACGGTCCCATGGTGCTGGGGTATAATAACCCCCTGGTGGACACTGCGGCAACAGAGCAACTGAAATCTGCGGATCTCACCATGGGGGCTTCCCCCAAGATGGTGGAGCTTGCCGAACTCCTCGTGGACATGGTCCCGGTTGCGGACTGGGCTTTTTTTGCCAAGAACGGGGGGGATGTCACCAATTATGCCACCATGATCGCCCGGACCGCCACAAACCGAAAAAAGATCGTCATGATCCAAGGGGGATACCACGGGGTCGCTCCCTGGATGCAGCCCCCGGGTCACCACGGCCTTATTGAGGAGGATTATAGTCACATCATCCGAATTCCCTGGAACGATGTGAATGCCTTTCAACAGGCCGTTGACCAATATCCCGACCAGATCGCCGGATTCATTGCTACCCCCTACCATGTGCCCACGTTTTACGATAACGAGTTGCCGAAGGAGGGATACTGGCCCGGGATCGAGCTGATCTGCAGAAAAAATGACATTGTTCTGATCCTGGACGATATCCGTCACGGCTTCCGGCTTGACATGGGTGGATCCTGTGAATATTTCGGGTTCAAACCCGATCTTATCTGCTTTTGCAAGGCGCTTGCCAATGGGTTTCCCATCTCGGCCCTGGTGGGCAGGGAGAGCCTGAAACTTGAAGCGGCCAAGATCTTCTACACCGGCAGTTACTGGAATCAGGCCGTTCCCATGGCCGCGGCCATTGCCTGCCTCACCGAGCTCAAACGGCTCAATGCACCGGCCGTGATGCTGGAAAACGGCGAAAAACTCTTTTCTGCCATGCAGACTATGGCCGCAGGATACGGGTATGACCTTAATGTGACCGGTGCCTGGTCCATGCCCAATATCAGGATCACCAACGACGATAGCAACATGCTCCACCAGCAGTGGTGCGCAGAGTGCACCAAGCGGGGGGTCTTTCTAGCGTCCCACCACAATTTGTTCATGTCCCTTGCCCATGATGAAGCGGTGATCAGCCAGACCCTGGAGATCGTGGACGAGGCGTTCAACGCTCTATAAATTGGAGCAAGCTTAGCTTATTGAAACAGCTAAATCGGGCCCCGCAAATCCCGGCAATAAGCTAAGTCTGACCCCGTTGAAACGACAATCCCGACAATAAGCTAAGTCTGACCCCGTTAAAACAATAATAACGACAATAAGCTAGGCCTGACCCCATTATTATTACTAAAAAGGAGGAACAATGGCATTAACCCAGACAGAACTCAGGACCCTTGAACAGATGGCCTGGCAGGTTCGCCGGGACATCATTGATGTCACGGTGTGGGCCGGAGGGGCCCATATCGGCAGTGGCCTGAGCATGGTGGATATCCTGGTGACCCTCTACTTTCATATTCTCAATGTGGATCCGGCAAATCCCGATAAACCGGACCGTGACCGGATGGTGGTCAGCAAGGGCCATGGCGGGGTGGGCTACGCCCCGGTGCTTGCCAGAAAGGGCTATTTTGATTTTGAGACCCTGAAAACCTTTAATCAGTTTAATTCTCCCTTTGGTATGCACCTGGATGGTCGGAAGGTTCGCGGGGTCGATGTTTCCACCGGCTCCCTGGGCCACGGGCTGTCCATGGCCCTGGGGCTTGCCCTGGGTGCCCGGCTCAGGAACGAATCCTGGTACACCTATTGCCTGCTGGGGGACGGGGAGTGCAACGAGGGATCAGTGTGGGAAGCAGCCATGGCTGCGGCCCATTTCAAGGTTACCAATCTTGTCACCATCGTGGACCGGAACCGCCTGATGATCGACGGTGGAACAGAGGAGGTCATGGGGGTTGAGCCCTTTGCGGACAAGTGGAAGGCCTTTGGTTTCATCACAAAGGAGATCGATGGCCACGACTTCAACCAGATCTGCCAGGCCGTCACCGAAGCCCATGCTGAGGAGCGTGCGCCGGTGCTCATCATCGCCAACACGAAAAAGGGAAGCGGTGTGGACTACATGGAGGATAATGTGAAGTGGCACTACGGCAGCATGGATTCGACCCTTGCAGACCAGGCAAGGGCCTCTGTTGACAAGCGATTTAACAGGGTTAACTAAGGAGGATAGCATGGCAGAAGAGGTAACTGGAACCACCTGGACCGTCTATGATGCAAACAGCATGACCCAGGCGGAGATTTACGGCCATGTGCTGTGCGAACTGGGGGAGGAGAATCCCGATATCGTAGGGCTGTCGGCAGACCTTGCCAAATCAACCAAGATCGGTTTGTTTGGCGACCGCTTTCCCGAGCGGTTCTTTAACGTGGGAATCGCGGAGCAGAACATGTTCGGCGTGGCAGCAGGTTTAGCCAAGGCAGGACTTCTCCCCTTTGTTTCGACCATGGCCGCCTTTACCAGCATGCGGGCCTGCGAGCAGGTGAGAACCGATATCTGCTACCAGAACCTGGATTGCAAGATCATCGCTACCCATGGGGGCATCTCCTTTGGTACTGCGGGCAGCACCCACAACGCCACAGAGGATCTGGCCATCATGCGGGCCATGCCCAACATGACGGTGATTGTGCCGGCGGACGGCATTGAGACCGCCAACGCAGTCAGGGCCTGTGTGGACCATCCCGGACCCGTTTATATCCGGGTGGGCAGGGGATTTGAGCCCACCTATTATGAGACGGAAGATTACGGGTTTGAGATCGGCAAGGCGGTTGAACTGAGCCCCGGAACCGACATCACCATCATTGCCTGCGGTGTCACCGTGCTCCAGGCGGCCGAAGCCGCAAGGGTGCTCAAGGCGGAGGACGGCCTGAGCGTCAGGGTGCTCAACCTTCACACCATCAAGCCCCTGGACGAAGCCGCCATCCTCAGGGCCGTTACAGAGACCCGGCGCATCATCACCTTTGAGGACCACAGTGTTATCGGCGGGCTGGGTACCGCTGTCGCCGATGTGATCGCCGCCAGCGGCAAGGGGTGCGCCTTTGAAAAGGTGGGCATCCCGGACGAGTTTTCCCTTGTGGGGTATCCCGAGGATCTCTACGCCCACTATAAGCTCGATACCAACGGTATCATCGACCGGGTAAGGGCGGTGATGGGAAAAGATTTTGAAGAGGATGAAAACTGGGATGACGAGGTGTAGGATGGAATCCATTGATAGAACCCGACTTGCGACACGGATCATCCTCAGGGCCATCTTCCCGGTGATGAAGGTGGCGGTGGCCGATGATCCCAAGATGAAAAAGCGGTTCCAGGACCTAACCGCCCGGATCCAGTTCCGCATTGGCCAGGACGAAGACGGGGCCGTGCTGGTGTTTGACCAGGGACGGCTTGAGATCGAGCAGGGGATCGCAGATGGCGCTGAGATTACTTTTTCCTTCAAGACTTATCTGCAATTTAACCGTTTCATGACGGGTAAAACCGTTATTCCGTCAATCAAGGGGTATGGGAAGCCGTTTTTGCTCATCAAGGTGGTCCGGTTACTCCTTGGGATGAAGATTCTCATGCCCCAGGTAAAGCCCAGGGATGAGGCCGGACAACGGCTTAAAGTAAAGATGGTGGTCTACATGATCACCACGGCCCTGAGCCAGTATAATAAGGCCGGGGATCCGGATATGGCGGCCTGGACAAGGAAACAGCCGGACCGGGTCTACCAGATGTCCGTCGCCGGTGAGGAAATCGCGGCCTATGTCCGGGTAAAGGCGGGTAAGTCAAAGGCCGGAAGGGGACTCTACACCCGGAGACGGCCCTTTGTGCACATGAAGTTCAACGGTGTCGGTGCAGCCCTTGCCGTGTTTTTGAACGAGGTGCCCTTTGTCGAGGCCGTGGGAAAGGCGTTTGTGACCATCGAAGGCTCCCCTGAGTACGGCTCCAATCTCAATGACTTCATGCAGCGCATCCAGGCAATGGTTGTGTGACAGAAAAGAAAATACATGCTGCCCTTTGACTCTTCGGCAAAAATGGAGTAAACCCTATACGGGTCGCTGCAATAAGCCGTTACAGGCTATAACCGCTGGAGAACGAGGGGCATCATGGCATCAAAAATTCCTATGATCACCGTGCCAAAGGAGGAGGCTGTCTTCTGGATGGACAAACACGGGGTGTGGCACAACGAACACGGCAGGTTTGAACATCCTAAGATGATCAATTATTTCAACGCATCCATCCGCAAGGACGGGAACGGTTATCATCTCTACCAGTTGAGTGACGATTTTGAGGAAAAGGTATATTTCTGCCATGAGGACACGGCCCTGTTCGTGGTCGACCTGACCCTGGGCCCGGCGGTTGAACTCCTGTTGAACAACAAGACCCGGATGACCCTCTGCCCGGATGATCTATACAGCTGCAACGACGCCCTCTATGTCCGCACCCCGGACCACAGGATCAAATTTAGCGACCGTGCCCTGGTAAAACTGTCCAAATCCATGGAGGATAAGGCGGACGACCTCTTTGTGAACCTGGGCGGTACAAGTTACCTCATCCCCGATCTTACCCCGGGGGACGACGACTAACTAAGGGGAGGCGGACCCCTTAAGGCTCGACGAGGGCCAGGGCCTCTTCCCCATTGATCCTGTCCGTGTCGATATACTTCATGTGCAGTTTGTCTTCCCCGTTCATGAACAGGTCAAACAGCTTTGGATCAAAGGATTTTCCCCGTTCCTGGTGCATGATTCCCATGGCCTTGCCCAAAGGCATGGCCTTGCGGTAGGGCCTGTCCGAGGTGATGGCGTCCCAGAAATCGGCCACCGTCGCGATCCGGGCCTCAATGGGGATTTCCTCTCCCTTGATGCCCCTGGGATATCCGGTTCCGTCCCACTTTTCATGGTGGTTGTAGGCAATGTTCACGGCCACCGGAGCGATCTCAAGCCTTGACAGAAGGTTTTTCCCGATTTCCGGGTGTTCCTTGATCTCCTCGAACTCTTCCGTTGTCAATCTTCCCGGCTTGTTGAGAATATCGTCCTTGATACCCAGTTTTCCTATGTCATGGACAATGGTGCCAAGGTAGATGTCGTTGATCGTATGTTCCGGAAGATTGTTTTTTTCGGCAAGCTCCCTTGCGTAGCCGGCAACCCGTTCCACATGACCGCCTGTATACTTGTCTTTTGATTCAATGGCCGAAGCAAGAACCATGAGAAATACCTCCAGCTGTTCCGTGCGGGTTTTTTCCTTGTATAGCCTGAGCTGGCTGATGACGTTTTTGACCCTTGCCCTGAGTTCCAGATGGTGGAACGGTTTGGTCAGATAATCGTCTGCCCCCAGCTGAAGGCCTTTTATCCTGTCATTCTGTTCGGTCAACGATGTGAGCATGATGACTGGGATGTTCTTTGTCTTTTCATCGAGCCTGATTGTTTCCAGCAGGGAGTAGCCGTCCATGAAAGGCATCATCACATCGGAGAGCACAAGATCCGGCTCCACGGCCTGGATGGTCTCCCAGGCGGACGCTCCGTTGGGGGTTATGTAGAGGGTGTAGTCGTTGAGTGTGCGGGCCAAAAACTCCTGGATGCCCCGGTTGTCTTCGGCAATGACCAGGCATCCCTTGGGGTGGGGTGCCTCTATTTTTCTCGCCCGGTTCCGGGGAAAGCCTGTCTTGTCCGCAGCAGATATCTTGATGATATCCTTGTTTTCGAGCCTTGCCAGGTCGGTGGTTCGCCGGTCCTGGGTGCGTCGTTCCCCTAGGCTAATCTTCCGGAGTTTGGTTCGCCGGTCGTTTTGCCTGCGGTCGATGATGGCGTCCGGGGCAATGATTTCAAGGTGGGTGGGCAGTTCGATAACAAATCGGGTGCCCAGGTTTTCGGTGCTGTCAAGGGCGATCCGGCCGTGCATCATCTTCACTGAATCCTTGACAATGGCAAGCCCAAGACCGGTTCCCTCGTAGCGTCTTGTTGTGGAACCGTCCCCCTGTTTGAACCTCTGGAATGCCTGTTTGACAAGTTCTTCAGACATGCCGATGCCGGTGTCTCTCACCTCGATGACAAGGGTGTCTTCCTGGGTTGACACGGTGACATTGATCTCTCCGGTTTCGGTAAATTTATAGGCGTTTCGGACGAGATTGTTGAGAATATCCTTGAGCTTCTCCTTGTCCATGAAGATGGCTGGGATATCCGGCTCGCACTGGTAAACGAGTTTAATGCCGTTCTTATCGGTAAGCCCCTTGAAGCTTGATACGATCTGGGATACGTAGGTATCCAAGTCGAGCCGGGTCAGGGTCAACCTCGCCATTCCTGCGTCAAACCGGGAAACCTTCAGTAGTTCGTTGATCTTTTCCGTGAGGGAGAGGGGCTGGAGGTTTATTTTATCGATGATGTTCAACAGGGGGGCGGAAACCGCTCCCGATTCTCCGTCAATGACATAGTCGGTCCATCCCCGGATCAATGTCAGGGGGGTCCTGAGCTCGTGGGTGACGTTGGCTATAAATTCTTTCTTGGTGTTGGCGGCTTTCTTCAGGGCCTTGATGGACTCCTTGAGTTGAAGTGTCTTTTGGGCGACCCGGTTCTCCAGGGTCAGGTTGAGGGTGATGAAGTGGGAGAGGATAAACACCAGGATGCTCAAGGAGAGGAAAAAGACGCCGAATGGATAGAACTGGATATTGAAGTGCTCCATCAGGGCGGGGTAGTTCAAGGGGTAGTCTACGGCGGAAAAACAGAAGATGATGGTTGCGGCAAGGAAAAAGCAATGCTGCTTTTTCTTGATGGGGTTTCGCTCTTCCTTGATAACCTTGATCATCACAATGGCATTTTTTACGATGAAAAAGCTTACCATGAGGATGTAGGCCAGGTGGAGACTGTTTGCCTCGGGATAGAAGCCAAACTGATAGGCGTGGACGCCTTTGATGAAGAGGTCCGTGGTCCATAGGCTGATCAGAAATCCGAAACAGAGGGCGTAGAACCATTTGATGTGCCGGGTTGAATGATTCTGGTAGTGGACCAGGGTTTCATAGCAGCTCACCGGGAGGAAGATGATGCCCGAGTACCCGATGCGGCAGATGAGGTCGGCATGGCTGGGATCGTTCAGTAAAAAGAGCAGAAACCATGAGAATTGCCAGTGGAAGGTGATATAGCAGAACCTGAGAAATACCGTGCGAAGCTTTCCCTGGGAGAGAAAATATACAGAGACGCCCAGGCAAAGGTAGATGATGGCTGAAAAGAGCGGCAGGATAGCACTCAAGTACTGCATTATTGGTTATTCCTTTATTTCTTGATAAAAATCCAGTATGTCCAGAAGGTTGGCCGGAATTCTCATCACCCGGCCGGTGGCTCCCACGATGCAGACGCGCTGGTAGCCCTGGCCCACAAGTTCTCCTGTCTCCTTGTTCTTGAACGTGATGTTGAGCCGGCAACTTGCCCCGTTTATCTCCGATGTGGTCAGCTCCACCAGCAGGGTGTCCCCGAAATAGGAGTTGCTGATGAATTTGTTGTAGGTTTCAATGGTGACCAGGCGGATGCTTGTCTCGGTCATCAGTTCGTGGAGACCGGGAACCGTTGAAAGAAGAAATTTTTCCCGTACCACCCCTTGGTACTGGATATAGTTACTGAAATAGACGTTTCCGAAGGCATTGGTATCCTTGAGGGTCACCATGACTTCTGTTCGATAGACCCGTTCCTTGCCAAAGTGTTCCAGGGCCTGGATCTGCTTTTCCACATACTGGTTGAACAGCTCCTCCTTGGTATCTTCGATGTTTATCACCTTGAAACCAACGCCGGAGTCGTTTTCCCACTGGGGTTCGCATTGGATCTTTATCGTTTTGAAGTTACTGACTTTCAGCTCTATGTTGAACGGATCATGGGGGATTTCGCTGTCAGTTCTTAAAAAACCGCCGGAGCTTGAAATGTTTTCGATGATGCCGGTACCATTTTCCAAAATCGCCTTGATCTTCTTCTTTACTCTGGGCGCTCTTTGCTTCATCAACATCGTAAATTTCCTTTGCTTTGTTTCCGCTCGTTTTCAAACAGCCACTTGACTCCAAAAAATCAGGATTGATTAAAATCCGTAACAAATCGACAAAACTTTTTTTGTTGGATTTGTAGTAATATTGATATCGCAAGTCAAGAATAATTTCATCAATTCAGTAAACAGTTTTTGATTGGGGCCACCCCTTGTGAAATTTATCCGGTTATCATAAGATCAAGAACGTTGTTCTATTTCTCAAGCGATAAACTTTGTCGGAGGACACGGATGATCTCAAAACCCCGGAGTATCTGGCTGTGGGGGGCTTTAACAACAGTCACTTTTACGGTTCTGCTTGTGGTTCGCCTGGAGTTTTTCGGGCCTCGGTCCGTTAGCGATACCGTTCTGAAGAACCATGGGGCAGTGGCGGTCCGGCCCGGTGAAACCTGGATGGCCATCCACCAGAACCGGAAGCGGATCGGTTTTTCCCACCGCACCATTGAGCGGACAGGCCTTGGATACCGTGTGGTTGAAAACACTGTCATGACGATCAACACCATGGGCATGGTCCAGGATCTTGTGGTCACCTCGGAAAGTGACACCGAACCGGACTTTTCTTTGAAATCCTTTGACTTTGAGGTGGTGTCGGGACGGTTTCGGTTTCAAGTGAGCGGAACCATTGAAAACGCCCTTCTCCGGGTGACAACCCGGGTCAATAACGATGATCCATCGACCCCTGTTACGATCCGGCTTGAGAACAGGCCCTATCTCACCGCTGGGATCGTCCAGGCCATGGGCGCTTCCGGTCTTGCTGGGGAAGACCAGGTGGTGGTCTTTGTGTTTGATCCCATCACCATGGGCCAGGTGCCGGTGAACGTCCGGGGCCTGGGCCATGAGACCCTCCAGGTGATGGGACGGCCGATTGAAACAAAAAAACTCTCCTTTGAATTCAAGGGGGTGACACAGCATGCCTGGATCGACGGCACGGGCAGGGTGGTGAAGGAGGAGGGTATCCTCGGGATGAGCTTGACCCTGACCAGCCGGGAAGAGGCCCTGGAAGGGGCTGTGGGGGGAGATGACCTGACCCTGCTCGCATCCATCGAATCCAACAGGACCATTGAAGATCCCCAGGGGCTGACCCGGCTTGAGGTGAAGATCTCAGGGATCGATATGAAAAAACTGGATCTCCATGGGGGGCGGCAGTCCTTTGCGAAAAACCGGTTGACCATCACACGGGAGCGCCTGCCCGACAACCCTGCCCTCGGTCCGGCCATGGCATCCGTGGACAGGCGTTTTCTTGCGCCGGGTCCTTTTATCCAGTCCGACCACCCCAGGATCGTCAACCTGGCCGACCAGATTGAGACATCCGGGGCGACGCCCCTTGAAAAGATCCGGGCCGTTCTTCTATGGATGGATAAAAACATCGAAAAACGACCGGTACTCTCCCTGCCCGATGCAGTCTCCACCCTCAGGAACAGAATGGGGGACTGCAACGAGCACGCTGTCCTTTTTGCCGCCTTTTGCCGTGCCCTGGGCATCCCCGCCCGGGTGGAGGCGGGCCTTGTCTACCTGAACCATCGATTCTATTACCATGCCTGGAACGGGGTCTATCTTGGGCGATGGATCAGCGTTGATTCCCTTTTTAACCAGATGCCTGCCGATGTGAGCCACATTCGCCTGGCCTCGGGCGCTGGGGCCCAGGGCCTGGATCTGGTCGGCGTCATGGGCCGGATTAAACTTGAGATTCTGGAGACGGTGCGATGATCGAACTTACCGGGGTGACCAAAAACTATGGCCGGATGGTTGCCGTGGACCGGCTGAGCCTCACCGTGCCAAGGGGCGAGATATTCGGCTTTATCGGACCCAATGGCGCGGGCAAGACCACCACCATCCAGATGATCGCCGGATTGATCGCCCCCACCGCAGGTACGGTGAAAATTTGCGGTGTTGACATGGGAGAAGATCCCTGCCGGGCGAAAAAAACGATCGGGTTTATCCCGGACAGGCCCTATCTCTACGAGAAGCTCACGGCCATTGAGTTTTTGAAATTCACGGCGGATCTCTTCGGCGTGGATCCTGTGGGGTTTGAGGAAAAGGCCGAAGCGATCCTTGGGCTTTTCTCCCTTGGAAACTGGGCCGACGAGATCATCGAGTCTTTTTCCCACGGCATGAAGCAGCGGTTGATCATGGCGGCTGCGCTGCTCCACGAGCCGGAGGTCATTGTGGTGGACGAACCCATGGTGGGGCTGGACCCGTCGGCCATTAAGATGGTCAAGGAACTGTTCAAGGCGCTTGCCGGCAAAGGTAAAACCGTGTTCATGTCCACCCACTCCCTTCACATTGCCCAAGATCTCTGCCACAGGATTGGAGTGATCCACCGGGGGCGGCTCCTTGTCCTTGGCACGATGGCACAGCTCAAAGAGATGGCCCGGGCCGACCATGCCGACCTGGAGGAGCTGTTCATGATCTTAACCGACAGCAAGGCCTTGGGAGACCCTCGCCCCTGAATGGATTCGTGCACCCCCTTTGAATTGAACGGAATTGAATTGAACGGAACCGCAAGTTGAAAGGAATTAAAATGAGACCGATGCTGACAGCAGTATTTATTTTGATCTTCTCTGTTTTTGCCGATCCCGGCCTGGCAAGGGATATCCATGTGGCCAAAACAGGCAGCAATAGTACCCTTGGCGATTCGGACAATCCTTATGAAACCATCAAGTATGGGGTTGCCCAGTCCCTGGAGGGCGATGTGATCCGGGTCCATGCCGGGATCTATGAGGAGTCCTGGATCGAGCCCAAAGCGGGGACCCGGTTAGTCAGTGATGACGGGGTCCATGCTGCCAAGATTTATAGCGGCGAGCAGAGCGCCATCCGGCTGACAAACAACAACAGCGGCATCGATGGTTTTGAAATCTATGGGGACTGGAACCAGGGAGTGCCGGGAGACGGCCTTGTCCGGCTGTTGGATGCCAGTCATCTATGGGTTAAAAATTGTAAAATCCACGACGCGCCCCATGATTGTGATGTGATCAAGATCGGCGCCAGTGACGTATTGATCGAAAACTGCATCATTTACAGCGCCGGCCGCAGAACCGATGGGAATTTTCAGGAAGTGGTCGACATCTATGGCAAATCCGATCCGGACGGCGTAACCGTGAGGGGGTGCTGGATCTATCACACGCCTGAACAAGGCGGGGATTACCTGATCTATGCCAAAGGGGGGGCCAGGAACATCCTGTGGGAGAACAATGTGTTCGGTCCGGCCCAGGGAAGCGGGTTTGGTAATGTTTCAACCGGTTGCGGCGCTGCCAGCCCCCCCGTCTTCCCTTCCTGTGAAAATTTCATTGCCCGTAACAATATCTTTGTCAACTGCGCCGGTGACGGGGCCTTTGGGTTTACAAGCGCAAAAAATGCCTATCTGTACAATAATGTCTTTTATAACTATACCGGCGGTCGTGCTTTCATCCAGTTTTATACGACCCAGTCGCCGGGAGGTACTGACCGGAATGAAGATTGCTATGTGTTTAATAATATATTCATGGAGAGCAACGGCATGCCCGTGTATCAGGACCGTGGCCGGTGGTCTGGCGGCGCTTATACCTATATCCCGGAAAATTTTCAGAGTGATAATAATCTCTATTACCAGGTCAAAACCGCATATCCCGCGAATGATATCAATATCCTGGAGGAGGCCAACAGCATTTTTGCCGATCCCAAAATGATGGCACCGTCATCACCCTCTCCAGCCATTGACAACTGGTCCGCCATTGTGGCGAACTTTCTTTTACAGCCTGATTCTCCGGCCATGGACGCGGGCTGCGATCTCTCTTTGGGGGCACCCTTTCATGTGCCCTTTGATATCCTCGACACGGATCGTCCGGCAGATGGTTTTTTTGATATGGGCATCCATGAGTTAGCCAAGAACAATGTTGACCTTGACTTTGACGGCGATGTGGATGGCGAAGATCTGGCCTGGCTGATTAATGCGGCAGGCTTAACCGATGACTATATCCGGGCCGTGGCAGCCAGGTTCGGCAATTGAAAGGAAGACGGCAGATGAAAAATTTTATAAAAACAGCAATTGGAATCTTCTTGATTTCCGTTTTCGCCTTCCCCGTTGACGCATTTGCCTGGGGATCGTTCCATGACATGATGCCCGGCTGGGGGGTTGAGCTCATGGAGGACGGCCCTTTAAAGGAAATCCTTAAAACAAAAATAAGGTATTGGGGGAATGAGGTCTCTCCCAATGTGAACCATGCAGGTCATAGCTGCGATAACTACTACCATACCATTGGTGATGCCGGTACGCCCCTCCTGGCAGACGGCAGTCTTGATGTGGATGCCGTATTGCCCTGGGAGGATAATGAAGATTACCGGTATCTGCTTTTGGCCACCAACGGTGATATTGGTTATGTGGGCGCCCATGCAAGCTACCAATGGGACTGGTATGTGCGTGATATTCAAAAGGACCTTGGGGAAGATCCCGTGGACCCGTTGAAAATAGCGCTTAAATGCGCAGCTATTACCCATTTTCTGGAGTTTCAATTCCCTGAAAAAGCAGGGGAGTACGGCGGCATAGACACCAAATATAAAAGGGGGGAACTCACTGAAGCCCAGATCATGGCCGGTTATAAAACCTATCTGAATACGGCAGGTCTGCAATGGGGGCTGGACACGGCCATGGAGAATATCTTTTCCGATGTTATCTTAAATATCGCGCCATGGTATGTCAGCTCTAATTCAAACAATGATCATAACTATCAATACTTTGCCCGGCAGATGCTCTTACTGACCGTTGTGTACAACGAAATACAGCGTCAAACCCGGCCCTATTATGACAAGAATCAAAAGGATATCCTGTTCATAAGCAGATCAAAGGTCGGTTTGTTTGAATACAGGCTGTACAACGCGCTGGCGGAAGAGGGGTATTCATGGGAATGTGTGACCGGGGATTATATTCCCAATTTCTATAATTATCCTGTGGTATTCATCAACGAGGGGTGGAAATTCAACAATACCGAGGCCTTTTATGATGCCTTGGAACAATATGTAAACCTTGGGGGCCATGTTATGATCAAGGCCAACCCCAATACTGTTTCAAGCTGGGCGTATACGCCAGGCCCCAATTATCCTGATTCCTATACCCGGCTCCTCGCCTCCTCAAATGTCGATCAGGACGATGGAATTACCGGATACCATTTTTACGGAAAAACACAAAAATATTTCAGGCAGAACATGGAAACCTGGGTTGACGGTAATTGGATTCCGCCCATAACCTGCCGTCCTGATATGGACAATGATGGAGATGTGGACGGTGCTGACCTGGCATCCGTTGCCGCCTCCAAACCCGATTGCCTGGAAGCGTTTGCGGCGTTGTTCGGCCAGCCCTGATGCTGTGGCGCTTTATATGTTGCGTGGTCAGTTAACCGTTGCAGATTTAGTACAGCAATCTCTGCCAAATCGCCAGTTTCACTTTCCTCCTTCTTTTTGATAGTACCCTTTTTTAAAATCCTGCAACATCTGCTCATATCGGCCGCTATCTTTCAAATTTTTAAGTCCCTGATTGAACAGGTTCATATATTTTTTACCTCTATTATTATTCTTAGTGAATAACCCATGCAACGGAGATGTACGTATAAACTTAGGGTGATATATTATTTTATTGGCTGTATCGGAAGGAAAATTTTCCAGTATACACACAAGACCCACGTCTTTCTGGGTTGCAAAAATCCTGATTCTCCCCGCTAAAAGTTTTTTGAAATTCTGCAGATCCGATGTAGCTGCTTCATAAATTACGTTCTTTCCAGCCTTTTTCATGGCTTTAAACCATTCCTCGTCAACATAGCCCCTTGTCACACCGACTTTTATGCCCTGCAGGTCATCTTCATACTGCCAGTCAAATCCACTATCTTTCAGATTGAAAAAAACGTAACTGCCTTCATATAACGGCTCACTAATATAGAATTTCTCCTCTCTTTCAGGACTCTTCGCCCACCCGATTGTTCCATCCCATTCACCACTTTCCACCAGGGTTATAGAACGTTTCCACGGGAAAAAACCGTTTTCAACCTTTATCCCGACGGTATTGAACGCCTCAGTTGTAATATGAGAGAAAATTCCGTAATGCTTTAGTTTTTTGGACGTGAAAGGTTTCCATTCACCGTTCGTCAGCCGGACAGTTTCAGCAGCAAAAAGATTCGGAATAAAATAAATACACAGTATTCCGGCCATCAAAATTGATTGTACTGTCCTTTTCACGGGCTTATCCTTTTAGAACTTTAATATTCTCACATCTCCTAATCTTTAACTCTCTGGCTTTATCGGCAGTTTGCCATTGTGTTTTCTGACGTTGAAGCAAAGAAAATCAAAACCATCATCTATATGTGTTATGACGGTCTTTTCTTCTGATAAAATTAGACTCCGTTCAAGTGTAATATCAGCAAGTGTTGGTGAAATGATTTCCCCTTGAGGAATTCCTTCATCCGTTGGGTTATACATATCACGAACGTGTAGTGGCTTGTTGATAGGCCCGCTCCCGGATGTTCTGTTCAATCACAAGATGTTGGGCAGTTTTTTTTATGGATAACATGTTGCTACTGTATGTTACCCGGAAGGCTTATGCTTTTTATTACGTATAATGGCCCTTATTTTCGTTACAACATGATTAAATAAATAGCAAGGGTGTTGTTATGGAATTGAATTTTAAAAATTTGTTCCTGAACGCCCAATTTTCCTGTCCCCTTATTATCTTGAGGGGGAATTGATCCCAGGCTGGAATCTTTGCTGGATTCGGCGACCCTGATGCGATATCATCGGTGTAAATGCTTTCCACGGGTTATAAAAAAAACAAATAAAAGTCGATTAAGGGGAGGGACGCCAATGGATGAGATCATCACCCTGATGCGGCCGAGGCTCCTGTCGTTCAGGAACCGGGGAACATGGGGCCGAACCCTCCGGGAACGGTTCGGCCTTGTTATTCTTGTTCTTCTGGGCATGGTTTTCTGGTTTGGGATTTTCTGGGGTTCCCACAGGGTGCTCTCCTATTTTGCAAGCATCCAGGAGCTGGGGGAGATCCTTGCCTTTAAGCTGATGTCCGTGGTGGTGGTCACCCTCCTTTCTCTGCTTGCCTTTTCCGGTCTCCTGGTTACCCTTTCCAAGCTTTATCTTTCAAAGGACCTGCTCCTGGTCCATGCCATGCCGGTTCCGGCCTACAAGATCTTTGTGGCACGGTGGATCGAAAGTGCCGTGGACAGCTCTTGGATGGTGATCGTTTTTGCCCTTCCCATGTTTGGAGCCTATGGGGTGATCTTCCAGGGGCCCTGGTTTTATTACGGGACCCTGGGGGCCGTGCTGGTGCTCCTTGGTGTCACGGCCTGCGCCACCAGTGCCGTGGTGATCATGGTGGCCGTGATTGTGGTTCCGGCAAGCCGTATTCGAACCATCTTCGTGTTTGTGGGGCTATCGCTTTTTATTGCATTCTACGTGGGAATCCGGGTGATCCGGCCCGAACGCCTGGTGGATCCCGAGGTGTTCACCGCCAGCCTTTTTTACCTCAAGTCCATGCAGTCCCCCTCATCACCGCTTCTGCCAAGCACCTGGGCCTATGATGCCCTGGTGGCGGCCCTGAAGGGGCGCATGGGGGACACCTGCTTTCATTTGGGGCTTTTGGCAAGCTTTTCAGGGGTCATGGGGTTTGTGATGGTCCTGGTCTCGGATGCCATCTATTTCAAGGGGGTCTCCAGGGCACGGCGGGCACCGGCCAGGCTCTTCACCCGGCGGCGGCTTGCGCCCTTATGGGCTTCTTTTCTGCCTGGCCCGGTGCGGGCCCTGGCCATTAAGGAGGTCAAGACTTTTTTTCGGGACCAGACCCAGTGGTCCCAGCTGTTTCTGATCACGGCCCTCATCGGGATCTATATCTACAACTTCAAGGTGATTCCCTTTGACCGGGCCCCGGTTAAGACCATTTATCTCCAGAATGTTCTGGCCTTCCTCAACATGGGCCTTGCCCTGTTTGTACTGACGGCCATTGCTGGCAGGTTTGTTTTTCCCGGGGTGAGTATCGAGGGGGAGGCCTTCTGGATCATTCGGTCGAGTCCGATCAGGCTCCGGCAGTTTCTCTGGGTCAAATACGCGCTCTACCTTGTGCCCCTCCTGGTGTTGACCCTGGTGTTGATCGTCAGCACCAACATTCTTCTTCAGGTGGGGCCGTTCATGATGGTGCTGTCCCTTGTCAACGTCTGCTTCATGGTGCCCGGGGTGGTGAGCCTTGGACTCGGGACCGGGGCCGCCTTTGCCGATTTTAAATCGGAAAATCCGGCCCAGACCCTTTCAAGCTACGGGGGGCTTGTCTTCATGATCTTGAGCGCTCTTTTTATCGGCTGCGTCATCATGATGGAGGCAGGGCCTGTTTACGCCATCTTCATGGCCCGGTTCCAGGGGAGGAGCCTCGGTATCACCAGCCGTTTCTGGTGTGTTATCTCCTTTGTCCTGGCGGGCGGCCTGTGCGCGGTAACGGCCACCCTGCCCATGGTGCTTGGGGAGAAACGCCTGGCCCGGAGGCTCTTTGTTTGAGCCTTGCCCTCCCCAAATCCGGTGGGCGTCGGTCAGTTCAGCGGGGTTCGTACCAGAAAGTTGTCAATCAGTTTCCTGGCAATGCTTATCCGGGAGGGCAGTTTTGGCATGGCATCCCTTGGGAACCAGCGGGCATCCTCGATCTCCGTGGGGTCCGGGGTGATATTGCCGCCGGCATATTTTGTCGTGAAGCCCACCATCAACGAGTGGGGAAAGGGCCAGGGCTGGCTGCCAAAGTACCTGATATCTTCCACCTCAACATCGACCTCCTCTTTTACCTCCCGTTGGACTGCCTGCTCCAGGGTTTCCCCGGGTTCCACAAAGCCTGCCAGGGTGGAGTACATCTCCTTGGGAAAATGGGGGGAGCGGCCCAGAAGAATCTCATCCCTCCGTTCAACCGTCATGATCACGGCAGGTGATAGCCGGGGATAGCTGATGGCGCGGCATGAGGGGCATATCTTGGCGATCTCCCCCGCCTTTTCCTCCATGGGGGTTGCGCAGCACCCGCAGTATTGATTGCCTAGGTCCCAGTTCAGGATCTGGCTGGCCCGGCCCGCCAGGATGTAAAGCGGGTCCTCGATCTGTCCGAAGAGCTGGCGAAGGCTCAAAAGTCGTGTGGTTTCAGGGAGGGGGAACGCCTTGGGAAGCGGGCTGACAAAGCAGTCCAGGCGTTGATGGATCCCAAACCATCGTCCCTGTTTCGACACCGGGAGTTCTCCAACAAGGGGGAGGCGCAGTGACGCACCATCCACCATGAGAACCAGGCGATCCTTGTGGAAGAGAAAGGCAAGGCCCTTCCCTTTTTGTATGATACCTTTTATTTTGCTGCGTTCCATTTTAAACCGCTCCGTCTCTTTTATCCGTTTCCGCGTGGTTCCAATTTCCAGGCCTATTATTGCTGTACGGAGAGTATAATATAATGCCTCAAATGGTCAATAAGGCTCTTGTCCTAGAGCTGGTTTGAGGGGAATAATTTTTACAAATTGACAAAGAAATCTCTATCCTGGTACTTTGGTTCAAAATAAAAACAAGGATCACCTTGGTATTGCTACTGCCTTAGAAAGGTGTTCCCCAGAAAATCGGTATAAAAGAAATGCGTCCCATCCCAACAATTAAAGAGTCTTCTCGGTTTTTTCCATCCCGCCATTTCTCAGATGTTTCTATTCTGGAAGCCCGTTTTCAGACGTTCAGCTACTCAATGCACAGCCATGGGGAATTTGCCATTGGCGTGACCCTCTCCGGCGTTCAATCGTTTCAATGCAGGGGGGGAAAGCACCATTCCACCCCGGGAAGAATCATGATCATCAACCCGGACGAGGCACACAATGGCCAGGCCGGAGTTGACTCCGGATTCTCATACCGCATGATGTACGTGCCCCAGGCTTTGATGCAGTCGGTCACAGCAGAACTGTGGGGTAATCCATCAAGGGAATGCTATTTCCCAGCCAAGCTTCACCATTCTGAGGCGTTTGCCCAACGACTCTGCGGGATCACAACCGTTTTGACCGACCCTTATTCCTCTGCTCTTACCGTACAATCCCTTCTGATGGATACACTTGCCGTTCTTGCCTTGAAATATGGTGAGGTCCGTAAAACACCTGAAAAAATCCAACCGGACTGCAAAATCGTCCAAGACGCAATGGCGATCATCAGGGATAATCCCGCACAGGATATTAACTTAAAGGAGCTTTCGGGATTGTTCAACCGGTCGCCATACTCATTTTTACGCTTGTTCAGGAAAACCACGGGATTTCCACCCCATCGCTACCAGATTCAATGTCGCCTGAACAAGGCAAAAAAATCCATTGCAAGGGGGGACTCCCTTGTTGATGCGGCCCTGGAGTCAGGTTTTTGTGACCAGAGTCATTTGAACAGGCGTTTCAGGCAAGCCTATGGCATAACCCCGGGCCAATATCGGCACAGTCTTGTTTGCTCCTAGGAAAAGGAGAGGATTAAAGCATGCAGTTTAATACAAAAATCGCCGTTGTTGTCCGTGAAGACCTGGCCATGTGGCAGAAACTCAATGTTACGGCCTTTACCATAAGTGGATTGACCCAGCTCGACAGTATCATGGGAAAAGCGTATGTGGATGCATCCAACCTGGCGTATTTACCCATGTTGGGCCAGCCGGTGCTTGTCTTTAAAGCGCCTTCACACAAGATAGCAACGATCCATAACCGGATTCTCAACCGTGGTGTTCATCACACGATCTACACGGAAGAACTTTTTGCCACCTCCCATGATGATGCCAACCGCGCAGCCGTAAAAGCGGTTGCCACAGCGGATTTGAATCTTGTTGGCCTTGCAATGCATGGAGATCGCAAAATGGTCGATAAAGTCGTGAAGGGGTTGAAACTCCACGACTAGATCACCCTATGGCGGCGGTTATTGGTGCAGGTGGAGGAGGGGCCTGTTAGCCGCCAGCCGGCGGATGTTCTCGGCCACGCCCTCTGCCGTTCCCTCCATGGAGATGTCGGTGGAACCGGCGATATGGGGGGTGGCCATCACATTGTAGTTGAAAATCGGATCATTGGGATCCGGGGGTTCTTGCCAGAACACGTCCAGGCCCGCCCCTGCAATGGCGCCCGATGCAAGGGCCTGTTCCAGGGCGTCCCGGTCCACGAGGGCGCCCCGGGAGAGGTTGATCAGAAAGGCGCTCTGTTTCATACGGGCAAAGGCGTCGCCATTGATCATTTGGCTGCTCTCCGGGGTGGCGGGAACACAGAGGACCACATGGTCGCAATTTTCCAGGAGAAAGGGCAGATCCTGTGGGGTGCCGGCCCAGTCAAGGCCCAGGGTCTCCTTTGCCAGGTGGGGATGGGTGCGCTTGATTCCCATGAGGTTGACGCCAAAGGGTTTCAACCGTTTTGCAAGGGCCTGGCCAATGCCGCCAAGGCCGATGATGCCCACGGTCTTGCCGGGAAGCGCCATTCCCAAAGGCTCTCCCATCTTTTGGTTTTCAAGGTTTCGGGCCATGCCCCGGATATTCCTGGACAGCCCTATCATCATGTAGATGCCAAGCTCTGCCACCGAGTCGGCATTCCCTGAACTATAGGCGGGGACATTGGCCACCAGAACGCCTTGATCCGTGGCCCCTTTGATGTCCACCCCTTCAAGGCCTGAACCGCACTGCTGGATGAGCCGCAGCCGGTCCCCTGTTTCAAGTATCTCCCGGGTGATCGGGGTCATGGTGGGGATGAGCACGTCTACGCCTTTTAACGACGCTATGTTGAAGCTGCCCGTGGCCTCAAAACTGTGACCGGGAAGTTTGGAACGGATCATCCCCAGGAATCCGCCCCATGCATTTTCAGATGCTGCAAAAAGGATGTTCATGGTACCTCCAACTGTTTAGTGTTGAATCATTTTGTTTTTCTTTTCAATAGGATATTCCCTGGTGGAAATCAAGTGTTCTTCGGTTTAGATATCGATGGTTTGACTGGATATTTTTCAATGCAGGTTTGATAAAAATAATTTTCTATTGATTTCTCCCCGGGATATACATTAAAAAACTACTATTCGAAGGAAAACTGGGTTTCGGTCACATCACACATGGGGAGATAACAATGAAAAAAAGTGTATCTGTTTTAATCGTTTTACTGTTTGCGACATCTTCATTTGCCCTGGAAAATCCGTGGGATAAAAAGCTTCCATTTAAAAGCGCGACCATTGACTACAAAGTCGCCGGTACCATGAGCGGCGAAAAAACCGTTTATGTAAAGGATTATGGCAGGACAACGGCTGAGTACAGCAACACATCCATGAAAATGTTCGGCATGACGCAACAGCAGAAAGAGATTATCATCACCACCCCTGACTGGGTATACTCCCACGACATGGTTGGAAACACCGCTACCAAGCAGGCCAATCCGAAAAAATTCATGATCCGGGAATTCAATAGCCTTTCAAGGGCTGAAAAGAAAAAAGTGGCTGAAAATGCGGAGAAATTCGGCATATCAGCCATTGAAGGACTGGACGGGAATCTCCAGAAAAATGCGGTAAAGATCATGGGCTATAAATGCGATCAGGTCAGCCTCATGGGAACCATGGTGTATACCATCAGCGGAACAGACCTGCCCTTGAAAATCGAAGGGAACACCATGGGGATAAAAATCAACGAAGTGGCCACCCAGATCAAAAAAGGAAGTGTGCCTGCATCAAAATTTGACCTGGCGTCAAACATTCAGTTTTATCATGATAAACAAGCAGACCTGATGATGCAGGCCCAGGCAGAGGGCGTTATTCATAATCTCTTGCTGGGCAAGCGTCCTGGCGGTGTTGATGGGGCCGGTCAAAATGACCAGTCTTCCGATTTCCAGCAGCAGTATAAGGAGATGCAGCAATATCAGGCCCAGCAGCAGGCCTACGAACAACAACAGCAGAACCAGGCCAGCCAGATGATTCAGCAGGATGCAAGCGATATTGGCCAGGCGGCAAGGCAGGAAGCCAAAGAGGCAACGGTTGAGGAAGTAAGGGAAGGTGTCAGAACTCTTTTTAATAGTGTTTTTGAATAGCTAAAAAATAATATTTGATCCGGGGCCTCCTGTTTGTTCGATGGAGGCCCTTGTTGTTTGTATACCATTGAAGGGGTCAACGTTTACAAAACCTTTACATTTGTGTTGACATTGTCTCTGGCCTTTGCCATCATCATACCTGACATGGACAAGCCGGAATCAAAAAAGCGTTCTGATTCTCTTGCCAAAATAACACGAAGATCAGAGCTAAGAAAATAGCCTGGACAAGCCGGAACCCAAAAAAATGTCTGATTTTCTTGCTAAAATAACACGATAATCAGGGCTAAGAAGCTAATATGAAAACCGCCAAACCCTGGAAAACTCCATGAGACTTCATTTAACACCCAAACAGCAGATCCTTTTTAAGTACCTGAAAAAGGAGATGGAAACCAAAGGTGCCGTCCCGAGCCTTCGCATGATAGCAGCGGATCTCAACATCAGCCATGCCGCCGTTGCAAGGCTCTTAAAGGTCCTGGAGCAGAAGGAATATATCAAGCGCCAGGAAAGGTACAGCAGAACCATCCACATCCTCGATCCCCTGGGGGGGACCCTGGGCTTCCAGCGTCAGATTCCCATTCTGGGCAGCATCACGGCGGGCCTTCCCGTGTACGCCCAGCAGGAGTGGGACGGAACCGTGGTGGTGGATTCCGCCATCTATAATCATCCCCATTTGTTTGCCCTGAGGATCCAGGGAGACTCCATGAAAAATGCAGGTATCCTTGACCGGGATCTTGCCATCTGCACCCCCCGTCAGTATGCGGAAAACAGCGAGATCGTCGTTGCCCTGATCGATCAGGAGGAGGCCACGGTAAAGCGTTTTTTCCTGCACAAGGACCACATTGAGCTTAAGCCTGAAAACCTGGATTACACTCCCCAGCGATACGATTTCGACCGGGTGCTGGTCCAGGGCAGGGTGGTTGGTATTGTCCGGGGGCCGGAAGGCATTTCTTAACTCTGATTCTCGTGTTTTTTTGGCAAGAGAATCAGAAAAACGCTTTGGTTCTGGCTTGTCCAGGTTAGGAGGGGGGGATGGAACAGCGTTTGAATCGTTTCCAGGATGTTGTGGTGGGAACCAGTGGGTACTCCTATGTTGAGTGGATAGATGCTGGGTTTTATCCCGTGTCCACCTCGCAAAAGGCCATGCTGCCCCTGTACCAGGAGTCGTTCCGGGCAACGGAACTCAACTACACCTGGTACCAGATGCCCAGGGCCACGGCCATTGAGCGCATGTGTGCCCGGGTTGCACCCGGGTTCCGGTTTTCGGTCAAGCTTACAAAAACCATGACCCATGAGGTGGTGGACAGCAGATGGCGGGGGGAGGTTAAGCGGTACAGGCAGGGGCTCGATCCCCTGGTGCGTTCCGGTATGCTCCTGGCCGTGCTGATCCAGTTTCCCTTTTCCTTTAACCGGTCGATCCACCATCGCCACTACCTTGCGGCCCTGGTGGAGGAGCTTGCCGGGCTTCCCCTGGCAGTGGAGTTTCGCCATGACTCCTGGGCCTGTGATGCCGTGTTTGCCGAATTTGAACAACGGAAGATTACCCTTGTGTCAGTGGATCTCCCCCCCTTGGCCTATCTTTTTCCTTGCCTTGCTGTGGTCACCAATCCCGGCCTTGTCTATCTGCGTTTCCACGGCAGGAACATACGGGGCTGGGGATCAGGATCCATGCAGCAGCAGTTTGACTATGACTATTCAGATGAAGAGCTAGGGGAACGGCTGGAGGGGGTAATCACGCCCATGGCAGCAAAGGCAGAACGCAGCGCCCTCTTTTTTAATAACCATGTGCGGGGCCAGGCACCGAAGAATGCCCGCACCCTCATGGCCATGCTCTCCGGGCAAGGGCCGGCAAAGAAAGCCTGATGGAGCGGTCGATCATTCACCTCAATGTGGCGGATTTTGCCGTTGCCGTGGAGCAGACCCGGAATCCCGGGCTCAAGGGAGCGCCCGTGATCATCGCTCCCACCGGTGCCCCCAGGGCCGTTGTCTACGATATGAGCGAGGAGGCGTTCCAGGAGGGGGTTCAAAAGGGCATGCCCCTTGGAAGGGCCTTTCGACTCAGTCCCAGGGCCACCCTTCTTCCCCCCTGCCCAAATCTGTATGAACGGGCCATGAAGGCCTTGATCTCCAAAACCCTTGCCTACTCGCCCCGGATTGAGTCGGGGAAAAGGGACGGCCATCTCTTCATCGATGCCACCGGTACCAGTCGGATGTTTGGGCCTGCCGTGGATGTTGCCTGGCGCTTGAACAGGGAGATGAAAACAAGCTTAGGCCTCGATCCCGTGTGGTCTGTGGCCACCAACAAGCTTGTGGCAAAGGTGGCCACCCGCCTTGCAAAGCCCTTTGGGGAGTATATCGTGGGACCGGGTGAGGAAGAGGCGTTTCTTTCACCCCTGCCCCTTGAGATCATTCCCGGGCTTGGACGTGAGGACCTTTTGCGGCTCAGGGAGTTCAACCTCTCCAGGGTATTTGAGCTCAGATCCCTTGATTTGGCCCAGCTTGAAACCGCCTTTGGCAAAAGGGCAGGGGCGATCTATGATGGGATCCGGGGGAAGGATGTCGCCCCTGTATCCAGGGCTGCCGAGGAAAGAGAGTGCCTTGGGGTTGACCATGAATTTTCCGAAGACACCAACAATGGGGCCTGCCTGAAACAGGGGATGCACCTTGTGGTGGCATCCCTGTGCCAAAAGCTCCGGCGTATGGGGGTTCACTGCGCCACCCTGACCCTGGTGCTCACCTATTCCGACGGCATCCGGCGGTATGCAAGGATGGGGCTCAAACCTGCCACGGCAAGCGACTTTACCATGTTTCGCCAGTGCCTTCCCCTTCTTTACAAGGCCTGGAACCGGCGGATACGCATCCGTCATCTAAGGCTTGTGTGTGACCGTGCCGTGCCCCCCGACCCCCAACTGGACCTGTTTGATGACGATACCGGAAAGAAGAAGGAGGAGCGTCTCATTAATGCCATGGAGCGGATCAGGGACCGGTTTGGTCCTTCCGCTGTGGCACCGGGACTTGCCTTTTATAGTGCCGGTCAAATGACGTGATACCCACCCACCATTATTAATACGTAGCGGTATCAATGGGTCTGACCAGAGCTATAATCCCCGGTGTGGATGTTTGCACCTGAATTGTTATCTGATGAAAATAAAAAATGAGCGCAATTCATGTGCGAGGCGCAATACCCATGATCCCCTTGAATGTAAGATCCCACTATTCCCTCATGTGGGGCACCTCTTCTGTGCCGGAGTTGTGTGCGAAAGCAAAGCAGCTCGGCTATCAACGGCTTGCCCTGACAGACACGGACAACCTCTACGGCATGTGGCCGTTTATCAACGCTTGCAAAAAGGAGGGGATAGCGCCTGTTATCGGCGTTGAACTCACCGATCCCGGAAAACCCCAACGGGCGGTCTGCCTTGTGAAGGACAGCATGGGGTACGCCAACCTCTGCCGTCTCATCACCCAGCGCCACACCCATCCGGGGTTTGATCTGAAAGCCGATCTTCCCGGGTTTGCCCAGGGCCTTGTGGTGTTGACTAAGGATCCCGACCATCTGGAAGCCTGGTACGGAAAAGGGGTGGATGTTGCGGCCCACCTGCCACGGCAGCCCCTTCATCAGGGCCATGATTTGTGCCAAAAGGCTGCAAGGTGCGGGGTGCCCCGGGTGGCCACCCCGGGAAGCTTTTTCCTGGATTCCAGCCATTTTAAACGCCACCGGATGCTCAGGGCCATTGGCCAGCGAACGTCATTGTCACGGCTGTCCCCCCTGGCGCTTGCCCCGGAAAACGCCTTTGTGGCAACCCCAGCCGAGTATGGCCAACGGTTTGCCGTTGATCCGGTGGCGATCCGAAATTCCCGGATGATCGCTGAAAAACTGATGTTTACTGGCCCCGGGTTTGGCACGGTCATGCCCCCCCTTGAGACCCAAGGATCGGAGACGGCCCGGGAGCGCCTGACCCGGAAAACCCTTGAAGGGGCGAACAAACGATACGGTTCATCCCTTTCTTTCCGGGTGCGCCAACGCATTCGGTATGAGCTTGGCATCATTGCTGAGAAAAATTTTTGCGAATATTTTCTGGTGGTCCAGGAGATCGTCAGCACAAGTCCGAGGACCTGTGGCCGGGGGTCGGGAGCCGCCTCCATCGTTGCCTACTGCCTGGGCATTACCAATGTTTGTCCCATCAAGCACAACCTTTATTTTGAGCGTTTCCTCAACCCGGGCAGAAAAGATGCCCCGGATATTGACATCGATTTTGCCTGGGACGAACGAGACCATGTCCTTGACACGGTGCTGGAACGGTTCAAGGGCCGTAGTGCCATGGTGGCAAGCCACATCCTGTTCCAGCCGAGGATGGCGGTAAGGGAGGTGGCCCGGGTATTTGGGCTTCCCGACCGGGAAATAGGAAGGGTGACAAAGGGGTTGCCCTGGTACTGGAGAACCGAAGAGGCAGGTTCCGATCTTCTTGCCGAAATCAAGGAGCGGCCGGAGTTCAGACATGTGGACTTCCCGGAACCCTGGCCTGAAATTTTAGCGTATGCCCGGGCACTTACCGGCACCCCCCGGCATCTTTCCGTGCATCCCGGGGGGGTGGTGATCACCCCTGATCCCATTGATACCTATGTGCCCCTCCAGACAGCCCCCAAGGGCGTGCCCCTGATCCAGTGGGAAAAGGAGGGGGCCGAGCAGGCAGGCCTTGTCAAGATCGATCTTCTGGGTAACCGAAGCCTTGGGGTCATTCGGGATACCGTTACTGCCGTTGAAGTCAACACGGGCGGGTTCCACGGGTTGGACAGGGATCCGGAGGACGATGTGCCAACCCAGGAGACCGTGGCCCGGGGGGACACCATGGGGTGCTTCTACATTGAGAGCCCTGCCATGCGCCTGCTTCAGAAACGGGCTGGAAAAGGGGACTTCCACCATGTGGTGATCCATTCCTCCATCATCCGGCCGGCGGCAAACGAGTTCATACGGGACTATGTGAAGCGGCTCCACACTGGGCGATGGGAGCCGATCCACCCGTTGCTGGCCGATGTCCTGAACGACACCTACGGCATCATGGTCTACCAGGAGGATGTCTCCAGGGTGGCCGTGGCCATGGCCGGGTTTTCCCATATCGAGGCCGACGCCCTGAGAAAGATTCTCTCGAAAAAAGAGAAGGAACAGGTGCTTAACGACTACCACCGTAAGTTTGAACAGGGGGCAAGGGATCGGGGGGTGGGGGTGGCAGACGTAAAAAAGGTGTGGGAGATGATCACAAGCTTCAGCGGATACTCCTTTTGTAAGCCCCACAGTGCCTCCTATGCCAGGGTTTCCTTCCAGGCAGCCTATCTCAAGACCCACCATCCCGCAGAGTTCATGGCCGCTGTGATCTCCAACCAGGGTGGATTCTACTCGGTCTTTGCCTATGTGTCCGAGGCAAAACGACTGGGGGTGAGGGTGGTTGCCCCCCATGTCAACCACAGCGCCATTGCCTGGAGAGGACGGGAGAGTACCCTCCGGGTGGGGTTCATGGCTGTGAAGACCCTTGGGGGTAATACCATGGAGACCATTGTTCGGGAGCAAACGCGGAAAAAGTTCACCGCCATGGCGGATTTTTTGAACCGGGTGGCTCCCAGGGAGAACGAGGCAAGGGCGTTGATCCTGGCCGGTGCCCTGGATGGTATCGAAGGCGGCATGGCGCGTTCCTCCCTGTTATGGGAAGTGGCTTGCTTCCAGCGGAATAGAGAGAAAGGGTGTGAACCCTCCCTGTTCGGGGAGACGGCCCCGGGGGCAAAACGGCCGGAACTTCCCCCGGACGATCCCCTTACCCTGTTGAGGCAGGAGTATTCAATGCTCGGGTTCCTATGCAGCTGCCATCCCATGGTCCTGTTCAACCAGGCCCTCAAGGGAGTGAACACGGTCAAGGCAGGCGCCCTTGAACAATGGGTCAACCAGCGGGTCACCGTTGCAGGCTGGTTGATTACCGGCAAGGTAGTCAGGACAAAGCATGGGGACCCCATGGAATTCCTCACTTTTGAAGATGAGACCGCCACCATGGAAACCACGTTTTTTCCCAGGGTCTACGATCGATTCTGTCATCTTCTGGACCAGGGGCGCCCCTATCTTCTCTTTGGCATCGTCCAGAGTGATCTTGGGGCGGTCACCCTGTCCGTGGAGCATGTTAGGAAGCTCCCCCCAGTGTGAAACTTTACGCTGTGATCTTAAAGGGGATTCCCTTCCGGGAACAGGGCTTTCTCAACATGGACGGGCTTAGGGATCAGGCCCTGTTCCAGCATGATGGCTTCGGTCTGTTTCCATCCCTTGACATCGATGGTGCCAACCCTTGCACCGTCCCCGGGAAGGACCAGGGTGCGGGTGGCGTCAAGCTGTTTTTGGCGAAGATCCCCGGGGGTGTCCCGGTTGTATTTTTGGAGCACGGCCAGGGCCTTGTTACGGTTTTCCGGCATGAGCGAGGCTTCCCAGCCAGAAACGAGGGCCTTGGCAAATGCCCGGACCAATTGGGGATTGCGTTCCAGGGTCTTTTGTGACGTGACAACGGAGTTGGCCACAAAGGTGATGCCATGGTCGGCAGGGTTGAAGAATTGTACCGCTTCACCCGCCCGGCCCAGTTTATCGGCCAGCATGATCCCCTGGGCGTTCTTGTAGCAGGGCCAGACGTCCACCCGGTCCTGGTAAAAGGGGGTGTAGTCGTAGCGGACGCTGAACAGGGTGACATCTTTTTCCGTAAGGCCTGCCCGGGCCATGAGGGTGCGCATGATGGTCTCGTCGTTGCCCCCGAAGGTGACGCCCAGGATCCGGCCCTTGAGGTCGGACGGGGTGTTGATGGCAGGCTTTACCCCCCGGTATATCCACTGGAGGGGATTGACCTGGAAGAGCTGGGCAATGACCACCACCGGGGCCCCCTTTGCCCGGGCCCGGATCACCTGGTCGGCCGAGGCCACGCCAAAGGTCGCATGTCCCAGTTCCAGTTCCCGGATGGCGTCCCGCTCGGGACCGCCCGCCTTGACGTTGACCGTAAGGCCGGCCCGTTGGAAAAAACCGTGGTCCAGGGCGTAGAGGTCTCCCACCACGCTGGTGTTGAACAGCCACTTGAGCCGGTAGTTGAGGGTCTCCTTGCAGTTGGCTGCCTGCCCGGTAAAGGATACAAGGAGCAGGGCGACAATGATAATTGGGGCCAGTCGGTTAGAGGTCTTCATTTTCGACTCCTTTGGGAAGAATCCAACCGGAGGTGAGGCGCTTGCCCACACCTTCGAGGATCTCCTGGTAGATGGATAAAAACAGTCCGATGAGAAACAGGGCCGTGAGGATCCTTGAAAGATCGCTCTGGTAGAGGGCGATGCGGATGCTGTGGCCGATACCTTGGTTGGCGGCGATGAATTCGGCAACAATGGTGCCGGCCATGGCCAGGGTAGAGCTGCCGGCAATTACCGTGGTGAGTTTGGCCATGTTTTCAAAGGCCCGGATCTTCACTTCCAGCTGCCACCGCATGCGGCCAGTGGCGATGTAAAAATGTTCCATGTCGGTGATCGGTTCGGCCATGATGCCGATGACCGACAGGAGTAGGGGAAAGTAGCAGATCATGGCGGCGATGAGGAGCCGTGAAATGAATCCGTCCCCCAGCAGGATGAAGATGATGGGCGCCACGGCAACGATGGGGTAGGCCTGGATATTGTAGGCTGCCGCCTTGATCAGGGTGCCGGCCCAGGTGCTCTTGCGGGCGGTGATGCCAACGAAAAAGGCCATGAAGATGGAGATGCACTGACCGATCACCGCCACCATCAGGGTGTTGAGGGTGTCAAAAAAATAGTCTTGGGCAACGGCCTGGCTGGTTGTGATGATCTCCCCGGGACCGGGAATCACGTAGTCGGACAGGCCAAGTCCGTATTTTACCCCCATGAGCATCAACAGGCCCAGGGCGAAGATGAGGAAAAATTGAAGAATTCGTCTACCCAGCATTCATGATCTCCAAGAGGACGGCGTCCAGTTCGTCCCGTCCCGGCTGATTTGTTTTTCGGGTGTTAAGGCCGGTAAAGGTGATGGCCTGGGGGGATTTCCCGATGCCCCGAAAGAGAAAAATCCGGTCGCAGAACCGGGCCACCTCGATGAGGTTGTGGGAGATGTAAAGAAAGTAGCGGTCCGGAAAGAGCGCCTTTATCTCAAGGAGGATGGTCTCCTTGGAGCGCTCGTCCACGTTGGCAAGGCTTTCGTCCATGATCATGAGCTGGAAATCCTGCAACAGGTAGCGAAGCAGGTTGATTCGGTTCTGCTGGCCCAGGGAGAGCTGGGAAAAGGTCTGCCCCATGACGGGAACAAGGCCGAATACCTCAACCAGATGCGCCCGCAGATCCTCCCTGCCTTCAGGGGTGATGCGGTCAAGGTGCCTTTCTATGGGGGCCCAGCCCGGCAGGCGCTCCTGGTTGTAAGTGTACAGTACGGTTTTGATCTCCCCCCGGTCAAGCTCGCCCTTGAAGCCGTTGATCTCTCCTGCGATGACCCGGGCAAGGGAGGTTTTGCCCACGCCCGAGGGGCCGAAAAGGGAGTGAAACCCGGGCCTGTCCAGGCAAAAGGATAGATCCCTGAAGACCCATTCGTCACTCCGGGGGTAGCGATATTCAAGATGTTGACATGTCAGTCCCACGTATAACCTCAATCACTCATTTCTTTTGGTTCATATTTAGCTCGTTCTTAACACATGGGAGAAAAAATTTCCAAGGGTAAACGTATTGTTTGGGGGCAGTGAGATGGGGGCAGGCTATCTTTGGTTGGGATAAAAAGGGGCCAGGCTTTTCTTGTTGCCAAGAATAGCCTGACCTCGTTTTTAGTATTTAGGCATTGGGCAGGATGCTGGAAAACTGGTACTCTTCGGCCTTATGGCCGATACTTATCTCGTAATCGGTCTCTCCCCACTGTTCGATGGTGAGGTAAAACTTCCCTGAGTCGTCAGCATAGTCCCACTTGAACACCTCCCGGCCGGGGGCATCGTCCTTAAAGAACAGGGCCCCTCCGGACTCGTCCAGGAAAAAGTCCTTTCCTTCAAAGGTGATGGTGTCCGGCGGATTGTCGGATTCGGTGATCCCCTTTCGCACCTGGGCGTCAAGGCTTTGGAACGACTGTTTCCGGCTGATGGACCAGTAATCCTCATCATCGGGCTCAAGCTCCAGGAAGAGGGTTTCGTCATGGCTTTCCAGCTGCCACTCATGGGTGAGGTCTCCCTCGCCCCAGTCGTAGCGGTTGGTTGAGACCACCTGCCAGGTCTTGAGGTCATAGTCCACATAATACCCGGTCTTCATCGTCTTGAGGGTGAGGCCGGAAATCGGGTCAACCGGGTCCGGCCCCGATTTTTTTTTGAAAAAATCAAATAATCCCATATTTTCTCAGGAGATCAGGAGATCCCCATCCTCTTCTTAAGGTCCAGAAGGTCGGCCGATGCACTGCCTGAAGAACTGCCCAGGGCGGCATCGATTTCGCTGTCAACGCCTGTTTCGGCCGCTGCCACCTCGCCATAGGCCTGGGCAAGGGATTCATCCTCCTCGACCTTTGCCTTCATTTTCTCCAGCATGGAAATGGTGGAGGAGCTGTCGATCCTGGCAAGCTGGGCATTGATCTTCTTGGTGGAATGGGCGGTCCTGGCCCTGGCCTTGAGGGTGATGAGGTCGTTCTCATAGGAGGTGACGGTGGATTTGAGTTTGCTCACCTTGCCCTGGAGATCGGCGGCCCGCGTCTCATGGCCGGTGGCTTCACCTGCCAGGCGCTCTGCGTCCTTTGCACACTCCTCTTTTCGGTTCAGGGCTTCGGTGGCAAGGCGTTCCGCATCTGCCGGGTCCATCTGGCCGCCCTGCATTTTCTGGAGCAGCAGCATGGCCTTTCGCTCATAATCCTGGGCAAGGTTTTTTTTCTTGTCTGCTTCTTTCCGGGTCCTGATGCCGATGCCCTTGACTTCTGCAAGGCTTGTCATGGCAGCGGTAAGGTCTGTTTTTAGATCCCGGATTCCCTGCTCGGTCATCTTGATGGGGTCTTCCATTTTATCTATGACGGAGTGGGCCTGGGATTCACCCACCTTAAAAAGTCTCTTGAAAAATGACATTGTTGCTTCTCCTTATCTTAAACGTATTCCAGAAGTTCTGAACCATATTCCGACAGGGCAAGGGTCAGGGCGTGTATTGAGCCCTCGAGTTCGTTTCTGTCAAGGTTTTCAAGCTGCAGGGTATCCCTGAAGATGATGTAGGTCTCGGTTTCATCCACCACAAAGGCGCCGTGGACAAGCTCCCTGTTGAGCTGGAGCAGTCGTTTGTAGAGGGTTACCGTTTTTTCCGGAACCTTCATGATCACCTGTTCCAGGACAACGATGGGGGCTTCACAGTCGATCACCAGATTTTTGATGCCGTTTTCCTCATCTTCGACAATGACAAGCTCTTCTGCTTCGTCTTCGCTGACGATGGAGATCTCCATGTCGATCAGAAATCCTTTGACAAGGGTGAATTTATCTTCCATTTAGGTTCTCCTTTATTTTAGGTTCTTATGGCTGATTTTCGTGTCATTTTGGCACAATAATCAGAAACATGCTTTGGTTCCGGCTTGCCCAGGTCAGGTTTAATCAAGCTCCGGTCTTTCAGCTGCAATGACGATGAGAAAGTCATCTTTCTCTAAGACATAACCGCTTTCGGGGTTGGCAACCAGAGTGGACCCTGATTTGTCTTCGACCCCTATACAGAGGATGTTTTCCTTTTCCTTGAGCCGGCACATGGCATTGAAAAACGAATCTCCAACAAGATAAGTCGGCATTGTGATCTTGTAAAGCTCATTTCCGTATCGATTGCTCACAAGTTCGCTTACGATCCGGGTCATGCCGTGGTCAAGGGCTGCCTGGACCAGGAGATTGGTGGAAATTTCTCCGGCCACGATGATCTCGTCCGCCTTGGCAAGCTCCAGGTGGGCCATGTTTTTGGCATCCATGAGTTCCACGCAGGTGTAAAGATCCGGCACATGGTTTTTTATTGTCATGGTGGCAAGGATGGTTTTTGCATCCCGTGCATAGGTGTCAAGGGCGTCGTCGGACAGGATAATGGCGGCCGTTGCCTTGTCCGCCCCTGCCCTGTCAAGGGTGGTGGGATCTATCTGACCGCTTACAAAAAAGATGTTCTCGTGAAGAGCCGGGGTTTCATCCATGTCGGCAATGATGACAATGGGGATCGCTTCGCACTTGGGATCGGTTCTCATCTCCTGGATGATGGTCTCCCCCCGATAGTTCCAGCCGCAGATGATAAAATGGTCTCTGAGATCGGTTGTTTTCATCCCTCGTTTCTCCATGAACTTGTTTTCGATAAATAGGCTTGCAATGGTGGCCGTCAAAAGACCGAGCAGGCCGATCCCGGACAGCATCACAACAATGCCGACAATTCTTCCGCCAGGGGTTGCCGGCGAGACGTCCCCATACCCCACCGTTGTCATGGTGACAACACACCACCACAGGGCGTCGGTAAAGGGGATATCCTTTTCAAAATAGACCAGCAGCAGGCTTCCCACTGTAAAAACCCCAAGGGCAAAAAAGAAAATCCTGTGCATGTTCTCCCGCTTAATTAAATGCAAGAGGCGGGTCAGGGCAGCAACGATGTTTATCATAGTTTGACTCCTTTCCCCTGGGTTATGTGCAGATTTGGCCGATAAATTCAAGAAAATTGATTTTGGGTTCCGGTCTTGTAAACCATAGTTTTTGATGTTATTATGCGTCGTTTTAACGTTATACTTTTAATAAAAGAGTAGAGAAATGACCGAGAGTACTAAAATGAATTTCTGGCAGGATCACTCCCTTGAATACCTTGAGATGGCTTTGAAGAGAGATTACCAGGAGAGGGTTGAAAATCCCGACGGCTATGGAAAGCGAACCGGTGAATGCGGCGATACGGTGGAGTTCTTTTTGATGGAGGCGGATGGGATCCTTTCCTCTGTCTCCTATGATGTTGATGGATGCAAAAACACCAACGCCTGCGCCAACACCGTGATTCATTTTGTAAAGGGCAGGAGCGTGACCGACGCATGGAATATTACCCATGAGGATGTTTCGGACTATCTAAAGACGCTGCCTGCCCATGAAATCCATTGTGCCGAACTTGCCGTGGGCGCTTTTTATCTTGCGTTAAGGGACCTTGCCGGACATTGCAATTAAACCGATACAGAGGAGAATACCACCGATGGGCAGGATGTCATCGTTTGAACGACTGAGAGAAAATGAGCGGGAAATTAGAAAAGAACTGATTATCACCGCGGCCATGGAGCTGTTTGAAAAGAAAAATTTCTGGGACATCAGCATGCGGGATATTGCCAACACGGCAGGGGTTTCGGCTTCGTCTCTCTATCGCTATTTCCCGAGCCGGGACGACCTTTTTATCGAGGCGCTCCTCCAGGATATCAATCATATTGAAGTGCTTCTTAAGGAGCGCATGGTCAGGGGTGAAGGGATCGATGCCCTTGCCATTGCCGTTGTCGACTATTGTCTGGACAACGAGCCCACCTTTCAGATGATGTGCCATTTTCTCATGCGGGGGGACGAAAACCCCAGCGTGAACGATAAATTCAGCTCGGTTCAGCTTCATTTTCTCAAGATGTTCGAGAAGGTCGTCAAGAGCATTGCCGGTGAAGATGCGGTGACTGAATTTCACATCCAGGCATTTTTTGCTTCCCTTTCCGGCATTGTCATGACTTTCAGGCATTTCCCCGGCTATACCGACGAAGAGCGGCGGGCCTATATTCACAAGCTTGCCCTGCTCATCATGCGGGAGGGCGGCGGTCTCGGCCAGTAATGGCCGGCCCCAAAAAATCGATCAGAGCCAGGTCACGGCAGAAGGTCTTGCAAACAGGGTTACCACCCTGCCCGGATAGAGGCCTGAGGCGGCCACGGTCTGTTGGTCGATCAGGGTTATGACCATGAGGTCGCCCACCCGGATGCTTGCAATAACCATTGCGGTTTTCGGGTCAAGGACGAGATGGGTGACGATTCCTTCTAACTGGTTGGTGAACTCCCGGCTCTTTTCCGGCGGGTCAAGCTTGATGTCATGGGCGCTGATGAGCCCCATGGCATCCCTTGCAGGCGGGTCTGGTGCGAAAAAGCGCTGTCCCCCTCCCAGGTCGCAGAATGCCATATGGTTGGGCTGTGTCGTCCAGGGCCCGGGGATCATGGTGTTCCTTCCCGGTTTTACCGCTTTCCCTTCAAACAGGTGGAGGGTGGTGTCGCTGATCTCATTGAGCCATTGAGGGTCGTGGCTTACGATGACCAGGGTGGTTCCCCAGTCTCTCCTGGCAGCAAGGGATGCGTCCCGTATGCGGGCTGCGCTTTCGGCATCCACGCTTGCCGTGGGCTCGTCCAGGAGGAGCACCTGGGGATGGAGTGCCAGCCGCGCGGCCAGGGCAACCCGCTGGGCCTCTCCGCCTGAGAGCTGGTGCCAGCGCCGTTTGGCAAAATCTTCGAAGGGAAGTCCCACCTTTGAGAGGGCTTCTTCCACCCTTGCCCGAATGTCTTTTGAATTCTTTCGTATCTTCAATCCATAGGCGGTGTTTTCAAAGACCGTTCGCTTCAGAAGATAGGGCTTCTGGGTCAACAGACTGATCTCGAATCTCACGCTGGGCGAAAAGAGATGCTCCTTCTTTCCGTTGAACAGGATCTCCCCGAAGCGGGGGCTCTCTGCAAAGGTCATGAGTTTTAAAAGGGTGGACTTGCCGCTTCCGTTGGGACCCGCAATGCCGGTGATCGATCCCCTGGGGATGGCAAGTTCTTTGATGTCAAGGGCCTTGTTGGTCCCGTAATAGTGTTCCACTTGGTTGAAATGGTATGCAAGGGGGCTTTTCATTATTGTTTTCTTAAAAATGACAGGGAGAGGTTGACCCCAAAGGCGATGGTGATCAGCACCACGCCCAGGGCGATTCCGTTGGCAAACATTCCCTTGCCCGTCTCCAGGGCGATGGCCGTGGTGATGGTCCGGGTGTGCCACTTGATGTTGCCCCCCACCATCATGGAGATGCCCACTTCCGTCATTACCCTGCCGTAGGCGGTGACGGCCGCGGCCAGAATGCCGAAACGGACCTCCCACAAACAGGTGGCAAGGATGTTTTTCTTACCCGCCCCAAGGGAGATGAGGGTCAGCTTTAGCTGGGGATCGATGGCCTCGATGGTGACCGCCGTGAGCGCCGTGACAATGGGAAAGGCAAGCAAGGTTTGGCCCACGGCAATGCCCCCCAGGGAGAACAGCAGGTTGAATTCTCCCAGGGGACCCTGGTTGGAGATGAATGCGTACACAAGCAGGCCGATAAACACCGTGGGAAGTGCCAGCATTGTGTCGAGCACGGTTCGCAAGGCCCGTTTGCCCCTGAAATCAAAATAGCCGATCAAAAAACCGCAGGGCAGTCCTGCTGCCATGCTCATGAGCATGGAGCAGGTGGAGACCTTCAGGGTTACGGCAACTGCGCTCCAGGTGGAGCTGTCTCCGCTTGCCAGGAGAAATATGGCCTGAACAACCCCTGAAATGATAAATTCCATGGAACGATCGCTTTCTATTTGGCGTTGGGGGTGAAAAGCGGTTTTCCCAGCAGCCTGAACTCTCCGATCAGTTTTTGGGCCCGGGGTCCTGCCATCCAGTCAGAAAATTCCATGGCAAGCGCGTATTTGGCATTGGGACAGTTCTTGGGATTGACGCCGACCACGCTGTACTGGTTCAAGAGGATGGCATCCCCCTGGACCAGGACTTTCAGCATGGGCTGGTCCTGCTTCTGGGACTGGTACTTAATGTAGGTGCCCCTGTCCGTCATGGTGTAGCCCTGGCGCTCCTCGGTGACGTTGATGGTGGAGAGCATCCCCTGGCCCGCCTGGACGTACCAGTTTTCCTTTTCCGGAAGGGGCTTGCCCGTTGCGTTCCACAACAGCTTCTCCTTCTTGTTGGTGCCTGAATCATCCCCCCGGCTTACAAAGGTTGCCTTGTTTTTTCTGATGGTTTCAAGGGCATCCCTGACGTTCTTGCCCTTGATGCCGGCAGGATCGGTGTCGGGTCCGATGATCACGAAATCGTTGTACATGATTTCCCGCCGGTTTTTACCGTATCCGGCATCGATATATTTTTTTTCAGCAGGGGGGGCATGGACCAGGAGCACATCCACATCGCATCTCTGGCCGAGCTTGAGGGCTTTGCCCGTTCCCGTGGCCGTCCATTTGATGGCGATGCCGGTGTCCTTTTTAAACTGGGGCATGAGATAGTCCAGCAGGCCCGTGTTGTCGGTGCTGGTGGTGGTGGCCATCATCAGGCCTTTCTCCGATGCCATGGCATTTGACAGGGGCAAGAACGTGAACAGCATGAGGGTAGCCAAGGCCATGGATAAGAACCGGGTCTTTTTCATTGGAAGTATTCCTTTCATATATAATAGGTGATCAATAAAAAAAAGTTAGATAATGAGGCTATAGGGTTTAATGAAGCCCATGTCAATATAAAACCTGGGTTAATCCGGGAGTGCCTGACAAGGATAACCCATGATGACCGATAGTAACAGATGGTAGCGGTGGTCGGCAATTTTCTTGACAGGAGGGGGGGGACATCCTATGGAAGAGGGTATTATGGATGAGAAACGCGCCATGGAAATCCTGGGCCTTGAAAAAGGCTTTTCCCTTGGGGAGGTTAAATCCGCCTACAGAACCCTGGCCAAGGCGTTCCATCCGGACAGGTTCGGTTGTGATGATGGGTTAAGGCGGGCGGCTGAAGCGAGGATGATAGACATCAACCTTGCCGTCTCCGTCCTCATTGCCACGGCCCCAAAGGAGAGTGAGCCAGGGGAGAGTGAACCAGGGGAGAAAACAGCCGACAAGGGCATCCGCCCCACCGCCGGGTGGTGGTCCCGGTTTTTCAGGGGAGTGGCCGGGAGGAGGCCAAGGCCCGTTGCCCAAGCCGCCAGGCCGCAACCAGCACCGCAACCGTCACCCGGGCGGACAGGGCGGCGTGCCGGGTCTGGGTTTGCCGAGGTGTTTGAAACCTGTATGGGGAAAGAGACTGTTTCCCGGGGAAGAAAATCCGTGAAAAGGCGCAAGGGCCGAACACCGGTTGACTATGGCACCTATCTTGTCATGAAGCAACGGATGAAGCTGCGGGTAAGGCCCATGGATTCCGGGGGGATCCAACCGGTTTCTCCGGTTTCCCCTGTCACAAAAATCAAGAATTAGATTCTAATCTGGACAAGCCAAAATTAGATAACTATTTTGATTTTCTTGCCAAGATAATGCGAAAATAAGAGCTAATAAGCCAATCACAGGTCAAGGCAGGCCAGGGCACGGTTCTGTTTAAGGTCCATGAGACTGATCCGGTTATTGTCGACAATGCCGTAGGTGTAGCGCTCTGTTCGGGGAGCCGCAAGGGAGCCGGGGTTGAACATCACCAGATTCTCCTGCTTTTCAAGCCGTGGGATGTGGGTGTGGCCCTGGATGACCATGGCGGTGCCGGAAGGTATCCCGGAAACAGGGGTGTGTCCGTGAACCAGGTGGATCTTTTTTCCCATATGGCTGAATTGGAGATCAAAGGCGTAGCCGGGGTAGAACGATGGAATATCACAGTTGCCGTAGACATAGCAAAACCGGTTGCCCAGGGTGGCAAGATCGTTCTTGATGGTCTCCGGCTGATAATCCGGATGGCCCGGTCGTCCGTACCGGGTGTCAAAAAGATCGCCGGCAACCACAAGGGTGTCCCCGGGTTTGAGGAGAGACTTCAGCAGCATCCAGGTGCCGTAGCTGCCGTGGACATCAGCGGTTACGAGGAGTCTTGACATTACCGATCCTTTAGAAACAGGCCGTGGTATTCATCCTCGGATATGTGCCGTTTCAGCAGGGTGTTGATGAGAAGGTAGATCTCTTCAAGCTCTGCCCCTTCGAGCCTTGGGATAAATGCTTTCATGAACGAATCCTCTGAAAACTTTTGAAGATAGAACATCAGGGTCTCTTCATCGGTTTCCCTGTCCATGCCAAAGGCCCCGAGTCCCTTGTAGTTGTGTATGAAGTTGTGGGTATCTTTTGCCATAATTGTCCTTTTGGGTCTATATGAACAGCCGCCATGGCCGTTTGGGTTAAATTTGCTATAGATCTCACACTATTGGGCCGAGATCAACCTTTTTTGTGCCTGTTGAGCAATGTCTTTCTCTTCAGGGTAAATCATACCCCTTTTTTGCCGGAGGGTGCGGGTTTGGTTTGCAATTTAGCCGGGGAGATTATAATCTATGGCCCCATGGTAATTGGGGTGTGGGGCCGGGTATGGGGTGGGCCGGTCCTGTTCATTGACATTTTGGCATTGGGGCTGATCCTAGGCCCAACGGGAGGGGAATCTTTGGCTGAGAGAAGAGGGAGCGGGTTTGAATTTGGCTGGTTTACCGCAGACAAGGGGCATCGATTGCGATTTGCCAGGGCAGAGGCCCTGGAAGGAAGAGCCAAAGGGCTTGTGCTGCTCCTCCACGGCAGGTTCGAGTTCCTGGAAAAATATGGGGAGGTGGCACGGGAACTCACCGCCAGGGGATACACTGTCCTGAGCTTTGATTGGCGGGGGCAGGGGTTGTCGGTCAGGGAACTTGAAAATCGGCAAAAGGGATATGTCAAAACCTTTGACGACTACCTTGGAGATCTTGACCGCTTTTACCACCTTCATGTAAAGGGCACCGGGCTTCCCGTCTCAATCCTGGCCCACTCCATGGGGGGCCACCTGGCCCTGCGGTTCATGCACGATCATCCCATGGGGGTTGACCGGGCCGTTCTTGTCTCTCCCATGGTGGACATCATGACCGCTCCGCTTCCCCGGATTGGGGTCCGGGCCATGGCAAATATCGCCTGTGCTTCGGGTTTGTCGGAATCCTATGTGATCGGCGGCTCCAATTACACCCCTGAACATGTCCGGTTTGAAACCAATCGCCTGACCCATGACCGGGGGCGGTTTGAGAACGAGAAGGCATTGATCGCGGACAATCCTGACCTTGCCCTGGGGGATGTCACCCATGCCTGGCTCAAGGCGGCCTTTGACTCCATCGAGATCCTTTCCAGGAGGGGATATGCCCGGCAGATCAAGCCCCCGGTGATGATGGTCAGTGCCCGGGAGGACAGGGTCGTGTCGGTCAAAGCCCAGAAGCGTTTGTTCAAAGCCCTGTCCGGCTGTGAATTCGTCTCTATTCCCGGGGCATTCCACGAGATTCTCCATGAGGCAGACCCGATCAGGGACGTGTTCTGGAATCATTTTGACGGCTTTACATCCATATAAGAAAGGAAAAACATGGTATTTCAGGGTGCGGCCGGACTTGCGGTCTTTGTATCAGTTGCCTGGGCAATGAGTGAACATCCAGGAAAGGTGAGAATCAAACCCGTGATCACGGGTCTAACAATACAGTTTCTTTTGGCGCTTATTTTGTTGAAGCTGCCCATGGTGAGAGAGCTCCTAATATCCCTCAACTCGGTGATTTTAGGCCTTGAATCGGCTTCCAGGGCTGGCACCGCCATGGTGTTTGGCTATCTTGGGGGAGGGGCGCTGCCCTTTGACGAAACCGCTCCCGGGGCATCCTTTATCCTTGCCTTCCAGGCCCTTCCCTTGATTCTTTTGATGAGTGCCCTGTCTTCCCTTTTTTTTTACTGGAAGATTCTTCCTTTGGTGGTGAGGGGGTTTTCGGCTTTATTAACAAAAAGCTTCGGCCTGGGCGGAGCCGAGGGACTCGGGGTCTCTGCCAACATCTTTGTGGGCATGGTCGAGTCTCCCCTATTTATACGGCCCTACCTGGCAAAGATGACCCGGAGTGAACTTTTTTCCCTCATGACATCCGGCATGGCAACCATCGCCGGTACGGTCATGGTGCTCTACGCCTGCATTCTTGGCAACGTCATACCGGACGTGCTGGGTCACATCCTTGTGGCCTCCATCATCAGCGCCCCTGCGGCCATCACCGTGGCAAAGATCATGATTCCGGAAACCCAACCCCTGACCTCGGGAAAGCTGGTGGCCTCCGACCAGGCCACAAGCGCCATGGATGCCGTGACCAAGGGGACGGTCCAGGGGGTGGAACTCCTGATCAACGTCGTTGCCATGCTCATCGTTCTTGTGGGGCTGGTATACCTGGTTGATCTCCTGTTTGGGGTGCTTCCGGACCTGATGGGGCAGCCCCTCTCCCTGAAGCGGATCCTCGGTTGGGTCATGGGCCCGGTGGCCTGGCTCATGGGCATTCCCTGGAGCGAAGCCCCGGTTGCAGGCGCCCTCCTGGGAACCAAGACTGTCCTCAACGAGTTCGTCGCCTACCTGGAGTTGTCCCGGTTGCCCCGGGAGGTGCTTAGCCAGGAAAGCCGGAGGATCCTCATTTATGCCATGTGTGGGTTTGCCAATCCGGGCAGCCTTGGGATCATGATCGGCGGCATGGGAACCATGGCACCCGAGCGGCGGGGCGAAATCGTCTCCCTGGGATTCAGATCCATTGTGGCGGGAACCCTTGCCACCTGCATGACAGGCGCCGTTGTCGGGATTATCGGCTGACAAGTGCTTGACAAAACAATGGAATCTGGTTATTTTAGGAAGCATATTTAGCTGTAACGATTTGTGATGAAATAAGAATGTACACCGGAGGTGCCATGTCTTTGTCAATTAACACCAACACCGCAAGCCAGTTTGCCGGGAATGCGTTTCGGTCGGTTTCCGATGCCTTTGACAGTTCGCTGGAGAAGATTGCATCGGGTAAAAGCATTAACCGCGCTGCGGATAACGCTTCGGGAATGGTCCTTGCCGACAGCCTGAACAATGCCGCCCTGAGTATGGGGCAGCAAAGCCGCAACGCTTCGGACAGTATTTCCATGCTACAGATCAGGGAATCCGCCCTTGGCCAGGCCGTGGGAATCATCCAGGACATCGGTGAAAAGGCGGTTCAGGCGGCATCCGACACCCAGACCCCTGAAACCCGCAGGGCCATCCAGGAGGATGTGGGGAAATCCATCCAGGCATTGACCGACATCTATGAGGGCACCACCTTTAACGGTAAGTCCCTGCTCTCGGACGTTCCGGGTCTGGCTGAACTTTCAGAACTGAATCTCTCCTCCCGGGAGGGTGCGGAAGCGGCCCAGGAGGCTGTCGGTGCTGCCCTTGATGTGATCAGTAGTTCCAGGTCCGACGTGGGGTCCCAGCAGATTCAGCTCGAGGCGGAGATCTCCAACCTGGGAACCCAGCAGGTGGAATCCATGCGGTCCGCATCCCAGATCGAGGATGTTGATATTGCCGAGGAGGTCATGAACATGAAGCGGCTGGATCTCTTGAAAAAGACATCCGCCTTTGCCCAGTCCAAGGCCAACATCAGCGGTCAGAGGGTCGTGGATCTTTTGGGTTAGCGTTCCTTTACCAGGCGAAACCCAAGGCTGTTTCTCCGTGCCACGGGTTTGTAATAGCTTCGATAAGCGCTTCTGCAATATTTGGGGTTTTGGTGCCAGCCGCCGCCCTTGAAAATCCGTCGGTCCCCTTTTGTTGACAGGGGATCGACGATGTTATCACGATAGGTGGTCGTTATCACCCCCACCCGCCCCAACAGGTTCCGCCATTTACAGGCATCAAGGACCCATTCCTGGACATTGCCGTGCATGTCGTAGATTCCCCACGGGTTGGGTTGTTTTGTTTTGACAGGGTGGGGCCTTAAATCGTCCGGCGGATCTTTATACCCGGAATTTGCGCAATACCATCCCACACGGTCCAGGGCAGGCTCGATTACGTTGCAGGATTTCGAGGTGATGCCCCCGCTTGAGAATGCCGTGGTGGTTCCCGCCCTGCAGGCATACTCCCATTCCGCCTCAGTGGGAAGCCGGTACTTGGTGGTGCCCTCGTACTGGTTGAGCACCCGGATGAACTCCATGCACTCTTCCCATGAAACCGTATCCACGGGGCAGTTGTCCCCGCATTCAGGAAAGACCGAAGGGTTGAATCCCACAAGGCGTTTCCACTGGCCCTGGGTCATCTCGGTCTCCTGGATGTAAAATCCCTTTGATATAAAGACCGTGTGACGGGTCTCGTCCCGGGTGTGCCCGATTTCCGATTTCGGGCTTCCCATGGAAAATTGTCCGCTGGGAACCGGGATGAACCGCATTCCAAGCGTGTTGGTAAACACCTGATCCTGGGCGTTAAGTGGAACGGCCTGGCAGACAAGGGCGCAGATGATGAGGCACACCACGGTTATACGTTGTTTCATTTTTTGTCCTTGTTAACTTCAAGGTTGATAAATCAGTACAACATGGTATGTACATAGTACAGATTTTTATGGGATACAAGAGGAGAAACTCCATGAGTAAAACAAAGGGCCCCCAAAACGATATCAGTTCAAACCCGGATGCCCGGCTGAACATCAAAAAAACCGGGGATGAGAATGAACGGAGCGGAACCTCGCTTTTAAAAAAGAGCGAGTTATCGGCTATTTTTATTGGGGCAGGGCTTATCACGTTGATTGTTTTTTTCGTGTTTTTCAAGTCCACGGGTCAGAAGAGTAAAGATCCGGCAGTCGCGCCTGTTGACGTTCAATCCATTGAAGAGCGCATGGTTGCCCTGGAGAAGCGTATCAACCTGCAAAATCCCCAGGACGGAACCCATGCCCCCCTGGATACCTATACCGCCAGGGTCGAACGGGTGGAGGCGGCGCTTTCCGTGAAGTTTGACCTGGTTACCGACAGGCTTTCCACGTTGGAGAAAGGGATTGCCGGACTGGAGAATAAGCTTAATAAAAAGCTTGAACAGTCCACCCAAGCCAAGCCCGTTCCCCCTGTGAAAAAGGTCGCTAAAAAACCGGCTCCCGTGAAAAAGGCCTTGGCAAAGGTGGCAACCCAGACTGCTGTTCACCATACGGTGAAAAAGGGGGATACCCTTTACAGCATCAGCAGGCGTTACAGTACCTCGGTAAATAATCTGAGGGCATTGAACAAGCTTGGGGCCACGGCTGAAATCTTTCCCGGCGACAAGCTTGTTGTGAAGTAAATCAGGCGTTTGGCCGTCCTTTGGCCGCACTGATGAATTGTGCCACCCTGGCAAGGTCTTTTTTGCCAAAGGATTGCTCAACACCGGAACTGACATCCACCATAAAGGGCTCGGTCTTTGCCACGGCCTGTTGAACGTTATCCGGATCAAGGCCGCCGGCCACGATCAGGTTCCGGGCGCCCTCCATTTTGTTGACCCGGTCCCACTCCCAGGACTGTGCATTGCCCCCGGGAAGGGTGCCTTTTCCATGCTCCACCAGAAATCCCCAGGCATCTTCATAGGCTGTGGCTGTGTCGAACCCAGGCGCTTGTTCGGCGAACAGGGCCTTGATCACCCGGATGCCGGACCTGGCAAGCTGGGTCACAAGTTCCGGGCTCTCCTGGCCGTGGAGCTGGACCGCCTTGAGGTCGCATGCCACGATTCTTTCCATGATGCAGTCATGGTCTGCATTGACAAAGACCCCCACGGAGATGGTGGACCCGGGTAAATGGTCTGTTATTCGACGGGCCTGGTCAATGGAGACGTGACGGGGACTTTTTTCGTAAAACACAAGGCCGATGGCATCGGCCCCAAGTTCGACACATTTTTTTGCCTCAAGGGGATCGGTTAACCCGCAGATCTTCACCAGGGGGTCGCTGTCCGACTTTTTCCGGGGCTGTTCCGGTGTGTCTCCCAGGAGGTCATGGATGAACGCCTTTGTGTCCGGGGCCCGTACAATGCTTTCGCCCACAAGGAAATTGACGATACCTGCTTCCATGCCGGCCTGGATATCCTTTCTTTCCGAGATACCGCTTGCCGCCACCGGGATTTGACTGCCCGTGAAAAAAGGAGCCAGCCGTTGTGCCACGTTCAGGTCCGTCTCCAGGGTGGCAAGGTTGCGGTTGTTGATTCCGATGATGGCTGCGTCGGCCCTTACGGCGGCTTCAAATTCCCATTCCGAGTTAATCTCCACCAGGGGTTCCATGCCAAGCTCCCTTGTGAGGCAGATGTACTCGCAAAGCTGTCCCGGGTCCAGGAGGGTGGTGATGAGAAGCAGGGCATCCGCCCCGGCCGCCCTGGATTCATAGATCTGGATCTCCGAGAAGATGAAGTCTTTCCTGAGGATGGGCAGGTCGCTTGCCTTTCTTGCCGCCCCCAGGTCTTCCATGGTTCCTTTGAAATAACTGGACTCGGTGAGTACGGAGATGGCCGCAGCCCCGGCTTCAGTGTAATCCTTGGCAAGGGCGAAGGGGTCGAGATCCAGCCGGATGGCCCCCTTGGAGGGGGATGCTTTTTTGATCTCGGCGATGATGCCGACCCTGGCGGGGGTGCTTGCTTCAAGGGCCTGCCTGAAGCTTGCACCGGGTTCCCTGGCTTCCGCCTGTTTCCTGAGGGGGGTGATCCCGATCCGGGCAGCCAGTTGTGCAATCTCTTTTTGTTTGATTGCCTGTATCTCTTTTAAAAATCCCTTTACCGCCATCCTAGCCGTTCTCCTGTGTGAAAGTGATCAATTGCTCAAGTTTGTCCATGGCCCTGCCCGAATCAATGGTTGCTTCCGCCATGGCGATCCCCTGGGCAAGATCATCGACTCCATCGGCCGCCACCAGGGCCGCAGCAGAATTGATGAGAACAATGTTGCGCCTGGCGCTCCTTTCTCCCTTGAGGATGGCCCGGGTGATCTTGGCGTTCTCTTTTGCGTCTCCTCCCTTGAGTTCCCTTGGATCGGCATAGTGGTCAAAGAACTTCAGGGGATCCAGGTCATAGGAGCGGATAATGCCGTTGGCAAGTTCGCTCACCCGGGTGGGGGCGCACACGGTGATCTCGTCCATTCCGTCGTGGCCGTGGACCACAAAGGCCCTGTGGGTGCCTAAAAGCTTGAGAACTTCAGCAAACATCTCAGTGAGCTTTGGATCAAACACCCCCAGGAGTTGACATTTGGCTGCGGCCGGGTTGGTCAGGGGGCCGAGCATGTTGAAGATGCTGCGGATGCCCACCTCCCTTCTTGCGGTGGCCGCATGCTTCATGGCGCCGTGGAACCTTTGGGCAAAGAGAAATCCCAGGCCGATCTCGTTCACGGCCTCTTCAACGATTTCAGGGTCGAGGTCGATGACCACCCCCAGGGCCTCCAGCAGATCGGCGCTGCCGCACTGGCTCGAGATGCTCCGGTTGCCGTGCTTGGCAACGGTGATTCCGCAGCCTGCCACCACAAAGGCCGTGGTGGTGGAGATGTTAAAGGATCCCGAGGCATCCCCGCCGGTGCCGCAGGTGTCAACGCATTTTTTTTCCATGGTCTGTATTCTGGCCGCCTTTCTCCGCATGGCCCGGGCAGCCCCGAAAAGCTCTTCTGCTGTCTCTCCCTTGGCAGCCAGGGCGGCCATGAAGGCGCCGATCTGGGCATTGGTGATGGTGCCTGAAAAGATGGCGGATATCATGGCTGCCATGGTGTCGGCGGAGAGATCTTTTCCCTGTATGATGGTTGTGAGGTTTTGGGTGAAGTCCATTGTCATACTCCTTTTATGAAATTTCGGATGAGCCGTTTGCCCACCGATGTCATGATGGATTCCGGGTGAAATTGAACGCCCTGGGTGGGGTGCTCCCTGTGGGCAAGTCCCATGATCTCGCCGTCTTCTGTTTCCGCCGTGACCTCAAGGCATGATGGCAGATCTGTTCCGGATACGGCCAGGGAGTGGTAGCGCATGGCGGCAAAGGGGTTTTTGATTCCCTTGAACACACCCTGGCCGTTTGCCGTGACCTGGGAGGTCTTGCCGTGCATGATCTGTTTTGCATGGACGATGGTGGCACCAAAGCAGGCGGCCAGGGTCTGGTGGCCGAGGCAGACGCCGAGGATGGGCAGTTTTCCTGAAAAATGGCGGATCACCCCAAGGCTGATGCCCGCATCCTCGGGCCGTCCCGGCCCAGGCGAGATGACGATGGCATCAGGGGCCATGGCTTCAAGGGCTGCAACCGTGGTTTCATCGTTTCTGAACACCTCTACATCCGCACCTGCCTGGCGCAGGTAGTGGACAAGGTTGAAGGTGAACGAGTCGTAGTTGTCGATCATTGCCACTAGCATGATTCACCTCCCCGGGTCTTTCCAAGGGCGAGTTCCATGGCCCGTTCAACGCTCTTTGCCTTGTTCCGACATTCCTCGAGCTCTTTTTGGGGATCGGAGTCGGCAACGATGCCGGCACCGGCCTGGACCGTCACCCGGTTGTTTTCCATGACAGCGGTCCGGATGGTGATGGCAAGGTCCATGTTGCCGGAAAACGAGATGTAGCCGGCAGCCCCGCCGTAGACCCCCCTGGGGCGATTTTCAAGTTCAGAGAGGATCTCCATGGCCCGGATCTTGGGCGCTCCTGACAGGGTGCCGGCCGGGAAGGTGGCCCTTAGAAGATCCCAGGCATCTATACCCTCCATAAGATCGCAGTTGATGTTGGAGACAAGGTGCATCACATGGGAGTATCGCTCCACTTCCATCAGTTCGGTGACCTGGACGCTGCCCGTTTCGGCGACCCTGCCCAGATCGTTGCGTCCCAGATCCACCAGCATGAGGTGTTCGGCCCGCTCTTTTTCATCGTTTAAAAGCTCATCCGCAAGTCGTCTGTCCTCCTGTTCGTTGGTCCCCCTGGGCCGGGTGCCGGCAATGGGCCTTAAGGTGGCGCTTCCCCCCTCCAGGCGGACCATTGTCTCCGGGGAAGAGCCTGCCATGGCGAGCCCTTTAAAATTCATGAAAAACATGTAGGGCGACGGGTTGACATAGCGCTGGGCCCTGTAGAGGGTTACCGGATCCACCGGGGCGGTGCAGGTGAAGGGTTGGGAATAGACCGCCTGGATGATTTCCCCTTCAACGATCTTCTCCTTGATGGTGTTCACCCCGTTGATGTAGTTTTCGGAATCTGTTTCGGAGATGAAGCCGTACCCTGTTTCATCCTTCTCCAGGGGGGGCGCCTGGGGTGCCCCGGCAAAGGGTGTGTTGATCCGGGCCAGCAATGTTTCAAGGTCGGCCGCCGCATTCTCAAATGCTGCCCCGTTGTCGTCATTCTCCTCTAAATAGGCGATCTTCACTAACGTAAGGGTGTGCTTCATGGTGTCGAAGATGATCATGGCATCGGGGATGATGAAATGGGCATAGGGGCTCTCCTCCGGGAGATTCACGGGAATCTTTTCGAAAAAACCGACCATCTCATAGGTGATATAACCGGTGAGGCCGCTCCAGAACCGAGGTAGTTCCGCCATGTCACAGGGGGTGTAGTGATCTGTGATTTTCCTTAATACTGCCAGGGGATCGTTGTCGTGGGCAATGGTTTGGGTCCCACTTGTCGAAATGATCTCCACATGGTTTGAAAAAACGCGGATCTCGCTGTGGGCCCCGATGCCAAGAAAACTGTACCTGGCCCATCTTTCTCCGCCTTCCACGCTCTCCAGGAGAAAGAGGGGGGTGTCTTTCCGGTATAATTTTTCAAGGATGGAGACCGGGGTCTCCGTATCTGCAAGGATTTGGGTGCACAGGGGAACCACGTTGCCGGTGGCGGCAAGTTCCATGAATCGCTGTTTGTCCGGAAATTGGTTTAAAATCATTGGTTTCGTTCCTTTATCGATTGGTTGATCAGCCCGGAGAACCTCTGGCGGCAATGGAAAAAAAAAGACCGCGGAGCCCCTGGCAGCCGCGGTCTATTATTTGATTCATCCTTAAATAACGATGGCTATCCAGCCCACGGCATGCCGAAAGTAAAGGTATGCCACCACCAGTAGCGGTTTTCATGGGCTGGGTGATGATCGTTGGTATTCAAGGCGGTTTTCCTCTTGTAAAGGGGTTTTGTTTGTTCTTAAACGCAGAGTATACCCAAAAAAAAAGGGGTGTCAAGGCTTTTGTTTCTTTTTGTAGAAACAAATTCCGGTATTATTAGTGCTTGACAGGGGTACAAAAACTTTTCAATAATAGCGAATCAGTGCCAGGGAGCTTAAGAATCATATTGAAACCCCCTTACAATAGAAGGTATAACCGTTGAATAACCAATTGGGGTCAGCAACATCCATTTCAAGAAATCTAAGCGTCAGCCTTGTATTGGTCCTGGTGGGGGTCATTGCCGCCACGGTTTTCATCCATTGCCTTGTCATCAGCCACAACGAAAAGAGGGAGCTCGGGGAAAAGGCGGACGAGCTCCTGGGTAATCTCCAGAAGAGCGTGGAGTTGCCCATCTGGAACTTTGACAGGGAGGCTCTGGAGAAAATTGCCGGGGCTTATTTCCTATCCGATCCTGTGGCCGAACTCTTGATTACTGAAGGGGTGAGCCGGGAGATCATCATCCGGAGAACAGAGCCCGGCGACTTTAACACCATCGCACGGGAAGGGGATGTGCTCCACCAGGGAGAGGTGATCGCCCACATCAAGTTGGGGCTCACCAAAAAGTATTATAAAAAGAGGCTGGAAAACCTCATCTTCTCCTATGCCGTGACCGGGATCATCCTCATCGTCATGGTTGTCTTTGCCACGGGTTTTCTGTTGCGGGTCTTTCTCAAGAATCCCTTTAATAATCTCATCCAGGGGCTCGAGAGAATCGCAGCCGGTGATTATTCCTACAAACTGACCCAGGTGAGGCAGAAGGAGTTCTCCCTTATCGTGGACCGGTTTGAAAACATGGCCGATACCCTCCAGACCCGGGAGCGCAGCCTCAACCGCGCTAAAAACTACATTTCCGACCTGTTCAACTCCATTGATTCCATCCTGGTGGGGGTGGATGCCCAGGGCAAGATTACCCACTGGAACAAGCGGGCCCAGGAGGTGGCTGGAAAGTCCATTGACCAAGCCCTGGGAAAACATTTCAACGAGATGTTTCCATGGCTTGAAAACAAGGGCGAGATGATAGACCAGGCCCTTTCCCGGGGAACCCTGGAAAAGGATCCTAAGCTCCAGATTAACAGCGAATCCGGGGTTAGTTACGTCTCCATTGCCGTAGCCCCCCTCACATCCGAAGCCCAGCAGGGTGCTGTTGTCCGCATCGACGATGTCTCCGACCGGGTGCGCCTTGAGGAGATGATGATTCAGACCGAAAAGATGCTCTCCGTGGGCGGTCTTGCCGCTGGCATGGCCCACGAGATCAACAATCCTTTGGCCGGAATGCTCCAGAACTCCCAGGTCATCGAAAACAGGCTCTCGGTGGAGACCATGCCTGCAAACATCAAGGCTGCCCAGGAGTGGGGCATCACCATGGCGGCTCTCAAGGGGTATATGACCACCCGGGGCGTGTTCGAGCTTTTGAGCTCGGTTCGCCAGGCAGGGGGCCGTGCTGCCAGGATCGTCGAAAACATGCTCTCCTTCAGCAGAAAAAGTAACTCCGGGTTTGTCGATTCTGACCTTCGAATTGTTGTGGATGATACCCTGGAGCTTGCAGCCAATGACTACGATTTGAAGAAAAAATATGATTTTAAGAGCATTGTCCTCAAAAAGGAGTACAGCCGCGACATGGTGAAAATCCCCTGCGATGTCACCAAAATCCAACAGGTGATCCTCAACATTCTGAAAAACGGTGCCCAGGCCATGGCTGAAAACAGGGATGAGTACAAAAAACCCTGCTTTGTCCTGCGCATCCACAAGGTCCGGGGGACCGGGATCATCGAGATTGAAGACAACGGCCCCGGCATGGAAGAATCAACTCGGAAACGGGTGTTTGAACCCTTTTTTACCACCAAATCGGTGGGGGTCGGCACAGGGCTCGGCCTGTCTGTTTCCTACTTTATCATCTCCGAAAACCACGGGGGAAGCCTTGCGGTGGAGTCATCTCCAGGGGAGGGGGCCAGGTTCATCATCCGCCTTCCAATGAGAACGACTGCCCAGCTTGACAGCAAAACCCCATGATCCGCCCCTGGCACTGGAAACCTGTAATTTGATTCTGATTTATCCCCCCTGGGGAAAAGCGTGCGAACCCCCGGCCGGCGTGGCCCTTCTTGCGGGTGCGCTCAAACGGCATAACATTGCCTGTACCGTTATCGATGCCAATCTTGAGGCTCAGCTGTGGTTGGCCAAATCCAACAAGCACCCCTCGGACAGATGGACGAAAAGGGCCGTGTCCCACTATGACCGTAACCTTAAGGATCTGAGGCGTCCCGATCTTTACGCCAACAGGGACCGTTACCGCCAGCGGGTGATGGACGTCAACCGGGTGATCTCATCCCCCCTTGATCCACGGTTCAGGCTGACCCTTGCCGATTACGGGGATTCAATGCTTTCCCCGGTGAAGAGCCAGGATCTTCTCATTGCGGCTGAAACCTTTGCAGACAACCCCTTCTTCTCCTATTTTGAAGAACGGCTCGCCCCGAGGATCCAGGCGGCTGCCCCCTCTTCCATTGGGATTTCCCTGTGCTTTCTGAGCCAGGCCCTCACGGCCTTTGCCCTTGTGGGATGGATCCGGTCCCGATTCCCCGGCACCCGGATCATCATGGGCGGAGGCCTTGTCTCCTCATGGATGAGCAGTCCCCTGTGGAATGATCCCTTCCAGGGGCTTGTGGATCTCATGGTTAAAGGCAACGGGGAGGGGGCGGTGCTGGAACTCTCCGGATCCCCTGCCGGCCACCGGGAGCGGTTTTGTCCGGATTACGATTTCTGCGATTGGGAGGGCTACCTGGCCCCCGGGCGCATCCTTCCGTTCAGGACCGCCACGGGCTGCTACTGGAGCAAGTGCCGGTTTTGCCCTGAAAAAGCCGAAGGGGGGCGCTATCAACCGGAAAAGAATCTGGATCTTCTGGCGGATCTTACCGCGCTCGCTGACCGATACCGGCCAGACCATGTGCACTTCCTGGACGACGCCCTGAGCCCCTCTTTCCTGAGGACCCTGGCAAAACAGGAACGGCTGTTTACCTGGTACGGCTTTGTCAGGTTCACCAAGGATCTCACCGACCCGGATTTCTGCCGTGCCCTCTACCGGTCCGGGTGCCGCATGCTCAAGCTGGGCCTTGAGTCCGGCGATCAAAAGGTCCTTGACCGGATGAACAAGGGAACCGACCTTGACACGGCGACCCAGGTGCTTTTTGCCTTGAAGCAGGCCAACATCGCCACCTATGTCTATGTCTTGTTCGGAACCAGTTTCGAGACAGAGGCAGGGGCGGAGAAGACCCTTTCATATGTCGCGGAACACAGTGACAGGATCGGTTTCCTGAACACGGCGATTTTTAATCTTCCGCGCTTCAGCGAGGATGCGGCTCTCCTCGAGACCAATCACTTCTACGGGGGCGACCTCTCCCTTTATCTCAGCTTCAAGCACCCCCAGGGCTGGGACCGGAAAAAAGTAAGGCTCTTCCTTGAGAAGCGCTTTAAGAAACACCCGGCCATTGCTCCGGTCCTGCGGCGGGATCCCCCGTTCTTCACCTCCAACCACGCCATGTTCATATAATGGGGTCAACTTAATTGGGGTCAGGCTTAGCTTATTGTCGGTGTTTTCGTGTGGGAAGGATTTTTGCAATAAGCTAAGCCTGACCCCGGTTATCGCTGGCCTCGGTTGTCGCTGGTCGCGGTTGTTGAGTAAAAGAAATGTAAAAATTGGGGATTGTCTTTTTAAAATTTGGAGGCAAGGGTATAGTGGATTCATGTTTATTCCAAGAGAACCCGTTAATGCAATCTCCCACATGGCAGGGGCTGTGGCCTCGGTGGCAGGCCTTACCCTGCTCATCGTTGTTGCTGCTTTAAAGGCCGGTGTGTGGCATATTGTTTCCTTTTCCATCTTTGGTTCAGCCCTTGTGATGATGTACACCTCAAGCGCTCTCTACCACGGCTTGCACCTCTCACCCAAAGGGCTTCTCAGAATGCGTCGCCTGGACCATATCATGATCTTCATGCTTATTGCAGGGACCTATACGCCCTTCTGCCTGGTCCCTTTAAGGGGCCCCTGGGGATGGAGCCTCTTTGTCACGGTCTGGGCCATGGCCCTTGCCGGTATCGTGCTCAAGCTCTTTTTCATGAACGTTCCCCGGTGGGTTTCCACCTTTATTTACCTTGCCATGGGCTGGGTCTGCGTGGGTGCTGTCTATCCCCTGGTTACGACCCTTTCCACGGGGGGCATGGCCTGGCTTGGGGCAGGGGGGCTGTTCTACAGCGTGGGCGCCGTGATCTATGGGTTGAAACGGCCGGATCCATGGCCTGGCATCGTGGGATTCCACGGTATCTGGCACTGTTTTGTCATGGCAGGAAGCTTCTGCCACTTCTGGGTCGTGTTTCGCTACCTCCCCTATCTGTGAACCCCATCTGTTTCGCCATTGTTGCGACGGGCGCACTATTCTCTTGACACCGTGTTCGCCTCTGGTAATATTCTAAAATATGAAACCTCCAGGAAAAGAGCTCGTGGTGACTTGCTTGAATCGTATCTGGTCAACGGGATTTATTTTGGTCGTTCTTTTTTTCGTTTTTCTACCTGTTCAGGCAAAGGCAACAGCGGACAACACGAAGGTCAAGGTGTATGAGATCAAGGTCCAAGGGCCTGTGGAACCGGGCATGGCTGCTTTTCTCAAGCGGGCCTTGTCCTCGGATCAGGACCCTTCCTCCATTTTTGTTCTCAAGATGGACACCTTTGGCGGACGGGTGGATTCCGCACTCCAGATCGTGGAACTCATCCTTAACACCCCCAGGGGCAAGACCATCGCCTTTGTCAGCGACAAGGCCATCTCGGCTGGCGCTCTCATCTCCCTTGCCTGTAACCAACTGGTCATGAAGCACCATACCACCATCGGTGACTGTGCCCCCATCATGAATTCCAGTGAAGGGCCAAAGATGATGGGAGAAAAGTTCCAGTCGCCCCTCAGGGCGAAATTCAGGTCCCTTGCCAAGCGAAACAATTACTCCGAGGTCCTTGCCGAGGCCATGGTCACCGATCGCATGGTCGTGTACCGTGTCATCGTGGACGGAGAGACCCGGTACATGGATTCCCGTGAGTATGACGATCTCACCGATGGGCAAAAGAAAGCGATCACATCAAAAAAGACCATCGTGGACAAGGGGGAACTCCTGACCATGGATGCCGTGGAAGCCAAGGAACTTGGCTTTTCCCGGATGACCGTTGACTCGGTGGAAGAGATGCTTGGGAAGATGGAGATCTTAAACCATGAGATCATCCCCGTAGAGGAGAACTGGGCTGAGGCCTTTGTCCGGTTCATCACAAAGATCTCTCCCGTTCTGATGATGATCGGCCTTGGCGCCCTCTACACCGAGATAAAATCACCGGGTTTCGGCGTACCCGGTCTTGTGGGAATCGTCTGCCTGGGCCTTGTCTTTGCCGGCCAATACCTTGTGGGCCTTGCCGATTATACTGAATTCCTGCTGGTTATCGCAGGCATGATCCTCTTTGGGGTGGAGATATTTGTCCTGCCCGGTTTCGGCATCTCCGGGATTGTCGGACTGATCCTCATGGGAGCAGGTCTGGTCCTGGCTCTCCAGGATTTCGTCCTCCCTGATCCCTCCCTGCCCTGGCAGGGGAAACTGCTGGTGAATAACCTGATCCAGGTGCTGGGCGCCTCCGTGGCCGGGCTGTTTTTAGCCCTTGCCACCATCCGATACCTTCTTCCCAGGCTCTCCGTGGTGGTTGACGGTCCCTATCTCAGTGCCACCCTCAAGGATTCCCATGCAGACTCCATGGAGATCCGGAAGGCAAGCCCCGGAGACCGGGGGGTGGCCGTCACCTTTCTTCGTCCCTCGGGCAAGGTCGCTATCCGGGGAGAGCTGTTTGACGCCGTTTCCCAGGGGGAGTTCATCGAGAAGGGGTCCCGGATACGTGTGGCCCGGATCGAGGGCAACCGCATGATCGTCCTGGCAGAGGAGGACAAATGACAGGATTGACATACCCGGTGATTCTCCAGGTTGTGGGGGTGGGCATCATCATCGCCGAGATCGTTATCCCCTCGGGGGGCATTCTTTCCATCATGGCGGCCCTGGTGTTTGGCTATTCCCTCTACACCGTGTTCAGGGGATTTTCACCCGGGGTGGGCATGGCATTTGTCATGGCCGACATGGTCATCATACCCGTGCTCGTCTATGTGGGATTGCGGCTGCTTGCCAAATCTCCGGTCACCCTGCACACCACCCTTTCGAGGGAACAGGGGATCGTGTCCCAGAGCCCCGGGCTTGAGGCCTATGTCGGTAAAACCGGGGTCGCCAAGAGCGATCTCCGGCCTGCGGGCATCGCCATCATCGATGAAAAAAGGGTGGATGTGGTCACCCGGGGGGAGTATATCCAGAGGGATACGCCCATTGTTGTCCATGTTGTCACGGGCAACCAGATTATCGTGAGAGAAAAACAGGAAAATTAGTCGTCTGAGACAGAGGTTTAATCGAGGGTTTTAACAAGGAGAGTGTCATGGAATTTACCACCATTCTTGTCATTTTGCTGGTCATCGTATCCATTATTCTGCTGTTTTTCATCGGTTCATCCATTTCGTTGTGGGTACAGTCCCTTGTGTCGGGTGCCCGGGTGGGGCTGTTCAACATCGTGTTCATGCGGTTCAGAAAGGTGCCCCCCAGGCTGATTGTCACCTCGAAAATTATGGCGGTCAAGGCGGGCCTTGACATCTCCTCCGACGATCTGGAATCCCATTTTCTTGCAGGGGGGAATGTGTCCCGGGTGGTAAAGTCCCTGATCGCCGCAGACAAGGCCAACATCGAGCTTGGCTTTAACCGATCCGCTGCCATCGATCTTGCCGGCAGGAACGTGCTCGAGGCGGTGCAGATGAGCGTTAACCCCAAGGTGATCGAAACCCCGCTTATCGCAGCCATGGCAAAGGACGGCATTCAACTCAAGGCGATCTCCAGGGTGACGGTCAGGGCCAACATCGACCGCCTGGTGGGCGGGGCCGGAGAGGAGACCATCCTGGCCCGGGTGGGGGAGGGGATCGTGACCACCATCGGATCGGCCGTTTCCCACAAGATCGTTCTGGAGAACCCCGACCTTATTTCCAAGACCGTTCTCGCCAAGGGTCTTGACTCGGGAACCGCCTATGAGATCCTCTCCATCGATATTGCCGACGTGGATGTGGGCAAGAACATCGGTGCCGAGCTTGAGACGGACCGGGCAGAGGCGGACAAGAAAATTGCCCAGGCAAAGGCCGAAGAGCGCAGGGCCATGGCCTTTGCCAGGGAGCAGGAGATGAAGGCCAGGGTTCAGGAGATGAAGGCCAAGGTGGTGGAGGCCGAGGCCCAGGTGCCCCTGGCCATGGCCGAGGCGTTCAGAAAGGGCAACATGGGCATCATGGATTACTACCGCATGCGAAACATCGTTGCTGACACCGAGATGAGGGACGCCATCGCCACCCCTGAACCGGATGAATCCTGTGAAACCTGAAGAACCTGTAACGAATTAGGAGACTGCGGTGAAACTTGACGATATTCTTCCCATTCTTGTTCTGCTCGTCTATGTGGCATTGGTGTTTGTAAAACATCGAAAAACCAAGGCCGACGCCCAAAAAAAAGCTGCTTCCAAATCTCCCCCAACGGGTGTGACCAAGATTGAATCTCAAAAAACGGCGTCGCAAAAGCCGGCGGCCAGCCTTGATCGGGCCCCACCAAAGCAGGTCGATAGCCCTGATCGTCCCGCACCAAGGCTCTTTCCCTTGATCGGGGAGCGGTTGAGGCGGTTCTTTGCCGACCTGGAACAGCAGTTTCGGGAGGAGCTTGAAAAGGCAAGGAGCCCGGGGCTGGAACCGGAGAGTCCCGGGTATCCGCTCTTTGATTACCAGGGAAATCCCATTGATCCGGAGCCAGGGGAGTCGTTTACGGAACCGGAACCGGAATCAGGCCCGGCCTTGCACCCGGTGGCCCATGGGGCCTTGGACAAACCGCCCAAGGCCAGGCACCGCTCCGGGTGTTTTCGAAATCGGTCCCGGTCAAGGCAAAAGATCCGCAATGCCATTGTATGGTCGGAGATCCTTGAACCTCCCCTTGCCCTGAGACGGGGAAAGCGGCCCTGGGATCCTTAAGCCAAAACTCTTTCTGCGCTAACGGCTGCCTTGGCTGGCAGGGATCGCCTTCGTTTTTTATGGCCCTTTCACCAAAAGAGAGATCATTCCCCCGGGTGGTCCAGCGCCTCACGGATTTTCCAGGAAAGATCCTTCATAAGGATGGGCTTCATGATAAGGCCCTTGATGCCCAGTTCCGTCATTTTTTCACCGGACAGCTCCTCACTGAACCCCGTGCACAGCAGTACTCGAATATTCGGGCGGATGGCGATGAGGGCAGCTGCCAGGGTGTCTCCGGCCATATTGGGCATCGCCATATCCGTGATCACCAGGTTAAAGCGGTCGGGGGTGGAGCGGAAGGCCTCCAGGGCTTCGATGCTGCTGGTGCGGGCGGTTACCTGATACCCCAACCGGGACAGCATTTTTTTCTCCATGGAGATGATGGCCTCTTCATCATCCACAAGCAGAATGTGTTCGGAACCCATCTTGACCGATCCTTTGGGTGTGGCCGGCTGTTTTTCGGAATATCGCTTCACCACCGGGAAGTAGATATGGATGTCGGTTCCCCGGCCTGGCTCGCTGTCCACGCGGATGCCGCCATGCATACTTTTGACAATGCCATGGACCACGGCAAGGCCCATTCCGGTGCCCTTCCCCTTTTTTTTTGTTGTGAAAAACGGGAAGAAGATTTTATCCTCCACCGCCTTGGGCATCCCGGTTCCCGTATCGGCCACTGTCAAGCAGGCATAAATCCCTGGTTTAACATCCATGCGCACCGTATCCGGCTCCCCAAGCGCCACCTCCCTGAGACCCACGGTTATTACTCCGCCATCCATGGCATGGTAAGCGTTGGTGGTGAGGTTCATGACGATCTGGTGAATCTGGGTCGGATCCGCATTTATGATGCCGCAATCCTTTTTGATATCCTGCTTGATGGCAATGGTGGTGGGGATGGTGGACCGAATCAGCTTCAAGGCCTCCCTGATCACGGGTTGAGCCTTCATGGGTTTCTGTGTGTGGTTGTCCTGGCGGGAAAACGTCAGGATCTGTTTCACCAGGTCGCTTGCCCGAAGGGCCCCGGCATGGATCGCCTGGAGGCTCTTTTTAAATGGGCTGTCCCCGGGCACATCCGCCAACAAAATTTCCGTGTAGCCCAGGATGGGAAATAGAATGTTGTTAAAATCGTGGGCAATACCACCGGCAAGGGTTCCAATGGATTCCATTTTATGGGCCTGCTGAAGCTGGGTCTGGAGCTCTGTTTTTTCTTTTTCCATCTGCCGGATGGGGGTCATGTCCACATCCATGCAGAACATTTCCTTGCCCTGCTGGGTCGTATGCATCACATGGGATGAAAACACATGCACATCCCTCCCTTTTTTGTTTTGGAGGCAGAGGGTTCCCGCTGGGATCTTCTCCCCGTATTTCACCCATCGATGATGAAGCATTTTGACATGGTTACGCATGGCATTCGGGATAATCAGGTCCTCAAGCTTTCTGCCCAGGGCTTCCTGTTCTGTATAGCCATACAGCTTTTCACTGGCAGGGTTCCAGAAAATTACTCGGCGATCTTCATCGTACCCCTGGATGGAGATCTCCGCCACACCCTCGATTAGTTCACGGAAACGCCTTTCACTGTCCCGAAGGGCCTCATCTGTTTGCATCTTTTGGGTCACATCCCGTCCGCCACCCAGGGTGTCGATCATCTCCCTGGAATCATAGGGTAAGGGGGCCATGTGAACATCTGGAACCAGGTGCTCCCCTCGGATTCTTTTTTCGTCAATCCGTTTATTTTCTAATTCGTGAACTCTTTTCTCTAATTCTTCATAGCTTGGTTTCATTGGCCTGTTCTCTGCTAAAAAAAAAGAGATCTGATTCCCTTGCCAAAATAACGCGAAAATCAGAGCTAAGAAGCTAAATATTCTTTGGCAAGCTTTTATAATGCAAAGGATAACCCAAGCTTCTCAAAAAAACCAGTAGAATTCTTGAATTGCGATTTTGTGCTTGGTCTGGCAGGGACCTCTTCCAGCGTCGGTGATGACACGGTCGGGGAGGTTGCAAAAAAAGCCGGAATTCTCCCGGGGGAGGATACGGCAAGATGAAAAAAAAATGGGGGCTTGGCACTGCCGGTTTCACCCCCCGGAGCCATTGACTTTATACGGCGATGGCGCATTCCTGGGGATTCATTGTTACAGCCAGTGATTTTTTTTCAGAATCAGGAGCTGAAGAATCACAACAGATACCAGCACAACCGCAATGATGAGAAATGCATGGGGGTTATCCGCCCCGGGAATGCCGCCCACATTGATGCCCAGAAGGCCGGTAAAAAAGCTCAGGGGCAGGAAGATGATCGTTATGATGGACAGCACATACATTCGGCTGTTGAGCTGTTGGGCGTTTTGACTGATCCATTCTTCCTGGATGATGGCGGCCTGATCTCTCATGGCGTCCAGGTCTTCGATGCAGCGGACCAGGGTGTGGCCGGCTTCCCGGAGCCTGAGGCGACCGGCTTTTGTGAGCCAGGGCAGGGGGTCGCCCGATAGCCGGGTCAGGGCGTCCCGCTGGGGCGCAAGGTAACGGCGTATGATAATGATGCGATGCCTGAATTGCATGAGGTTGGATTTCAGTTCCTGGCCCATCCGGTCCAGGGTGGCCTCCTCCAGTTCGTCGATCTCGTTCCGGCAGACTGCCAGGGCGTCTTCAATGCCCTCGACAAGTCCCCTGACAAGGAGGACCAGGAATTCGGACATGTTTTTAGGGCCTCGTCCCTGGGCCAGCAGGTTTTCAATTTGGGCGATAGACCTGAGATCCCTTGCACTGGAACTAAAGACCCGGTTCTTTTCCACCCACAGGCGCAGGGCGATCATGTCTTCGGGGGAATCCTGATCTTCATAGTTGATGCCCCGCAGGGAGAGCATGAGACCCTCGTCCAGAACTTGAGATCTGGGGCGGGTCTCTTCTGAAATAAGGGCTTCCCTGGCAATGGGAGCCAGTCCTGTCTGCTGTTTTAGCCAGGCAAGGTCGTCCGGGTTTTCATAATCCATGTGAACCCAGATCAAGGTGTTGTCTTCCTTTTCCGGGTCAAGTTCCTGGGGGGAAATGGGGGTGCCGTTACCTTTACGGTCCATGCGGTAGATGTTCATGGTGTTTTCTTCCTGTTCGCTTGTTCGCTTGTTTGATTTAGTTGCTTGATCTGTTGTGGATTCTATCATACTCTTTTTGGATCGGCTAAATCAAATAATCAAAAGGAGATGTTTATGCCTGTTTGTCGTGGGTGCGGGAATTGGCTTGGAAGGGGGTGGGTCATTCTGATGTTGCTTCTCCTTGCCTGGGGCTCTTTTTCGGGGCCCGTATGGGGGGCGCAGAATGCGGTTGATCTCTCTCCGGGTAAAGAAGGGAATACCGACTTGGATTACCAGGTCATCAATGAGAATCTTTCCCTGGACCTGGATCGGGGAAAGGAGACCCTGGGTTCAGAGACCATTGAGTGGAAGGCGTTTCGGGAGGATCTTGCAAAACAGGAACAGGAGATTAAAAAATACAGGATCGATCTCTCCGTCCATGCCAAGGGCCTGATCTCCGGGACAAGGGATCTGAAAAAACTGGAATCGGACTGGCATTACCTTAAGCCAAAGGGCGAGGGGCTGGATGAGTCGGTTCTACAGATTCAAAAGCGGATTGAACTCCTTGGGGGAGAACTCAGCCGGGCTGAGGAGGAAAGCAGCTTGAATAAGGCTTATTCCAGGGAAGTTCTTGCAGCAGTTAATCCTTCCCATGGGGACATTGCCCGTCTCCGGAAGAACTTCAAGGCCTTGGGACGTATCAACGAGAAGAGGCAACAGACCCTGACCCATCTTTTGGCGGCCCACCAAAAGACCCTGGTCGATATTGCAGCCGTTCAAAATGAGTATCTGACTCTATCCCAGAAATACAGCAGGGAGGTAGCCGATCGAAAAAAGCAGATCCTTTTTGAAAAGGGCAGGTCTCCTTTGGGCAGCATCTCCCTGGTGGAGATGATCAGGGAAATGGGCGGGCTATACCAGCGCGGCCTGACCATGGCCACGGCCCATTTCGGTCCGGAGCAGAAAGGGCGGTTTGTCTCAATCCATCTAATTGTTTTTATCCTTCTCCTGGCCCTCTGGTTTGTCTCCTTGATTCGCTTCAGGGGAGGGTGGGACAGGCTGGTCAGGAAGCAGTGTCTGGACAGGGGGGAGCCCCAGAAACATTTTTGCATGATTGTCCGGCAGTCCATTCTTCTGGCGGGGGTTGCTGCTTATTTTTTCCTGTATGGGGCCCTGGTGCAGGCCCCCGGTGCAAGGACGGCGTTGATGGTGGTTTCCCGGCTGATCATGGCTTTTTTATTCATTGACTGGGTGCTCTTTTTTCTGGAGGTGCCGGGGAAGGCCAGGGAGCACTTTGATGCCCGTCGGCTCCTGGTCTGGAATTTGTTTTTGCGGGGGCTTTTCCCCGTGATCTGTGTCAATCTGATCTTTGATATTCTCTATGCCCACAACCACATGGTTCCTGTTTTCCTGAGGCTCTTCATGGGGTGTTACCTGCTGGCGGGTTTTTTTGTGATGACCTTTCGGTTGAGACTGCCTACCACAAAAGAAGGTAAACCGATTGCAAGGCCCATGCTGTTCAAGCTGGCCGTGTCCGGAGGGAAGCTGGTGCTTTTGTCCGGCCTGCTCATGGAGCTATTCGGGTATGGGGCCCTTTCCATTTACTGGTATCTTTCCTGGGTTTATTCCGTGGCCATTTTTATCTGGAGCTGGCATTTTTTGTGCCTGCTGCTTGATTTCAGGTCCCACCAGAAGGAGGAGGTGACCCGGGATCCTTATTTCAGCGAGGTGGTGAGTCACGGGCATCCGGTAAAGTGGTTCCTGCTCCAGGTGGGGTGGGTTGCATGGTCTCTGGTGACTCTGGTGCTGGTGGTGCTGGCCTGGAGCCGGGACTGGCAAGTGGTGGTCGGCATGTTTACTTTTCTGAACCATCCGTTTCAGCTGGGCAGTCTTACCTTCAGCATCATGAACTGTTTCTATGCAGTTCTCACCGTGGCTGCCACCCATGTGGTAACCCGTTTGGGCAAGCGGCTTTTGTTGAGCAAAATCCTGGTGGACAGCGGTTTTGAATCAAGCGCTCAGAACTCCATCTCCATGATCACGGTCTATACCCTGTGGATGTTCGGGATACTGCTCGCCCTTCATGTGTTCGGCCTCGGCACCACCTCCCTCACCGTTGCCTTTGGCGCTTTGGGCATCGGGCTTGGGTTTGGTCTACAAAATATTTTCAACAACTTCGTCAGCGGTATCATCCTCTTGTTTGAGCGCCCCATCCAGGTGGGGGATGATATCGAGATCAACGGCACCTGGGCCCAGGTCCGAAAGATCAATGTTCGTTCCACCGTTGTTCAGACCTATGACAACGCGTCCCTGATTATCCCCAACTCCGATTTCATCAGTGCCCAGGTGATCAACTGGACCTTGAAAGACAAACGGATTCGGCGGAAGATCAACGTGGGGGTGGCCTATGGTTCGGACATTCAGTTGGTGCGGGAGAGCCTGCTTGGGATTTCCGGCGTACACAGACAGGTACTGGCCCATCCCTGTGCGGACGTCCTGTTTGCCGATTTCGGGGACAGTGCCCTCTTGTTTGTGCTTCGGTTCTGGACCAACGTGGATCTAATGTTGAAAGTGGAGACGGATCTTCGTTTTGAGATCGATCGGGTTTTTAAAGAGAAGGGGATTGTTATCGCCTTTCCCCAGCTGGATCTGCACCTGGATAAGGCGGTGGTGCATCTTGATCCGGGTGCTGAAGCATCTCGTGGTTGAGGGCAATGCCGATCCGGGTCAAAGGGGAACCTGGGCTTTGGAGTGGCGATTACCATGAAACGTCAAGCTGCTTATTATCGTTGTAAAAACGATTCATATCCATTAGAATCTCATTTTACTTAAGTCAGCAAAAGGAGCGATCTTTTGGATATTATAGATATGAAAAAGATGACCCAGTTCAACCATCTGAATCTTTTTTCCATGGGGTACAGGGACCGTAAGGGCAAGGAAAAATCCTGGATCTTTGCATCCCGGTGTGATGAGCCCTGCGCCCTGAACGGCAAGGACCCGGTTCCCGATGCCGTGGTGGTGGTGCCGTTTCACTGGGAAAAACAGCGGTTGGTGCTGATCCGGGAGTTCCGGGTGCCCCTGGGAGGGGATCAATACGGATTCCCGGCAGGGCTTGTGGATAAAAACGAGGCGGTTCTCGGAGCGGCTGCCCGGGAACTTAAAGAGGAGACAGGACTGACCCTGGTGAGAACCTTGAGGCAGAGCCCGCCGGTCTACTCCTCCTCGGGCATGACCGATGAGTCGGTTTCCATGGTGTATGCCGAGTGCCAGGGCGAACCGTCCACCGACGGGAATGAAGATTCCGAGGAGATCGAGGTGCTCATGCTCTCTCAAAAGGAAGCCCGGGTGCTGCTGGAAACACCAGGGGTGAAGTTCGACGTCAAAACCTGGATCGTCCTCTCCATGTTTGCGGAACTCGGCAGGATATAAATGTTTGCTAACTTCATCTATTTTCTTGTCGCCCTGATCCTTTACACCACCTGCCAGCACCCGGGGGCATCGGCGGTCATGCCCGACCATGCTCTGGTGTCGGCCCTGGCCCTGGTGGGGCTGTTTACCGGGATTTGTCTTTTCTCGTTCAAGCGGCTGGCAACACGGTCACCCCTTGCTGCCGGGGTATCCCTTGATCTTAAGCTGGATCGCACCCTGTCCCGGCTGTCGATCCTTGCCCTGCTGCTGTTTGCGGCCGACCTCTACATTCTGAAATTCAAGCTTTTGTTTGCCGGTTTCAGGCCCTTTGAGATCTTTCCCACCTTTGAGGCGCTCCTGTTCCTTTTGATGTTTGTGGGGTATCTTGTGATCGTCTGGGCGGCGGCCTGGAGTGTCCAGAAGAGATTCTTTCCCAGGTCGGTCACACGGAAGAGCTTTGTGCTCTCCAATATCTCCTTTTCCCTTCCCGCACTGCTTCCCTGGTTTCTCCTCTCCATCACCGCAGACCTGATCCAGATTCTTCCCTTTGACGGTCCGAGGACGTTTCTGGCAACCCCCGGTGGGGAGATCCTCTATGTGCTCTTTTTCCTTTTTGCCGTGGCCTCGGTCGGGCCGGTTATGATCCAGAAACTGTGGGGGTGTTCCCCTCTGGATAAGGGGCCTGTCCGTGACAGGATCGAATCATTGTGCAATACCGCCCAACTGGGCTATGCCGATATCCTGAAGTGGGAGCTTTTTGGGGGCTCCATGATCACCGCAGGGGTGATGGGGCTTGTGGCACGGTTTCGCTATATCCTGGTGACCCCGGCCCTTGTAACCCTGTTGACTCCCCCTGAGATCGATGCCGTAATTGCCCATGAGATCGGCCATGTGAAGCATCGGCACATTCATTTTTATCTTGTTTTTTTTGCCGGATATATCGCCTGTGTCTATGCCCTGTTTGATCCCCTGTATGTTCTGGTTTACTACCTGAACCCGCTTTCCGCCATGGGGTCTTTTGTCGGTATGGCGCCGGAGAGCGTTTCCACCCTGGTTTTCAGCCTGGTTTTGATCCTGCTGTTTCTTCTCTATTTCAGGTTTGGGTTCGGGTTCTTCATGCGCAACTTTGAGCGCCAGGCAGACACCCATGTTTACTCTCTTTTGGGTAATGCCGGGTCCCTCATTAACACCTTTTACAAGATTGCCCGGTTCAGCCGCACTTCCCCGGACCGTCCCAATTGGCACCACTTCAGTATCACCCAGAGAATTGGGTTCCTCGAGCAATGTGAAGCAGATTCCACCCTTGTGGGAAAACATAACAAAAAGATCCGGCGCATGATCCTTGGTTATCTTGTGGCCATTCTGCTGGTGGTGATCGCCGGGTATTCCCTCAACTTCGGCAAGGGAAAGGAGGCGCTGAACCGCTACCTGGCCGAGACTGTTTTGTTAAGGGAACTTGAAATCGATCCTGAAAACGCGGATCTATACACCATGATCGGCGATTACTACTATGAAAGGGAAATGTTTGAACAGGCGATCCAGGCCTATGACAATGTCCTTAAAATCGCTCCCCGTAATGTCCACGCCCTGAACAACCTTGCATGGCTCTTTGCCACCTGCAGGGACGCCTCGTTCCAGGATCCTGAAAAGGCCTTGAACCTGTCCACAACCGCCCTTGGTGTTGATAGGGCCGCCTATGTGCTGGACACCCATGCCGAGGCGTGCCAGCTCAACGGCCTTGACCAGGCGGCCCTGGCGGCGGCCATGGAGGCCCTGGCCATGGCCGGGGATCGGGTGGGGTACTACCAGTCCCAGGTGGACCGGTTCCAAAAGCGGATCCGGGACCAGCAGCCTCCCCCATAGCTGTTATTACTCTTCAATGGGAGGCGTTATCCGTGTTGATAATCCCAACCCCCTGGTCATAGGCCGTAAGGTTGAGCCCTACCTTGTTTGGCGGAAATTTCGATTTCAGGGTCTCTTCAAACACATTCCTGTCAAGGGGAAGTTCCTTTGTGGCGGCAAGGGCGCCTGCCATGATGATGTTGGCAAAGATCGGGTTTCCGATTTCCGTTGCCATGGCCGTTGCGTCAAAGAACCAGGACCGCGCTGATAGGCGGGTGATGGTTTCTTTTATCTCCTTTGTGGAAGGGTAGGAGAGCCTTCCCGAGATCACCCCGATGGGGTGGGTGGGCCGTGTGTTGCAGATCACCCCCACATCCGGATTCCCGTAGCTTTCAAGCACCCGGAGGGTCTCGATGGGCTCTAAAGAGACCACCATGTGGGCCTGGTGCACCGGGATCTGGGGAGAGAGGGTGGCTTTTGAACTGATGCGTACGTGGCTCATCACAGCCCCCCCCCGTTGGGAGGCCCCGAAGGTCTCCCCGATGGTGACCTGAAATCCTTTGGCGGCCAGCATGTTGCCGATCATGCGCGAGGAGATGACATTGCCCTGGCCCCCCACGCCGGTGATGATGAGATTGTAGGGATCATGGTTCAGCGCGATCATGGGAGCTCCTTTCGTTGGATGGCATTCTGGGGGCAGACGGAGGCGCAGACACCGCACCCGGCACAGAGGACGTCGTTGATTGTGGCCTGGTTGTTTTCAGCGTCCCAGAGAAGGCCGGGACAACTGAAGACCCGGGTGCAGATCCGGTTGCACCCGCATGCCTCTCCCAGGCAGCTATCCGGGTCCACCGTTACCTCAAATGCCCGTGTGTGACGTTTTTCAGGACTCAGGGCACAGGCCTGTTTCAGGATCAGCACTCTGACCCCGCCATCCCCATTGATGAACTCAAGAAGCTGTTTTTGGGTGGCTTCAAGGTCAAAGGGGTCGCAGGTCCGGGTGGTGGCACCCATGGCCCGGCACACCTTTTCGATGTCGATGGGCGGGGCCTGGTCGCCCTTGGTGTCCACGGGTAACCCGGGGTGGGGCTGGAAGCCTGTCATGGCTGTGCCGCTGTTGTCCAGCACCACCAGGGTGAAGGAGGAGCGGTTGTGGACGGCGTTGACCAGGGGGGGCATGGCTGAGTGGAAAAAGGTGGAGTCTCCGCATACAGCCACCACGGGCTGGTTCATGCCGAACTTCTCCAGTTTTCCGAACCCGCTGGCAAGACCCGATCCCGAGCCCATGGAGTGGAGGGTCTTGAGGGTGAAGAAGCCGCCGGGAAGCATGCCCATGGAGTAGCACCCGATATCTCCGCAGGTAAACCCCTGGCGGTTGTCCAGCTGAAGCACGGTGTTGATGGAGAAAAAGGAGGCCCGGTGGGGGCATCCCGGACAGAAGGATATTTCCCGGGGCGGAATGGGGGGAAGGGCGGTTCCCCTGGGGGGATAGTCCTGGCTGACCGGGTCTGGCTCCAGCTGAAGGAGGGTCGAAAGCGCCGCTGTAACTCGCTCCGGGGTCATCTCTCCTGCCGTGGGGATGTGGCGGCTGTACTTTCCGTAAAAGGTAAGGGATGAAAGATCAAGGTGGGATCCTGCCACCAGCACCTTGACGGCCTCCTCTATAAACGGCTGGACCTCCTCGACAAACAGCACGTTGCGGGTCCTGGCCAGTCGCTCCAGCACGGGTTGTGCCGGAAGGGGCCAGGTGGTCCCGATCTTGAGAATGCCAACCCTGTCTTCAAGGTTGAGAAGGGCGACCACCTCTTTGCTGTAGAGATCGCAGATGGAGGTGGTGATGATGAGAAGTTCGGGGGATTCAGGACCCCCATAGGTGTTGAAGGGCGAGTCCTCAAAAAGTTGGGCCGCCTGTTCGAGCTTTTTTTGTTGGGAATCGTGTTTGATTCCCACGGGCGGGCTCATGATGGGACCTTCCATGGGGTCGAGCATGTCGCCGTTAAATTGGAAAAATGCCTTCCTGTCCGGTTTTGGCAGTTTACCAAGGGTGACATTGCCGCTGGCGTGGGAGAGCCGTGTCACCGTGCGGACAAGAACAGGCATGTGCAGGGTCTCGGAGAGTTCAAAGGCCCAGCAGGTCATCTGCCTTGCCTCCTGGAAGTTTCCCGGTTCCAGCATGGGAATCTCCATGAGCTTGGCATAGAGGCGGGTTTCTCCCTCATTGACGCTGGAGAGGGCGCCCGGGTCATCGGCCGCCACAATCACCATGCCGGCCCTCACGCCGGACAGGGCAAGGTGCATGAGAAAGTCTGCGGCAACGTTGACCCCGGGCTGCTTCATCACGGCCAGGGACCTTAACCCTGCAAAGGAAGCTGCCGCTGCAACCTCCAGGGCCACCTTTTCGTTCACCGACCATTCGGTGTAGATGTCGTCGGATATCTTGGCAAGGGTCTCGATGATTTCGGATGACGGGGTGCCGGGATAGCCAGCGGCAACGCTGATGCCGGCCTCCAGGGCCCCCCGGACAATGGCTTCGTTTCCCATCATGAGATGGGTTTCACCTGGGTTGTCCCGGGTCAATAGTGACATGATTTCTCCTTATCTGAATCCCATGATGGTCTGTTTCGGTTGAATCTCAAGGGGGTTTTGGAATGCCGGGTCCAGCATGCCCAGGCGTTCCTGGGCGGCAAGGGCCCTCTTGCGCTTGTTTGTCGCAGCCAGGGTCAGGTTGTCGACGCTTGTCTGGGAGATGGGGCGTATTTCAAGCAGGCCCGCTTCAACGGCCCGGTTCACCAGGGCCTCTCCCCGCTCGCTCCGGACGATGAGGGTGTTCCATTCAGGGTTCTCCTCAAGGGCGCCCACGGAGAGATCCGTCCATAGGGCGGTCATGTCCGGGCAGACGGAACAGCCGGGAAGCACCCGTTTGCGGATTTCGTCCAGGGGAAGTTTTTTGACCCCTTCCGCCAGTGTCAGACGTGCGTTTTCAGCCGGGGGCGGAGGGATATCCATGGAACGGATGGCTGAGGGGTCTATTTTCTGCTGGTCGAGATAGGAGAGAAATCCTTCGCCGGAAAGGGCCCAGGTGCAGAAGAGCCCGATGGCTATGCCCATGGGGTCTTTGAAATCAGAACGGGCCAGGGGATTGGTCCTGAGGGTGGCAAGGCCTGTCATCTGACAGGGGGTGCCGACCATGCCCAGGTTTGTATCTCCTTCTGTCGCCGCCCGGTTCAGCCGGGCCGCGGTGGGGGCGGCAATGTACTTGGAGGCGGCGCATTCCAAAACCTGTTCCGGGGTTGTCACGATTCTGGGCCGGGGCATGATGCCGTCGCTTCCCGTGAGCACGGCTTTGTCTATGACCCCCTGTTCAAGGGCTGCGATCACAAGGGCGGAGACCGTTCCTCCGTTTTGGAAACGTCCCTTTGACGCCTTGATGCCCTGTTTTGCCATGTAGATTTTGCGATAATGCCCCAGGGGGTCGGCTCGCCAGGGGGTTGAAAACAATGCCTCCGATAGCACGGTTTCATTGACGCCTGTTTTGGGGCAGGCGGCATAACATCGTCCCGTTTCCCTGTCGCAGGAAAAGACACTGGCGATTTTGCCGCCATGGGATTTGAGATAGGGGCATAGATCCGCGCACGCACCGCAGGAGGTGCACAGGTCCCCTTTTAGAATTCTGTGTGACAACTCAGTTGGTCCAAGTAGCTGCATCAACCTCTCTCCTGTTAATGATCCATTCTCCTTAACAGCCGAAATACTCATCTCTTTTGAAACGTTTTTTCCTTCCCTGTCAACCCTTTTCTATAAACAGATAGGAAAACTGCCTATAGTGCCGGTCAAATGACAGGATGCCCACCCTACCCTTATTAGTAAGTAGCGGTATCAATTGATCTGACCAGAGCAATAACCCCATCACAAACAGGGGCTGGGTCCCATGGTGGGAAATAGGGTGTTGGAAAAAAAATACTTGTTTTTTTTATGAAAAGAAATTAGGTATTTACTGTTCGAGTAAACAGTATTTAGTATTGTGATCGATTTTTTGCAGTGGGTTGAAGACTATCAGACAGGGGATTGCTCCCACGGTTGGGAGCAGGAAACAGGTGAGATGGGAACAGACGATTGCAGGGCCGACAATTCTGATAGACACGTTTATGTGGAGATCGAACGCACGCGGATTCTTGTGGGGAACCTCGCCAGGAGCATGCCGACAACTATTCTCAATTCCATAATTATTGTGATCGTTATGTGGAACGTGATCCCGAGCCCACAACTGATCGTCTGGTGTCTGATCAACATTGGCTTTGTCCTGGTGCGATACTTGATGCTCCATTTTTATTGGCGGGGATTCAAACGGAGCGATTACATCCTGTGGCAGCGTTTGCTGATGGTCTCGTTCCTAATTGCCGGCACCCTGTTCGGCTCATCCGGGATTTTTTTGATGGATGCTGCTCGCTTGGAGTATCTGGTTTTTCTTTATTTTATCGTCGGGGGCATGGTGGCAGGAAGCTTGGGGTCCTATCACAACCATCTTGCCATGTTTTTCTCCTATGCCGTTACCGTGTTTTTATTGCCTACGGGTATTCTTTTTTTCCTTGGTACGGAGGTTACTTTCTCCATGGCGATCCTGGGGTTGGTGTTCTTTGTCCTCATGTCGGTGAACGCCAAGAAGATGAATCAGGATTTGAGCGAGTTTCTTGTGCTTCGCTATGATAACAACCTGCTGGTTGAACAGTTCAACCAGGAGAAACTCAACACCGAAAAGCTCAACCGGGAGCTTGTCCTGAAAAACAACCGGTTGAAGGATATCTCCAGGATCGATCCCTTGACCGGCCTGAAAAACAGGCATTACCTCTTTGACATTTTGAAACCGAGGATCGAAAAGGCGATCAATTCTTTGTGGATCGAGAGAAAAGGCTTTGACCAGCGGGAAAAAGACGATTCCTGTGGCTATGGCGTCATCAGCATCGATATCGACCACTTTAAGCGGGTCAACGATAACTATGGCCACGATTCCGGGGACATGGTGCTCAAGCAGTTTAGTGACAGGCTTTGTGAAACAATCCGCCAGGATGACGTGGTCGGGCGCATCGGCGGAGAGGAGTTTGTCATTATCCTGAAGGACACAAAAGAGGATCACCTCTCCATCCTTGCCGAAAAGATCCGTCACCATGTGGAAAACTCTGTCTTCACGGTGACGGACGACCGAAAGATCAACATCACCTGCTCCATCGGTATGATTTTTTATCCTTTTTTCAGGCACCATCCGGGCAACATGATCGTGGAACACGTATTCTACCTGGTTGACAAGGCCCTATACGTTGCAAAGGAAAACGGGCGCAACCGTACGGTGAAGGTGCTCTGTTCCGAGCGTGATAACCATGATTCCCGCCTTCTCAAATCCATCACCGCTGATTTGAACCAGGCCATAGATACCCAACAGATTCTGTTTGAGTTCTGTGGTTAGCCTGTTCCTCCTTGAAACCGGGGAATGATGCCGCCGGTCAGGGGTTCGTAGAGCCTGTACTCCGTCTCTGTGTCCAGAAGGTGGTCGATCTGGTCCTGGATTTCCCTGCGCTCCTTGCTGTTCAGCCAGGTGTTCCAGTCGTCCAGTGTGTTCCAGGTGCTGAGACCCAGGTACTCTCCGGCACAGTCGATACACGCAAAGGTCTGACCGGTGATATACCCGGGCTGAGCTGTTGCCCTGGATCTGAGCCGGACGATCAGGGGGGAGAGTTGTGCCGCTTTTTCCTTGTTGGTAACCGTTCTTCTGATAATAACTGAAATTGCCATGGTAGCTCCTTTGTTAGGTTCTTAGATGTTATTTTGGCAAAAGAATCAGAGGATTATCTTTGATTCTGGCTTGTCCAGGTTAAGGTTCTAATTTCTTTTTCTTTTTTGCTTTCATATTGATGTACCACTCCTTCTTTCCGTAGAGCTTGTCCATGCAGGCGGGACAGATTCCGTGACTGAACAGGGCTTCCGAGTGCTGTTCAATATAGGATTCGATTCGGTTCCAGTATCCCTGGTCGTCCCGTATCTTCATGCAGGAGGAGCAGATGGGCAGAAATCCTCTCAGGGTCTTTATCTCCTGGACGTTCTTCCGAAGTTGCTCGATCAATTGTTCCCGCTCTTTTTCGGCCTGTTTGCGAAGGGAAATATCGTGTATGATGGAGCACAACAGGGGTTTACCGCTCACCGAAATCGGCCCGCTGTAGATCTCGACATCCCGGATTTCTCCTCCTGCCGTCCGGTGGCGGAAATTGAAATAATTTTTCTCTTGTGATCCGGAATTGTCCGTCCCGGTATTGATCTCCGCCTGGGAGAGGATGTTGATGTCGGTGATGTTCATCCCTGTGAGCTGATCCTTTCCATGGCCGTAAAAGGTGCAGGCCGAAGGGTTTGCGTCGACGATGGCACCTGTGGCAGGGTCGACCAGGAGCATGACGGAGTTGTTGTTGTCAAACATGGAGCGGTAGACCTGTTCCCGTTCTTTCAGGAGGCGTTCTGCCTTTTTTCCCTGGGTGATGTCCTGGGCGGTTCCCATAAGTTCCACGATCTTTCCGGTTGTGTCGCGGACTGCCTCTCCTTTGTCCTGGGCGGTTTCTGTTTTCCTGCGTTTTGACAGCTCCCCTGTCAGCTTGCGGTTGCTCTGGTGAAGCTTTTCGTAGAGCGTTGCGATGCTGATGCCCATGGCAATGTTTTTGCTGACGATTTCAAGGAAATCCTTTTGCTCTTCAAAAGCGCGATTTTGGGTTGTGGCGATCCCTATCATTCCGGAGAGGGTGTTGTCGAAGAACAGGGGCAGGGCGGCAAACGAGCAGAGTCCTGCATCTTTGCATTCGTTTCGGGTGCACCTTGGGTCCTTGCAGATATCCCGGGAAAAGATTGCTTGGCCTGTCTCGGCCGCAAGTCCGCAGAGGCAGTCCCCCACGGTGAGTTGCTTATGGGCGTCATGGACGACGGCATTGTGCTTTGACGGATCTCCCTGGAGAATCAGGTTTTTGCTATTCAGACTGTAAACCATGGCTATATCCGGCTTGAGAATCGAGTGTACCTTTTGGTAGACCGAATCCATGAAGCTGTCTTTGGAGAGGTTGACGGTCAGTTCGTTGGTCAGTTGGTTGATGGCGGTAAGCTCTTCTACCCGTTTCTCCAACTCCGGTATCGTCGCAGGTTGTTTCATGGAGAAACCCCCTTTGGAAAAAACAGTTACTGAATTTTAGTGGAATTCGCAGTAAAGCTGATGGTGTCACACTTTTGCAAGTGTGCATTGATGGGGGCTTTAAGTCAAGAAAAGAATGATAATTCAGAACCTGGACAAACCAGAACCAAAAAGTTTTCTGATTCTCTTGCCAAAATAACGCGAAAATCAGAGCTAAGAAGCTAAAGACCTGGCAGGGCTCAAGTTCAGTTGACAAACCGCTTTCGGCCGTGGTATTTTCCCCAACGAAAAAAGTTCAACGTGATGGACTGGGGGAGTCGACGGTAATCGGCTGAGAGGAGACTTGAAGGTCTTGACCCCTGGAACCTGATCCAGGTAATGCTGGCGCAGGGAAGCCTATTGATGATAGTACTCCTCCTTATCTTGTGTGCATTCCCTGGAACCAACAGCCTGAACGTTGTGTAAAATATAACCGGGGAAGGGTGTATGCTTCAAGTTTCAGGGGTAACAAAACAATTTGGCCTTCAGACCATTTTCTCTGATTTCAGTTTCTCGGTTGCGGAGAACGGATTTACCGTCCTGCTGGGGCCCTCGGGCTGCGGCAAGAGCACCCTGTTTGATCTTCTCACCGGGGTTGTTTCAGCTGATACAGGTTCCCTTGCCTGGCGGGGCAGGCAGTTGCCCCATCTGGGAGCGGTTGCCGCCTACATGCAGCAGAAGGACCTGCTGCTGCCCTGGTTCTCGTTGATGGACAACGCCCTTTTGCCCGTGAAAGCGGTTAACGGCGATGTGAACGCCGCTGAAGGTCGGGCCATGGTCCTGTTTGAGCGTCTCGGGCTCAAGGGGTACGCGCATCACATGCCCCATGCGGTGTCCGGCGGCATGGGACAGCGGTGCGCCCTGGTCAGGACCCTGATGTTCGAGCGGGACCTGGTTCTCCTTGACGAGCCCCTGTCCGCCCTGGATGCCATTACCCGGCGGACCCTGCAATCCCTGCTCCTCCTGCTTCAGACCGAGTTTAACAAAACCCTGGTCATGATCACCCATGACATCGAGGAGGCACTGCTTCTGGCAGACGAGCTCGTTCTTTTGACGCCCCGGCCCATGGTGGTTCAAGAGCGATTTGTCCTCAAGACCCCCAAGCCCAGAAGATTTGATGACCCTGAACTTATTGCGCTTAAGTCCCATGTCCTGGGGAAGTTGACAGGGGAGGGCCATGATGATTCGTTCTAACCTTATTTCCCTGGCCGTGGCAGGTGTCATCCTCTGCCTGTGGGAGGGGGGATGCCGTTTCTTTGGCGTGCCCGGCTTTATCCTGCCCACGCCCTCGGTCATTGTTGTTACTGCTGTTATGAAAGCGCCCCTGATCGCGCCCCATGCCGCTGTTACCTTTCTTGAGATCGTCCTGGGCATCGCCCTTGCCTTGGCGGTCGCCGTTCCCCTTGCCATGGCCATGTTTGCCATGCCCGCCCTGGAGCGCGCCCTGGCCCCGTTTCTTGTGGCGTCCCAGGCCGTTCCGGTGTTTGCCCTGGCTCCCCTGTTGGTGGTTTGGCTGGGGTATGGCATTGCAAGCAAGGTGTTCATGGCCGGGGTGATCATCTTTTTTCCCATCCTTGTGAGTCTGTTGGAAGGATTCAAGAGCTGCAACCGGGATTTTCAAACCCTGTTTCGCCTCATGGGCGGGGGATTCTGGAAAACCATGACCTTGCTCTACTGGCCCTGGGCCATGCCCCATTTTTTTGCAGGCCTTAAGGTGGGGGTCACTGTGGCGACCATCGGGGCGGTGATCGGAGAGTGGGTGGGCGCACAGCAGGGGCTGGGGTATCTCATGATCCAGTCCAATGCAAGACTTAAGGTGGATCTCGTATTTGCCGCCATCCTATGGCTTTCCATCATGGGGCTCCTGTTGTGGGGCTTTGTCGGAAGGCTTGAGAAGCGGGTGGTGACCTGGAAAAATAATCCAATGTAGGTGCCGTTGGCACCGTTTAAAAAAGAGGCGTTTTAATGAAAAAAATCTTGTTTGTTTTTGCTGTTTTGGTTGTCTTTGTTTTCGCACCCGGGGTCCAGGCGGCCGAGGGACAGAAACTGGACCTCATGCTTGACTGGTTTCCCAATATCGACCATCTTCCCGTTTATGTTGCAAAGGCAAATGGTTATTTTGAGAAAAACGGTGTGGATGTCAATATCATGAGCCCCTCGGAGACCTCGGACGGACTCAAGCTTGCCGCCGCAGGCACCGTGGATCTTGCCGTTTCCTACGAGCCCCAGACCATCATTGCCGCATCCCAGGGCCTTGATCTGAAGGTGGTGGGGCACCTGGTGGACCATCCCCTGACCACCCTGATGTTCCTTGAGGGAAAGGGCATTTCCACCCCTTCCGATCTTGAGGGCAAGACCATCGGCTATACCGTGCCCGGGCTCATGGATGGGCTTTTGGCCGCATTTGCTTCCCTTAATAATGTGAAAGAGTACACCCCGGTGAACGTGGGCTTTACGATTCTTCCCGCCCTTGCCAGCGGCAAGGTGGATGCCGTGATGGGCCCGTTCAAGACCTACGAGACCGTGGCCATGGCCCAGCATGGGTACACGTCAGGCTATTTTGAGCTTGAGCACCACGGCATCCCTGATTACGAGGAGTTGATTTTCGTGTGCGGCAAAAAGGTGCTGGCCGACACGTCCAAAGCAAAAGCGGTCCATGGCTTTGTCCGGGCCATTGAGCAGGCCATGGATTACACCGGGAACCATCCTGCCGAGGCCCTTAAAATCTACCTTGGCCAGGTACCGGAGGCGGATACGGCAACCGAGACCCAGGCCTTTGAGCTGACCCGGCCCTATTATGCTGCAACACGGGTGACAGATGCGGCAAAGTGGCAGACGTTTGCCGATTTTGCCCTTGCCCACAACCTCATTGAGAAACCGGTGGATGTCAACACGATCATCCACACCTGGAAATAATAAGGAGACGACCATGAACATTACTCCTGAAACCATATGGGAGGACGTAAGGGCGATCAGGGAGCAGGCACCCCTTGTGCACAACATCACCAACTACGTTGTCATGAACACCACGGCCAACGCCCTTCTGGCCCTTGGGGCCTCCCCGGTGATGGCCCATGCCCGGGCGGAAGTGGAAGAGATGGCCGGCATCTCCTCGGCCCTGGTGATCAACATCGGCACCCTGAGTGACCCTTGGATTTCATCCATGAACCTGGCCGCCCAAAAGGCTGATTCCTGCAATATTCCCATCATCATCGATCCTGTGGGGGCAGGGGCCACCCAATACAGAACCACGACGGCGACCACCTTTATCCAAGCGTTTTTCCCTGAAATCATCCGGGGCAATGGCTCGGAGATCATGGCCCTTTGCCAGGACGGGGTCGCCACCAAGGGGGTTGACAGCACCAGCGAATCAAGTCTTGCCCTTGATTCGGCCAAACATTTGAACCGGACCACGGACAGCGTGGTTTGCATCACAGGCGAAACCGATTATGTTGTTGACAAAACAGGGGTTATTGCCATAAAAAATGGTCATCCCATGATGCCGAGGGTGACGGGACTCGGATGCACGGCTTCGGCCTTGTGCGGCGCCTTTGCCGCCGTGAATTCCCGGTATGCCACGGCCGTTGCCCATGCCATGGCAGTCATGGGCATTGCAGGCGAGATCGCAGCCGAAACAGCCAAGGGACCCGGAAGTCTTCAGACCGGGTTTATCGATGCCCTGTATTGCCTGACCCGGGATGATATTGAACGCTATTTTAGGGAGTAAACCATAGATGAAAGGTATTTACCTTGTAACGGATTCCGGCCTCTGCAGGGAGAAAACCCTTGAGTTCACCGTTACCGAGGCCCTTCGCGCAGGCGTTTGTTGTGTTCAGCTCAGGGAAAAAAACAGCACCACCCGGGGGTTTGTTGAAACAGCCCTAAGGGTCAAGGCATCCATGGCAGACGTTGATGTTCCGCTGATCATCAACGACCGCATTGACGTGGCCCTGGCCTGTGGGGCAGACGGTGTCCATATCGGCCAGGACGATATGCCAGCTGTTCTTGCGCGTAAGCTTTTGGGACCGGATAAGATCATTGGTCTCTCGGTGGAGAGCTGGGAAGACGTTGAAGCGGCCCAGGAACTGGATGTGGATTACCTGGGGGTGAGTCCGGTGTTTCCCACCCCTACCAAAACAGATACGAAAACCGTGTGGGGCCTTGAAGGTCTCGCCAGGATACGCGCATTTTCGCGCCATCCCCTGGTTGCCATCGGTGGGCTTGATGCCGCCAATGCCAGGGACGTGATCCGGGCCGGAGCGGATTCCATTGCCGTGGTCTCGGCCATCTGCGGGACAGCGGATCCCTATGGAGCAGCACAGATACTTTGCGAAACAGTAAATTTTAACCTGGACAAACCATAACCCAAAAGATTTCTGAATTTCTTGCCAAAATAACCCGAAAATAAGAGTAATAAGCTAATTATCAAAGAGGAGAACAGGGAATGAAAACATACCATCGGGCATTGACCATTGCAGGTTCGGACAGCGGCGGCGGCGCCGGGATACAGGCGGATCTCAAGACCTTTTCAGCCCTGGGATGCTACGGCATGTCGGTGATTACGGCCCTGACAGCCCAGAACACCGTTGCCGTAACAGGCATCCATCCGGTACCGCCCGGGTTCATCGCCACCCAGATGGATGCCGTGCTCGAGGATATCGGCGTCGATGCCGTCAAGATCGGTATGCTCCACTCTCCGGAGGTGATCGAGGCGGTTGCGGACCGTTTGAACCACCACCAATGCCGCCACGTGGTCCTCGATCCCGTGATGATCGCAAAGAGCGGGGACAAGCTTCTCCAGGACGATGCCATTGCCGCTTTAAAGGAAAAACTCCTTCCCCTTGCCCGGATCATCACCCCGAATCTTCCGGAGGCGTCGGTGCTCCTGGGAAGAGAGATCTCCACTGTGGAGGATATGCCCCAGGCCTGCCGGGACCTTGCCGAGCTCGGGTGCAGGACCGTCCTTTTAAAGGGGGGCCACCTGAACGGAACCGAATGCAAGGACCTTCTTTATCTCGGAGAGAGCGATCTCACCGTGACCTTTGATGGTGAACGGGTCGATACCCCCAACTCCCACGGCACCGGCTGCACCCTGTCATCGGCCATTGCCGCCAACATTGCCAAGGGCCACGGCATCGCATCCGCAGTCAAGCAGGCCAAGCTGTTTCTCACCCAGGCCCTTGTTGCCGGTGCCAAGTTCAAGCTCGGCAATGGCCATGGTCCTGTTTATTGGTGGGGTCAGGCCTAGCTTATTGTCGTTATTTTCGTGCTGTTGGGGTCAGGCTTAGCTTATTGTCGTTATTGCGCTTCGATGAGGTCGACGTGAACTCAATTTGCTTCGCTCGCTTCGAGGGGGTCAGGCTTAGCTTATTGCTTGATTTTTTGTAATCCAAAAGAAATAGACAATAAGCTAAGCCTGACCCCGTTTGTCCTGCATTTTTGTGATTAGTTTCTCAATCCTTGCCAGTAAGACCATGTCCCTCTTCATCCTATTGCGTAAATTTTTAACTTGTCTGCTCATGGTCGGCACTTCCCGTTCAAAGTAGCGGGCCAGGTCTGCAAGGGTCTGCTGGGAGTGATCTAATGCAAGGAGGGTAATGATGGCGCGTGCTTTTGTGATGCTTCTGCTGCGGCTGGCGGTTGTCAGTTCCCAGGTAGCAATCCCTTGTTCTTTTGCAACCAGGTCGGCTATCTCTTCAATTGTTCTATTGGAGCCGGCAGGCTGGTCTGATTTTTCCATGGTTTTGTGGGTACGATTATCTCTATCCAGGATTCGTCCTTCTGTGGTGCCCTTCCTCAATTGTGCTTGACGATCCGTATCAATCGGCTGGCCCATGAAAGTGAGATAACTGGCCTGGGCATTCTCTTCTGTTCCCCCAAATTGTTTTAGGGCCAAATCGATGGAGAGCCAGGGAGGCGCCCTTTGGCAGTTAAGGTAGGCCCCATGACTGCTGGCTTTATAATCAAGCGGATCGGTCACTAATTTTGCACGCACCGGATTGAGGTGGATGTATCGGATCAGTTCGAGGAGGTATTCATTGTTCTCTATCAATATAGCTTTGTAGCGTCCCTGGAAGAGATGGCCAACCCGATCATGACGATGGTTGAACCATTGGGTGTAGCGCTGTGACAGGATCTGCATCATTTTTGAAAGCGGGGTGTTCGGGGCCTGCAACGCCATGTGGACATGGTTGTTCATCCAGCAAAAGGCGTATAGGCGGTGGCTGTGCTCTTCCAGTCCCTGGGCAAGGATATGTTCGAAATATCTAATCTCGTCCCTGCCATGAAAAATTGGCTGTTTTGCATTGCCCCGGAGTATCAGGTGATAAAATGCGCCAGGGTAGTGGATACGAGGTTTTCTTGACATGGATACCTCCCTGGAGGAAGGTTGTAATGAAAAATTACAAAAGTTTAAAACATTGGAGATGGTATTGCAAGTATCATGTGATGGGGGGCACGAAGTTGGGGCTGGCTGGGGGGCTTGGTTTGTTTATTGTTTTTTTGCGCTTCGATGGTTGTTTTGATGGGCTTGGCTTCGATGGAGGCATGGGTAGGCTGAATTTGCTTCGCTCGCTTCGAGGGGGTCAGGCTTAGCTTATTGCTTGATTTCTTGTAATCCAAAAGAAATAGATAATAAGCTAAGCCTGACCCCGTTTGGCCCTGATCCCGTTGTTTTGTTAAATAACGACAATAAGCTAGGCCTGACCCCCTATAGGAGATCCCGGGTGCGTTTTACTGCGCAGAAATCGCCGCACATGGAGCAGGCTTCCTTTTCTTTGGGTTGGGAGGATTCCCGGTAGGTCCGGGCTTTTTCCGGATCCATGGCAACGCTGAACTGACCTTCCCAGTCAAGGTCCCTGCGAAATTGCCCCATCTGGTGATCCGGTGCGGCGGCATTGGGGATTCCCTTTGCGATGTCGGCTGCATGGGCGGCGATTCGTGTTGCGATCACCCCTTCCTTGACATCGTCAAGTTCAGGCAGGCGAAGGTGTTCCGCCGGGGTTACGTAACAGAGGAAGTCGGCACCATGCATGGCGGCCATGGCACCGCCGATGGCGGCCGTGATGTGGTCGTATCCCGGGGCGATGTCGGTGACCAGGGGGCCGAGCACATAAAAAGGTGCGTTGTGGCACAGTTTTTTCTGCATCTTGATGTTCATCTCCACCTCGTTCAGGGGAACATGGCCGGGTCCCTCGATCATCACCTGGACATTCCTTGTCCAGGCGTGTTTGGTGAGTTCTCCAAGGGTGATGAGTTCTTCGATCTGGGGTGCGTCCGTGGCATCCTTGAGGCAACCGGGTCTCAGCCCGTCTCCAAGGCTCAGGCAGACGTCGTAGCGTTCACAGATGTCAAGGAGGCGGTCGAAATGCTCATAAAACGGGTTTTCCTTTTCGTTCTTTACCATCCACTCCACCAGGATGGAGCCACCCCGGGAGATGACGCCGGTGAGCCTGGGGTTGGTTCGGATACTCTGCACCGCCTTCTGGTTCAGACCCGCGTGGATGGTCAAAAAATCGATGCCGTCCTGGGCGTGGATCTCAACGGTTTCAAACCACTCGTCAAGGGTGATGTCCTCAGCCTTTTTTCCCGTGCGGGTCACGGTGTCGTAGATGGGAACCGTGCCCACCATCACCGGCATGGCCTTGATGAGTCGTTGCCTGAAGGCCCGGGTATCCCCGACAATGGAGAGATCCATGATGGAGTCAGCCTTGTGTTTGATGGCAAGTTCGGCCTTTCTCATCTCAGACTCGAAACAGCATTTATCCTCTGAGACCCCGAGATTGACGTTGACCTTGGTGGTGAGCCCCGTGCCAATGCCGATGCCCCGAAGTTTGGTGTGGTTCCTGTTGGCCGGGATGGCAATCTCTCCCCGGGCAAGTCTTTCTAACAGCTCGGTCTCAGAAATCGCCTCGACAGCCAGTACATCTTTCATCTGGGGGGTGATGATTCCTTTTCTTGCTGCATCCATCTGTGTCGTATATTTTGTCATGCTATGTTTTCCTTATAAATTGTTTGAAGTGCTTGAATGGTTGCCTGGATATCATCTGCGCCGACGATTTCCGTGACCAGACAGACGGTTCTGGCACCGTGGCTTACCACCTCTCCAAGGTTGTGGCCCTTGATGCCGCCGATGGCCACAAAGGGGATGTTGATGTTTGCCACAACATGGTCCAGGTAATCCAATCCCACGGCATCGCAGACATCATCCTTGGTCTGGGTGGTGAAAATCGGGCCCACACCAATGTAGTCGGCACCGTCCAGGACAGCCGTTCGGGCCTGGTCCGGGGAGTGGGTGGAGCGGCCGATGATCATGGCGCCCACAAGCTTCCTGAGTTCCCTGAGGGGGAGGTCGTCCTGGCCCGTGTGGATGCCGTCGGCTTCCACCATCAGGGCCAGGTCGGCATGGTCGTTCACGATGAATGTGACCCCTGCCGCCCGGGTGATCTTCCGGATGGCAACACACTCCTCGTACATCTTTCCCATGCTCTTTGATGCGGTTTTTTCCCGGTACTGGAGGGTGGTGACGCCGGCTTTTACCATCTCGCCCGCCACCTCGACATTGGACCGTCCCCTGGAGAATTTCTCTGCCAGGATTCCGTAGAGTCCCGGGTCTAATATTGGTTTCATGAACGCCTCTTGCTCTTTTCTAGGTTGTTTTTAATACGATGCCGGCCATCATGGCGGCCACCACAAGCACCTTGGGGGGAAACAGCGGGTTTTCCGCCTCATCCGTTGAAAAATCCCCCACAATGGTGCAGTTTCCGATCTGCCTGTGACCAATGGCATCAAGGTTGAAACCGGCAATGCCCGAGGCGGAAACCACCTGCTTTTCTGTCCGGGCAAAGGTTTCCACCAGCATCTTCTTGCTCTCTTTTCGGTCAAACCCCTCCACGATGATGGTGCAGTCGGAAAAGAGGGAGCAGATGTTTCCTTTGTCGATCTTCAGGGTCTTGGTTTCGATCTCCACAAGGGGCCGGATCTGTTGGAGATTCTTTTTGAGCATCTCGGTCTTGAGTCCGCCGGTCTGGTGGGCAAAGTAAAACTGCCGGTTGAGGTTGGATGGCTCCACCCGGTCGAAATCGATCAGCGTCAGCCGTTGTTCCCCGGATCGCACCAGAAGTTCCGCCACCCTTGATCCAATGCCGCCGAGCCCGGCAATACCGATTTTTCTCTCCATCACCGTCTCCTTAAATGCGGTCCCAATCCTTGAACACGGGCTGGTAACCGTTTTGCCTGATCATGGCCACCACCTGGTCCACGCTTCTTTCGTCGGAAATCTGGAACTGGGCCGTGTCTGTATCCGTTTCTTTTGCGTACCCGCCCACGTCGGTCTTGCATCCGGCCGAGAGTCGGGTGATGCCCAGGTGCACCAGCTTGTCCCTGAATTCCGGCGCTTCCCGTGTGGAGATGCTGATACCCACCTTGGGCAGGAAAAGCCTGAAGGCGGTGATGAACTGCACAAACCCGGGGTCGTCCAGGATGTTCCGTGGATCAATGGCCCCTTCGGCCTTTCTCATCCGTGGAATGGAAAGCCCGATCTCCACATTGGGGTAGTGGTGTTCCAGGAACCGGGCATGGATGCCTGAGAAAAAGGCCTCCTGGCAAATTTTTCCAAGCCCGAACAACGCCCCGATGTTGATGGATCTGAATCCGGCCCTGGCCCCTCGCTCCGGGGCCAGCAGACGCCAGTCATAGTCCCTTTTTTTGCCGGACAGGTGGACCTGTTTGTAGACCTCCCTGTCATAGGTTTCCTGGTAGACCGTGAGGGAATCGGCACCGGCCTTGTTGAGAACCCCGTATTCGGCTTCATCCATGGGAAATATCTCAAGGGAGACAGAGGAAAAGTACTTTCTCATCACCGTGACCGACGCCTCAAGATAGGTCAGGGGGGTCTTTGCCGGGGCCTCTCCGGTCAGGAGGATGATGTGGCGGATGCCGGTATCTGCAAGGAGCCTTGCCTCGGTTTCCACCTCGGCAAGGGTGAGCTTTCTTCTGTTGAACCGGTTGGTTGAGTTGAACCCGCAGTAAGTACAGTGGTTGGAGCAGTAGTCTGAGATGTAGATGGGGGCGTAGAGCCCCATGGTCCGTCCAAAGTGCTGGAGGGTGAGCTTTCTTGCCTTTGACGCCATGGTTTCAAGATGGGGCGCTGCCTGTTCGGACAAGAGGGCCAAAAAATCTTTTTGGGTCAACCGATCTTTGGCGAGGGCAGCTCGAACGTCCTGGTCTGTCACGGCGTTGAAGTGACCCTCAAAATCAAAGTCACGGAACGCCTCAATGATGGTTAAAAACGACATGGTTAACCCCTCAAGAACCCGGTCAGGGGTGAGGAGGCTTGTGCCTCAACGCTTTCCTGACCCATCTCGGTTTTGTATGCCATTCGACCGGCCTTGACCGCCATTGAAAATGCGGCGCCTGCCGTGATCGGGTCTTCGCTGGTGGCGATGGCCGTGTTCACCAGCACGGCATCGGCACCCATCTCCATGGCCTCGGCTGCCTGGGAGGGTTTGCCGATCCCGGCATCAACGATCACCGGAATCTCCACGCCATCGATGATGAGCTCGATGATGGGCCGTGTCCTGATCCCCTGGTTGGATCCGATGGGGGAACCCAGGGGCATCACGGCTGCGGCACCAGCATCCTGGAGCCGGTATGCCAGGGTGAGATCGGGCATGATATAGGGCAGCACGATAAACCCCTCATCCGCAAGGATTTGGGTGGCCTTCAGGGTCTCCTGGTTGTCGGGCATGAGATACCGCATGTCCGTGATCACCTCGATCTTGATGAAATCTCCGCACCCTGCCTGGCGTGCGATTCGGGCGATGCGAACGGCCTCTTCAGCGGTCCTTGCCCCGGAGGTGTTTGGCAGAAGGGTGGTTTGGTTGGGGATGTGCCCAAGGATATTGTCATCCCCGGCACCCTGGTCGATGCGCCGGAGCGCCACCGTGATGATCTCGGAACCCGATGCTTCAAGCATGGGGGCGATCACCTCGTTTGAGGCAAACTTGCCTGTTCCGGTCAACAACCTGCTTGAAAATTCCCTTTTTCCCAGTATCAGTTTATCCTTTGCTTCCATTCATCCGCCTCCCACAAAACTTAACAGTTCAATTGTATCTCCATGGTTGATTGGGGTCCTGGCCCAGTCTTCCTGGTCAATGACCTTGAAATTGTGCTCGATGATAACAGCACCGGGATCAAGACCTTTGTGGCGAACCAGATCCATGAGGGTGGAAAGCGAGAGGTTGAGACTCTCTCCATTGATTTTTAATTCCATGTTGCGTTCCTCTTGTTGGTAACAAATAGGAACCTGTGGCGGCTGTATATGGATAAAAACGGAGTAAGGGGGGATGTGGGTCGAGTGGAATTCTCTAGACGAGAGTACACTTGAGGGGTGAAGATCCGCTTTCCTACGCCGGCATTAACCGTGTCAGGTTCCAAGGGTCAGGTTTTTAATCCTTCTCAGCTTTTCAGCTCCCCTAGCAAATATAAAATGTTCCGGGAGTATGGAAAATCGACGTGGGATTGTCAACAAGAAAATGATATCGCCTCTTCAACCACATTCCACAAGGGGCATTGGGGGCCGGTCAAAGGAGGGGGGCGACCTTCCGGAATTTCTGCGCCAATGGCGATGGGGGCTTGGAGAACGAAAACCGGGGAAAGATCATCGCCAGGGGCGACAATGGGATGACGGGGTGCCGGGAGAATTCATGGGGTGAACACGGTGGGGGGGGGGCAGGGGATCTGAAAAAACAACAATAGGGAAAGCCTGACCCAAAAAACCAAAAAGGGAGTCAACCGATGGTTGACTCCCTTTGGTGTTGCTTTTATCTAAGGCTGGTGCTTAGTGACCAATGGCCATCTTAGCGAACTCAGCAGCCTGGGGGTGTGCGTAGATGAGGATAAGGGCAACAACGAGCGCGTAGATACAGAGTGACTCGATCATGGCAAGACCAATAAGAAGGGTAACTGTTACCTTTCCTGAAGACTCAGGGTTACGTGCGATACCCTGAACGGCTCCGGAGAGACCCATTCCCTGACCAAGACCACAACCCAGTGCTGCGATTCCGATTGCAAGACCTGCTGCCCAAACACATGCTGTAAAAAATTCCATTTGTTTTCTCCTCTAACGTTAAGATAATATTGTTATTGCGGCTTCTTCCGGTCCCCGCATAACTATGGTGCAAGCTGCCGGCACCATTGTCGACAGCTTAAAAGTTCTAAGGTAAAATCAGTGTGCGTGCTCCATGGCTCCGGTGAAGTACATGACGGAGAGCAGGAAGAACACAAATGCCTGAACAAGGGCGACAAAGATACCGAGCGCCATGATAGGCAGGGGCGCAAAAAAGGCGCCTGCAAGTGCGAAGAGGATTCCAAGTACCAACTCATGTCCCATCATGTTTCCGAAGAGACGAAAGGAGAGGGAGAGAACCCTGGCGCCGTGACCAATGAGTTCGATGGGAAGGATAAGGGGTACCATCCACCATACCGGGCCCAGGAAGTGCTTGTAGTATTTTGCACCGTGGTATTTAACACCGATCACGTGGGTGAATACAAACACAATCAGGGCAAGGGCCGCTGTCGTGTTGAGATTCGCTGTGGGGGGAAAGAACCCTGGGACCAATCCGACGAGGTTGCCGATGAAGACAAACAGGAAGATCGATGCCACAAGGGGAAAGAGCCAACGGCCCTCTTCACCCGTAACCGTCACCATAAACTCTTCAAGACCTGAGACCAGGACTTCAAAAACGTTCTGTACCGGACCAGGAACAAGTTGGACATTTTTTCCTGCAAGCCACCCAAAGAAGATGAGGATTGCCATTACGACCCACATATAAATTACATGGACGTTACTGTGGGCAAAATGCCCCAATCCGATCGCTTCAAACAGTTTTACAAAGAATAGGTATGGATGTTCCACTTACACAGCCTCCTTAATAATAAGTCTTGTTAATTCAAGTGTCGTTGCCGCAAAAAAGCTTGCAACCACAACCGAAAGACCTGCAATGAGGCCTAACGGATCGACAATATTCCTTGAAATAAGCAGGAATAACATTACCCCGCTTAATATAAATCGAATGTAGTATTTAAAGATGACGCTGCGGAGGATGGAGTCTCCTGCGGCGACAATCTGCGAACTGTTCTTAAATGTTCGCTTGAGGGTGTGCTCCAGGGCGTGGAAATTGAGGGTGACAATGAGACCTCCGCAGAGGATTCCCAAGGCAAACGGTTTGGGGGTGTTGATGAACGCGAGCAGGGTGATGACGCAGAAAATATACCAGTTGGATTTGGTGATAAACCGTATCATGCGCTGTTGAATGTTCATGTCTCTAAAGCTTCCTGCTCCGTTTTGCTGCCCTGACCAAATGTCTGAATCCTGCGGCGATACCAAGGCCAAGGAACAGAAACGTCAGAACAGGGGATGTCTCAAATTTGCCATCAAGCCAGACGCCTAAGAACAGACCGATAAAAATAGAAAGTGCAACCGTTAAACCCAGGCTGCTGTAGTAAGCGAGCTCTTGAATGCTCTTTGAAGTTTCTTTTTTCATACTACCTTCCCCAACCTCTCAATCGACGTCACAATAATAGTGGTGGAAGTAACACATCATTACTATCAAGTCAACGTCAAAAATGAATTATGTGACGATCAGCCCGCCACAGATATGATCTTCGCCCACCTCGCCCACAATGGCCGCCGGGACGCCCTCTTGGTTCATTCTGTCGACACATGCGGCTGCATCGTTTGCTGGGATTGAAAAAAACAAACCGCCCGAGGTTTGGGGGTCAAACATCAGGTCCTGGGTGATGACATCGATTTTGGTATCTATATCGATGTTTTGGCCGCAGAACGATTTGTTTCTGTATGCCCCGGCAGGCACCATACCCATCATGGCATACTCCCTGGCCCCCCCAAGGATCGGTACCTTTTCCGAAAAAAGGCGGAGGGTCTTCTTCGACCCCCTGGCCACTTCAAGAAGATGGCCAGCAAGGCCGAATCCCGTGATGTCGGTGCAGGCACCAATGGGGTAGTCTAGGAGAATTTCACAGGCGGTCTTGTTGAGCTGGGCCATGGTGTCCACCAGAAGTTTGATGTGGGGAGCCGTGGCCAGTTTTGCCTTGACGGCCGTGGCAAGGATGCCGACGCCCACGGGTTTTGTCAAAATAAGCACCTCTCCGGTCTTTGCCCCTTTGTTGGCAAGCACCTTTTGCGGATGGACAATGCCTGTAACCGAAAGTCCGTACTTGAACTCCGGGTCATCCACGCTGTGGCCGCCCACCAGGGTGGCTCCCGCCTCCTGGATCTTGTCGATCCCCCCCTGGAGAGTCTCCTGGAGGATGGATTCATCCAGTTCTTTTTCCGGAAAGCAGACAATGTTCATGGCCGTAATGGGCGTGCCTCCCATGGCATAGACATCACTCAGGGAATTGGCCGCTGCAATCTGCCCGAACTCGTAGGGCGAGTCCGTCACCGGGGTGAGAAAATCCAGGGTCTGGATCAGGGCAGTGGTGTCGTTCAGCCGAAACACACCGGCATCATCACTGTTTTCAAGCCCCACGATCAGGTCTGGGTGTGTTTTGACCTTTAAATTTTTGACAATGCGATCCAGGACCTCCGGATCTATCTTGGCCCCTCAACCGGCGGCCTTTACCTTTTCGGTCAAGCATACGTTTGTTTTTTTCATATGAACCTCTGTTATATTATTTTAATCACCGAGGCGAACCTGCCGGTCACCTTCTCGTGTCGGTAAGAGAAATAGGTGTCGGGTGAACACCGGGTGCAGATCTCGGCCTGGACAATGTTCCAGGCGTTTACCCCCTGTTCCTGGAGCTGGTCCCGGCTGATGCGCCAGAAATCAAAATGGTCGTTCCCATCCTTATAGTGCCAGAGGTGTTCCGGAATTTCAGCCCTGTAATTGACAAATTCGGCGCAGCAGGGGCCCAGGGAGGGTCCGATCCCGGCAAGGATGTCCCCGGGGGATGACCCGAAGGTTCCTTCCATGGTGTCCATGGTCCTGGCGATGATGTTGCTGACGCTTCCTTTCCACCCCGAATGGATGTTGGCCACAACCCGCTTGACAGGGTCCACCAGGATGACGGCCTGGCAGTCTGCCACCTGGATCACCAGGGCAAGACCGGGGATGTCGGTCACCACGGCGTCGGCAACCCTGTCCCCGGCCATGGCGGGGAGATTGCCGGTATCATCCTTTTTTAACGCAAGCACGGTGTCTGAGTGGACCTGGTTGAGATAGACCGGGGTGCCGCCGCCAAGGGTGCGGGAAATGAGTTGCCTGTTCTTGAGCACTGTTTCCCTGGAATCTCCGGCGGAGAGCCCCACGTTGAGCGAGTCAAAGGGTGCCGTGCTGAATCCGCCAACCCGGGTAAAGATCCCGTGGGCAACAAAGGGCAGGTCGTTGAACCGGTTGAACTCAAGGCGGGTTGTCCCCTCCTGGCTGACCAGGGTTGTGGGGGCCTGCCTATCCAAAGGTGTTCACTATCTTTTCGATGATCAGGGAGGTTGAGATATCCGGTTCCAGGATGATCCTTGCCACCCTGCCGCCGTTCTGTTTTACAAAATCTCCTCCGATGATATCATCCTCGGCCCAGTCCGCACCCTTGGCAAGCACATGGGGGTTCACCCTTTTAATAAGCGCTTCAGGATCAGGCTCGTCAAAGATCACCACATAGTCGACACAGGCCAGGCCAGCCACCACCTGTGCCCGGTGGGTCTGGTTGATCACGGGTCGCTTTTCTCCCTTGATGCGTCTAACCGACTGGTCTGAATTGAGCCCCAGAACCAGGAGGTCTCCCTGGGCTGCGGCGGCAGCCAGGTAGTTGACATGGCCTGCATGGAGGATGTCAAAACAGCCGTTGGTAAAGACGATTTGTTTGTTCTCAGCCCGTTTTTTTGCTGCAATGGCTGCAATTTCAGATCCATGGACAATCTTGCTCATTCATTCTCTCCGTTGTCACTGTTTTCGGCCTGTGGGCCGTTTTTCAGACTTTTTACCATAAAGCACTTTTTTTAGCCACCCATTCCAGGCTTGAACTGTTATTTGTCTATATATGTCAGAAATTTACTTACCGCCGGGTTGATTGCTCGTTTGGATTGTTGAGGTGTTCCTTGTTGCGATGCAGCACTGGGGGTATTCGTTGTAACTGCCCGTTTCTATAGTCTATTGTCTTGATGTGTTACATTGTGGTTCTTGGGAGGGGGAAACGGGTTTGGGTTGACAAGTAAGGATTGGTATTATAACGAACGGTACTATTGTTTGTATTGCAAAAATTGTTTTACTCTTGGTAAACTTGTTCTGTCTTGCTGAGCGGAGTTCTTAAAAAAGATTGAGCTTGCTGATGAGTAAGGTCTATTACTGAAAGAATGGAGCAGCTTTGAGCTATAACGGCGGTGTGAATTCAACAGAGAAGTTACTGGATACGATTCGTGGTAAGGGGGCTGGGGATGAAAAAAAAGAAAAATCCCGCCTGCCCAAGGTTTCACAACAACCTTTGCCCATGAAACGAGGGGGTAAAAAGGCCTTGACCATGGGCGTTTTTATCGAACATAGTCATGTTTCACTTGTTCTCACCCGAGGTGCAGGGGGCTCCGGGGATACAAAAGATCTCGTAAAATGGGCCTATGTTCCGGTTCCTGACGAACTTGACATGGAGCATGAACGATTTGCTTCTTTCTTGAAATCAACAATCGGGGATTTTCTTGCAGGTCATGGGAAAGCAGCGGTTTGGACGCTTATTAACTCAAAAAATCTCAAATTAAGAAATATTGTGATTCCCGACCTGCCGCCATCGAAACTTCCCAACGCTGCATTTTGGGGGCTTAAAAAAGAGGTTGACCTGGATCCGGACAATGACATTTTTGATTTTCACATCCTTGGATCGGTACAGTCAAATGGGGTCAAAAAGAAGAATGTCATTGCCTTCAGCGGTTTGAAGAACGAAATCAAGATGCTGACCCAACTTTTTTCAAAGGCCGGATATCCCTTGGCCGGCATCACGGCCGCTCCTTTTGCTCTCCAGAACTTCATGGGATCGGATCGGCTGAAACCGGAGGCGGGACCGGAAATCCTGGTCAATGTTGCTCGCTATCACACAGAGATCACTTGTTTTCACAGGTCAAAAGTCCAGCTTGTCCGAAGCATCCGAACCGGTTCTCACAGCCTGGTGGAGGAGCTGCTGGACACGTCTTCCGACCCTGAGGTGAAATCCTGGGACATACTGGAGATTCTTTCTTCAAGCCTTGGCCGGGAGAGCAGTCTGTTTGCTGCCATGGAGCCCAGTGCGGAGCGTCTTGTGGGGAAGGTGTTGAGGTCCGGCGACTACTGCTCCAATAATTATGCGTCCAACGAACCGGTTCACCAATACCTCTTCTTTGGCGAGACCGACAATTGTCAGCCGTTCATGGCCTATGCCGCCGACCAGACCCAGACCGAGGTTAAACGGTTCAACCCGTTTGAAAAGAATCCCGGCCTGACCCTTTCAACCCGGTTTCCCGAAGGGGCTGGGGAGCGAACCGGCATCATTCCGGCCCTGGGCGCTGCCCTGTCCACCCGGACAGAGACGCCGAACTTCCTTAATACCTATGTCCAGCGGGACAATCAGGCAAAATACCGGAAAATGAACGCAATCATCCTTGGGCTCTGCCTGATAACCCTCCTGGGCTTTGGGGGCTGCTGGTGGTGGCAGGATTCGGTTTATCAAGCAGAATTGGCTGAGAAAAACCAGATAGACGCCCGGATCGCAAAGTATGTACCCAAGGTCAGTGAGGAGACGTTGAATGAAACCCTTAAACAGGCCGGAGAACGATCCCAGGCCATAAAAGCCTATGCCTCGGACTATCTCCCCCTTGCGGTGATCAATGAACTCTGTTCCCTGACCCCGGATGTCATCAGTCTGGTTTCGCTTGAATCGGATTTCAAACAGGAGCTGCCGGACAGTGTCAAAAAATCGGGCAAGGCTAACAAGGCCAGGCGTTCGGTACTCTTAACCGGCATTGTGAGGGTGGATTATACCGCCCTTGAATCCACGCTCACCGGATATGTGATCACCCTTGGGGACTCCCCTGTGTTCGGAGAGATCATGCTCTTGAACAAAACACTTGAATCCATTGAGGAGGAAAACTTGCTGAAATTCACTGCAGATATGGAGATTTTGTAATGGCAGGAATCCAAGAAAAAAAGGTCTCAAACAAATTGCCTCCCCTGACACTGTTCTTAATCGTCCTGTCTGCGGTGCTGGTCGTTGGGGTGGCCCTGGTTGTGCTCTTTCCCCAGTATCGCGAAAACCAACAAATCAAGCAGGCACGGGTGTCGGCAGCCATTGAACTGGAAAAGCAAAAAAAGCTCTATCCCATGTTTGCCCAGGCCCAGGCCCTTGCCACCATGGCATTTGACCCCGAACTGCCCAGGGTTGAAAAGGTCCCCTTGGCCCGGGACAAGATTGCAACGTTGTCAACGGTGTTTACCGGGATCGCCCGGGAGAACGGCATGGAGCTATCCAGCAACAGCCTTGATATCAACTCCCTGAAAAACAGGTCGGATTCCGTGTCCATGGAGCTTACCTTTGCCGGCGATCTGTTTGATTACCGAAACTGCCTTGTTTCACTTGTCTCCCTGCCGTACCTGAATACCGTTGAAACGATCAAGATCACCACGGATAAGGAGCAAGAAAAGAAGTTTTTCACTAAAATCCTCATTAACATTGATAAGAAATAGATTATGAAACGACGCGAAAAGATCATACTACTGGTGGCGGTTTTGATGGGCGTTTACGGGCTTGCTGACTATTTTTTGTTATCCGGCGGTTCCGATGGATCCCAGGTCGTGGCTCAAATGGCGGAACAGGAGCTGGAAACCTATGTGTCCACCGCATCGGCACGGCTTGCTGTTGCCTCGATCAAGGACCGGGGGCACACGGATTATCTCATCTCAAAGGCCGAGGCCGACTGGACACGGGATCCCTTCAGGGCTGAATTAACCAAGGCGGTTGAGGATGCACAGCCCGTTTCCGACGCTAAAGACGCCGAGCTTGTGTATTCGGGATTCATCCGGGCCGGAAGCCTTTTGCTGGGGGTGGTCAACGGTATGGAATACAGGAGCGGTGAGATGCTTAATGAACTGGGGTATAAGGTTGAAGAGATTACACCTGCACAGGTGGTTCTGAGAACCGAGGCAAACAAAGAGATCATACTCTACTTGGAAGAGAATTAAATGGAATCAGCTATGGGAAACAAAATGTTCAGACACAGTACTATTCTGGCGGCATTGGTGGCTTTGGTCATGATTTCCGGTTGCAGCGCCCTGGGGGAAAAAGAGCCAAAACCGGACGGCTTTGAAAAATGGAGAATCATGGCAGAGGATTCCAAAGGGTACACGCCCGATCCAAGGAAGTATGATATTGCCCTTGAGGAGGATGCCCGGGAGCGGGAGAAGGTAGAAGCCCAGCAGCGGCTGAAAAAGGAAAAAGAGCTCCAGGCGGTCAAACCGCTTCCTGACATGCCCGTGACCATGAAGATGCATGACGTGTCCGTGTCCGTGTTGCTCAGAACCCTTGCAAGGGCCGCAGAGGTAAACATCATGATCAACGAGAGCGTCACGGGTCAGGCCAAGATCAACATTTCTAACATTCCCTGGAACCAGGCCTTTGAGGGCCTTCTTTCCACCTACGGACTCACTTTTGAGTGGACCGGGGATATCTTGAGGGTGATCACGGTGGAGGATCTGAACAAGGACATCGCCCTAATGGAGGCCAAGCAGAAGTTTGAGAAGAGCAAGAAAACCCACTCCATTGCCATGCTTGAAATCGCCCAGGAGGAGGCAAAGTTGGACCCCCTGGTCACTCGGATCGTGAAGATCGACTATGCGGATCTGGCTCCCCTCAGGGCCAATCTTGAGGCCTTCCTGGTTGCCAGTAAAAAGGATATAAAGAAGAAGAAAGGGGCGAAAAAAGGTGACGCAAAGAATGCCTCTGCAGAGCTCCGGGGTACGATCCTCATGGACGCCAGCACCAACTCCCTGGTCCTCCAGGCCACCCAGAAAGATATCAAGAAGATCATGCCCATCATTCAAAGATTGGACCGGCCCACGGACCAGATTCTCATTGAAGCCCACATTGTGGAGGCTAACTCCGACACAGCCAAGGAACTTGGGATCCAGTGGGGGGGACTCGGTCTTAACACCACCGGAGATTATAATAACTGGCTCGGCGGGCCTCTGGGCAAGATTGATAGCTCCCTGGTGCAATCGTCGGATGATGCAACGGACAAGGCGCCTGCCGGGACGCCCATTACCCATCTGCCGGGTATTGGGAACATCATGAATTTCCCCTCCTCGGAAAAAGCTGGTACTGAAGGATGGGCGGGCATGGCCCTGGGTCTTGTCCATGAAAATGTCGGGAAAAACATTCTCTATGCCCAGCTCACCGCCCTCCAGGAAGAGGGGAAGCTCAACATCCTTTCCAAGCCTTCCATCAGTACCATGGACCATCGAAAGGCCACCATTGAATCCGGCAAGTTGGTTCCCTTCCAGACCATTGAGGACGGTGATATCAAAATCGAATGGAAGGATGCTGTGATCAGCCTGGAGGTGACGCCCCACGTGGTCAACCAGGATGTTGTCCGCCTGGAGATCGTGACCCACAAGGATGAGTTGGACTGGACCCACACGGTTGCGGGGAATCCCACCATCGTCACCAAGAACGCTGAGACAAAGGTGGCCCTCTATGACGGCCAGACAACGGTGATCGGCGGACTCAACAAGGAAAAGGTTCTGGAAGGTGAGGCCGGGGTGCCCTGGCTCAAGGATATCCCGGGACTGGGAAAGCTGTTCAGGAGCAACTCTAAGTCCCAGGACATGGAGGAGCTTTTGATCTTTATTACGCCCCATATTCTGAAAGAGAAGGGCGCACAATTGAAGAAGGTGAATGACTAAACCGCCATGGAGTATTACCGGATATTAAATCTTGAGCAGGAGCCTTTCTCCAATTCACCGGACCCGGGGCTGTTTTTCAACTCAAAACAGCACCTGGAGGCCCTTCAGATGCTGGAAATATCCATCCGTCTGAAGCGCGGGCTCAGTGTGGTCACGGGAAACGTGGGAACCGGCAAGACCACCATCAGCCGCCAGCTTGTGAAGCGGATTTCAGACGACCCGGAGCTCAACTATTTCCTTGTGCTGGATCCGGGGTTTAAAACGGTAAATGATTTTCTTGGCTATCTGCTGAACCTGTTCACCGGGGAGAATCCCCTTCCGGAAGAGGATGAAAACAGCACCAAGGAGCGGATCAAAAATGTCCTCTTCACCCAGGGGGTCGATAAGAAGATCACAACGGTTCTGATCATTGACGAGGGGCAGAAACTGCCGGTCTTTTGTCTCGAGGCCCTGCGGGAGCTGTTGAACTACGAGACCAACGACCAAAAGCTTCTACAGATCATCATCTTTGCCCAAATGGAATTTGATGATGCGGTGGCCGGTCTGGATAATTTCAAGGACAGGATCAACTTCCGGTACTCCCTTGGCCCCCTGACCTTCAGGGAGACCCGGGGAATGATTCAATATCGCCTTGAGCGGTCCGGGGTGCCGGGAACCAAGGGAACGATCTTTTCTTCGTTGGCCTATCTTGCAGTGTACCGCTTTACTAAAGGTTATCCGCGGAAGATTGTCAACCTTTGCCATCACATCATCCTGGCCCTGATCATTCAGAACAAATCCAGGGCCGGATGGTTTCTGGTGCGGGCCTGCGGGCTCAAGGTTTTTCCGAAAAAACGGGTCTCATCCGGTTTTAAACCGGTGTTCCCAGTGGTTTTGATTCTGATCCTAACCGGTGCCGGTCTGTTTTACAGGCTCGAGCCGTCAAGGGTCTTTTCCCTGATTGAACAATTCCAGGGAAAGGCCGGGGCCGTTGAAACCCGTGAAACCGCTTCCCAGGCCCGGACCACGACAATGGTTGATGCCTATGAAATTCCTCCCATGCCCCCACGGGCAGAAGTGGCAGACGTGCCCGCTCCCCAATCGGTGCCGGCCATGGCCTTGCCCAAAACCTACGGTAGCCTGAAGGTGCCAAAGGACGTGCCCCTCTATTCTATGGTGGAGAAGGTGTACGGCACTTTTAACCGGCGCATTCTTACAACCTTGCTTACGGCCAATACAAAGATCAAGAACCCCAACCGTATCAGGGCGGGTATGACCATTGAATTTCCGGTGCTGGATTTGAAAGGCCAGGGCTGGAACCCGGATACGGTCTGTATTCTGTTTGCCAAGCATTCGAATTTCAGGAAGGCCTATGCTGCGGCACGGCAGTGCCCGGCAGGGGAGGTGGATGTGAGGATTCTTCCCCTGTGGAAAGACCCTGGATTCATTTTTTTGGTGGTGGTGGACCGACCCTTCAACACCTTGGCTTCGGCCAAGGCTTTTAAACAGCAGATTTCAACAACCGTTGCGACCCTTTGCACCCCTTTGGAACATGCGGCAGCAGCGAAACAAGACCATAAGAGGATACTATTTTGAGGCAGCGGAAAAAACTGGGAGAGATGCTCATCGAGGCGGGACTTATTGAAAAAAGCCAGCTTGACAAGGCGCTTTTCAGCTATCGCAATTCCGGCCTGAAGCTGGGCCAGTACATGGTCAGGGAGGGGATGGTCAGCGAAGCGGCCATCGTGAATCTCATTTCTGAGCAGGTGAACATCAAGAAGTATGATCCCACGGCCTACTCCATCGGCCCCCATCTCGGCAAGATCATGGACAACGAGGATGTGGCACGGTTCCAGGCCATTCCCCTTCAACGCCATGGCAGTATCCTCACCGTTGCCATGACAGACCCTATGGATATCACGGCCGTGGATGACATCGAGGTGAGGACCGATTCCGAGGTGGAGGCGGTGATCTGCACGGAGCAGGATTTTAATCTCCTCGTGTCCACGGTTTACGGCACCTATTCCGGCAAGAACGGGGTGATGGAGCAGCTCCAGGAGATAGAGGAGCTGGATGTGGTGGAGGAGGAAGACACCAGCCATAACAATAATATCTCAGCCACCTCCCTTGCCGACATGGCAGAGGAGGCCCCGGTGATCCGGCTTGTGAACTCCGTCCTCACCCAGGCCGTACGAGAAGGGGCAAGCGACATCCACCTAAGTCCTGAAAAGGAGTATGTGGAGATACGGTTCCGGGTGGACGGCAGGCTCCACCATGTACCGGCCCCGCCCAAGGGGTTGTTTCTCTCCATGGTCTCCCGGCTGAAGATCCTTGCAAACCTCGATATCTCAGTTTCCAGGATTCCCCAGGACGGCCGGTTCACCGTGTTTGTCAGTGACAAGGAGATCAACATCCGGGTGTCCACCATTCCCACGGTGTACGGGGAAAACGTGGTCCTCCGGCTCCTTGATACCAGTTCCGGCATCTACAGCCTTGAAAAACTCGGCGTCTGTTCCAGGGACATCAAAACCATTGAAACCGCTATCAAGATGCCCTACGGCATGATCCTTAGCACCGGTCCCACGGGCAGCGGCAAGAGCACCTCCCTGTTTTCCATGCTCAAGATCATCAACACGCCGGATACCAACATCATCACCCTGGAAGACCCGGTGGAGTACCGAATGGAGCATGTCCGCCAGGCCCAGCTCAACCGTAAGGCAGGCATGACCTTTGCCTCGGGCCTTCGCTCCATCCTTCGCCAGGACCCGGACACCATCATGGTGGGTGAGATCAGGGATTCCGAAACTGCCGGCGTGGCGGTCCAGGCGGCCCTCACCGGCCATATGGTCCTCTCCACGGTCCACACCAACGATGCCGCAGGCGCCATCACACGGTTCATCGACATGGGCATCGAACCCTTTCTTGCTTCCTCCGTAATGCTGGTGACCATTGCCCAGCGCCTCATCCGGAAGGTGTGCCCCCACTGCAAGGAATCCTATAAGCCTTCGGACGAGGCCCTTCGGTTTTGGGGCCTTGAAACCGCCCAGGGCGTGGATTTTGTGAAGGGGAAAGGGTGCTTTCACTGCAAGGACACCGGCTACAAAGGACGAACCGGGCTCTATGAGGTGCTCCAGATCGACGACGACGTCAGGGAGATGATCCTCACGGGCAGATCCGCCCAGGAGATCACCCGGACCTGCGCCTTGTCCGGCCAGCTCACCACCCTGAAGATGGACGCAGCCCAGAAGGTTGCCAATGGCATTACAACCGTAGAAGAGGCTGCTTCGGCAGTGATGATGTAATATGACCCTATACACTTACACGGCAATCAACGAAAACGGCAACGATATCTCAGGTGAGGTGGATGCCGAATCCACCGAGCTTGCCCAGCAGATCATCGTCAACCGGGGCCATATCCCGGAATCGGTCAAGAAAAAGAGCGGGGCAAGCCAGAATCAATCCGATTTCATGACACGGCTCACCGACGCCATGACCCCGGTGAAACCCAGGGAACTCATCCTCTTTACCAAGCAGTTCAAGACCATGATCCAGGCCGGCGTCTCCATGCTCCAGATTCTCTCCATCATGGAGGCCCAGACCGAGAACAAACGCCTGCGTCGCATCATCTCCCAGATGTCCGAGGATATCCGGGAGGGCGCTTCCCTTTCCATGGCCTTTGACAAGCATGAAAAGGTGTTCTCCCCCCTTTACTGTTCCATGATGCAGGCAGGCGAGTCCTCGGGGTCCTTGCCCGACGTGCTGGAGCGACTCATCTACATCATCGAGCATGAGCACAAGGTAAAGTCCGATATTAAGGCGGCCATGCGGTACCCCATGATTGTCTGCTGTTTTCTCGGGGTCGCTTTTACTGTGCTGCTGACCTTTGTTATTCCAAAGTTCGTGGGGATATTTAAAAGTGCGGGTATAGATCTGCCTTTGCCCACAAAAATCTGCATGTTCCTATATTCCGGATTGAGCAACTATTGGCATGTGATGCTCATTGCCACGGGTGTATCCATCTTCGTGCTGGCGAAAATTCTCAAGACGGAAAAAGGCAAATATGTAAGGGACAGAACCCTCATGGCCACCCCTCTCATCGGCCCCCTCTTTGTAAAGTCTGCCATGTCACGGTTTGCCTCCATCTTTGCCATCCTCCAGTCCAGCGGTGTCACCGTGCTTGAATCCATGGATATCCTGACCAACACCATTGCCAACGCCGCCATCACAAGGGAGTTTGTCAAAGTCAAGGAGCTATTGACCGAGGGCAGGGGCATTTCCGAGCCGTTGCGCAAGGCCAAGTATTTTACCCCCATGGTGATCAACATGGTGGCCATTGGAGAGGAATCGGGTAATCTCGACGAGATGCTCCAGGAGATCGCCGTTCACTACGACTCCGAGGTGGAGTATTCGACAAAGAGTCTTTCAGAGGCAGTGGGGCCATTGCTCACTGTTGGCCTTGCCGCAGTCGTAGGATTCTTTGCCCTGGCAATATTTCTGCCTATGTGGGATCTGACTAAGATGGTGCATTGAGGTTTATGAGAAAACTTTCCATCAGCATCTATGTGCTTGTTCCCCTGATATTCGGGTTGTGTTCTGTTTTTTCCTTTGTTGTTTCCTTCCAGATAACCGACTACTGCTTTGATCGAAACAGATCCCCCCAGGGGATACTTGTCCTGGCCGGTAGTCTTGTGTCGTTTGTTTCAGCTCTTATCGCTTATCTTATCATCCGGTTTGTGATGAAACCCGTTGAGCAATTCATCCAAAAGGCAAGACACTCCTCTGTTGTTAACGTGAAAGAAGATGAAGAGGGTGAAGGCGCAAACTCCGCTGATCAGATGGAGGCGTTTACAAAGGTTTTCGACCAGGTGGCCCAGGCCCTGGACACCATAGATGCTGAGCATCTTTTCCCAAATGTCATTGGAAAGGGCCGGGCCATGCGCCAGGTCCTCTCCCAGGTCGTCAAGGTGGCCCGCACCGACTCAACTGTGCTTCTCCTTGGCGAGAGTGGAACGGGCAAGGAGCTCATAGCCGAAAGCATTGTTGAGCAGAGCTCCCGTAAGAACAAGTCATTTGTAAAAATTAATTGCGCTGCTATCTCACCTAACCTCATGGAGAGCGAACTCTTCGGCCATGAACGGGGAGCCTTCACTGGTGCTGTTGCCCAGAAGCAGGGCTGCTTTGAACAGGCAAACCAAGGCACCCTTTTCCTGGACGAGATCGGGGACATGCCAGTGGAACTCCAGGTAAAGCTTTTGAGGGTACTCCAGGAATCTTCGTTCTTCAGGGTGGGGGGCGACACCCCCATCACAGTGGATGTCCGCATCATTGCGGCCACAAACAAACGGCTTGAATCCATGGTGGTAGACCAAAATTTCAGGGAGGATCTATTCTACCGCATCAATGTGTTTCCTGTGTCCCTGCCGCCCCTCAGGGAACGGCAGGAGGATGTGCCGGTTCTTGCCACCTATTTTCTGGAAAAGATGGCTCCTGGAAAAGCGTTTGATCCGGCTGCCGTTGAACTCATGGAAAATTATGCCTGGCCGGGCAATGTTCGTGAGCTTGAGAATGTTGTGGAAAGGGCGTCTGTCATGGCAGACAACCATATGGATGTGGGGGTAGATCATCTTCCCAACCTCCTCAAAACAGCAGCCCCCGAAGCTATGGCTCACTCCTTTTCAGGCTCGCTTTCCCTTGATGAGACATTGAAAGAGATCGAGAAACGACTGATCTGCGAGGCGTTGAAAAAAAACCGGGGGGTCCAGGTCAGGGCTGCGGAAAAATTGGGCATCAACCAGCGAAGTCTCTGGAACAGGGTCAAGAAGTATGAAATTGATGTGAACGCTTTTAAGGTTGAGGAAAATAACTATGTTTGTTAAAAGACTCCAGGTTTTGAGGCTTGATCTCCATTTTTTGGAGATGGTGATACGCCCTGAATGTTGGCGTTTGAGCCGGGAGATGGCGAATACTCTTGAAATAACGGCGTGGAGTCTGAGTGTGCGAAATAAAGACGAATTAACGTTCATTCTGGCATGACTCTTGTAACGTGATTGTAAAAGGAAAATCGAAAATGCTCGTGTGAGCGAATTGTTATTATTATAAATTTTAATTAAAGGAGTGAACAATGGAGAAGAGAAACATTGTCAGGAATCAGAAGGGTTTTACTCTGATTGAGATTATTGCTGTGTTGGTTATTTTGGGTATTTTGGCTGCTGTGGCTGTGCCTAAGTATTTGGATATGACTGCTGATGCTCAGGAAAAAGCAGCTGAAGGAGTCTATGGAGCCGTTCAGTCTGCTGTGTCCTTGAATTTTGCTAAAGGTGCTTTGGACGGTACCAATACCATTATTACTACTATGGCCTCTGTAATAAACGTAATGGAAAGTACGCCAGAAGGGTGGACTGCTACGGGGCAAACGTTAAGTATTGCTAAAGGTGGTACTACATATACAATAACAATAGGTGCAGCAGAAGTCTTAGGCGTAAGTCCTGCTGTAGTTACAAAAGCGTGGACTGCGACGCCGTAATCGCATAATCCGGGGACACCTTACTTAATTGGAATAATCCGGGGACACCTTACTTAATTGTGAGGAAAATTCGGAAGTGTGTTTTTAGTTAGGTGTTTTTAGCCCTTTGAAGGGGTTTGAAAAGGAGGGTTGGGCCAGATGTGGCTCAGCCCTCTTTTTGTTTGAAGTTTCCTAGTCTCTGGACCCCTTCCTGTAGAATTCATATTTTCTCTCCCAGTGATCTGTGATAGATTGTTAATGTATCCAATGTGGATAAACATCTCTCTTCAAATTTATCAAAATCAGGATGGCTTATCATGGCACGAATGGCGAGAGCTGTTGCGCCGGGAAAACCCCACCACGTAGTTCAACGGGGCAACAGGCGTCAGCAGACTTTTTTTAATAATGAAGATTATCAAAGTTATTTGACGTTAATGTCCGAATGGTGTGCCAAGTTTGAGGTGCAGACGTGGGCGTATTCTCTCATGCCAAATCACGTCCATTTGGTAATGGTTCCTGAAACAAAGGATGGCTTAAACAGAGCCGTCGGTGAAGCCCACAGACGGTACACCCGACGGATTAATTTTCGTAAGAAGTGGCGTGGTCATCTATGGCAGGGACGGTTCTCTTCTTTTATCATGGAAGAGTATAGTGGACCCAGGTTTTAAGACAGCAGTTTAAGTTGTGCATAACGAATCCATCCGCCTAAGGTTTGAACAA
>JAEINR010000119.1 GCA_016342325.1 Desulfobacterium sp.
GCTCCACATCTTCCCAGTTGGAAAGGGTCCCGTATTGGATGAGCCAGCTTGTGAGATCCGGGGCCCAGGCCCTGACCACAAAATAGAAATTGCTCTTCTGCATATCGATCCCACAAGTCAGGGCAACCGCCTCCTTGGGAACAATGCCTGGCGGAATTTCGGTCCTGTGTTTCAGCAGTTCAGACTCATTCGTGGTTGCAATGACCGGTTTATGGGGAACGGCCTTATGCTGGGTGTCAAAGGCGATCATCTTTCCCGGGTCCTGGAGGCCTCGCAGGAAATCTGCCGCTACATTTGAGAGACTGATAAAGGGAGAGTACCAGGACGGCAGGTGGTATCCCACGGATACCGGCCTGCTGATCTTCTGTTCAGGGACCCATTTTCCATTTTTAACGGCCCGGTCCCGATCGATATCATCCCACTCCATGCCGCATCGGGTACAGGCGTACCTGGCCGATTTTTTCCTAACGACCGTTTTCGGATCTGCCTGGGAGCCCTTGGGCCAGTGAATGTTTGGGAACTCCATCTGTTGGAACGCTCCGCAAACGTGACAAGGCACCTCAAAGTGATGCATGAGCTCCACATCCTCATCCATGAGCCTTGCAAACGCATCCCCGTCATAAGCCGGGGTGGAGAAGTAGAGAATCTTTTTGGTAAAAGGATAGGCATTGGTTCGAACCTCCCCCAGGGAAAACGGATCTGCCTCCTTGCCTGCAAACTCGGGATATTTGCCGGGCTCATCAAAAAAGAGATACCGGACTGATTCCGATGCCATGACCGCCGGAGACGTTGCCCAGGCCATCATGATATCCATGCCGTTGATAAAGTTGATGGAAAGCGTGGAGACATCATCGGCCTTTTTGCTCAAAAGATCCGCTGTCCTGGGAGATGATTTTAAAGACGGGATAATCTGCCTGCGGCTGATCCGCTTCACCGTCTTCTCATCTGGCATCACGTACATGGCGGGCCCCGGGTCCTGATCCGCAGCATACCCCATGCAGTTAATCGCAATCTGGGTCTTGCCTGTCTGGGGAGCAAAGCAAAGAAAGATCTTCTGTACCCAAGGCAAATTCCATGCGTCCATGGGCTCAACCAGATACGGGGTCACCTCATTCATCCATTGCCCCGGTGCCGGTCCCCTGGTGACCCGCCGGTGCATCTCCGCCCACTGGGAGACAGTGATCTTCTCCTTTGCTTTAAAAATATGACGTTCAGCATCTGTGAATGTGATGGCTTCTGGTATCATTCTGCATCTGCTCCTGTTATTTCAATCCGGGGCACCATCCATTTCTTGGGTGCTGAATACCGGCCAAGATAGAGCTCCAATCGTTCCAGGCAAAAATCGATCAGGTCCGGATTCTTGCTCCCGTCCCCATCCACCTTTTTGATGATCTCACCGGCGTTTGACCGGAAAAACGTTTCCAGGTCGTTCCTGAATATGGTTGCCCGGGCGGCTAACTCTCCGTTAAACAGATCCCGGTCGATGTACTGGCCCGACTCCACATGGGTTTTTACCTCCCAGTGTTTTGCCTGGGCCAGGGCCTTACGTGCTTCCGCATCAAGTTTTTTCTTCTGGAGCTTATCCGTGTCTTCTGTGGACTTTGAACCATCCAGGGATTTCAGGTGAATGGAAGCATAGCGGTCCACGTCCGTCACAAGAAAAGCGCCATCCTTCTGAACAGGGATTCGTCCTTCATCCCTGTGCTTGTATACCGTTGACTGACTGACCTTGTACCCGGCATCTTTTAAGTACTCGGTAATTGCTTTTGGATTTGGAAGTGTATCTGACATAAATTCCTGATTCCAGTCTCGAAAGAGGAGGACGCGGTAACGTCCTCCCCATGTCCTGTTTATCCGACCATCTCCATGTGATGGTTGTTTTTAAGCCTGATCCCGCTGATAAATTGAACCCGGTTGTTTCCAAGGCTTTTTCTGATTCTCCTGAAATTGCCCACCTGGCTCAAGGACCGGAAAAACATGCAGTTGTTGACGCAAAGCAGGTTATTGTCTTTGCAGTAATCAACATATGTCGTGTATAAATCCGCTTTCCGGACTTCAGCGCCCCCGTCCAAAACACAATGGGTGTTCACGAAGGCCACAACGGTTGGGTTGACTTGATTTTTAGAAACCGCGTTGGGCTGGGCCGATTCTTTCTGGGACTCCAATTCGTCCATGAGGTCGTCCACGGGCATGCCGGTAAAGTAGTTCAGTGCTGTGAGCGCCGCCTTACCGCCCAAGTATTTGTCTGCTTCCTGGCAGAGTCCCGATACGGAGTAATGAATCATGTTGGACTTCTTGGCGTCTTCATCCATCATGCCGACTCCTGGCATTTCGTATCTGCCGGTTTTGCGGATGGAGGGAAGAACCTCGTGGGTGATCCAGCGCTTGAACCTTTTTGCCTCGGGCTTGTTGGATCGGATGATGAGGGTGTAAAGGCCGGGTTCGTTGACTGTGACCATATTCTGTTTCCCACCGGGGGTGGGTATTTTACACCTACCCCTTTCATCATCTTCCAATCTGTCAATCGCCTGGTAGTGGTCGTTAATTTCAAGAACGCTGCAAACATCCTTTGCCACCCACCAAGGAGTTCCTTCTTCATCCTTGAAAACCCTGACCAAATTGGAATTAAACTCGAAATTGATTAAATTGTTATCCATTACATTTCTCCTGTTCTTATGTGTTTGTTCTGGTAATGTTCCATGTGTGCCGCTGCTCTTCATCAAAGGGCCCTCGCAAGCTTATTGCGCCAGTTGGTCACAGTCTTTGGATCGCATCCGATCCGCTTTGCCGTATCCGTTGCCCTTGCCCCGTAGCCCAGGGCCTGCATCAAAAAAAAGATGTCCCTGAAATCAAGGGAGCTGCCGGAAAGGAAGGTGCCGGTGATGGCGGTGAACTTTTTGCCGCATAAGGGGCAGGACAATCTTTTCCCGGCCCAGAACCGGGCCAGCCGTTGTTCGTCCTTGATGGAAGATCCGCACCCCGGACAGCATGCGCCGTTCCGGTGGATCTGGTTCAAGATCCACTCCCGGCATCGATCCAGGTCAAGGAATTCCGGGGTGAAGGCTGCTGCCACATCCCCAGGCTGCAACCGGTCGGCCCTGATCATCATCTCGCTATGTCCCGTCTTCTCCGTAAGTTCCATTATTCCGATCCGTTTTTTTGTTTAAATGTCCAGAAAGCTCGCGGTCATTCCTACCCGCGTCTAGCGAAAGCCCCAGAAGGACCCAAACCTAATCCGGGGTTGCCGGTCCTTTTCTTGAGGCTGTCAGGACCGTCAACTCTCGTCACCCAGGGCTGTCAGGAGTTAAGTCCCTGAATTTATAATTTTGGTCAGGACCGTCAGTACTTTTTCTTTAAAAACAAAAACCTTACCAAAGGGTTCCTTAACGCGTGTACACGCAATAAATACAAGCTCAACCTGACGGTCCTGACAGCCCCCTATACCGTCCTGATTTAATTAACTTTATTTTGTCAGGGGCTCTGGTTTTCAACCTGACAAACTCCTGACAAACTCCTGACAGTTTCACGGTCAAAATCGGCCTCATCCGATCAAAAGGGGGAGGGGGAATTTCTACGCGACCAACTTCAGACGAATGTTTTTTACACATTGCACCCTTTTGGTCCCATTACTGGCTCGATATTTATCCAAACTATCGATGGCCAAATAGAGTTCCCGAAAGAAATTGTTGTAGTTCAATGGGACAAAGTTCTTGTTTCTGGCCCAGGTAACGTATGAAGAAAAGAGTGTTTCCTTTGTTACGCTTTCTCCCTCCTCTAACTGACACATGGCATCCACAAAAGAGAGTACGGGGTTGTTGGAGAACCGATAATCCATGAGTAAATCGTCGGTCTCGTCGCATTGCGTGAACCCATCCTGCCACTTGAGCCTGTGAAGCCCTTCCAGTGCCCAAAAAAAGATCTCTGACAGTTCTCCAAGGAGTTTGCCTTCAAGGGCCGTATCCGCATCTTTGCCCAGAAATTGCCGTTTAAACTCAATGGGCAAAACACGCCTGAAGAACCCGTCCGAATTATCCAAAACACGGGGCTTTTTATTGGCGGCAAAGGCAAACTTGCAGTACGGTGCAAAATCAAAAGGTGTCTGGTGTTTAAAGGAGGCTGTAATAGAATCGCCCGTAACAATAGATTTGAAATACGGACTTTCCAGAGCTTTGGAACCCATTTCTGTACTGGTATTCAAAAGTTTGTTGTAAATGCTTACCCGGAGGAACTGATCTTCAAGGTCGGCAAAATTGATTGATGAACAGTTTTGAAGGCCGACCATATGCCGCAAGACTTTAATGATTAATGATTTGCCGTCTGACCCCTTTCCAAAAAGAAACAGGGCTTTGGCGTAGCGGGTGTCCCGGGTCAGGCAATACCCAAAAAACTCCTGTAGCTGGTCAATGGCCTTGGGTATCTGAACGGTCTCACTCAGAAACTTGAGCCAGAGTTCACAGAACTTTGTCGGTGCTAAATCCACGGTAACCGGTAGGGTATAGGTGTTGTAAAAATTCTTCTCATGGGGACGCGTCTCCAGTGTGTCCAGATTCAGCATACAATTCTCAGTACATGTCCAGGCTTCCCGGTCGTTCACCCTTCTGCCGTGGGGAATGGTACTCAAAATCTGGGCCTGGTAGGCTGCATCATTCACCCTGTTGACCTGGGATTCATCGCCCAGCAACTTCATGCAGTGCTTTTTGATATGCTCCTCCTTGAAAATCTCCCAGTGGATCCCGTTCCACTGGTACATCAGGCTGGTCTCCGGATCATTGAGGAGGGACACGTCTTGCAGGATACGTTCGGCCAGGAGTCGAGGTTTAAAGGAGAGTCTGTCATTCACGCCATAGGCAAAGAACTCCCGGGCACAGGATAGCTCCCCGGAATCTTGCATCACATAGGGCTCGGCATGGTCGATCAGGTCCTGAAAATCTTCGGGAGATCGGCCATGTTTGGCAAAGAAATCCGTTAGATCTTGCCCGTGCTTTTCCGGCCACTGTCCGTCATCCCGCCTGCCCATGAATGCAGGCCAGTTGATCAGCTTCAGACTGCGGCATACCGTGTACAAGTTCTGAGCGGCGACATCACCGTACTTCATGCCCGCCTGGTCACAGTCTTTTGAAATGATGATGTCCCGGTCCATGAGCCGGTTCAAGTGATCCCGTTCCCAGTTCTTTGGCTTGGTGGTGTTTGCAATGGCATTGAACCCCTGGGATAAAGCGCACACCACATCCGTGATTCCTTCCACGTAGAGGACCGGCCCATCATAAAGGGGAGTCGGGGGAAACAGGCGGGATGATCCAAATCCTTTGGCCCAGGACACCATCTTGAACTGATCGGCTCCGGGCTTATAAAGAATAATGTTGACCAGCTCCCCATCCTCATGAATGGGGAATGCGATCTTCCGCCAGTCCGGATTCTTGATGAAAATGAGTTCCCCGGTCTTGCCGTCCTGGCGATGGGTCTGCATACGGAGATCCAGAAGCTCAATGGCTTCCCGGGTCCATTGCCGGGTTTCAGTTAAGCGGTCTTTCCATGAATCCGGCATGGGCGGAAACTTGCTCCAGGCTTCCCGCATCGGACCATAATCAAGGCCGGATTCAGTTTTGGGTTTTGCCTTTGGTTTGGATGGCAGCTGCTGGGGAGCATTGCCAGGGGCATGGCCGTCTGTTTCAATGCCATACTCCTGGAGGAAGGACTTGAAACCGTCCTTGCTTTCCAGTCCCCTGCACTTGCAGTACAATGTCACCAGGTCTCCGGCAGCCTTGCAGCTACGGCAATTGTAAACGTCCTTTTCCACGTTGTAGCTAAAGGAGGCATGGCTTTCATTATGGATAGGACACAGCCCACGCAGTTCAACGCTTGTAGATAGTTTTGAATCAACTTGAAATAACGATCTTGCAATCTCAGCCCTTTGGGCCTCATTCATTTTTTCCAGCGCAATTCCCATTCTTTTTTTACCTTTCCAACAACACAACTTTTCTCTTGTGGAGGAAGTCATCGTGTGTTAATTATTTTCTACGTTTGATTTTTGTTTTAGAGCCTCGATAGTGTCAGCTATCGGGGCTCTTTTCATTGGAGCTTTATCTTTCCTGCCATGTCCATCACTTTGGGGCTCAAGTGCCCGCCAGCCAGAAGACCGTCGTAAAGATCAAATAATCGGTCTTCGATCTCTTCACGGAAAAGACTATCCTTTGTTTCTAGGATGCCGTCCTGGCAGCAGAAATCGTTTTCGATAATCGTTCTGAACTTAATTGATGTATAGTTGGAGATATATCCAAGGGCGAGTTCGGACATGCCCTGGGCGAGAGAATCAAATCCGGCAACATCTGTATATGCGATTGCATCGACCACGGTTCTATCTGATATGATGATATCGAACTTTGACGCAAGCCACAGTTCCTGCCGGATCTGGTTGGTAAAAATCCACATTTGAGCTTCTGGGCTGGTCTGTTTGTTGATGGGAAACGGACAAAGGGCTTCCTGATCACAAAGGACATGGACGGATTTGTGCGGGTGCTCTATTTTGTAATTTTCCGCAAGCCGATAGGCGGCGGTTGTTTTACCGGTGCCATGGGCTCCGGTGAACGCAATGATTTTCCCCATTGGTTTAAGTTCTCCTTTTTTAAAAGACATGCATGTGTAAATGGATGAGGAGAGAACCGGGGAATTTAGGGGCAGGACGCCCTTTGAAGAAAAAAAGAATCTATTTTGCAGTGCTCGCACCTGTGACGTAGTAAGGACGGTTATCTGCTGTAACAAATTTTGAATTGGGTTGTGCAAATGCAAAAAATCCATTCCGGTATCTCTCCGGGAATGGATGCATAGGAATGTAAACTACTAACTTACTACTATCAAGCGTGAGGACTTCTATTTAAGGAATTTACATTCCTATGTCAAGGAAAAATGTAAAAAAACTGGTCCACCAGAACCTTTCCTGCAAGGCCATATTTAAATCGATTGAACACCGGCGTCCGGTAAAAAGTGTCGATTCACAGCCTGTTTCTTCTCATTTGGTTTGTCCGGCCCCTAACTCGGTGGAGCCTTCTTTTGTTGCAAAGCCCGACGTTCTTCCAACAACTGCTTGTTCTCCAGCCTCAACTCTTTGGTTTCAGCTTTCAATTCTCTATATTCTTTACGCAATTCAGCCATGGCACTCTCATGTGCTTGACGTTCTCTTTCGAGGTCTGCGCGCAGTTCTGCTATGGTACGCTCATACGTATAGCGTTCTCTCTTGAAATGCTGATTCAGGGTCTCAATATGATCCTTGAGGATCTGCGTAAGCTCATTTTCCATCAGTGCTGAATCGTCCCGACATGGTACTGTTTCGGCATTCTTGATGGATCGATGCTTGGTAGTACCTCTATGGCCATTTGCCACTTGGAGCATATCTTGCCCGAGTTGAAGGAACTCATCATATGAGTAACCACAAGCTTTGGCTATGGCTACTTGAACGTTATACGGCGCAATATTTTTACCATTGATTATTCGGCTCAGGTACCCTTGTGAAATACCTGCTTCTTGGGCCATCGTTCCCATGCGTCTGTGCCAGGAGGAGATCGACAGTTTTTTCAAATATGCGATAAATTTTTCGTATCTCGGATCTTCCATTTTGTCTTTATGCCCATAAGGAATAAAATGCACAACCAGAATAATATGCACATTACGTATAATTTTGATTGACATGCATAAATATTATGCGTAATGTGCATATTATGAAAGCGATAAGCCAACAAAAACTTGCTAAAGCAACTGGTTTGAGTCAGGGTTATATCAGTAAAATTATGTCTGGTGTGCATATTTTAGATTCGTGGCGCACAGCAAAAAAACTGGCATCTGCCACCAATACAGATCCAACTCTTTGGCTCGAAGGGACTTCTGATGCAATCAGGGCGGCATTGAAACAGGAGACAGCAGCCCAATGATTTTCATTCCCGACTTAACATCCTGTTTCAATCCAACTCTGTGTCTTTTGAAGGGCCACACTAAAAAACTCCTTTCTAATTCGGAACGTAGTTTTTTCATAAAAATCTCTTTCAAAACCTTAATATATCTATTTTTTTTGTTTGACAATAGGAGTGCCGAATGACAGCAAAGTCGCACACGCCCCCACTTGATACCCGACAATTTTTAAAAGCCTGCAATCGAGTGTTCGGGCATAGCTTCATGATCAAGTTTTTCAATGTATCTGAACGGACATATGCCTCCTGGAGGTCAAACCGGGCAACTGCCAACGAAAAATCCATCAGGACCAACTACCTTGAAAAACATGAAATGCTCCTGGAGCTTCTCATGGAGGAGCCGGACGGGGAAGAGCTGGCCAGGGGGATCGTGACCAAGCATGCAAACATTGTCGGTTGTGACCTGTCTGAGAACAGGCCAGTCGAACCCGATAAAGCGACCATAGAAGAAGAGTGCCTGGACGATTACCCGATTATGGTAAGGCTGCACACGGCCATCCGCGATGAAGAGGACATGCCCGTGGTCGATTACCTGGGATCTGAAAGCAGGAAGGAGATAAGTGAAACCGTGGAAAAATACAGACAGATTAAGGAAAAAAGGTAAACGTTAACCGCTCCAACAGCGCATAAACAAAATGGAATAGATGCATAGGACCTGTCAAGCGTGAGAACTCGATAAGCCCAAAATCCATGACACAATTTCGAATTCAAAAAAGCACGTCAAGTGCCACAGGTGAAGTGCATCTTCACGAAAGGAATAAAATGAAACAGCCTTTGAAAGTATCTTTAACGTCTGAAATCAAAGAGAAAATGACGACGAATGAGCGGACCATCATTTATGTTCAAGCATTCGATGGGTGCAATTCCTATATCGCAAAGCTGATTTCCCAGCATTTGACCAGTGAAGGAGTCCCCCACCATTTCTATTTCTACAACGGGCATGGCTATTTTGACGGCCCAGGGCCTGAGCGTCTCCGGCTTGAGGACATAAAGGGGGTGGCGATTGTCTTACACAATTCGCCGAGCGTTTCGTTCAAGCCTGATGTGACCATCAGTGTTGAAGGTCCATGTCTGGGCTATTGATGATGGCCATAGGAAACGGATCTACAAATAAATGGGACAGGACCGCATTACAGTGGATTGAAAAATAAACAGGCCCGCCGGAACTGCAATTCCAGACGGGCCCACAAACTAAGCGTAAGGAAAAATATCATAATGGATAAAAATGTCAACATTTCAAGTCGCGGTTTTCACCTGAAGGGGAACAAATCTCAGATAAAAAAAATGCAGAACTATATGAAGGAAACATTCGGTGGAGACGTTACCGCTGCCAAGCTTTCTATTTTGGTTAGCAGCTTTCCCCAGGTACGCAGGGAAATGACCAAAGCGGCAAGGATATAAAGAATGAACCCGGGAAACACAGTAAACGGAGATCAGATGAAGGAATCAGCGCGGACAGTTAAGGAAGGGCTTGAGAAGGACCAGGCTATCAAGCCTGAAGAATCACCCTCAACCCTTAATATGGACCAGAGGATCAAGCTTATGGAGTTTGCCCATGAAAAGACTAGGATAAGCGGTTCTTGGGAGGATGCCTACAAGGAAATGGTCGAACTGCTAACAGGTGTTCCCGTTAATCTGCCCGGGGATGTTCTGGATATCCTGAAAAAGATCGACGTTGGCGAATACCATTTAAGCATTACGCCTTTTAGCGAAATTCATTTTCTTTCTCTGGAAGAGAGTGCAGATCTTGAAAGGCATATGAACAACAAAACGCCTCCCACCCCCAAAAGAGACTTTTCAAAAACTGGCCCAGGCGAAGATCAAAAAATCACTATCATAAAGCGTAGTAACAACCGCTTCACTATTCATCATAAGCATGAGGCCTTCAGTTTTGAGACCTATGGGGCCCATTCCTTTGAAGGCGTCATAAAATCAGTCGAGAACCTGCTCAATGGGTGCAAACCGACGCTTCACGACCATTACCTGAAAAGCGATTCAAAACCACCCGTCCATACAGAAGGGGACAGAGAACCAAAGCCATTGGATTAAGCCTTATTACTGCATTTCAATAAACCAGGAGATAAAAAATGAGCCAGAAAAAAACGATAACAGATTTTAACTGTCCCCAGTGGATTAATTGTTTAACCCAGGATACCGGTGGGGATACCATTTCAATTGCTCAGTTGCAGGAGTACACGGGTTCATGCCTTGAGCCGGAAACATGCTGGGGAACAGCATTGATTCTATCAGGGAAGGGTATGGGCAAAACCATTTTCATGAAGATTTTGAGTGAGCTGGTCGGAAAAGAGAAAACATCCTTTGTTCCCATCGACAACTTTGAGAATACATTCCTCCGGGCTACCCTGAAGGATAAATGGTTGAATCTTTGCCAACTGGACAGGAAAGAGGACCTGGAACTGCCATATTTCAAAGCCGTTGTAGCAAGTGATCCTGTCTTTGCTTCCATCATGCTGGAAGATCCTATTAATTTTACCCCAAACTGCAAACTGGTTATTGAGACAAATTATAGCATCAACTTTCAACGCCGTAGCATCTGTGTGTCGTTTGATTATCAGCCAGCTGAACCCAACTGTGACCTCTTTGATACGCTGTTGACAGAGATTGACGGCATCCGGGCTTGGGCGGAAGAGGGACTACAGCGGCTTAAACGACAGGGCCATTTTACAAAGCGAAATAACCCTAATGAACCGGCTGAAACAGAGAATAAAGAAACCATAGTGATCGAAACAGACCTGATCAAAAGACTTTGGGAATATGCCACAAGGGCAAGGATATATTTTGATCAATTCCCTCCCAAAAGTATCGAATTCCAGGAGAAAGATCATATTGCCCTGACTAAAGCCTTGCGGGAGCTGTTCACAAACCACCTGAATTCATCGAAGCAGTCCCGGATCATGGCAAAGTCAGAGTCTTCCAATCAGGATCTCCAGCTCAAAGAGCTCCGGGCCATCAACAAGAGTCTTCAAGTTCTTGCAAACCGGAAGGATGCCTGAAAATGCAACCCACCATTGAAAAAGAAGTCAACACCCCGGAATGGAACACTCTTCTGAACCAAGTAACAGATGATACCACAGCGGCAATCAAGCAGTTGCAGGAGGTTTCGGCTTGGGCCAGGAACATCCCCGAGCCGTCCCAGGTGGATCTGTTCCTGGAGGAGCTTAGCCTCATAAATCAGAGTATTCAGATAATAACAGAACGGAACAAGTACATTATAAGGAACTTTCACCATGCAAACCACCTGTGTAGCGAATCAAAAAGGCGGAGTCGGTAAAACCACCACATCGTTCAACCTGGCGGCTGGGTTGGCAGATAAGGGCATGCGGGTGCTGATGATTGACCTGGATCCGCAATACAACATCACCACGGCAGCTGGCGTGCTCCCGCCCGGCTGTGAATACAAAACCGGGCATGTCCTTCACCAGGAGGTCACCATACCGGAAGCCGTGATCAGGGAGGTCATCACCAGCGCCGGTTCCGTGGACCTGGTCCCGGCTGACAGCTCATTGAAAAAAGCCGAAGACCTGCTTATCCCGGAACTGTTTTCAGAACGCCGGTTGGCCCGGGCCCTGGAGGGGCTGGACTATGACCATGTGATCCTGGACTGTTCGCCCTCCCTTGGGCTGCTGACCATTAACGCATTAATCGCAGCCACCCGGATTTTAATTCCCTGCCAATTTGGCAGCTTTTCCATTGAGGGAATTGCCAACCTTTTGAACATGATCGATGGGGTGGGAAGCGGGGAAAAGGTGAAGCAGCTGTTGATCACCATGTTCCGAAGCAGAACCACCCGGACGAACGAATGGGCAGAAGATCAGCTGGAGCCCTACCGGGAAATCATCCTGAAAACAAAAATCCGGGAGAATGAAGCCTTGCGCCAGGCAGCCATTGAACAGCAAAGCATATTTGAATTCGCATCACGTAGCCATGGGGCCGAAGACTACCGGGCACTCACCGAGGAGTTCCTGGCGCTATGAAAAAGCTCGGGTCCAACAACAAGGTGAAGGTGGCTGCTGGTTTTGGCGGGGAAAAAAAGACCGATTCCGGCAGCACCCCCGGCCAAGGCAGCTTCATGAACATCCCGGTGGAATCGTTGAACCCGAACCCGTACCAGCCCCGCAAGGTGTTTGACCAGGAGGAGCTTGAAAGCCTGGCCCAATCCATACGGCATACGGGTGTTCTGTTACCTGTCTGTATTTTCATCGAAGACGGGCGGTATTTCATCGGGGACGGGGAACGGCGGTGGCGGGCCTCAAAGCTTGCCGGGAAAAGAACAGTTCCCTGCTTTGTCACCACCGGCAACCCGGCAGAGGTGGCCCTGATCGGCAACATGCAGCGGGCAGATTTGAAGCCCATCGAGGAGGCGGAAGCCTATGCCCTCATGCAAAAGGAGTTCGGATATACCCACAAGGAGCTTGCCCAGCTGATAGGCAGATCCCGGAACAACATCACCGAGACCCTGAGCCTGATCAAGCTACCGGACTCCATTAAAGAAAAATGTCTACGCGTAGACATTCCCAAACGAAAGTTGATCGCCATTGCCAGAAAAAAGAGTCCGGAGGAGATGGAAACGGCAGTCAGCCAGGTGACGGGAACGCCCTCCCCTGGGCAGACGGTGGAAAAGTCCTCAAGGGTTGCCAGGGTTTGCGCCCAGGTGGAGAAAATGACGGAAAAAATCAAAAAGCTAGGCCTGGAAGATTGTTCCCGGGAAGATGCAGGTGCATTCATCAATGCCTTGAGGAACCTGAAAACGGAAATTGAACAGTATCCGTCCCTTGCACCGCCAAAGTACCCAGCCGTACCGATTGAAGCTATCCAGGAGCTGGCCGTCGGGCTCAACTTAAGTGGGTCGTGCAGCATCAAACTCCTTAATGCAGGATTCAGGATTTTCCGTACCGAAGAACGGGAAAAGAAAATAAAGGAACTCACCAATTCGGGTGGCTGGAAGCTGGTTGATAAATTCAAAACGAAAAAAGCAATGAATGACGCCATGAAGGAGCTCCTGGCAGATCCCATGTGTGTAAAGGATTAACAAAGGAAAGGCCATGAAAGAGAAAATCAAACAATACCGAAAAGACGGACGCAACCTTTTTTCCAATACGGAAGCCATCCAGGTCGCCTTGCTTCATCCGGATCTTTACCCGCGACTCATGCCAAAAGCATATCTACATGATCCGGTCGGAGCGCAAATGCAATTGGATCACCGCCAGAGGGCGTATGTTCGGAACCGGAGAACCGGGATATGTCGGTAAGCGCAAGCTTAAAATGTATAAAGTTGATTTTCGGGAGGATAGATGCTCCATCCAATGTTCGACAATAAAACAGCACGGTGGCTTAAGGACCAGGGGTACAGATTCCCGCCCCGGCTTGTGGTCTCTCTATCCGGAGGGAAGGATTCCACAGCAATGGTTCACCGGCTGCTCTCCTGGGGATTCCCGATTGATGCCCTGTTATTCTTCGACACAGGGTGGGAATTCCCGGAAATGTACGAACATTTGGAATTGATGGAAAAGAAAACCGGTTTGAAGATCACCACGGTTACCCCACGAAAACCCTTTAATGAACTATTGAAACGGTACCGATGGCCAGACGGCCAACGGCGATGGTGTTCCCGGGAAAAGATTGATGCGATCACCAAATGGATCAACCAGAATTTCAACAAAAAAGAAGATTACATCATCCATTGCGTAGGTTTTGCCCTGGATGAGCTCCACCGAACGGACACAAAGGAGCAACTCAAGAAGGGCCAGGTCATGTATCCATTGCTGAATGATTTTTGCTGTGACCCATCGGCCGCAAAACATATGACCATGGATGACTCAATGACCGAAAGTGATGCCCTGCAATATTGCCATGATTTGGGCTACACCTGGGGCGGCTTGTACGAACGTTTTTCCCGAGTGTCCTGCTACTGCTGCCCTTTAAAGCGAAAAAGAGATCTGCGGACCATCTATTGGTATTACCCAGATCTCTGGGAACGTGCACTGGAGATGGAGCGGTCCATCCCAGAATCCAACAAGTACGTCACTTTCATAGGAAGAGAATCTTTGCAAGATATCGACGCCAGGCTATCAAAGGTTGGTGAACATCTTGGAACTGTCGAATCCCTGGTGCAGCTGGATTTGTTCTCGGCAGTGGCATAACGACAACAATGTATAAACACTCCTTTTGAAGATGGTGAAATATGAAATTTTACGGCTATAAAAATTCAAAGATCAACTACTTTACGACGGACGGCGGTGAATGGGTCAGGGTGTCGTTTCTCCGGTGGTTGTTCTTAAAAATATTCGGGTTCATGACAAAAATAGAGCTCAAGGAGGCGTAACCGTGGCAAAAGCAAAGATCAGCATCGAAACAGTTGACGGGCAACTTGTAGTCTCGGCCCATGTCGGCACAATGATTCAGGCTTTCAAATGGTGCTCAAATTACATGACCCAGTTCGACGAACACGAATACACGATTGACGAGACGGTATTCGCCCGGGAAATCATGGGGGAGCTTTTGTCCGAAGAGGAGGACGGCACCACCCTGATACATGAAATGTTCGACAAGGCTGCGGCCAGAGCTATCGAGAATGGCTGCGAGGGCGTAGAATTTACAACGGCAGAGGGGATGATGGATAACGCCATCCCCTCCGCCGTTGTTGTCATTAAACCAGAAAACGATAAGGAATAGAGATGTTATTTCTTATCGTTTTTACCGGGGCATTTCAAAAGATCTCCATTGCATCCAAGCCAATCATGGAGGCTTCGAATTCTTTTAGTGTTACGTTCTGGATAAATACCACTCTTGTGTGTGCACCAAGCATAGGGGGATCTATCACCTCTATAACTATCGGGTTCGCCTTGTACATAATACGGACAATCAGCCATCCGTAAATCTCCTTAATTCTTAGACAAATAAGGGATATTCCAAACAGATTATCAAATCAAGAGTGAAACGCAACTTAATAATATATAAACCATCCCCTTCCTGGGGTGGTTTGGAGGGTAAAATAATGGGAATGAAGATTTTGAGGTGTAAAGAAGTTGAAAATAAAGTGGGACTTAGGCACACTAAACTTTACATGATGATGAACGAGGGGACTTTCCCCAAACCGATCAGACTTGGACCCAGATCCGTTGGGTGGGTCGAGTCGGAAATTGATGAGTGGCTTTTGGAAAAAATTAAAGAACGAGATCAGAGTACCGCAGCGGTATGACAGTATTTGCAGCAGTACTCTTGTGTGATCTCTATTCTATGTGACTGTTTTTACTTCCTTTTTTATTTTGTTGTGAACTCCGGTTCATACCCCACAATGAACTGGGTCGTCGTGGTATTACGAAGGGCAGAAAAGTGCTTGTTCTTCTTGG
>JAEINR010000120.1 GCA_016342325.1 Desulfobacterium sp.
ACCCGGTATTGGGCAAGTATAGGAGTTATACACTATTTTTGCTTTTTCCGCCGCGTAGCGGCTTCGTCCAACAAAACCCTTCAGCAGAGTGAGTTTAAGGAATATATTGAAAAAAAGGCCGATGAGATGGAAAAGGCCGGCAAAAGCAGTGTCTGGAACAAAATACTCAAGTGGGTCGGTGTGGTGGCAGCGGTGGCGGCAGCGGTCGTGGCCTGTGTGGTGGCGGCAGCGGCCATTGCCACCGGGGTCGGTGCTCCGGCCGGTGCCCTCTTAATTGCCGGGGCCGCCATTCTGGTCACCCTTGCCGTGTCCGGCACGGTCTCTGCCACCCTTGAAGAATGTGGTGTGGAATGGAGTCTGGGCCAGGGCCTTGGAAAGGGACTTGCCAAACTGATCAATGCCCTGGGGGGCGATGTCGATGAAGAGAAATTCGCCATGTGGACCGCCTTTGCCGTCCAGTTAACCCTTACCATCGTTGCCATCGCCTGTACCCTTGGGGCCGCTGCCGTGGCAGCCCCCAGCGCTGTCGCTTCGGCAGGGGCCACCGCTGCAAATGCAGGATCCAGCGGTGCAAACCTGGCCGCCACCGGCACAAAAACCGCCGCCACCGTTGCCAACGTAGCAACGGCCGCAACAAAAGGCGCAGCCACCGGATCACGGGTCGCGTCCACCGCTGCAAACCTGGCCGCCACCGCTGCAAAAACAGCAGCCACCACATCCTCCCTGGCAAACACCTTAAACGGCGCCACCAATATATTGCGATTGGTCAGTGCCGCCCTGGGCATCGCCACCGGATTGATCCAGGTGGGATCGGCCATCAATAATTATGAACTTGCACAGCTGCAGGCAACGCTGCTTGAGCTGAAAGCATTGCTTGAAAAACTTGCGGAAACAAGAAATATGGATCAGGAGCTGACGGCAGCCATACTCAGTAAAATATTCGAGGCCATGCGGGGAAATGTGGCAGACTCCATGGACACACTACTCCAGGACCTGGAGCTAATTGTCAGCATGAACCTGAGCAAGGCCTAAGCGATTTCAGATAAAGGAGATGATAGAATGACAATAAACGATATTGGCGGAACCAATTTTGACAGCCTCCAGCTCTATGGGGAAATGACAGGAACCCAGCAGGACGATCGGGCCCTTGCAACCTTGAACGATGAAATCCTGGCAGCCGTACCCGGCGCAACGCCTGAAGAGGTGGGCCAGACCATCGACCGGATCAAAGCGGAAAAACCCAATTGGACCATGGATCAGGTCTTTGAGGCAGCAATCAAGGAATTAAATCCCAGTTGTGAAGCTGAAACCATCAACACCATCCGGGCGGCCTGGCAGGAGTTTACCGGGGTTTCCAATCTTTCCAACGATGATATCGGTAATATTCTGGCCTCCCCCTTGGGATTTGTCACCGGTGATGACCAGGCCTCTGAAAGGACCATCAAAGAGACCCTGGCCGTTCTCATGCTGCTGATGATCGAGATTGCCGGGGAAGAATCGGCCAATCAGATGTTTGAAGGATTCCAGCAACGGGATGAGATCATGACGATTGCCATGGAAAAAGCAGACGACATCAGAACCAAGGCCGTGATCAGCATGGTGGTGGGACTGGCAAGTGCAGCCGTCCAAATCGGTGGTTCGGCCATGTCCATGGGAGGCGCTAGCAAGGGATTAAACGCAGCAAAGGTCGGCAATGTTGGTCTGGCCCAAGCCCATGGCGGGATGAGCAGTGCCTGGTCCGGCCTGGGACAGGGGGGGTCAGCGGTCGTGAATTCCGTGGCCGGATTGCTCACAGGCATGATCGATGCGGAGATTGCCATTAAAGACGGGGAAAGCCAGGTGGCAGGCATCCAAAAAGAAACCGCAGACAAGCTCAGGCAAAAGGTGGGCGAGCTGATCCAGGCATGCATGAATCTTCTCCAGGCCATGAACCAGGCCGACTACCAGACCATGACCGCCATAGGCAGGGCCTAAACCATGATAGAGCACTGGATCCAAAGCGTATGTTCCCAGGCGGGCTGGACCCTGCCCAGTAAGAATATCGATGACAAATACCGGTTCCGCCTTGAACCGGACATCATCATCGATGCCTCAAGCCCGGACGAGCGAACCCTTGTCCTGGAAGCCGAGATAGCAACGCTCTCCCGGTTTGACCGGGATGAAAAGGTGAAAAAAGCAGCCACCGCCGTACTACCCAGGGTATTCAAGGACAGTGCCACCCTGGGCATGGACATGGCAAACCAACGCCTGCATCTCCACCGTGTGGTAACCCTGGGTGCCTTGAGGGCCTCTGATTTTACTAACGTCATGGAAAGCTTCATAAACGACCTTGCATTTTACAGGTCCCTGTGACAGAGTTTTACATTTTTTCATGCGTCCATAGGAAAGAGGTTGGATTAACAAAGATGCACCTGGTTCATTTAACGGAGTCTCAATTTGGACAGTAAAAACACGGGTAAACCGCTAGGTTTTTTTTGCTTTTTCTTCATTTTTATCTCCTTTGCCATGGCCGCCACGGCCACGGAAAAAGTGGAAAAAGAATCCTTTGCAAACCGGATAACGGGAAAACATACCCCCCGGATATCACAGGTTTTTAATGACAATTTTTCCCATTATTCCGAAACCGAACCCCTTGTCAACCTTTTGGAGACCTTTGCAAGGAGCCAGGGACTGCGGGCCGCGTTTACGGAAAATGTCAAGGGAGAGGTCAGCGGCCTGTTCAGCGATCTTGAGCCGGAACACTTTCTGGCAGGGATCTATACCGCTTTTGGCATTGAATGGTATATTCTGGATGATATCCTTCATTTCTATGTAAAAAGGGACCTTGAAAGGCGCCTGGTGTATCTTTCCGCGGCAAAACCCTCTGAAATGCGACAGATTCTGGTTGAAGCCGGTCTTTTGTCGGCACAGTTGCCCTGCCGGTCCAATGACAAAAGAAAAGTGATTATTTTTTCAGGGCCGGCAAGCTACGCGGAAGGGGTGGCTGCAGCCATTAAATCCTATGAAGATGCCTATCGCAACGAACAGGAAGTAAAGGTCTTTTTCCTCAAGCATGCCTGGGCGGATGATACGGCAATCGGATCTGAAAAAGATAAAAAGGTCATTCCGGGTGTTGCCTCCATTTTAAGGGAGATGGTCCTTAACGCCCAGCTTGAAAGTACCCAGCTGGCCGTGGGAACGAACAAGGGGGCCGCCGTACGAAATACCATTCCCCTGGTGGAAGCCCCCGACCGGGACAGCACCGATGTAACCCTTAATCAGCTGCGCCGGGAGGCCAAGGAACAGATGGAGCTTGACCGACGGGTGGCCGCCCCCCTGCACACCCAGGCCCGGCGATTCCCCGATATGATCAAACGCACCATCGAGCCCAGAATTCTAGCCGACTCAAGGAGCAATTCCGTGATCGTCCGGGATGCTGCCTATCGACTCCCCTACTATGAAAAAACCATTGCCAAACTGGACAAACCCCTGGATCTTGTAGAAATCCATGCGGCCATCGTGGATGTGGACACCAATTTTTCACGCTCCCTGGGCGTTGAAATCGGCGGCACCATGGGCATCGGCAACCATGGAGCCACTGGCGCTGCCAGCGGCATAAAAGGCGTGGTCCAGCCCATTGACCTTGTGGGCGGGGCAGACAACGCTGCATCCATCATCGGCAAGGGGTTTAATTTTTCCACCGTGTACAGCCATGGTTCGGATTATTTTCTGGCCAAGGTGAATGCCCTGGAGGGCATGGGAGACGCCCGGGTGCTGGGCCGGCCATCCATACTCACAATAGACAACACCTCTGCCTCCCTTGAAACCTCAACCACTTTTTATATCCGTATCATTGGCACAGAAGTGGTGGAACTCAAGGAGGTGTCTTCCGGTACCAAGCTCACCGTTACCCCCCATATTATCCGGTATGACGGCCAAGAGCCCCAGATAAAACTGACGGTGAGTATTGAAGATGGCCAGGAACCCAAAAGCGGTTCCGTGGAAAGTGATATCCCGGCAGTGGTCAAGAAAACCAATATCGAGACCCAGGGTTTTGTCTCCCACGGCCAAAGCCTGCTCATCGGCGGGTATTATTACGAAACCATGAAGACCTCGGACTCCGGAGTACCGTTTTTAATGGACCTGCCCGGCATCGGCAATATATTCAAGACCGCCACCAAGGAAGTGCAGCGCATGGAGCGGATGATTCTCATCAGCCCCAAGATCATAAACCCCCGGGAAATGCATGCCCAGGCCATAAGCATTGATGAAAAAGAGTTTTACAGATCACCCTACAGTACCGAGTCCGGAGGGGTTGTCACCCTGGAGCCGAAACCCGTGGGCGGCTGTTCTGCAAAAAGGGCATTCCCCCATGCGGTTCAATAAGCCCCATGGGACAACGCCCCCTGGGGACACTGGTGACCCACTAACAATGAACGTTGAATTCTCTGGATGGTTCAAGGCCAACACATGACACGATCTGCCACTATTCTGCTGAAAATTTTTTCGGGCCCCCATCTCGGTGCGGAAGTTTCTCTGTCCCCAGGTACCATCACCCTGGGCAGCGGTAACAGCTGTGATATTATCATACAAGACACAACCGTTGCTGAGCGCCATCTGCGCATCTCCATTCCGGATGCGCCCAACCATCCGGAATCAATTTCCATAAAGAGCATGGATGCGCCGGTGATTCTCCTCGAACCCGGGACAAATGCCGGGAACAATGGCGAGGCAAATACCACCGACGCCCCCCTTGATCCGGGTACGGACCAGGCAGAACGCCCCCAAACCGACCGTCCGGAAGATGCCGGCCAGAGCCGGACACCCGGGGAGCGGCTTGTGGAAGGAGACGCCGACTGGCGGCCGTTAACGGTTCTGCTAATCGGCACCACCAGCATTGCCTGGAAATTTGAAGACGACAGTTGGGACAAAATTACGGCTTCCAATCTCTTTTCCGGCAGAACATTTACCCAGGAGGCATCGGCCGAATCCCAACAGGGGGATGGCCAGGAAAACGCATCTGTCCAAGAAGAAAAAAAGAAACCCACCATTGTCCTGCCCGGTATTGCACGCAAAATCCTCAAAGGGGTGGGTGCCCTGGCCATCTTTCTCCTGGTCTTTGGCCCCTGCCTTGGCACAAAGGACACACACCTTGCGCGGAATATGACCCATGTCCTTGAGGATAATGGTTTTGAGTACCTGGCAGTGACCCAGACCAACATAGGGGTCACGGTCTTTGGCACCGTGGACACCCAGGCAGACAGAAGCCGGCTGTGGCAGATGGCCGGTAAGGTGGACTACCCGGTGTTCATCGATATCAGGGTCAATGAGGAACGTGCCTTTGCCGTAAAAGTGGCATTATCCGTGCGGGGCCTCTTCCCGGAAGTAGCGCTCAAAGAAAAAGATATCCTCATCAAAGGGTATATGCGGGACAAGCTCATCGAAGGGGCTTCGAAAATCTGGATCCGCAACGATATCTCCGAAGTAAAAACAATTGATTCCGCCATGGTCTATGCCTTCCAGGTATGGCCCGTGCTCAAGGACAGGCTGATCCGGCATAAACTTGAAAACCGGGTGATCATCCGGTTTCATCCGGGCCTGGTACAGGTCGAAGGAGAACTTGATTTTGATCAGCGCCAGACCCTGGAGACGGTCAAAGGGGAAGTTTGTGAAGCCCTGGGTTCCCCCATTGCTTTCTGGGATACATTGACGGCCCCGGGATTTTCCGATGAATGGAATGCCAGCCTCAACTCAAACAGTGCCTCCAGATTCTCACCGGATCCAGCCCTTGCCAAGCTCTTCCTTGACTCCCAATCTTCAAAAGGGGTACCCGCCTTTATCGCCTCAACCCCTGGCCACAGGGCCGGGCAGAAGCAATTCGCCTCCCCTGCCATGCCGGTGTCATCGTCTGCCAGCCCCTATTCAAAGACGCAACTTCAAAAAAAGATTAAAGGGGCTGAAAAGACAACCGATTCAAAGGGCAACACACTGGCGGTGATCCGGGACGAGGAGGGAAACATCCTGGGTGCCGTGGGCCTCGATGACAAGGGCCGCATCAAGCTGACGCCCTCGGGAGACCCCCTCATATTGCCGGTGATAAAGGACAAGCATGGCAAGGTTGTAAAGAACAAAAAGGGACAGCCTGTTTTTGCAGAAACCGTGACAGATGCCCAGGGCAACCCGGTTTTCAAGGAAAACAAGCCCGATCCGACCCGGTATCCGGCCAGGGATTCCCAGGGCAACTTCCTTGTGGACGACCAGGGACGGGTGGTGACGGGAGAGATACTCAGGAATGAAGACGGCACCATCAAGCGGGATGAACAGGGTAATATCCTGGTCAAGGACGCAGCCGGCAATATCGTTGCGACAAAACCCGCCGCAATGGACCACCAGGGCAATGTCCTTGTGGACAACCAGGGACGGGTGGTGGCAGGAGAGGTGTTGAGAAATGAAGACGGCACCATCCAACGGGATGAACAGGGCAATATCCTGGTCAGGGACACGGACGGCAAGACAATTGCTGCAAGGTCCGCGGCAAGGGATCCCAAAGGCAATCTCCTGGTGGACGACCAGGGACGGGTGGTGGCAGGAGAGGTGTTGAGGAATGAAGACGGCACCATCAAACGGGATGAACAGGGCAACTTCCTGGTCAGGGACACGGCCGGTAATATCATTGCGGCAAGACCCATATCAGAGGACCCGGCCAATACAATTGCCGAAAGATCCGCCGCCAGGGATCCCCAGGGTAATGTCCTTGTGGACGACCAGGGACGGATGGTGGCAGGAGAGGTGTTGAGGAATGAAGATGGCACCATCAAACGGGATGAACAGGGCAACGTCCTGGTCAGGGACACGGCCGGTAATATCATTGCGGCAAGACCCGCATCAGGGGGCAACCCCGGGAACAGCGCCCAGGGGAAGATACCTGTGATAACCGGCCCGGTACTGGATGGAGAAGGAAAGATCATCCATGATAAAAAGGGCAATCCCATCATGGGACGGGTCGCCTTTGACAAGGACGGCAAGGTCGTCACCGATGCCGAAGGAAACCCGGTGGTACTGGGTGTTGCCCTGGATGAAAAGAACAAACCCTTGAGGGATGCCGACCAGACGGTTGTCCCTCTGACCATTGCCAGAAATGCCGACAATGGGATCGTTCGTGATACAGCAGGCAATCCCCTGCTTGTTCCTGCCCTTCTGGACAGGGATGGCAGGATCGTAAGGGACAAGAACGGCGAGCCAATGGCGCCCCGGGTCATCACCGGTGCCGATAATAGAGCGGTTTTTGACAATGACGGCAATCTGATTCTGGATCAGGATGCCAACACCGTTCTCACCCGTAAAAATGAGCCTGGCAACAAAGATGGCACCCAGCCCAATGACCGTTTTTCAGGTCCGGGCCTCTCAAACATGGCATCCGGCTCAAACCCTTCGCCAGGAACGGGTTCGGCACCATCAGACAAGAATGTTTTTGGGTCTGGCACGGTGCTTGCGGATAAGATTGGGCAGGTAAAAAAGGAAGACCCCCTTGGCGGACTTTCCATTGTGAGCATCACCCTTGACCCCATCCCTTTTATCAGCATGAAGGACGGTCAAAAATTTTTTAACGGTGGTAAATTGCCCGGCGGTCATGTGATAAAGACCATCACCACCGATGAACTTGTGCTGGAAAAGAACGGCAAAAAGACAACCTTTAAGATGAGGCAAAACTAGTGGATAATAATTTAACAGAATTTGCTGCGGATCTTCTGGCGGATGATGCCCATGCCGCTGGAAGATCAACGCTTTTAGAAGAGCTTTTGCAAATGGAAGGGACGCTCAAACTGAAAATGGACAGGGGGGTGTCCCAGGAACAGGCAAACAAAATAGAGATCATCAAGCAGGCAATTGATTCATCCAGGATGATCGTGGACAAGATTTGGGAATCCAAATACCATTGATATGAATGGGTTCATCAATCATAAACTATAAATTTTAGAGAAGGAGGTTTACCATGGCAACACCGACAATTAAAGGCGCTTTTGTTGAATTAAAAACCAACGTAACAAGTGCGGCAACAAAGCTCCAGACCCAGATTGCAACGGCATTGGACAGCGACGATATAGATCCCATGAAGATGCTGGATCTCCAGTTTAAGATGGGACGGTTCAATGCAATGGTCGAGGCCACCTCTTCCGTGACCAAGGGCTTGACCGATACCGCCAAAACCCTTGCCCAGCGGGCCGGTGGATGATCCACCCCCGGCGCTTTCATACCGGGCATGGCAGTGATTGCCATGCCCTTAAAAGCATTATTTTATGTTATAGCTCTGATCAGACCAATTGATACCGCTACCTAATTAATAATGGTGGGTTGGTATCACGTCGTTTGACCGGCATTATAAGGGGAACGGGATGCTTGAACGAAAACAGATACAACGCCTGCTCGACATCGCTTTTCTGGGTTTCCAGAAAGGCCATACCGCCCAGGCAAGACAGGTAATAGACGGGCTGGATCAACTGCTTGAAGAGAGTGTTGAGCTTGAAATCTGCCGGGCAATGGGGTTTTACACCGTGGATCAATTTGAAGCGGCCACGGAGATATTGTCAGCGGCTGAAGAAAAATATCCCGAAAATCCCATGGTTAAAACCCATACGGCATTGGTTGATCTTCTTCTGGGGAATACCTTTGAAGCAAAAAACAAACTGGACCATGTCATCGAAGGAGACCTGGATCCCCAAGCAACGGCACTGGCAAAGCAACTCATGGCCGCATACTGCTGAATGACAGACAGATCAGGATGATTCGAAAATGGGTATGGATACGCTATTAAAATCAATGATGACGCTCTCCCGGCCAGGGGCTTCCGAAATGGACGCTTCACCGGGTGTACCACTGCCCGAATCCGCCGCCGACCCTTCTGCCGCAGCCCGGTTTTCAAAGCTGATGGCCCAGGGCCTGGAAATGGGCAACACCGGTAACGCAGTGACGGCCCTACAACCACCGGAGGCCCTTACAGAATCAAGCCGTGTGGAGGTCCCTGCCCCAACGACCCTGGGAGAAACACTTGGGTCTGCACGGGTCGATCAAACCGAACACAAGGGTACTGAACAATGGCTGAACACGGTAACCAACATTTTTGAAAAGGATGTCATCTCCCACGTTGACCTCTACCGGGTGCAAGTCCTTGCCGGTATGGCCCAGATAGAGACAACACGAAACAGTTCCGTGAACAAGAGCATGGATGAAGGGCTTAAAACCCTATTGAAAAACACCTGACTTGGACAAGATAGAACTCAAAAAGAAGTGCTAATAAGCGAAGGTTGCACAGAAAAACCGTCCATGGGATGGTGCGAACCTGTTCTAATGTATTTGGGAGTAGACTATTGCAAGCCGATAAAAACGTAAAACGTGTATCCTTAAAATATCTGTTAAAGCTGTTACTTGTTGTGGCGGTTTCTCTGATGCTGACCGGTTGCCAGCAGGACCTGTTCAAAGATCTTTCTGAACGGGATGCCAACGATATGCTGTCCGCCCTTCTGAAACGGGGCATCTATGCGGCAAAAATCGACCAGGGCAAAGGATTTTTCACCCTCACGGTTGACGAGTCCCAGATGGTCAGTTCCCTTGAGATTTTAAGACGCCAGAATCTTCCGCCTGAAAATTTTGCCTCCCTTGGCTCAACCTTTCCCAAGGAAGGAATGATGAGTTCTCCCCTTGAAGAAGAGGCACGGCTCGGGTTTGCCATCTCCCAGGAGCTGGCCGGCACCTGCGCCCAGCTGGACGGCGTTCTCGGGACAAGGGCCCATGTGGTGATGCAGAAACAGGATCCGGTCACCGAAGTGGTCACACCGGCCACCGCCTCGATCTTCATCCGATACCTGCCGGGCTCTTCTGTGGAGCAATATGTCCCCCACATCCGGAATCTTGCCTCAAATGCCGTGCCGAATCTAAAATATGACAACACCTATGTATTTTTGTTTCCCGCATCCGACACCATTATCATGCCACCGCCCCCGGAATACAGACAGTTGTTCGGGGTGGATCTTGCGCCCTATGCCTTGAGGACATTTATGATAACCCTTTTTACCATCCTTTGCACAGGCCTGGGGGTTGGCGTGGGTGGGGTGCTCCTGTTCCAGAAATACAAGGAGCAAAAAGCCAAGCCCAAGGAAGGGGACGAGGTGGATGATGACTGATGATGCCGGGGCGGAAACAGCCCGGGCCGCTGCCGGGGAAAACCGTCTTTTTTACCGTAATCTTGCAATGGACAGGCCGCAATTGTTTGCGGCCATCATGGGTTTTAACGCATCCGCCAATTGGGAATCAAACACCCATGGCCCTGGCTTGAACAATCATGGGGCCCATGGCCTCCTGGCTCAATCAAACAGGGCAAAGGGTCGGCTCTATGCCAGGGACGACCAAGGGTTCTGGGACTTTGAAGAGGAATCCAGGCGCATGGCCCTGCTGGATGCCCCCACGTTAAATGAGTGCATACTCAGCTGGGGGGCTGCCTTTTGTGCGCCCCTGATCAACAAATTTATTCTTAAAAAAGATATTGAAATCCTGAACCAGGACATTGGCAGAAAACATCTTGATTTTGCCAGGGGAAAGGGACGGTTCAATATCGGTGATATCAGTGGAATCATCCAGGTTGAAGAACCGACGGTGCCGCCGGAAAAGATACGTGCCCTGATTCTCAAGTACGGCATGCGTGCCCATGGCATCTGTGCGGCTGCCTGGCCCGGCCCCTTGCAGACCATTGAAGCCCGCAGGATTGAGCGTCACCTGCCGGACCTGTTTCTTCACATGCCCCGGTTGGCTCTGCCCCCCCCGGCCCATCTCAGGGCCATATGGTTCACCATGAAAAAAATTTTACTCAAGGAGGTGGCGCCCCAATGGACCCCATGCTTTTCCTGAAAAAGCAGCGTGTAACCCCACCTGCTGGCAAGCGCCTTCTCAAGGAGAATGAATACGGCCAATTGATCAAGGCCAATGATATTCTGGAGCAGGCCCATCAAAAGGCGTCTGAAACCGTTGCCCAGGCCTATGAAATCTATGAAGCCAAAAAGAAACAGGGCTATGAGGACGGGCTTGAAGAAGGGCGGCTTGAGTATGCTGAAAAAATAATGGATACGACCATGAAGACCATCGACTACTTTGGGTCCATGGAGAAAGCCATTGCAGGCCTTGTGACCCAATGCCTTGAAAAGGTGGTGGGAGAAATGGATGACAAAGAGTTGATCCTCAGGATCGTAAAATCCGGGCTGGCCATTGCCAGAAACGAAAAGCGGGTGGTGGTCAGGGTCTGCGCCGATGACCTCAAAGCGATCCAGGATGCGACCTCCCAGCTGCTTCAAGTCTACCCCGGCATCAACGTACTTGATATCACCGCCGACAGCCGACTGACCCGGGGCGCCTGCCTGGTTGAAAGTGAACTGGGCGTGGTGGACGCAAGCCTTGACACCCAGATTGAGGCCATTAAACGGGCCATCGCAAAAAGGATATAGGGTACCCATGGCCTTTGAATATATGGTCAACATCATTGAAGACGCAATCAAGGATATCAAGCCCATCGAGATCCGCGGCCGGGTTGAAAAGGTTGTGGGCACCATCATCCATGCGGTGGTTCCCGGGGTAAAGGTAGGGGAACTCTGCCTGTTGAGAAATCCCTGGGAAGAGTGGGAACTCAAGGCCGAAGTGGTTGGATTTGCCAAACGGGTGGCCCTGTTAACCCCCCTGGGAGATCTCCAGGGAATTTCCCATGCCACGGAGGTAATTCCCACGGGGGATATCCATTCTGTGCCCGTGGGGGATGATCTCCTGGGCAGGGTCTTGAACGGGCTGGGGGAACCCATCGACGGCGGCCCGCCCCTGCGCCCAAAGGATTATTACCCGGTGTATGCGGATGCGCCCAACCCCATGGAACGACGGATCATCGACAAACCCATCTCCCTTGGCCTGCGGGTGATCGACGGGATTCTAACCTGTGGCGAAGGCCAGAGAATGGGGATATTTGCCGCTGCCGGTGGTGGTAAAAGTACCCTTCTGTCATGCCTTATCAACGGATCTGAGGCCGACATCTGCGTGCTGGCCCTGATCGGTGAAAGGGGACGTGAGGTAAAAGAATTTCTGGAAAATGACCTGGGCAAGGAAGGAATGAAAAAAGCGGTCATTGTCTGCTCCACATCGGATCGATCCGCCATGGAGCGGCTCAAGGCCGCCTATGTGGCCACGGCCATCGCAGAGTATTTCAGGGACCAGGGCAAGCAGGTGCTGCTCATGATGGACTCGGTCACCCGGTTTGCAAGGGCCTTGAGAGAGATCGGCCTGGCCGCTGGGGAGCCCCCCACCCGACGGGGATATCCCCCGTCTGTGTTTTCCAGCCTGCCCAAGCTCATGGAGCGGGCCGGCAACTCCAAGGACGGCTCGATAACCGCCCTATACACGGTCCTGGTGGAGGGGGATGATATGACTGAGCCCATTGCCGATGAGACACGGTCCATCCTGGACGGCCATATTGTTCTCTCAAGAAAGCTTGCCGCGGCCAACCATTATCCTGCCATTGATGTCCAGGCATCGGTGAGCCGGGTGATGAACAATATTGTGGGGGAGGCGCACAAGGCAACGGCCCAGAAACTCAGAAAGGTCCTGGCCAAGTACAGCGAGCTTGAGATCCTGGTACAGATCGGTGAGTATGAAAAAGGAGCGGACAAAGAGGCGGATGATGCCCTTGCACGGATAGACCAGGTCAACACATTTCTGCGCCAGGGCCTTGGGGAACACTCACCCTTTGACAAAACCCTGACCGACCTTAAGGATGTGGTGTCGTGAAGAAGCAATATCCCCTTGCTGCTCTTTTACACCTGAGAGAGTTCCGCCAGGACAAGGCCATGCATGCCTTGCAGGGGTGTGAACGGAAGCTCTCCGCAGCCAGGAGAGGGGTAAAAAAGGCCGTAAACACCCATGAAGAATTTATGGACTGGCTGGCAAGGGAAGAGGAGATCCGGTACCAGGGGATCATGGAAACGCAGATGACCCTTGAAGAAGTAGCGGATTTCAAGGCAGGGCTGTTGACCATCCGGGGAAGGGAAAGCCGGTACCTGGAAGAGATTCTAAAGGCAAGGAACCAGGTACAGGTCTGTGAAACCGATGTAAAGAAAGCAAAATCGGCGCTGCTGGCAGCCCAAAAGGGAACCATGAAGATCGAGGTACACCAGGAACGATGGTTTGCACTGGAAAAACTGGATGCGGAACGGGCGGAAGAGCTGGAGATGGAAGATTTCACCCCCCTGAAGAACGATATTTTTGGAGAGAGCCTGAATGTTTAGCTTCTTCACTCTGATTACCGTGTTATTTTGCCAAGACGATCAGAAAACGTTTAGGGTCTGGCTTGTCCAGGTTAAGAATGTCATCCATAAACGAGGTGTTGTAAGATGATTGACCCGCCAAAACCACCTGAAACGGAAACAAAGCAAGAAAGCGCCCCCCATCATCGACCTAGGCCCAATGATGGGGATGTCCATGCCATGCAAGCGCATCTGAACAAGCCGGAGGGGGCAGGCAACGCGCTCTCCTCCCTTTTTTCAAGCCAGACAAAACAGGTATGCACGGATCCAAAGCACAAGACAGGCACAGATGACCTGGAGCAGAGACTCAGACGGCACCAGGCGGATCAGGAGGAAGAAAACCACCCGGGCCAACAACCGGAGGATGGGGAAGACGATCCGGAGGATCTTGCCCAGGAGGTTGCAGAACACATACTCGTTTCAGACAAGGCACACCTGGATCAAGGCGCGGGAAATGAAGTCCGCATCAAGATAAAGAACACAATTTTAAAGGATGCCCATGTGCACCTTGTCCGGGAACCCGATTGCCTCCAGGTCAAATTGATCAGTTCCCATGAACAATCCGTTCAAACCCTTGTTGCTGCGAGATACAGCCTTGAGAAACAGCTTGAAAAGAACTATAAGGGGCTGATAAAAATTTCGATTATCCACTTAAACCAGAAAGGGGAAGCCCAGGTTGGCAACAATGAATAGCAATATAGCACCCTACGCCCCTGTGAAATACAGTCACCTGGAATGCAGGATGTTTAATCTCATCAGCTCCAGAACCGTTCGGTTCAATATGGACATTGGCAAGGAACAGGTGTCGGTCACACTGGGGTTTGCGGGCACATCCTTTCCCTACCAGGGTCTCAATGGAGGCCATGAGGCCCACCTTGCATTTGAGGCGGCTGATACGCTATGGCAGGTCTCCTTTCAAAAAACCCGTTTCCTGTATGAACTGATGGAAGCGGCGGACACGTCTGATTTTTTCACCGAGACCCCCCCTGAATCATTGCCCGAAAATGTTTTATGGGCCGTACTTGAAGCGTTTCTATCCAAAAGCCTGGCCCGGACAGAAGCCTCATTGGGCTATCCGGTGAAGATTGCAGCCCCGGTCAACCCGCCGGCCTTTGATTGCTTCAGCGCCCGGTTTGAGATCTCGTTTGGCGCACCCGGCGACACCATCAAGCGGGGACACGGTTTTTTTCTAATTCCGTTCACGGATGCCTGTGTGGATATACTTGAAGGACTGTTATCGGGTTTCCCCCCCATACCCTGGCAACAGGCCCCCCTTTCAGGACTGGGAAAAACAGTCTTTTTTGAAGCCGGAACCACCGTGTTAACGGCAGGGGAACTGGACGCCATGGAGGTCGGGGATGTGTTGATCCCGGACAGCTGGTATCCCAAAGAGAACCGGGTGGCCCTGCGCATCAGCCCGGATCTCTATTTTGGTAACTATGATGAACAGACCCGGGCCGTAACAGTGGAAACACCCCCCTGTTCCGCCATGGAAACACCCGTGGACAATGGGCCGATAACCGGCCGGAAGGATAAGTTGGGAAAAGAAAATATGACGGAAGAAAACGCAATGCTTGAAACGGAAGACACGGATGGACTGAAGCGGACCGGCAATCTTGAGCTGAACCTTGTTTTTGAAGTGGGCAAAACCACCATGACCATTGAAGAGATCGGCCAATTGAACCAGGGCCAGGTGATTCAACTGCCCCATAAACTCGACAACGGTGTGCCCGTGGCCATCAAGGTGAATGAGCAGTTGATTGCCCGGGGCAAGATCGTTGGGGTGGGTGACGAATAAAGTGGACCCCTGAGTCAAGACAAAAAAACAATTAGTTTAAGCTGCACATGGATATTTATCCACAATCATCGC
>JAEINR010000121.1 GCA_016342325.1 Desulfobacterium sp.
TTAAAACACCGGGCTTGTCCAACAACCGGATAAGATCGTGGTTCGTTCCTCACACGATCTATCCTTATTCGTTAGGAAAACCCGCCGAGTACTGCGCAGGATGGCCCGCAACAGCAAAGGATCATATCAGTATCGTTGAACCCTCCTGGGGGGATAATCACATCACCACCATGAATTCCGGCGATTGGGCTGTTGTCAAGTTCGATCACAAGATCATGGATGATGCCGCCAATCCCTATGGCCAGGATCTTCTTGTCTTTGGAAACGCATTCTTCCCGGGAAGTGGTTTTGTAGCGGATAACACTAACCACGATGAATATACATTGAACGGTGGTATTTTCAGCGAGGGTGTCACTGTATCGGTCAGCCAGAATGGTACCGACTGGTATAAATATGAAAACGGCCCAACCGGCGACGGTCTTTATCCCACCAATCCCTGGGTGTGGAATTCCGAACTTTTTAAGACAACCGGTAACGGGTGGACAGATAAGCAAAATGATTTTACCAAGCCGGTTGATCCCAGCGTGACCGCTGATGATTTCAAGGGGCTCACTTCTGCCCAGGCCATGGCGCTATACAACGGTTCTGCCGGCGGTACCGGGTTTGATCTTGCCGAGTCCGGTTTTGAATGGATTCAATACGTCAAGGTGGAAGGCGCCGGTGGGGAAGTTGATGCATTTGCCGATGTCTCTGCTGCTGCCCCGGTTCCGGTGCCCGCAGCCATTTGGCTGCTTGGCAGCGGTCTTGCCGGTATCATTGGTCTCCGCAGACGTTCAAATGGTGCATAGGTTGTCTGAATGGGAATCTGCATTGGCAGGTTCCCCTATTTTTGTCAGTAAAAGGAGAATGGCATGCGAAAATTGTTAATGGTTTTTTGTCTGGTAATGATAAGCTCCGTCGCCCAGGCGGCACCCTACGATTTCAAGGGCACAATGGTTGACGTTGATGCGTGGACCGGCTCGGGGACCAACGAAACCATTCTGGTCATAGACTGGAACCGCCTGGATTATGGAGATGCGACCCTCCATGAATCCCATGCATTTGGTTATCGTTGGGATGGTGTAAAAACAGAACAGAATATGCTCCAGGACTTTCATGATGCCGGCATTTTTGCAATGACAACCGGTTATGGTGGCGGTTTTCTTATGAATCTTGCTTATTATGACGGAACCGACGAAGTGCATATGCACGTAGAAGAGGGCAGCTGGAACCTTGCCAGCACAAGTAATCCTAATGCACGTTGGGGTACCTGGGGGGACTCTGAGTGGGATTTTAATAAAGGCGGAACCAACGCTGAGATGATTGCTGACGGACAGTTCGAGGGAATAAACGCAGTCATGTATTATGGTGTATTGCCTTCATATGCTGACGATCAGCTGGATATTCCTTTTGCGACCCCGGTTCCTGCGGCCATCTGGTTGCTGGGTTTCGGTCTGCTTGGGCTTGTCGGCCTGAGAAGAAAAAATGGTTAGTGACGATGCAACCGTTTGACCTTCTCTTGCCAACATAACAGATAGAAAAAGGCCGTGGGTAAACTGTTCCCCACGGCCTTTTTACTTGTTTGATCAGGTTTTCCCTGGACTTAGGTCTTTATCATTCGTCATGTTGCTTATGCAAATGCTGGAACAGGAGGGATTAAATGAAATCAATGGGGATGATTGCAGGCTTTATCATCATGGTGTTTTCTTTTTTCGGGGCAGGATTTGCTTATTCAGGGGATGCCGGTGAAACCGCATCCCAGGTGGTGGCACGGGTCGGGGATCGGGAGATAACCCGATTGGAACTTGGGATGGTGAAAGGGAGTTTATGGTCCACACCCAGGGGGAAAGGCATGGGAACAAGTCAGGCCCTTGATCTTATCGTGGAGAAGGTGCTGTTTGCCAAGGAAGCCCGGGCCCTTGGGCTTGATAAAGATCCTGCAATCCAGCTTCAGATCCGAAATGCCCGGGAAAGTATCCTTGCCCGGGCCTATGTCCGAAGTTTTATGGCGGGCCCGTCCAAAATCTCCCAGGATGATATCGTAAACTATTACAATAGCCATTCTACAAGATTCTCACAGCCTGAAATGGTCCGGGCCCGTCATATCCTTTTCCGGGCGCATCCGACGGCCACTTCCCAGGAGATAGCAACCATTGAAGCAAGGGCGTTATCCGTAAAAAAAGAGATCATCCAGGGAGCGGATTTTGCGCTGATGGTAAAAAAATATTCCGAGGATCCTGGCACGGCAAAAAAAGGAGGAGACCTTGGCTTCTTTGCGCGTAATGGAAAGATTAAGGCTCTTTCGGATGCCGCCTTTGCCATGGATCCAGGAGAGGTTCGGGGACCGATTCGGACGTCCGTGGGGTATCATCTGCTGATGGTTGAGGAGAAAAAAACAACCCGGATAAAGCCCGTGGAGAAGGTGCAGGAAGAGATTGTCGCAACCTTGACACGGGAAAAAAATATGAACCACGCCGCTGCTTTAAAAAAGGGGTTGGAAAAGAAATTTAAGGTGGAGATTGGTCCGGTGTCTTCTATGAAAAAATAAGTGTGATTTATGAGAGAAAAAGGGAGAGAATGCTTTGCAATTTATCAAGGGGAAAAAGATTCTGTTTTTTATAGCTCTTCCGGCTTGTGCGGCTGGCATTTTCCTTTTAGGCAATATTGGGTGGTTTTTCTTTTTCAACCCGTTTATCCCTGATTCCCGGGTTTCGATCCATCGGGAGTCCGATCCGGCCAATACGCTTCCTTATTGTGATGAATCGGCCGACGATGATCCAACTCTTCAGCAGCCCATTGAAACTGCCGAGGCACTTGAAAAAGAATTTAATCGGTTTCTTGAAATTAAAGGGGTGGCAGGGAATGATCCTTTGCCAGAGGCCGGGGCGGGCCAGGAAACCTTATCCTACGGGGATGAGGCAAAAGAGTCTTTTGTTCAGCAGGTCATCGACACCATCCCACAGGTCAGCAGTGTTCGTGTACAAAATGAAGGAGAGGTATGGATGCAGCTGCAACCTGACTTTACTTTCCGGGAAGGGGCCCAGGTGATTACAGAATCAGCAGCCAGGCTCTACCAGGAAACCCTGATGACGGATCAACCCGTCAAAATTGTTGTCTGGCGCGGTAATAAAGCCGCTTTGGTGCAGACTTTTTTTGGTCCGCCGGTTTTTTAACCAATTGCAGGGGGGATCATGGCTGTTCAATGACTTGTCCATCTCTTCTTAGCATCTCTCCTTTTTTGTTTTAACTCGCCTTCTCTCTGCTAATAAAAAAATCCTTTTTCCACGTTCACAGATGAAACAGTTCCATATAAGTACTGCATTGTTTGCTTTTCCCGGGGCAGGTGCTTAAACCCAGTCCCATAACAATAACGAAGAGGAGAACCAATGAAAAAGTATTTAACCATGGTACCAGCAGTCCTGTTTTTATTCCTGGCGGTGACCACTCCCTGGGGCTCTCCGATGGCGAGGCGTTCACGAATAACGGCGGGGATGGCCTGGATTCGGGCCTGGTCATGGAGGAGCGTTCCACCACTGATTGGCATGGGGCCCCGCCAGTTCCAACTGGAATGCCGATGTTGATTTTAACGGTGATTTCAAGGTGAACGGACAGGATTTATAGATTTTAAAAATGCGGTGGGGTCAGGTCGCGCCGTTCAAGTAATTCATGACCGTTGAATAGATTTGGGTTGGATTTGTTTGTGGTTTTTTTGAGAACGCAAAATAATGACATAAAATAGCAACGGAATGCTTGAAATAAGCAATAAAATCGGAGCGAAAGCTTTTGAGAATAGGGTATAACCGTATTGCTCCAAAAGCCACACCCGTTGTGAGGCGGGGTCGGAAAGCCACGGGTCTTAAGCGATTAAGAAAGCCGGGTTGCCATTAAGGTAACCCGGCTTTTTTTTTGCGAAAGGTGGGTGACGGCTAAAATCAAGGAGTTGAAGGTCTGTATTTGTTGTTCTTTTAATTTGTAATATTGAGATGAGAGGTAGTAATGAAGCGTTCACATTGGATGCAATCGATTGGTGTTTTTGTTTTTGCTGTATTTTTTGCCGCGGTTTCTGCCCAGGCCGCCATGGAGAACTTTTCCTTTGACGACATCGACCACTGGGTCGGATCTGGAAGTAAACAGGCGGCTTTCTTAGTTGATTGGCATGATGGTATTTCCCCTGAGGCCATGGTCTGGGGATTCCGGTGGGACGGAGAGGCCTCTGGCGAGGATATGTTGACGGCCATCGTCAAAAACGACTCCAGTCTTTATGCCAAAGTCTCCGGTGAGACCACCTATGGAATCGCCCTGTTCGGTCTTGGGTACGATATGGACAATGACGGCTTTGGCATCAGTGATAATTCCGAATTTACCGACGGTTTTACCCGTGCCGTATACACCACAGCCGATGGTGCTGGGGCAACGGATGCCGGTGATAAATACAAGGAGGGTTGGTACCAAGGGTTCTGGAGCTATTGGGCAAGCACTGAAGACAAATTGAAGAAAGACGCGACGGATTGGGGGTTTTCAGGCGTTGGGATGACTGGCCGGAACCTTTCCGATGGCGATGTCGACGGCTGGGGCTTTGACTCAGACATGACTACCTGGGGGGATGCTGCTCCCACGGCTCCCTATTCCCCTTCCCCGGCTCCCGTTCCCGTTCCTGCAGCCGTATGGCTGTTGGGGTCAGGCCTTGCCGGTTTGATCGGCATGGGAAGAAGGGGTTAACTGGAAGATGTCTTCAACAAGTAAAGGGATTAAAGCTATGAAAATCAAAGCAGTTGTTTTATCGCTCATTGGTACCTTTCTATTAACCGGCCTAGCCTTTGCAGGCAGCTATGCTCCTGCTGCGGGCCAGCCCGGTTCCACTGCCATTCACATGGATGATGCTTCCTTTGTGGCCTGGGCAACAGGTATTGACCTTGTCAGGGGACCGGCAGATATTTCTAAGCCGGAAGGAGCCCTGGCTAGCTATGGTACACCGGATAAAGCCCTGGGAAAAGCTGTGGGCTCTTCCTATGACGTCGTGAGCTTGGGCGACGGCGGTGTTGCAACCCTTACCTTTGATGCCCCCATTGGCAACGGCGACGGAGATGACTTTGCCGTGTTTGAAAACGGTTTCAGCGATACGTTTCTTGAACTGGGGTTCGTAGAGGTCAGTTCCGACGGTGATAACTTTTTCAGGTTTGATGCCGTTTCTGAAACCCAGACCGATACACAGGTCGGCGGATTCGGATCTGTTGATACCACAAACCTCTACAATCTTGCCGGCAAGTACCGGCAGGGATTTGGAACAGGGTTTGATCTTGACGAGCTCTCCGGAATCGGCGGGCTTGATATCGATAACATCGGCTGGGTTCGTATCATCGATGTTGTGGGAAGCATTAACGACGACTATGCCACCTACGATTCCCTTGGAAACAAGGTGAATGAACCCTGGAAAACACCTTTTGGGTCTTCCGGGTTTGACCTTGATGCCCTGGGCGTTATCAATCAAGGCTCACCTGTTCCGGTGCCGGCTGCCGTATGGTTGCTGGGGTCGGGCCTTGTTGGTCTTGTCGGCCTGAGAAGGAAAAATAGCTGATGAAAAGGCAATGCTCTGGGGTTGCCCTTTAATTGTTACAGATCAAACAGGCCGCCGGGAAAAAACCGGCGGCTTTTAGAGTAAAAGGTATAGAGATCATGAAAAAAATAAATCCGTTCTCCCTGTTAATTTTGGCTTTGGCTTTACTGGCGGTACCTGCTGCAGGTGTTGCAAGCGTCATCTATCAGGACATTGATGATGTGACTACCCATAGTTCAGTGTATTGGGATCTGGATAACAATTCTGCTTTTGATGTCGGCATCGTATGGGGGTATGAAGATTGGGATGATTCCACCACTGCAAGCGCTTCCAAGCCCTTCGGTGCAGCGGCTGGGAACGGTTTTGCCGCTTCGGGGGTGTTGAGTAAAAAAATGGCGGCTGGAGATGCCATCGATGCCTCCCTGACGTTTAAAGGGGATACGACAATGCTCAGCAGGTATTATGATGATCAGGATTGGGAATACTATAAATGGGGGCAGTGGGACAACATGACAGAAGGTGAGACCGGCTATCTGGGTTTCAGTTTTAAGGGTGCTGATGATCAGACCCATTACGGCTGGATCCAGGCCCGTGTCAATCCTGACAATCAGTATATTACCATCTATGACATGGCCTGGGAGTCTGAGGCGGGAAAGGCGATTGCGGCAGGACATATGGGCTCACCTGTTCCGGTGCCGGCTGCCGTGTGGCTGCTGGGTTCAGGCCTTGTCGGTCTTGTCGGCATCCGTCCCAGGACCAGGGGATAGGAAAAGAACAGGCTGACGTTTCAATATGCCGGACCCAACGGGTCCGGTTTTGCTCGCTTTTGGAAAAAATATCAGGAAAATAAAAAATGAACAAAATAATATGGCTGGTTCTGGCTGCATTGCTTTTATTCGTTCCAATGACCCAGGCAGCAGTTGCGACATTCGATGATCTTACCCTTGGGGCCGAATCGTCCTGGCATGGTAACGATGACGGCACAGGTTACGGTACTAAATCCAGGTTCACCAGTGGTGATAATTCTTTTGTAAACTATGATTGTGCCAATCCCGGCTGGACCTATTGGGACGGATTTGCCTATTCCAATACCACGGATAAGGTCACTGCCGGTCCGGGAAATCAATTCAGCGCCATCACGGGCGGTGGCGTTAACGGGTCTGTGAACTATGCCGTGTCCTATACTTTTGGCATGAGTGGCCAGCGTGCCCAAACCCATAACAACGCTGATGCCTCCGGCAGTAAAGCCCGTGAAATCAGTGGGTTTTACGCATCCAATACCACTTGGGCATATCAATCCATGACCAACGGGGACGGCTTTGCCAAGGTGTTTGGCGGGGAAGATGGATCCGATGCGGACTGGTTTAAACTTACCATCCATGCCCTGAACGAAGGCAATAACAAAACAGGCGCTTTTGTTGATTTTTATCTGGCAGACCTTCGCTTTGAAGACAGCACCAGGGATTACATCCTTGATGAATGGTCCTGGGTGGACCTTTCCGGCCTTGGAGAAGTTGCTGGCCTGGAGTTTGAGCTGACCTCTTCGGACAGCTCCGGTGGCCTGTACGGCATGAAGACCCCCGCATATTTTGCCATGGATAACTTTAACGGGGCCGCTCCTGTTCCGGTGCCTGCAGCTGTGTGGCTGCTGGGCAGCGGCATCATTGGCCTGGCCGGGCTTAGAAAAAAGGGAATGTGAATACCGGATACTCCCCATCCATTTGTAGATACGCAAACAATCAATTAACGTTTTTTGTCTGATTCAAGGAGAATCGAAAATGAGAAAAATCGCAATACTCCCAACAGTGGTTTTTTTAATGCTTGTTACCTTTTCATTTGCCCAGGCAGATTCATGGAAGTTATCCCCAGGCGGTGAGATTGATGTAAATGGGGTGAGCCAGGTCGTCTTTGATTTATCCTATCTCAATGATGGTGCAGGCTTTTCAGCAGATTGCTGGGGGGCCAATCTCTGGTTTGACAACCTGGAGCTTAAACCGGTCTCAATCACCACAGACCTTGGGTTTGATACCAATGCTTTGTATGAAGGCGAAAGCCTGTATACCCTTTCCGGGTTCAGTATGATGGAGGCCATTTCCATTGCAACGGGTGAAAACATCATGGCCAGCATTGTTTTTGAGATCCGCAATCCGGACGAAATGAACGGGATCGTTGAATCTGATTTCAAGATGGTGGCATCGGATTCCGGCGTTACCGGTATAACGGAAACCAATATGGGACCCAATCACAATGGGACCCTCGCCCTGGGGGCGGATGTGGTAACGAGCCCTGTTCCCCTCCCAGGCGCCCTGTTGCTGTTAACCCCGGGGCTTGCTGCTATTACCTGGGGACGACGTAAGTTTAACCGGATGAATTAGGGAGCGCATGATGAAGTCTCTTAGTAAAATTATTATTGTCTTCATGATACTGGGTGGGGGGGCCCTGGTCGCCCATGCCTCTGATAATCTGATTGTAAATCCCGGCTTTGAATCCTATGATTCACAAACAATGATCCCCCTGGATTGGACCCTGATTGACGGTCGGCAGCCGACCGTCTCCACGGAACATGTCGACGAAGGCACTGCCAGTCTATACCTCCACGGCGGAACCGCCAAAAGACCGGAAAATGATCCCTGGGGAACCCCCATTGTTACCGGTGCGCCTTCCCCGGATTACGGGACGGTGGCCCAGGTGGTGGATCTGTCTAAAATCCCTGGCTGGGAGACCACCAATTGGCTGGATATCAATTACCGATATTTTTATAACATCAAGAATGCCGGGAACTCCCTGCTGCATCTGGAGTATCTTCCCGCATCCTATGACACCGTTGAGACCATGGCTGCGGATGATCCTGCCTGGAACTCCGATGATGTTGTCTCCACTGTGAAAATAGGTGCCAGGGCAACGTCAGAGCATTATCCCTGGAAAAACACTGGCAGGTGGATGAATACTCCAACGGTGCGATGGATGCGCCTGGTACTTAACGTCAACGGGGCGTTCAAGCTCAACAAAAACACGATTACGGTCGATGGCAAGATATTTGCCGCCATTAACAAGGTAATATTGAGTGTTGATGCCAATGAATTCCCCCTTTCTCCGGCAGATCCCGATAATCTCCTGTTGAACTGGGACTTTGAACAATTTGATCCCATAACCGCCGTTCCCGACCACTGGAACGTTCTCAAGGGCACGGTGACAGCCATGGATACGGAACGGGTAAGACCCGTATCCGGCAGCAGGTTTATCGGGCATCCGGGGGGGGCGCTTCAAACCCCGCCCCAGGAAACAACCTATGTAACCAATACCCTTGTTCAACAGGTTGATCTTTCAACGATTCCCCAGTGGACCGGGTCGGATTATGTCAAATTGAGCATGAGCTGTCTTGCTATGGTTGATCGTAATCCCACTCAGAATATGGCCGCTGTGGTCGAGTATCTGCCCAAGGCTTATGATGATACTGAAGTTGCCTGGGACAGTGAAGCCTGGGAAACTGAGGCGATCACACTGATCGAGCATGATTTTTATCCGGGCTTCTGGAAGGAGTACGCCTCTCCTGAATTGCCCATCAGATCCGTTCGCTGGATGCGGGTAAGGCTTGTGATCGAATCCGGATATGTTCCGGAAGTGGATCCTGGGGATCATCGTTCCGGTTTCTTTGACAGGATCAATTTCAAGGCTGAAGCCGTGACACATGAGTCCCTGGTGAAGAACCCAGGTTTTGAAACCAAAAATGGAACGGAAGCCCTGGATTGGCATTCCTTGGACAGCCAGACGGCTGAAATTATAAACGATCCGGCCAGGGTGTACCGTGGGGAAGGGGCTTTGGGGCTCAATTCCGACGAAGATGTCCTGAATTCAATGGTCTGCCAGGTGATAGATTTAAAGGACAATATTTCCTTTTGGAACGGTGGTGTTGCCAAATCCGATATGGTTGTCATGTTCCCGTTCATCAAGTATACGGTTTCGGCCCAGGTGGCCAACCTTGGCGGAAAAAAGATCTACATCGGTATTGAGCATCTTCCTGAAAGTTACAATACGACAGAGGATGTCCCTTGGAACGACCCTGCCTGGCAAAAAAGTGACTGGGTTTCAGATGGCAGCACGTTTACCAACAATGGCGGTGATGCATTGGCGTCAGGGGATGTGATCTGTGAAACCGATTCCGGAGACTGGCATGCCGTAACGTATACGGACTGGATTCCCAAGGCCCGCTGGGTTCGCCTCAGAATCGGATTTGAAGCTGATCCCGATGGTTCAAATGATCTTGTCGCCATTGATGATATCTCCTTTGCGGCCTCCTGCGAACTGGCCGGTCCCTATTCCGGCTATGGCCCCCGGATGGGTTATGCTGAGGATCCCAATGCACCCGATCAGGCAGTCCCTGGATGGATTGGCCCGGAAGGGGAAGGAAATTGTGGCGGGTATACCGGCCAGACCAAAAGAAACTATGTTAATCCCGCCTTTGCAGGATTTGCCGATGATTTTCAGAACTACATCAAATCCGGCCAGGATATTGGAATGCCCGGTTATGAGATCCAGGGTGTCAACATAACGGGTTCTCCGTTTACAGACGCAGGCTGGCAGGGAATGATCGTTACGACCGGTGATATGGACCTTGCCATGCTGGCTGATTACTTCGGACCTTCTCCGAGCGGCAACGTTCGGCCTGGCGAGATCACGGCCGTGTTCAACCAGGCCCCCATCACCAATGGTGACGGGCCTGATTTTGCCTGCTTTGAAAATGGGTTCGTCCTGGGCTGGGGCTCCCCCGAGGTGTGGGCCGAGCTTTCCCATGTGGAAGTCTCTTCAAATGGCGTGGATTTTGTAAAATTTCCGACCCATTCCCTCACTCCCAAATGGCCGGGCAGCTACGGCACCCTCGTTCCCCAAGGGTTATTCGGGTTGGTCGGAAAGCATGTCAATGCCTATGGTGCAAGTTATGGCACTCCCTTTGACCTTGCGTGGATAGCCGACCACGAACTGGTTCTTAACGGTACCGTTGATCTTAATGATATCCGGTATGTTAAATTGGTGGATATCCCGGGAGGCGGTCCCACGGATGCGAAGAACGGTGTGGTTTCCATGTTCAAGGACGCCAAGGGGTGGCCGGTGTTTGATGCATGGGTTACCTGGGGAACCGGCGGGTCCGATCTTGATGCCGTTGGTGTGTTAAATTCCTCAGCTGCTGATAGTGATGGCGACGGCATTGTTGATTATTGGGATAATTGTCCTGACACGCCAAACCCGAGGCAGTTTAATACCAACAGTAAACAAAGCGAAGATGATCAGGCAGGTGACAATTACGGCAATGCATGTGATTGTGATTTAAATCAGGATGACGTCGTGGATATGGCAGATTATGTGGAATTCAAAAAAGCCTGGGGCGGTTACGCATCCGTGAGGATCCAGGGTGATCCGGGTCAGCAGGATACCTTCAAGCCCTCCAGCTCCAACTGGAATTCAAATGCAGATTTCAACCGTGATTTCAAGGTGAACGGGGCCGATTTTCAGAGGCTCAAACAGCTATGGGGCAAGACTGCACCGTTCAAATAACGTGTTATGATGATATCACGGAATCGTTGTGGTTTGCCGACCCTGTGCCAGTAACGGATGCCAGCGATTTTACACTTTATACGGAGGTAGGCTTAAAACAAGATAGATGGAGAGCCGCAACTTTCCTTTCCGTTACTGCAACCATTTGAGGAGGGGATCGCCGGTGTATGGTTTGTTTCAGATCCCATCAGCACCCCCGTGCCGGTTGCCGTCTGGCAGCTAGATTCAGCCTTGATTCGCTTGATGGGCTTCAGGAAAAAAAACGAGGTATAAAGTTACGCTGAATAAACAAATGACCCGGCATATAAACAGGGTAAACTCTGTCTATCTGCCGGTTTTTTATTTTGGTATTTGTATTGATCAATTCTCTTGGCAATGCTAATGAAGGTGTGTCAGCCTCCCGGAAGGGAGATATCTGTAACAACATGAGGAGAACAACGTTGAAATCCATAGCGACATTTTCAGCCCTTGTTGCGGCTTTTTTGATATTGGCTGCCGGGAGCGCCTTGGCCGAAACCGTTTATGTCAAAGGCGTGATGAAGATCACCATGCGAACCGGTCCGGGGGTCAGTCACAAGATCGTCACCATGGTGAAGTCGGGCGAGAGCCTTGAGATAATTGAAAGTAATGACGACTGGTCCCACGTGCGTGCTTCCAAGGGCAGGGAGGGATGGGTCTTGACCCGTTTTGTCACCCCTGAGGTGCCGGTGGTGCTTCTGGTGGACGGGCTCAAGAAGAAGAACACAGAGCTCTCCTCTATGCTGGAACAGGTGAAGACCGAGAACGCCGAGCTTTCCGGCACCCGGGTAAAACTTCTAAACCTTGAAAAAACCTATACCTTGTTGAAAAAGGAGTCTGCCGATTTTCTGGCCCTTGAGAAGAAGTACGAGAAAGCCACCAAGGGATTCAATGAACAGCAGGAGCGCATCGCCGCCCTTGAAAAGAGCCTTGGAAACGAGGATATCAAGTGGTTCCTCAGTGGAGCCGGTGTGCTTGTGGCAGGGATCTTCCTGGGCATGAGCGCAAAGAAGAAAAAGAGAAACTCGCTGTTGTAATCCCTTTGCCGAACCTGGACAAGCCAGAACCAAAAAAGTGTTCTGACTCTCTTGCCAAACGAACATGAGAATCAGAGCTCAGAAGTTAAACGGTTTTTTTGGTCCCCACAAAGAGCGTCACGATTCCCAGGGTCATGGGCTTCCATTGTACCTCGGAGAATCCGGAGCGTCCCATGATTCGGGCAAATTCTTTTTGGGAGGGAAACTTCAGCACAGAGGCGGGAAGATAGTGGTAGGCACCGGCGTTCTTTGAAAAGAGGCTTCCGATCCCGGGGAGGATCTGTTTGAAGTAGAAGAGGTAGAGTTGTCTGAACAACCCTTTCTCAGGGGCGGTAAGCTCCAGTACAACGACCTTTCCCCCGGGTTTAAGGGTCTGGTGAAACGCCTGTAGAGCGCCTTGCCTGTCCATGATGTTCCGGATGCCGAAGGCAATGGTAACGGCGTCAAAGAGTTCGCCCTTAAAAGGCAGGGCCAGGGCGTTGCCGCAGGTGAGATGGATGGCGCTGAATCGTTTGCTCTTCTTGAGCTTTCTTTTGCCAAGGGTGAGCATGCCTGGGGAAAAATCGGTGCCGATGATGGTGGTGGATTTGCCGGTCTGGCTCCTCACCTCCATTGCCACGTCACAGGTCCCGCAGGCAACATCCAGGACCGCTCCCTTTTTGGGTATTTTGGCCGCCAGGACCATTTCTCTTCTCCAGCGGACATCCTGCCGCAAACTTAAAAAACGATTTAAAAAATCATATTTCGGGGCAATGCTGTCAAACATATCCCGAATGAAATCAAGTTCCATATTCATCATTGACAACCCAAATTTGTGCGTTAAGTTAAGATAATTTTGTAAAGCAGGTATGGGTAACATACTATAATATAATTTTCAATCTTTATAACAGGGGTTGCCTTTGACCGTTAACGGCAGCATCTACACATAGGAACTGTATGTCAGAAAAACGTGATTACTATGAAATCCTTGGCGTCTCAAGGGATGCTGCAAAGGATGAGCTGAAGTCCAAATACCGGAAACTTGCCATTAAATTTCATCCGGACAAGAATCCCGGCAACCAGGAAGCTGAGGAGAAGTTCAAGGAGGCCTCAGAGGCCTATGGGGTCCTCTCCGATGACAGCAAGCGCCAGGTGTACGACCAGTACGGCCACCAGGGTCTTGACAACTCCGGTTTTTCCGGTTCCGGAAATTTCGATGATGTCTTTTCAAGCTTTGGAGATATCTTCGAGGATTTCTTCGGATTCGGCGGCAACCGGGGCGGACGGGGATCAAGGGTGCCGAGGGGGTCCGACCTTCGCTATGACATGAACCTTGAGTTCATGGAGGCTGCCTTTGGGGTTGAAAATGAGATTGATGTCCGGAAACTTGACAACTGTGACGCGTGCCAAGGCACGGGATGCAAGGAGGGCACCGAGCCTGAAACCTGCAGCCATTGCCGGGGAACCGGTCAGTTCATTCAGAGCCAGGGCTTTTTTAAGGTTAAGACCACCTGTCCCTATTGCCGGGGAAAGGGCAAGTCCATTCCCCACCCCTGCCCCAAGTGTGTGGGTGCCGGCAGGGTGGAGGTCTCCAAACGGGTTTCGGTCAAGGTGCCGGCCGGTGTGGACACAGGATCCAAGCTCAGGCTCACGGGCGAGGGCGAGGCCAGTGCCGCCGGAGGTGAAAACGGTGACCTCTACGTGTTTATCAACGTGAAACCCCATAAGCGATTCAAGCGCAGCAACAACGATATCCTGTGCGTGGTCGATATCTCTTTTGTCCAGGCGGCCCTTGGCGCAGATATTGTCATTCCGACCCTGGAGAACGAAAAGATCCTCTCCATTCCCAAGGGAACCCAGTACGGAGAAACGTTCAAGTTCAAGGGTCAGGGCATTGCCTCCCTTAGATCCGGGCGCAGGGGCGATCAGATTATCCAGGTGGATATCAAGACCCCGAGCCGGCTGTCCAAAAAACAGGAAAAACTTCTGAAAGAGTTTGACAAGCTTGATTCCAATAAAATATCCAACAGGCTGAGAAATCTCTTCAAGGGTCTTTAGCTTTTTAGTTCTGATTCTTGTGTGATTTTGCCAGGAGAATCAGACAACTCTTTTGGTGCTGGCTTGTCCAGGTTAAATTAAGTTTGAAACTGCCGGCTCAATGCTGGGAATAGGGGGATGGTAATGTTTGAATTAAAGGTAAAAACCGATTTTGCAGCGGCCCACAAATTGACCATGGTGGGAGAAAAATGCGAGAACCTCCACGGTCATAATTGGAATATCGAGGTGTATGTTGCCGGTGAGAAGCTCAACCCGGCAGGGGTGTTGGTGGATTTCGGGGACATAAAACGATGCGTGAGGGAGATCATGAAGGATCTTGACCACAAATACCTTAACGAGCTTGAGGCGTTTTCCAATGTGCAGCCCTCCTCCGAGCAGATTGCCATCTACATCGCCGACAGGCTCCAGGCCTTTCTGGACAAGTTGGACGACCCGATCAGGGTGTCACGGGTTTCCGCCTGGGAATCGGCCAATGCCTGCGCCACCTACATGCCGGAAGTGAAATAGGTTCGTCTCCTGCATCAGGCGACGACATTTTATCGCCTCGCATATGAATAGCGCCCATTTCTTTTTCAGATAGGTAATGCAGGCATCAATTCGAGTGGGAACGGCTATAACAGGGCAGGGGGCAAGCGCCTTCTGCCCTGTTTTGTTTTTTGGGGCGGCGGGGGTGAACCTGGGGAAAAATTGCTATATTTAAACAATTTTTCGCAGAAAAACGCCAACAGTCTTTTTTTTCATTTGATTTTATTCATCTATTTTGAGTATAAAGCCTTCACTGAAGGAAGAAGCCGGCATGCGGGATTCAGTGAAGGCTTTGTGTAAGGAAAACTGTTTTGCAGCACTCCTTGACAAC
>JAEINR010000122.1 GCA_016342325.1 Desulfobacterium sp.
GTGTCCCGTAGTTTTTTGATTTGAAGAACAATCAGATTTTACAGCATGAATGACTAAGCCGAACATTTACTTCCCATCAACGTATTTCCCTTTATTCTCAGGGGAGTAAAGCTTGTGGGGATCGACTCCCAGAACTGCCCCATGGACCTGAGAGTCACCATCTGGAACCGGCTTGCCAACGAGTGGAAATGCGATCAACTCCAGGACCTTTACAGGGAGGTCCCCCTTGAAGACATCGATACTGAAATCGCCCGCATCCTGAGGGGGGGACAGCAAGGCAGGGTCGTGATCAACCTTAACAAATCATAACCGTACTTTAGCTCCTTAACTCTGATTTGATTGATTCTGGCTTGTCCAGATTAGGACAGCCAGATGGTGATCAACCGAACAAGGTAATTGTTGGACAAGCGTTTAAGGACTACAGTATCTGAAATCAAAGGTTTATGTGGGGTAAACTTTCCCGTCTTGATGCGGCAGTGATCCTGACGTAATTTAGTTTTCGTTGGAGTTCTTTGATGGTGGAGGCACCGCCGTAGGTGAGCCCGGATCTTAATCCCCCGATGATATCTGAAATAATGTCGTTTTCAATGGCGCGATAGGGAACATCCACGGAAATGCCTTCGGCTGTCTTCCACTCAGCCATTCCGCCATAATGTTCTTCCTGCACCTCACTGCTGGCCATGCCCCGATAGGCCTTCACTTTCACTTCTTTTCCATCCTCTTGTTTTTTAGCCCAGACCTTCCCCGGTGTGGGACTCGTACCAGCCAGCATGCTGCCGATCATCACAAAGTCGGCACCAAAGGCAAGGGCTTTAACAATATCGCCAGGGGTTCGAATGCCACCGTCGGCAATGATGGACCTGTCGACACGGGCACATTCTTTAATGGCGGTTAGATTGGGTACGCCAAACCCGGTTTTTATCCGTGTCGTACATACGGATCCGCCACCAATTCCGACTTTAATGACATCCGCCCCGCAGGAAGCTAAATAGTCTGCCCCGGCATATGTTGCGACATTGCCGGCCATCAGGCATGCTTCTTTGCCGACGATCTGCCGAATTTCCCTTAAGGTTCGACCGACGTATTTAGCGTGACCGTGGGCGACATCGACACAAAACAAATCAGCACCCGCATCCTTTAACGCCTGGGCTCTTTCCAGGTCCTCGGTTGCACAACCAATGGACACAAAAGTCTTGTGCTTGCACCCGTTAAAGATCCGGAGGTTTTTCTCAATGGTCATGTAACGATGTATAACACCGATCCCTCCCTTTTCAGCGATGAAGTTCGCCATCCCATCTTCGGTGATTGTATCCATATTGGATGTCATTATGGGAATGTCCAACGAAATCTTGCCTGTTTTATCACGGGCTGAAATATCAACCACCTTCCGGGATTCATAATGGTTATAGGAAGGAATGAGAAGGACATCGTCGTATGTAATCGCATCTGTCATAACGCCTCCATAAACACCAGGATTGAAAACCTGATTCTGTTTGGCAGAAGCCGTTCATTGCAGTGGCCTCCCCAATTGCTGTGGGAAAGAGTCGGAGGCCTTACATTCCAACGTAATGATGATCCCCTGAAGGTCAAGTAATCAAAAAAAAACGTTGGTTTTCCCCAGGGCCACAAATAACGGTTGGTTTTTTCCAACATTCAGTTGCGAAGCCCCATGGCAGATGCCTGACGCTGCTTTCAAGTGACCCGGGGAGCGCACCTGAAAGCAGCGTTATATTCGATGGTCCGGGAATCCGGAGTTACTGGGGGGCAAGTACCGGTGCGGATGCGGGTGCGATAAAACGCCAGTCCAACACAGGTGTTTTCACCATCATGACCGATTCCTGATGGAATTTTGCAGCATAGACTTTGCCAAGTTTAATGACCTTTGGCATGTCATCCTGGTCAAGCACAATGGTGACGATTTTTGACCGTTCCGGCTTTCCTTTATAAAAACCAATGGAATCAACCACATTAAATCCGTCAAAGGTTTTGGCAATCTCCTCTTCCAGAAACAATTGCCAGTCATAGTAGGAAACGGAACCGCCCTGGGGCAGGGACAGACCAAAAAACAATTGTACCCGATAGACATTGGCTGAATACCCTTTCAGAGGGAAGACCACCAATGCAATCAACAGGGTCAGGCCGATGAGGCATTTTTTATTCATCCTTGCTTTCCTTGCCAATTCAGGTAATGCACGATTTTAACCAGGGTATCGCTCAGGTTTTTTGTGGCTTTTGCCAGGTTTTTAATAAATTGCTCTTCTGAGGGTTCATGGGAATCAATAAAGTCTGAAATGGTCTTGACTGCCATGAACGGCTTTTCCAGAGTCCAGGCAACCCAGGCGATTCCGGCGGCCTCCATCTCCTTGATTTCCGCCCCGTTTTTCTCAATCATTTCCAGATCGGTTGGGGTACAGTCAAGGGAGTTGCCCGTGGAGATAATGCCTTGTTTTAAAGACAATTCTTTTGTTAAATCCGGCATATCAATGCAGGGGTATGATCCGATACCATAGACATCAAACCCCTTCAAAGGAATCCTGCGATCATGGAACTTCAGGGTGTCACAACTGACAACGGCATCCCCTATTTCATGATCAGCTTTCTTGAACCCACCTGCTGTGCCAGCATTGATGATAAGATCGGGATTGAATTTCTGGATGCCGACATAGGTTGCCAGGACAGCAGGCTGGGTGGCCACATTATCCACATCAAACCGTTTATCGATCCCGTTCAAGACCACCACGACGCTCAGGTCCTCCACCTTTCCTGAATACGCCATCATGGGCAATTTTTCATCAAAGGCATTTTCCTCTTGTTTCAGGCCCAATGCCTGGATGAATTCACGGGCCTCGGCTCGCATGGCGATCATGATCAAAACACTTTTCACGGGTTTCACAAAAGACCTCTTTTCAAAAAGTTACAACTCAGTTCAAGACAGACCCATCCCAAAAAACAGGCGTGCTAAATGCCCCTCAGATGACCTCTTTTTCTGCCGCCCTCCATCTCCCACTGGACGCCATAGGGATCTCTCCAGTAGAAAAAGGCAACGGGAAAAGGATTGAGCATCATGGGCGGGCCAACGCTGTCATCCGCCTCTTTCTGATCGGGATATTGGAGCAGCTCGACACCGGGCTGATCCTTCAAATATTCAAAGGCCTCAAAAACATCCGTGACTTCAAGGGCGGCATGGCGAATGCCACCCATATCATTGGTATTTTTCAGGGTGATGTTCGGGTCTCCCTTGGGATAGTGGTAGCACATGAGTTCAAGGTAAAGACCGGCTATGGGGTGGTGTAAAAAGCGAATGTCCACATTGACCTTGCCGTCAAGGAACCCTGCATCCTTGGCAAAGGATGTCAGTGTAAGATTGGGATAATCCATTTTCCCGTCCGGGTCATAGGCCTGTTCAAAGCCCAGTGTCCGCTGGTAAAAAGCCGTGGCTTTTTCCACGTCGTCCACCACCACATTCAGGTGGGAAACCGCGGAAACAAATTTCGAAGGATCTTTGGGACAGGTGATGCGCTGGACCAATTGATCGGCAAACCCATCGTCCACATCATGGCAAAACAGCACCTTGTTTGGACTGACACATTGGTCGGAGGCGATCAGATAGGGCTTATAGCTTTCCGGTTCGCCAAACCGGCCGGCCTTGGTGTCGTCGGGAAGAATTTTGATCATGGCAGGAACCATGGCGCATTTAAAAATATTCGGGTTGATGGCAAACCCTGCGGCCAGGACATCAAAAGGGTTAAATCCCCGGGTGCCGAAGTTTTCCACCCAATGGTCATACCAGGGCATGGACTGGCGCTTTAAATACTTTCCTACCCCGTCATGGCTGCCAAGCAGGTTCAATTGTTTTTCTGTGATCCAGACCTTGTGGGCCACCTCAAAAGGCATGAGAACCAAAGGAACATCACTTTCCAGCAGGATGCGAAAGGCATCCGGGTCCAGGTCAAAATTGAGATCCCGGAAGGGCGTGTTCTGCTTGGGGCCAGCGATAAAGTGACTGTCTTCATTACTTCTGCCGGCCACCAGGATCACCTGGTCAATCCGGGAAACAAGATCCGGGTGGAGCAAAATAAAATTGGCAATATTGGTGGCAGGCCCGATGGCCACAATGGTTAACCGTTGCTTTGCCAATTTCCCGGCCAACGCCTGGGTTGCCTCTGTTTCGACAAGCTGTTCTATTTGAAGGGCGGATGCCGCCCCCCGGACCACGGGAAGGGCGATGGGACCGAACCTGCGGGTCAAATTCCGGGCAAGGCTGAAGGCCGTATCCACATCCGTGTTGCCAAAAACAGTACTGATGCCTTCAACCCTTACGGAGGTGGCATTGAACAAATTTAAAATAGCATAGGCATCATCCACGTCACAAATATCGTTGGCAGCAGTTCTGGCACCCATGGACAGATCCGTATCAATCCATACCGACGTTTTATCCAATTTATCTAAAACCGTTTTGGTCACAAGGGATGAGGATTGGGGATTTTGACCGGTGATCAGCCCTTTTTCACAAACCACGTGGCGACTGTTGGGTTTATCCAGGATAAAATCGGCCTGTTCCTGCCGGAGGGCATCTTCCAAATGGTAGGGCAGTGCTTCTATGTAGGCCGGTGGAACCAGTTTTTCCTCGGCATCGGTAAAGGCTGTCAGCTTAAGCCCTTTTACCAGGTCTTCTCCATTGGGCTTTTTGGCCGACAATAACCCTGTGGGACCATGGCAGACCGACCCGATCAATTTTTCGCATGCGTAAAATTCGCTCACCACCCGGGCAAGGCCGCTGCTCTGTCTAAAATCCCAAAGCGTTCCATGGCCACCGCAAAGGAAAATAGTGGTATAGTCCCGGGTATCAGCCTTATCGATCCACAGGGTATTATCAAGCATTTCCATGGCCTTGGGGGATGCTAAAAACCGATCCACGGATGGGGACCGGTATTCTTTTTGGGCACTCAAAGGGTCGGGGCTTGCCTTGCCGCCTTTGATGGAGGCAATGGTGACATTATACCCCGCATCAAAAAACCCCCAAAACGGCGTTGCCAGTTCTTCAAACCAGAACCCTGTTTTCTGGCCGGTGTTGCCAAGTTCAGTATGGCTGGTCACAACAAGCAGTACGGATTTTAAACAACGGCTGTTGGAGTTAGCATATTTCCAGGTGTCAGACATAATTTAAACCTCTCTTTTAGAAGAACATTTCCAGCAATGATCCAAACCAGACAAAATGTATTCAACGGTTTAATTCACAATATCACTCAAAACAATTTCAACCCTGTTCCTGCCGTTTTCCTTTGCTTGGTAAAGGCCCTGGTCGGCTCTTTTGATCAACGAGTCAATGGTATCGGTTCCAACATATTGGGAAACACCGAAACTTGCGGTAACAGATCCGGCCTTGCCATGCTCCCTGGCCAAAATACCCCTGCGCAGCTTTTCCGCCGTGGCCACAGCCCCCGAACCGTCTGTCTGTAGAAGAAGAAGGAATTCTTCCCCGCCCCATCGTCCGGCAACATCCACTTTACGGATACTCTCCTTGAGGATGGAAGCAACATTGATCAGGACTTCATCTCCCACGTCGTGGCCATACCGGTCATTGATTAATTTGAAACGATCAATATCCACCATGAGAACTGAGATATCATGATCAGACCGTTCACATTGGTTCATGGCAGCCTGGGCCTGGGCTTCAATATACCGCCGGTTAAAGAGCCCGGTGAGCTGGTCTGTGGTGGACAGGATTTCAAGTTTTTGGTTCTTGACATTCAGTTCCTGATTTATCTCATGCAATTCCCGGGTTCTCTCCGTTACAAGGCATTCAAGATTCTGGTTCATCTGTTCCAGTTCCTGGTAGATCCGGGCATTTTCAAGGGAAATGGCCGACTGGGAGGCGATGATTCTTAATAGCTCCATCCGTTCCTGTCTGAATGCATCCGCCAGTTGCGAATTTTCAAGGTACAACAGACCCACGATCACTTTTTGGCGAACAATGGGGACACAACCGATGGATTTGGGAGAATTGGCATTGATATAATCGCATCGTCCGAATTGCTCATCTTTATTTTGTTCATTGAACACGACACTTTCACCGGAATTGATCACATACCGGACAACCGCCGGGGATAAATCCGCAGATTCATGGAACGCAATATTGTTTTCACCCGTGTCCATGGCCGGTTGATCTTTATTGACCTGTCGGCTGACTAAAAATTCATCGCCGCGTTTCAAGATGAGGATTCCCTTGGTGGCTCCGGCATTTTCAACCGCCAGATTCAGCAGTTCCACGGCCAGTTTATCAACAACCATGTGCTGTGAAATGGCCTGGGATGCTTTTATGACCGAGCGTAAATCCATGATGTCGGAAAACTGATCCGTGCTGATGGAACAACTGGTGGTGGCCGCCATTGACTGGCCCATCACCGTTTCTTCCAAAAGCGCCGGATATTTATCTTTCAGCCAGCTTACTTTTCCTTTAGCACCCCAGCGATCATAAATCGCCATGGCGCGTTCCATACAATATTTGACCAGATATTTTTTCCCAAGCGCCTCCCAGAAAAGGCCTGCAAGTTCATCCGCAAGGGCTGCATCCAATAGATAATCGGACCGTAAAGCAGCTTCCCGGGCCTGGTCATAGAGATCCATGGCCAAAAAGTAATCATTCCCTATCCTTGCTTTTTCAGCCTTGATCATAAGATACTTATGGCGGAAATTAACCGGACAAAGCGTGGCCCACGCTTTAAAGCGAACCAGTTGTTGCTCAATGGCAGCCATGCTCTCTTGTTGTTGTTTTCCATCAAGCTGCCCGTAGCCCAAGGACAGGTGCAATGCCACATACAGACAGGAATCGACCTGTATGATTTGTGCCTGGACCGTATCTTCAATGATCGACAGCCAGTTGGATAATTTCTCCAGGGGTTGAATATCCCTTGCCAGCAAAGCGCTCCGAAGCATGGAATAAACCATGTGACCGAAAAAGAAAGGCGCCTCTTTGTAAGTTTCCAGGGTCATTTGGGTGGAGAAATTATGATCATCCAGGGTCGTGAAATCCAGGGTCTCGCCCCTGAGGTGACGAAGGGGTTGAATCACGATCATCCCAAGCAATTGGGCAATATCATTCATCCTGGCGGAATGAAGGTATTGAAGGCTTTGCTGGGCCTGTTTTTCCACTTGCTCCAAAGGAGCGCCGGACGCCAGCAGAACATGGGCAAGCTGCAGGAACACCCAGCCGGCATAGGGAGAACCGGATTCAAGGGAAAGCTTTGACGCCTCGTGCCAATAGGAATGACTGGTTTTAAGCGGTTCCAGCCAATGGTTTATCCCCAGGGCAAAGACGTGATAGGTATAATTCTTCAGGGCCGCAACCTGGTATTTATCTGCCATGCGGATGGCAAGACGCCCGATGGCATGGCCCTCCCGGTACGCTCCGCTTGAACATAGAATCGTGGCATAATTGATATACCCGATTGAGGTCATGGGGCAATTGCCCTGGGTCATTGAAATCCTGGCACTGGTGGCCGCCACCGCCGCAAGCAAAGGCCCCCGGCCCAGCAGATAGCCATCGGTAAATGCGTCGAAGAACAACTCATGGGCCAGGGTCAGGTTTGGATCTTTTGTTTCATCCTGGTGATACAGGGTTTCAAAGTCCGTTTGGGAAAGGATTTTTTCAATTTTTTCTTTTTCTACTCCAAAGACCCGCAACAATCCGTCATCATCCCCGGGCAGATCAAAACCAAGCAATCCCAATGCTTGGTACTCAAGATCCACGGCTTTCTGATACAGGCCCTGGTGGTGGTATTGTTTGGCTTGTATATTACACAGGGTGAGCTTTTCCCTGTTGGTCCGGGTCTTATTGTGAATGCGTTCATAAAGGGCATCCGCCCTTTCAAAGGCAGAAACAAGATAACAGGCTTCTGCCAATTCCAGGTGGAGTTCCATTGCAAAATCGTGATCCTGATCCCAACAATCGTCTTTCAGCATCCCAACGGCATGGGAAAGACAGGTTTCGGCAACACTGAACGCCGCTGATTTCTTGGCTTTTTTCCCGGCTTTGAGATTGAATCGGACCAGTGCTTCCTTTTCAGTGCCACGGGCCATGGCCCTTCCCTGGTTCAGATGTTCAACCGCGTCAAACAGCCTGTCCTCGGAACCCTTTTTCTCCATCGCCGCTGATAACAGCCCCCCGATCATCCAGTGGAGCTTTATTTTTGTCCCACCCGGAATCAGGTCATAGACGGCCTGCTGGATCCGATCATGGGAAAACCTGAACTCCATGCCCGGCATTTCCTTTGCCTGGCTGACGGTCAAGAGCTCGAAATCATCATCCAGGGGCTGGAGCAGCCCGATTGAAACAGCCGGCATTAAAAGCCTGGCCGCGTCTGATCGGGGCAAGCCGCCAAGCTGGCTTAAGATGTTCAAATCAAAACGACTGCCGATACAACCTGCCAATTGCAGAAGCGCTACCACTTTATCAGGAAGGGTGGTAATGGTTGCCTGCAACATCTCAACCACATTATCGGCATGGGGTATGGCATTAATGGCCTCCAGGTTCCAGGCCCAGGCATTTGATTCATAATCAAAGAAAAGGTGTTTGTCCGAATGGAGGGTGCCAAGCATGGTTTTGAGAAATAAGGGATTGCCCCGGGTCTTTTCAAAGAGCATGCCGTTCAATTGGGTCAGTGCCTCTTCAGGAAGAGACAAGGTGTCTTTCAGCAATTGCCCCATCACACCGGTACCCAGTTCTTCCAATTCAATGGATGAGATATGATTGGTCGAGGCCTGGAATTCAGGCATGGAAAGCATCAGGGGATGGGTGCTTGAAACCTCATTGCTGCGGTATGCGCCGATGATCAGAATGGAATGATCTTTCAAAACAGGCGCAACAACCTCAAGAAGCGAAAGACTGGGCGTATCGATCCAATGCAAATCATCCAGGAAGATCACCAGCGGAGAAGCGGCTCCGCCAAAGCAGGACATCAGGTTAAGAATAACCGTGCTAAACCGGTTGGATTCCTCAGCCACAGACAATTTTGCCACCAACGGCTGGGACCCGATGAGCAGTTCCAGCTCCGGAATCATATCAATCAGGACCTGGCCATTGGCACCGATGGCCTTGAGGATTTTTTCCTTCCAGGCCGTGATCTTCTCAACACTTTCACCCATGATTTGTTTGACCAGGGACGACAACGCCTGGACCATGGCTGAATAGGGCTGGTGACGAATGAACTGGTCAAACTTGCCACTGACAATATACCCGCCCCTTGCCGCCAGGGGTTTGTACAACTCCTTGACCAGGGAGGTTTTACCGATACCGGATTTTCCGGAAATAAATACCAGATGCCCGGCACCCTTGCCCACCTTTTCAAAGAGGTCCAGAAGCGTATCGGTTTCCCTGGATCTACCATACAATTTTTCAGGAATGATAAAACGATCATTCAAATCATGGCGACCCAGGGGGAACCGGTCTATCCTACCCCTGTTTTTGTATTCTTCCAGACACAGCTCCAGGTCCGCACTCAACCCTTCCCCACTATGGTAACGGTCTTTTGCATCTTTGCTCATGAGCTTCATGACAATATCCGAGACCACCTCTGGCAGGGAGGGATCAAATGTTGTCAAGGGATCGGGTTGAAGAGCAATATGGCTGTGAATCAATGCATTGGGGTCAGTGGTGGTAAAGGGCAATCCCCCTGTGAACAATTCATAGAGCACCACCCCCAGGGAATAAAAATCCGTGCGATAATCCAACCCCCGATTAATCCGACCCGACTGCTCGGGTGACATATATGCCCTGCTGCCTTCCACGGAATGGGGATGGACAATCCGGGCCTTGTGGGGAAACTCCAGGGCCGAACCAAAATCAATGAGCATTACCTGATTGGTTTCAGGATCCCAAAGGATGTTGTCCGGGCTGATATCCCTGTGGCAAAAGGTCTGGCGATGGATGTCACCGAGGATCCGGGAGATACCAAGACTGATATAAAGGGCTGATAACAGATCAATCCGGGAGGTTTCCATGGTTTTCCTCAATGAAACACCGTTCAACCGTTCCGTTACCAACACGGCAGACGTCTTGCTATCCACAAAACCATGGGCCTTGGGGACCCCCTCGATTTCAAGGATGCCCAATATCTCATATTCACGATTTAACGATGAAAGCTGCCTTGCGGTGGGGAACTCTTTTGCCGGTGTTTTAAGGCAAACAACCACATTATCAGCAATGCGTGTTGCAAGATAAACAATGCTCTGCTGACTTTTATGAATTTGATGGAAATCCATATACCCATCAAGCTGCATTACAAAACCTCCATAGACATTTGCCTGCATCAAATGAGACACAACAATTATCTTTTTTTATGTTCCAAACCGCTCCCGAATTGGCATTCGCTAAACGAATCACGCATTTTATTCGAACTTAGCGATGAAGTCAAGGAAGGACTAGTAGAGATTCGGGCAAACGTCAGGACACAGGAGCCCTGCATCCTGCGCTGCTTACTCCGACATGCAGGATCGATAGTATGGGGAAGCCAAAAAAAAGTGATGGCCTGCCTTGGCAAAGGCAGGCCATCACTTTTTTGAGATCTGGGAGGGGGATGGCAACCCCACGGTTGATACCACAACTTACCCGGGAGAATCATCACTCCCAGGCAACACAATGGTGGGCCATTCTAAAAGTATTATAAGGTCTTCCCGGTAATTGCTTCAAAGGTAACAAGAACGGATTCATTTCCGACATCGCCACCGGCGCCGGGTGCGGCAATTGAATCTCCCACCAGAAACAACTGTTCAATTCCCGGCACTTTAGCAGCCGGTCTCAGGTCCTCCGTCTGGTGAATATTAATCTGAGCCCCGTCTACAATTTTCAATGCTTTTTCCCGCTTCCAATGTATATTTTCATCAATGTCAGGAAAAAAGCGCCTGATCGCCCCCCAGAGTTCTTCCAATTTTTTTTCGCGCATCCCAGGATCAATGACATCTTCAAGGGATGTTGGATACCACATGGTTAATAACTGTCCATTTTCAGGGGTAAGCCCTTCAGCAATATTTGAAGTTATCATGCCAAGTGCTTTAGGAGCGTAGGTGTATATCATACCGTCAATGTCGCTGATTCTTTTCTTTATGGCAATATCAATAAAAACCCCGGATGTCGGTATGAGATTTTTACAAAGGGATACATAGTCAGCTTCAAACATCTCTTCTGAAAGTACACTGAACAGTTCCTGTACAGGGAGATTAATAATAACCCTGTCAGCATAAAAGGATTCACCATTAACCATGACGCCAATGGCTTTTTTATCTTTTACAATTACACGATCCACTTTGCTGTTAAGTTTAATATCTCCGTTTGTTTTGATCTCATCAATACAGCCGTTAAAAATGGGCAGCCACCCTTGTTGGGGATACTCTACGGAATGATTACAATTTAAGATCTTGTGAAGCGTTCGAAACATTTCACCGGCAGATGTTTTCTCCACAAAAGGGCATACCATTAAAGAAGCGCTGACCAACTCAAAGTACCTTCGGATTCCCCCTGTTACATTATGCTGCGCCATCCAGTCCCCAAGGGATAGATGCATTAAATGATTGAACTTTCCTCTTTTTATTTTTGAAATCAATCCAACTATTTTAATTTTTTCCCGAAAACTGAAAAGCCCTGTTTTAAACATGCCTCCCAAACGGGTAGGAAACAGGACCGTTTTTCCATCGTGATCAATCAGAAATGACTCGCCTACTTTTTTATATTCCACATGCCTGTTCATTCGATCCATGACTTTTGCCACAGCGCTTAACGGGCCAAAACGGGTAACATGAAGGCCATTATCAATAACATACCCATCTTTCTCTTTGAGTATGGCTCTGCCGCCAACCGCTTTATTTTTTTCAAAGACAGTCACCTTGTCGCCTTCATGGCTCAGAAGGGCACCGAGTAAGAGACCATTAACACCGCTGCCGACCATTATTGTACTACTCATTTCCGCCTCTCTTTTCTGAATATTAGAAAACAATTCATGTCAGGTGTTTCACCAATCGTTTACCCAGGGCCATAATTGTTGCTGAACAGCAGGCTTTTCCTGGATAAGGATTACATGCGCCACAGCACCGTATTGTCAATGGGTTCACGTTCGCTTTCAATACGGTTTGCAGGAAAATCCCAGTCAGGATAACCAAGGGCAATGGAAACAACCGGTTTTGTTGATTCCGGGATATCCGCATATTTCCTTATGGCATCGGAATAGGTTACCCCCTGATTCTCAATGCATGTATGTAATCCATATTTCAAGGCGGCCAGGCATATGTTCTGAGTGACCATGCCAATATCAAGGAAAGCCCCCAGCTCGGGTAAAGCGCTATCCATGGTAATGATAATCGCCACAGGCGCATCAAAGTAGCGGAATCCCCTTTCCAGCCACGCTGCTCTTTTCTCCTTGTCTTCCCGGGCGATTCCCATGAGTTCAAATAGTTTCATTCCTATTTCAACCTGTCTTTTGCGGTATATACTGTCCTTGGGACGCGTAACCATTAAGTGCTCCATCTCTTTGGGAGGGAGTTCATAGTTTCTGATTTTTTCAACATTAGCCTTTTTGATATTCTCTAAAACAGTTCCCCCCAACACGACAAATTCCCATGGTTGTGTGTTTTCAGCGGAAGGGGCCCGTACGGATGTTTCAAGGATTTCCCGAATTATTTCCCGGGGAACGGGGTCGGTTTTAAATTTCCGGATGCTTTTTCGTGTTTTAATGGCCTCTGTGATATCCATCTTTCGTCTCCTTTGTTAACAGTAATGGTAATGGATTGTACGATTCCCAGCGCTAAAATATCAGCCTAGCGTCTTTTAGATGTAAATAATCGATTCACCAGTGTGTCTATGGATTCAGGACGCTTGTCCCCATCCGTTTCAGTTCTTGTCTTCAGGGTTTCGTATATTAATGAAATATGATTCTCCGGTTTCACAACATCGGGAATCAACAGTGAATTCATGACAACCCCCATAAGATAGGTAAAAAGGATCTCAGCTTCACCCGTTCTAAGTTCCAGAGAGTCTGATAACGCGGTGATATAAAAAACACTGAAATCGTGGAACATTTTATTCTCTTTGATGGAATTATTATTCCTGAGGTAATCAATGGAAAGCAACATCAGATCCTGGTAATCATCTATATGTTCCTTCCAGAATTCGGTTATTATTTTCAATCTGTCTTCAATACTGTCAACGTCCCGGATCAGCTCCTGGTATTTCCCAAAATTCTTTTTCCGAATATAGGAGAACATCTGTTCCAGTATATCTTCCTTATTTTTGAAATAATGATATATGGAACCTGTCGACAGTCCGGTTTCCTTAGCTATCTCGCGAATTGAAACCTTGGAATATCCCTTTTGACTAAATATTTTGAAACAGTTTTCCAGTAATTCTTCACGAAATTTATCATGGTCGACAACTTTAGGCATTGTAATCTCCTGTTTCCCATCAAAAAATAGCCCTATTCATAATGGGACGGCTTATTTATTTCGAACGCTCGTTATACAATAAACATATGGACTATATTGTCAAGGAAATTTCACTCCCCATATAGATTCTAACCCAACATATTAGCTTATCACTTTTCATTATGGTTATCAGCTATACCTTCGATAACTTCAAACTCGGGTGATACAAATCACCCCGGTTTGAGCCCATAAGGCATTTCACCGATGTTATGCCACCAGAACTGGGCAAGCTTTGGATAGTCGGGAACATTGATGTCGGTTGGGGGGTAAAGGGAAAACAAATACAGTTTAGGCGATAACTCTCTTGACAACGACCGACATGAATGAGACGTATATCCGTGCCAGGGAACATCATTGTCCAAATACCGTATTGGTCTTGGATCGGTTTCATATTGTCAAAGCGCTGAATGAAACCGTTGATGAGATCCGCAGGATTGGAGAAAAGCCGATGGCGATAAGCGTAAAGCGGAGAACTCACAATGGAAAAATTTGAACCGATAGCTGGGTCGAAGGGCGGGGCCGAAATAGGAACCGGGCTGCGAGTTTTAGTGATAATTTCCCTTCAGGTTGTATTGCTGGTTTGTTCCTCCGGGTGGTTGTTCGCCCAGTCATCGTGGACTAAGGATATCTGGTGGGAAACCATCGATGGAAAAGAAAGCTTCATAGGGGACGTGGATGAGGAATACCAGCGAAGAAATGCTCCGACGCCTAGGACTTCTGACAGGTCTTTAAAGAAAATGGCCAGGCAGAAGAATGCAAGGATACTCGATATCGTGGAAGTGGATGTCAAGTGCAGGAGCAAAACAGGCAGTTCGAATAAGACCTTTTACAAGTGCTGGAAAACGGTCAAGGTCAAATTTCAGAAAAGACGGGATTTCACGTTGGAAGAGACGGCAAAACTAAGGGTCGCGGAAAGCTATGTGGAGCATGCCCTGCCGGGTTTCGGGACCCTTGAAGATATATTGAAGGCCGGCACAAATCGTCTGGGCGCGATCCTGAGGGGCACGGCACCTGCAGATTATGCAAAGAGCCTGAAACGGACGATTTCAAGGATCAAAAAGTTGAACAAGCTCCTCAAAAAAATAAGGGATCCGTCCGAGGCCCTGTTCATCGATACAATTGACTCAGTAAGGAATGAAGTCAAATCATCGATTTTCGAAAGCATAGGAAACCATGCCAGGCTTTCCCCGGAGCATTTAAAAGCACTCGGTTATCCGACCACCGCCAACGGCATGTTCAAAGAGGGGATGAAATATTTCAATTCCGGTAATATGGTCCTGGCACTTTACTGGGTTAAGATCGCGAAGAAAAAGGGATATTCGGGGGGGGAGGGTAAATGTTCGGCTTAGTCATTCATGCTGTAAAATCTGATTGTTCTTCAAATCAAAAAACTACGGGACACGAA
>JAEINR010000123.1 GCA_016342325.1 Desulfobacterium sp.
TGTTTCATAGGCAATGGCGATGGACTTACTCTTGAGGAGTGCCATTGTCTGGGGCTCATCAGCTGCAAGGTGCAGGTAGGTAAATACGATCTGGTCTTCTCGGATCAGGTCGTACTCGGAGGGCTGGGGCTCTTTCACATGCATGACCATGTCTGATTTTTCAAAAACTTCAGCAGGGGTGTCGATGATGGTGGCACCGGCAGCCACATACTCGGCATCCGGGAAACCGGAACCGGCTCCGGCTGATTTCTCAATCAGCACTTCGTGACCATTCTGAATCATGGAAACAACGCCGGAGGGAGTCATGCTTACTCTTTTCTCTGCAACTTTAATCTCTTTTAATACGCCAACAATCATTTTACTATTCTCCTGAATTATTTATTTAAATGTTTTTTCGATTGCGATAGAAACTGCACCAACAATTGTATCAACCTGCTCTTTTGTAATGATCAGACAAGGTGCGAAATTCATGATATTATTTAACCCGTGAAAACTCGAATTTGTCCTTCCAACTATAACACCCTGTCCGACGACATTACCCATAAGCGTCGCCATCTGGCCTTCGGTGATCGCCTCTTTGGTCTCTTTGTTGTTAACAAACTCAATACCTGCAAACAGACCCTGGCCTCTGATCTCGCCGACACAGTCGTATTTTGCAAGCCCATTGAGTTTTTCCATCAGATACGCTCCGATCACCCGGCTGTTCTCAACAAGGTTTTCGTCCTCAATGATTCTTGTGCTTTCAAGGGCGGCAGCCATGGGGGCGGTACATCCGCCATAGGTGCTGATGTCCCTGAAGTAGTTCAGGCGTGTGTCGGGATCCGTGGGATCATTCACGAATACATCATATACTTTTTGCTTGACTACGGTAGCAGACAGGGCCTCATATGAACTTGCAAGTCCCTTTGCCATGGTAACGATGTCAGGATCAACGTCAAAATGCTCATGACCCCAGAATTTACCGGTTCGTCCAAATCCACATACCACCTCATCCATGATGAGCCAGATATCATATTTTTCGCAGATCTCCTGGAGAATCGGATAGTACTCTTTGACAGGCTTTAAAACACCGCCACCGGCTGTGATGGGCTCAACAATCAAACCACCGATTGTTTCCGGGCCTTCTTTGAGGATGATCTCTTCAACTTTCCGGGCACACTCAATGTCACAGTCCCCGTAAGTTTTGTCATAGGGGCACCTGTAACAGGCACAATGGGGGAATTCAACAAATCCTTCAACAAACGGACCAAAGTCCTGCCTTCTCTGGTCCTGACCCGTGGCACTCATCGCACCGATGGTGGTGCCGTGATAGTCACGGTCCCTGTACATGATCTTATATTTGCCCTTACGGTCAGGGCTGATCCTGGAAGCCTGGCGAACCATTTTGAATGCTTTTTCGTTTGCCTCGGAACCGGAGTTGGAGAAAAAGACTTTATCCATTCTCGGCAGTTTCTCAACAAGCTTCTGGGCAAACTTAATTGCAGGCACATTTCCAAAAATACCGGCGAAATAGGGCATTTTCTTCAACTGCTCGCACACGGCCTCGGCAATGGAGTCGCGGCCGTAACCCACCATAACGCTCCAGACACCGCCGGATGTGGCATCAAGGTATTCCCTACCCCGGATATCAGTGACATTCAGTCCATTGCCTTCGACAATGATCATCTGCTCCTGGGTTTCAAAACATTTGTGGGGTTTCAGGTGATGCCAGACACAATCCTTGTCTGCGGCAACCATCTCTTCAGCATCATATGCCAGCCAATTCGTTTTTGTTTCCATGGGTCATACTTCCTTATTAAAGCATATGTTTGGACGTTTTTCCGCAGGCCCTCTTTTTTGCCGGAAGGGGAAAAAGGCATCACAGAACATCAAAGCATTTTATATGATATTAAACAGGTACTGTTTGGAATTCACATGCACCTGTCAGGAATGTATCCGGCGGTGCAGGTCGGCACGCCGCCGGATACAATTCTGTTTATGACAAATTACGTGTCCTAGGCACCCAGCTGGGGGCGCATATCTGCCTTGTCAATTCCGGCAACAGCAACCGGCTTTTTCATGGCATCGCGACGGAAGGGTTCGCCCAGTTCCTGGTTGGTCAGAACTTCAATGAAAGTGGTCTTACCTTCTTCCATCTGTGCCTTGAGAGCAGCATTCAGTTTCTCGTTCAGATCATCCATGGAGGTTGCCTGAACACCCTCTAAACCGCATGCCCTTGCTACGGCAGCGTAGGAAACTTCTTTGTTCAGCTCGGTGCCGACAAAGTTATCATCGTACCAAAGGGTGGTGTTACGTTTCTCAGCACCCCACTGGTAGTTACGGAAGATGATCATGGTGATTGCAGGCCACTCATCACGGCCGCAGGCAGCCATTTCGTTCATGGAGATACCAAAGGCACCATCACCGGCAAAACCAATAACCGGAACGTCGGGCTTTGCAATTTTCGCACCGCAGATGGCAGGGAAACCGTATCCGCAAGGTCCGAACATGCCCGGAGCCAGGTACTTACGGCCTTCCTCAAAAGTGGGGTAGGCGTTACCGATGGCACAGTTGTTACCGATGTCGGAAGAGATGATCGCGTTTCCGGGCATGGCTGCCTTGATTGCGCGCCATGCCATGCGGGCGGTGATTTTTTCCGGCTCACGGTCCCGGGCACGCTCGTTCCAGCTTGTTCCGGGATCATCCTGCTCGTGATCCATTGCAACCAGCTCTTTCTCCCAGTCTGATTTGGTTTTCTCGATGGTTGCTTTACGCTCGGCACGGTCTGCGTCACCGGCTGTGGCGGAGAGGCCGGCAAGAATCGCGTTGGCCACTTTCTTTGCGTCACCGACGATGCCTACGGAGACTTTTTTCGTAAGGCCGATGCGGTCAGGGTTGATGTCAACCTGAATGATCTTTGCATTGGCGGGCCAGTAGTCAATGCCGTATCCCGGAAGGGTTGAGAAGGGGTTCAAACGGGTACCGAGGGCAAGCACGACGTCAGCCTTGGAGATCAGTTCCATACCGGCTTTTGAACCATTGTAACCCAGGGGGCCTGCATAGAGAGGATGGCTTCCGGGGAAGGCGTCGTTGTGCTGGTAGCCGCAGCAAACCGCTGCGTCAAGACGCTCGGCCAGGTCCATTGAGTCTTTGATCGCGCCGCCGATGACAACACCGCCACCGTTCAGGATTACAGGGAACTTCGCGTTGGACAGAAGCGCTGTCGCTTCGGCAATGGCGTCTGCACCACCGGCCGGACGCTCGAAATCAACAATGGCGGGAAGCTCGATGTCGATAACCTGGGTCCAGAAGTCACGGGGAATATTGATCTGGGCAGGAGCGGAAGCGCGTTTTGCCTGGAGAATTACCCGGTTGAGAACCTCTGCAATACGGGAAGGATGAAGCACTTCTTCCTGGTAGGCAACCATGTCCTCGAACACGGACATCTGGGGAACTTCCTGGAAACCGCCCTGGCCCATGCTCATGTTTGCCGCCTGGGGGGTTACAAGTAAAAGAGGTGTATGGTTCCAGTAAGCTGTCTTTACGGGGGTTACAAAATTGGTGATACCAGGGCCGTTCTGGGCAACCATCATGGACATTTTACCTGAAGCACGGGTGAAGCCATCCGCCATCATACCGGCGTTTGTTTCATGGCCACAATCCCAGAAACTGATACCTGCCTTGGGAAAAAGGTCAGAAATCGGCATCATTGCCGAACCGATAATACCAAAAGCGTTCTCAATTCCATGCATCTGGAGTACTTTTACAAAGGCTTCTTCCGTTGTCATTTTCATTGTGCTGATACCTCCAATAATGATTGTTTTACTTTATTGGTTCAGAGGGAGCGACACCCCCGGAACCATAGTTGTTTATAATTTATTCCCTTTGATATCTAATATCTGAAACATCACACATTAGACATCTGCCAAGAAAAGCGGTTAACATGATTCAAAACACTTTCTACCTGAATGATGTTGACGATAGAGTAGAGCAACTCGCATGCCAGGCAGGAATAAAAATTTATTAATGATTCGATTCGGCCTCGGAAAGGCTTTGTTTTATAGACTATTTCGCTTTTATTTTTTTAAAAGCTGGATGTTTTTATCTGCTTATCAACCCAAACCACCGGTGCACAAGGGGGCATATAAGCCCCATTGCAAGAGGAAAAGAATGGCTTTGCGCAGGGAAATCAGCGCATATCTATCTGATATGTAAGAAAGAAATTGAAATGGGGCTTGTTTGGGACAATATCGCACCCCATGGATCCGATGCTTGTTGTTGGGTGGAATCGCTTGTGTGACAGCGGGTTTCAAAAGGCAGGGAGAATTGTTGGGGGCATAATTGTCCCACCCTGCCCTGGGGGGTGGGAATTGAGTTTACAGACCGTATTTCTTTATTTTTCTGAAAAGGGTTTTTCGATCCATGTTCAGTACCTCAGCCACTTTCCCTTTTTTCTGACCATGGGCGTCCAGCATCCTCGAGATATAACTTTTTTCAAATTCTTCCACTGCGGTTTTCAGCGTCTGCTCTTTTCCAACGCCCGACTGATGGATATTCCTGTTCCGGTTTCCCGGATCAAGGAACTCCAGCGTTCCTAAGGTGAGAAACTGGTAGATCACATTTTGAAGCTGCCGGATATTGCCGGGCCAGGAGAAACTGGCCATTTCCGCTATCTTCTCCCGGGTCAGGCGGGGGGTGTTCTCAGTCTTGGGGAATGAGTTGAGAAAATGCTCAACGAGAAGGGGGATGTCTTCTTTCCTGTCCTTCAGGGGGGGGAGCGTAATGGGGATGATATGAATCCTGAAGAAAAAATCCTCCCGGATCTTTTTTTGACGCACCATTAGCTGAAGATCCTGGTTGGTTGCGCAGACAAACCGGATATCAGGCTTTTTTAATTCAGTCCCCCCCACAGGGATATATCCGTTGCCGTCCATGACCCTGAGCAGCTTAACCTGCATGGACAAAGAGATCTCCCCCAGCTCGTCCAGAAAAAGAGTCCCGCCGTCAGCCAGGTCTAAAACCCCTTTTTTATCCGTGTTCGCTCCGCTGAAGGCCCCTTTTTTATGCCCGAAGAATTCACTTTCAAAAAGGCTCTCCGGAATGGCACCGCAGTTAATGGGTATGAACGCATTCTGTTTTCGTTTACTGTTTTTATGGATCTCTTTTGCGACAATTTCTTTTCCTGTGCCCGAAGGCCCGTAGATGATGGCGCAATCGTCTCCGGCAGCAGCCTTGAGAATGAGTTCATAAACCGCAAGCATGGCCGGGGATTTGCCGACAATATCACCAAACCGGTCATGTTGTATTATTTTGGATTTCAACTGCTGGTTTTCCCGGTCCAGGGCCAACGCTTTGTTATGTTTCTCCGTAACATCTGAAATAAAGCCTTCCGTGCCGATCAGTTCGCCTGCCGGGTTATAGACGCCGACCCCTTGCTCCAAAAACCATTTCCCACGGTCGGAGGCTGTCCGGACCCGGTAGATCAGTTCAAAAGAGGCGTGGTTTGCCAAGGCGTGGTCAAGTTCCTTTTTAATAAGCGGTCTGTATTTCGGAGCCGCCATAAGGGTATAGGGCTGTCCTTCCTGGGCGGTAAAATGGTCCGGCTCGTAACCGGTCAGGTTCCGGCACCCGTCGCTGATAAATTCCATGTGCCATGTGCCATCAAAGCGGCAACGGTATACAATCCCGGGCAAATGGCTGATCAGGACATCCAACTGACGACTTTTTTCGGCCAATGTTTTACGGATAATCCGATTCTTTTCCCCCAGGGTCAGATGCATCTGCCGCAGGGAAAGATGGGTGCGGACCCGGGCAAGCACTTCTGCCATATGGAAGGGACGGGTAATATAGTCCACGGCTCCCAGTTCAAACCCTTTTGTTTTTTTATTTGCCTCTTCCATGGCAGTGATAAAAATAATGGGAATCTCCCGGGTCCGGTCGTCGGCTTTCAGGCGGCGGCAGATTTCAAACCCATTCATCTCCGGCATTATAATATCTAAAAGAATCAGATCCGGCAGCTGTTGCCCAAGGCGCTCAAAAGCCGTTTGACCGCTTTTGGCAATGGTCAACCGAAATTCATCCTTGAGGGTGCCGGCAAGGATGTTAATATTCGTAGGGCTGTCATCGATAATCATGATCAGGTGTTTATTGGTTTTCAAAGGCTCAGCCCTTTCAATATGGTCTGTAAATTTGTAACGGATTCTTCTGCAAGTTCATGGTCATGGGACGCAATATGGCTTTTTAATTCCCTGATGACCGGGTGCTCAAAGACAGATTCCAACTCCTCCATTAAGGTTTCCAGCTCCTCTATTTCCGGAAATGTTAAGGCTTGCGCCAATCGGGTCAATATGGCGTCTGTTTCTACAAGATCAACCCGGACCCGGGGCGGTTCCATATTTAAGGTCTGCTGTTCGGACATAATGGATTTTATGGATGTCAGTACGGTGTCCAATGCGTTTTCCAGGGGGGTTAACAGTGCTTTTTCCAGGGCAGGCAACCTGCTTGTTTCCCGGCACCGCTTTTCAAGTTCAAGGACCCGGCCTTGGAGTTCAGTGGCTCCGATACCGCCGGCACTTCCCTTGAGGGTATGGAGCTGGGTAATGACCTCTTCCCGGTTCCGGTCAAACCATGGGGATTCAATGTCCTTGGCAAAGTTTTCATAGCTCTTAAAAAAGGTCTGTAGTATCGGTATAAACACATCCGCCCCAACACCTAAGGCGTTCAGGGCTTGTTCCAATTCAATACCGGGAACCTTCCCAGGAAGACTGCCGGTTAATTCCGTTGATGTCTCCGTGCTTCCGGGGGAATGGGGTCCCGGGTGGAGAGCCATGTCCTGAACAAGCAGGTCCGTGTCTTGCCCATGGATGAATGTGATCAGGGTTTTAAATAATTTTTCCTGGTTCACCGGTTTTGAAATATACCCATTCATGCCTGCGGCAATGCATTTGCTTTCATCCTCTTTCAAGGTATGAGCGGTCATGGCGATGATGGGTAACAGCCCTTTGCCCTTTTGCCTGCGGATGGCCCGTGTGGTTTCAAATCCATCCATTTCCGGCATTTGGATATCCATGAGTACGGCATCAAATTCTTGGTGCTGAACCGCCTCCACCGCCTTGATGCCCGTATCCGCAAGTATTGTTTCAATACCGGCAAGTTCCAGGATGGCCAGGATGATCTCCTGGTTGGTGGGTGTATCCTCAGCCACAAGAATCTTTTTACCCTCAAGAAACGTGCGATAGGTTGAGATGCTCTGGGGCAAGTTCAGCAACGATGGCGAGGCCATCTTGTCCATATCACTTTTTTCCAACACGTTAAGGGGGATGCTGAACAAAAAACGGCTTCCTTTTTGGGGATAACTTTCCACGGAAATCGTCCCGTTCATCATTTCCACCAATTGGCCGCAGATGCTCAATCCCAAACCGCTGCCACCGTATTTTCGGGTGGTGGAGGCATCAACCTGGGAAAAGGGTGTGAATAAAAGATCCTGGTGTTCAGGGCTGATGCCGATGCCCGAATCCGCCACAATAAACTTCATCCGAACGGTTCCCGGGTCATTGTCGCAGGGGGTTGCGGATACCCCAAGGGTGATTCTGCCCCCCCTATCCGTAAACTTGATGGCATTGCTGAGCAGGTTGGTGAGAATCTGCTGAATTCTGAATGAATCTCCCTTTAAATGGATAGGCGTATCCGGCGTTATGTCGGCCACAAATGTGATCTCTTTTTCAGTAAATTTATGCCTGAACAGGTTTGTGGCACGGGATATGAGCTGATTAATATGGAACGAATGGATCTCAATCTCCAGTTTTCCCGCCTCAATTTTTGAAAAATCAAGGATATCGTCAATCACCTCTAAAAGGGCATGGGCTGAGGTGCGGATAATATTGATATAACGGGCAATTTTGTAGGGCGGGGACTCGTTCATTACAAGTTCTGAGGCAGAAATAACGCCCCCCAGCGGGGTTCGGATTTCATGGCTCATATTGGCAAGGAAATTACTTTTAGCCAGGGTGGCTTTATCGGCAGCCTCTTTGGCCTTGTTCAGTTCCTTATTGGTGTTGCGCAATTCGGCTGTTCGTTCCCGAACCCGCTCTTCCAGTTCATGGTAGGCCTTTTTTAATTGTTTTTGAGCCTTTACGTGGTCACTGATATTACGGATGGAGCCAACAATTTTAATTGGCTTTCCCTGGGCGTTTTTGATCAGCATGGCATTCATGAAGCAGGTGATCGTCTCCCCCCCCGGACGGATCAACACGGTTTCATGGTCTGTCAACCGTTCTTCCCGGATGGCTTTTGCCAACATCACCTGGAAATCTTTATGGTTCACAAAAATACGAGATAGTAACGATTGCAGCATCAATTTCCGGTTATACCCAATCACCTTCTCAATGGAGGGGCTGATCTCCAGGATCTTGCCCTGGTTGTAGGGCTGGATCTCAAAATACACATCCTGGATATTTCCAAAAATACTCCTGTACTTTTCTTCACTTTCCCTGAGCGCCTGCTCCATCTGTTTCCGCTGGGCAAGTTCCTGGTTGAGTGTCTTTGTACGTTGATTCACCTTTTTATGCAGGAGACGGTTCCAGATGGCGATCCCGATGAGTATCGAAAGTCCCAGGCAAATCCATGGAAACAAAACCCGTGAAACCTTTTTCAGATCTGTTGGCTTCGTTACTTGAAGGCTTATCCATTTGCGAAGAATTGAATCCTTTTGTGCCTGTGTTGTCTCTTCAAGTACCCGGTTCAGGATATTCTTGAGTTGGGGATGCTTTTGGGCCACGGCAAAGGAGATATCCATGACCGATAAGGTCTCTCCGGATACTTTTAAGTTTGAAATCCCCAGCCGTTCAATGTAGTGGGAGGCTGTTGACAAATATCCGACCATGGCATCCGTCATGCCGAAGGATACCTTTTTTAAAGCGGTTTGAATATCAGGGGAAGGGCTGACCGCCAACTGCGGGTGGGCTGTCTCAAGGATGTCTTTCCAGATGTAATCTTGAACAACTGCCACTTTCATCCCCTTGAGTTTTTCAAGGGACATGGGCTCCGTCACAGACTTTTTGACGATGATTACCCCTGAAAGCCTGGCATAGGACAGTGTGAAATCCATATATCGTTTACGCTGCTCTGAAGTCACTGCTGCCCCAAGCATATGGATTTCCCCGGTCTTGACACGCTTCATGCTCTCTTTCCAGGAATGTTCGTGATCGATTTTAAACACGAGACCTGTTTTTTTTGTCACAAGGGCCAGAAAATCAGCTGTCACACCCGTATATTGGTTGTTTTTATCCAGGTATTCAATGGGGGCAAATTCCCTGTCAACACCAACGGTTATGACGGGATTCTTTTTAATCCAATCCCGTTCTTCCCTGGAAAAACGTATCTTTCCCGAAATCTCGTCGGTTGATGCCTGGGATCTTCCGGCCATAGGGCCGATCCCAGTCAGTATCAAGCATGTCAGGATAAGGGCTGAAACATAACCGTACTTTGATTTTAAAATAGTCACAGGGTCCTTTTATCTCAAAACCTTTCAATTTGCAAGACGCAAGGCAAGGACTTTTTCCGACAAACCTCTATTTTAACACGATTAATCTTTTAAAAGGTGTGTCAAACAGTCGTGTAAATGTCTGTATGTTTCCTAGCGGCGTATTCCCCTGCAAGGCCTGGCCGAAAGAACGGATTGACTTAGACCCTCCAGGAGAGAAGCAGGTCGGGAGTCGCTTTTTTCTTGACCTAAAAACCTATCACTACTAAATCATACTTGTTATACCAAACATATTTTACAGATACATTTTGGAGCGGATCATGGCGGAAGTAGACCAAGATAACGGTTAACGTCAGGTTCCCGCCATTTAAACGTTACCCCCGGTGCTGCCAGGGATAACAAAAAGATTGTGGACACACCGTTTCGAATTCTATATGCTCTTTGCCGAATATGCGGGGGATCTTCCAAGAAGCCCCTCCTCCTCTGGTTCGGGGGAATTAAAATCGAATATTAACCGCTTGTAATTCCGAGGTGGGTACATTGCCTTTCGACGGTGGTTGCAAAGCACTCAGGGGCAGGTGACTGTGAAACGGGGCCTAAAAAAAGGCGAATGCAAAGAACTGATTATCGCTTCAGCACAGCAGTGTTTCAGCGAAAAATCAGTGGACAAAACCACCCTTACCGATGTGGCCAAACTGGCCGGCATCAGCAAAGGGACCCTATATTATTACTATCCCACCAAGCATGACCTTGTGTTTGATATTGCCGGTATCCACATGTTGGAGATCACCGAAAAAATGTTCGGCATGCTGGAGGATGGCCACGCCACCCCTTCCTGGAAGGAGATTCTTGCGTCTCTTTTTGAACGACTCCTGGGATCAAAGACCCGAAGCCGACTCCACCTTTACCTGATACATGAGTCCCTTTCCGGCAGCCAGGCCTTGAGGGACAGGCTTGATGCCACCTATGAAAACTGGTTCCACCTCATTGAAGAGATGTATTGCAGAATGGGACGGGAAGACCCTTTACCCAAGGGGATCGCACGCATTTGGGTGGCCATGTTGGACGGATTGGTCATTCAGTCTGTGGCGTGTGAAAACCGGCTGGACTACAAGACCCTTGCGGAGGTGGCCGAAGCGCTTGTGGTGAAGGGCGTTTAGCATTTTTTTACCAACAAGCGTCTTCCCATCCCACCGTCCGGCACACAAGGTTACGGAATTTTAAAAAAAAACGGGTACCGGAGCAACAGCTTCCGGTACCTGGGATCTAACTCAACGCCTTAATCATTCATGGTGTACTGACCCTTAAGGGCATACACATGCTCTTTCCAGATCTTGTCAAACCGCTCGGCATTGGGCACAGGGCTCTTGATCATCTTCATACAATACGCTTTCTGGGCATCGGTGTTGCTGGGTTTCGAGAAAAGCGCAAGGGCATATTTCGAGAAGTCCCTGACCATGACATCGAAGATTTCATCCATGAGATCGTCTTCAACGTCGAAGCGCGCCTTGTTCTCAAGAATAAGCTGACCATAGGCAACAAGTGTGAAGATATCCCCCACAGCCAGGAGATAATCGATATCCCTGCTCTGTCCCTTGTCCGGAGAGGCGTTCATGAGGAACTCTTTGAAGACGGCAATCTGCTGCTTAAAGATATTCACATTGGGAAGATCGACGCTGTTGTAGGCGATGTTGTAGTCATGGAACTGAACCTTGCCAAGACCGCTTGTGGGGCCCTGGTCAAAGAGGAAGTCGTCGTTGGCGGCATCGTTCCTGAACGGTACCTCATCAAACGCTTTGGGATTGAAGAAGTAGTTCTTCATAAACTTGACAATCAATGCCATGTTCACATGAACGGTTCCTTCAAGCTTGGGAAGCATTCGGATCTCCTGGGTCGCCGTTTCAAAGAAAGGCTCTTTTTCAAACCCTCTGGCTGCGATAACATCCCAAAGCAGGTTGATCACATCCTCACCCTGGCAGGTAACCTTCATTTTGACCATGGGGTTGAACAGGAGGTAGCGCCTGTCATCGGCATTGGCAGACCGCATGTAATCCCTTGCCCTCTCCGAGAAGAGTTTCATGGAGATCAGACGGCAGTAAGCGTCGGTAAAGATCCGCTTCACGTGGGGAAAGTCCGTCACGTACTTGCCGTAGACAAACCGGTTCGCCGCATGGTCGATGGCTTCATAGAAGGCATGGGTACACATTCCGATGGCACCCCAGCCCAGGTTGAACTTGCACAGATTGATGGTGTTGAGCATATCGTCCCATGCTTTGGCGCCCTTCGCAAGGACTTCACCCTCGGTGATGGGATAATCATGGAGGGCATACTCGGACACGTAGTTCTGGTGCTCCACCGTATTTTTAATGCACTCATATTTCTCATGTTTGGAATCTGCAACAAACCAGACATAGTCACCGGTATCCGTCATTTTTCCGAAGGTGGAGACATAGGCCGCTTCGTTACCGTTGCCGATGTAGTACTTGTCGCCATTGGCGGTGTAGGTGCCGTCGGCATTGGGGGCAAGCGCCATATCAGAAGAGTAGATGTCCGCTCCGTGCTCTTTCTCGGAAAGCCCAAACGCGAATACAGCGCCGTCCTGGAGCAGTTTGGCTGTTTTGTGTTTCACCTCCTCGTTGCTTCCGAGGAAAATGGGACCCAGGCCAAGCATGGTGACCTGAAATGTGTACCAGTAGGTAATACCATAAAACCCTGTCACTTCGGCAAAGTGCGCGTTTCTGTAGGTATCCCATCTGGAATCCTCTGGGCCATACCCCTCGGGCGTCATCAGGGTGGCCAGGACCTGCTCCTTTTTCATAAACTCAACAAAATCGTAGTTCCACACCTTTTCATGGTAATCTTTTTTAAGGTTTTTCAGACCTTTATTCTCAAGGAACTCAATGGTTTTCACCATTATATCTTTGGACTTGGCATCGGGATATTCACGGTTGAATTTTTTGGGATTTAATAGAATCATCTCTTCTCCTTCAAAACAGAAAATTTTGACCGAAAATTTCAGGCCACACTATATTTTAATGACTGCCCATTGGCCTGGGCGTTCCATTTAACCGCGTTCGTGGGGAGCAAACATCTGGTCCATAAAATATGAATAACCAATCATTAATTCTAAAATTACCTACGTACTATGGGTTGAAAAGTCAAGATATTTATCCACATTCTGGGAACAGATAAGAACCCTCTAATTCCAGGAATTATTGAACTTGATTCATTTATTCCGAAAAAACGCTTTTATTTTTAGAAACACTCTGGTAAAAACCTAGGATGAAACCGACCCCTGATCATTTAAAAATGGCGCAACTGGCACACCTGTCAGGATTCAGTGTCTCAACGCTCTACGACTACCTCCGCTCAGGCATTCTCCATCCGCCGTTAAAAAAAGGCCCGACAAAGGCTTTTTTCGATAAAAGCCATCTTGCCCGCCTTCAACGGATCCGTTATCTGCGGGAGGAGAAAAAACTGAATCTCAGCCAGATCAAACAAGAAATCACCCTTTCAGCGGAGACGGGGACAAAGCCGCCCCCCAAATCCCCAGGGGTCAAAAACCAGATTATTGACAAAGCCCTGGCGCTTTTCTCCAGAAAGAACTACCGGAGCACCAAGATCAGTGACATCACCGATGAACTTCACATGGGAAGCGGAACCTTCTATCTCTATTTCAAGAGCAAGGAGGAGCTTTTCCTGAGCTGCCTTGCGCGACTGCCCAAGGTCCTGGTTCCGAGGGAAGCATGGGAGGAGGTAAAAAAAGAGACCGACTATATAAAGCGCCTTCGAAAACGGGGCTATGCAATGCTCAACGCCTTTCCCAGCTACATCGGAATTTTAAATCACGCTAGACTTGCCCTGACCGGGGATGACAAAAAACTGGCCGCCCGGGCGGCAGAGAGTCTCCGGTTACTGGTCCAACCCTTGAAAAAAGACCTGGAACTGGCCATTGATGCGGGTGCGGCAAGAAAGGTGGATGTGGACCTGACCGCCTACCTGCTGCTTGGAATCAATGAAACACTGGGCCAGCGAATCCTCATCGACCCTAAGTATGACATCGAAAAAGGATTTTCAGCCGTGGAAGATTTTATCGCCCATGCCCTGGCCGTAACCCCTCCCCCGGCACCGGTTGCCCCCCCGGCAACGACACGGGCACAGATCACCGACTGCAGCAAAAACACCATGGAGCTGAACAACCTGCAGATCAGCAAAGCGGATTATATTTGCGGAAAATACCTTGAAGGAGAACTCCGGGTCCCCCTTGCCCGGATCCGATCCATTGAAATCAGTGGTAGCCAAAGCCCCCCGCTTGCCGGCGTCACCCTGAAAACCGGAAACCTCATAGAACTCGAACTTACCGGTCACGAGATAATTCTCGGCGAGACATGCTTCGGCAATTTTAAAATAGATGCGGCAAGGGTAAAGCTGGTTATGATTTTAACATAACAGCATTTTCGACCAATGGGTCACTTTTCATTGACACCGAAACCGGGAACAGCTATGCTTATAAAATTGACCGACCAGTCGGAAAGGCACTATAGCTATGAGAGAAGAACTTCGTATAGAACGCAAAAACAGGCTCCTTAAGGCCGCAGCGGAAGTATTCTGCGAAAAGGGGTATGCCGGAACAACGATTGCTGATGTGGCAACCCACGCCGGCATAGGAAAAGGGACCATTTACGGGTATTTTTCCAGCAAGGAAGACCTTTTTTTCGATCTTTTTTGCTGGTATGCCCAGGGTATCATGGCGGACACATCATTTGAGACCTCCGGGGACGCAGGATCCATCAAGGATCGTTTTCTTGCGTATACCCATGACATCATCCAGGAAATGCTTGCTTCCGTTCACATGTACCCATTGACCCTGGAATTCTGGTCCGCTGCAGCATCCGGCAATATGCGGAACCGGCTTAAGGATGCCATGGAAAAGATGTATGATGAATACAGGCAGCTTATCGGTGGTATTCTCCAGCAGGGAATAGCGCAGGAAGAGTTCCATCCGGATACAGACACTGCCGCCATCGCCTCAGGAATCATCGCCACCCTGGACGCCATGGGCCTTCAATACTGGATCAACCCTGATTTTGATATTCAAACCGCTGCCATGCAAACGGTTTCGGCCATTTTAACCGGAATTTCAGTCCCCCCTGAACAAAAGTGGTCCTCGAGAATTAAAGCTAAGACCCTAACCCAAAGGATGATAGGATGATACCCAGGCACATTTTTCGATCCGGTTTATTTTGCTTTCTTTTACTTCTGCCATTTCCCGCTGTTGCAGAGGATGGCGCAAGTGTCGTGGACAGGGCATTCAAGCATATGCGTGGGGAA
>JAEINR010000124.1 GCA_016342325.1 Desulfobacterium sp.
GATTAAAACCAGTGCCGACAATGCTGAGTTCCTCTATTGACAACTGTTTTACTTTGTTCCATAAGAGCCGCACCCTTTTGATATAGCAGATCCGTCCCCTTTATGATTATCGGGAATAAACGTTTTAAAAAGGTTAGAACAAACACCCCCAAAAAAAGGAGACAAATGGAAATGAAAATCAAGACAATGGCCTTTATGGCATCAATCACGGTGTCGATTATCGGACTCTGCCTTGTTGGGCAATTGCATGCATCAACGATATTTGAAATCAAGATCACCAATCTTAGCCCGAACGTACTTACTCCTGCGCCTTTTATTACCCACAATGCTTCTTTTGATTTATTCACCGAGGGATATGCTGCTTCTCCGGAGGTTGAATTATTGGCTGAAGAAGGAAACACCACAGGTGTGCGGGACCTGGCAATGGATGGAATAACAGCTGGATCTGTTATGGATTATCAAGAAGCATTTGATGGCGGGCCGATATTCCCGGGAGCCTTTGCCACAATAAATATTGAGGCTGACATGTCTCATCCACTGTTGAGCTATCTGAGTATGCTGGCGGTCAGCAACGACGCCTTTATAGGAAGAACCACCGGGGATGGTGCCATCTATTTATTCTTCGGTGGCAGACATGTGTCGAGAAGATATTGGGTTTATGCCAGGAATGTGTGGGATGCCGGAACCGAAGACAATGATGAATTGGCGGTAAATGTCCCTGGCCTGGGCGGCAGTGGCAGCATTTCCGAAGGTTCCGTTGTAACCCGTCCTCACCCTGGAATATTGGGCACTGGAGAGATTGATACCGATTTCAACTGGGCCATTTCAGGGGATACCCTTGTCGCAAAAATAGAGATTTCTCCGATCCCGGAACCCACAACGATTGTACTCCTCGGCATTGGTCTTCTTGGACTTGCCGGAGTTATTCGAAAGAAAATATCATAATTTTAAACAGGCCCAATGGAACAGTAGAATCAGTGGACAGGGTTGAGGGGGTAATTATCGCTTTTGCGAATAAATACGTCCTTGGCCCGGCCTGCTGATTCTTCTGCTTGGCCCTCCTCGCTTGTTTTCCCCGTATCATCCAAAGCGCCGTTAAAGAGCAGCCCATAAATCACCCCAAGGAAAAACAGGACCTTGCCGAAAACCTGTTGACCGAAAGTGAAATGGCAGGCAATATTCCGGTTGAAAATCTGCATGGGCTTTTACAGCACCCGGGATAACGTTCTGCACCCCAAAAGGAATGGACCGGAACCCTGGAAATTGAGACGCCAGCGCGTAACATATCGAACATGGGGAGAATGAAATGTCAGCATTTTTTTTCAAGAGAATCATCTGCATTGTACTTATCACCATCAGTGCTCCCTCCCTTGGGGGATGTACATTTGCCAGGCAATCCATTGCGATTCTGAAATCAACAGACCATTTCATCCCCCACAAAAACGACCCACGGGTTTTATTTGAGCCGGGAGCCGAGGCGTATGCCAACAAGATTGCCCGGTTTCTCCCTTCTGCGGTTCAACAAGTCGAGGAAAAGCAATACCGTTCATTTACCAAGCCGGTTCGCGTATACGTCTGTGCATCAAGAGCGAGCTTTATCCAAATGTACGGGGCGGATGTCCGAGCAGGGGTGCTGACAAAGTTTTTTCTTTCCCCCCGGGTCTTTGAGCACGGAGATGACGTTGCCAGGCGGTATCTCATCCATGAGTTGTCCCATCTCCATATCCGGGACCAGATCGGTAACTACAAAATGAACCGGTTGCCCTTCTGGTTCAAAGAAGGCTTGGCAACCTATGTTTCAGATGGTGGCGGAGCACACACGGTAACAGAGATCCAAGCCATTGATGCCATAAAATCAGGCCGCTATTTCGTCCCCAATGAAACAGGTGGTTTTATTATTCAAAATACGCCCAGCGACTGGGGGTTGAAACACCATATGTTTTATCGTCAAAGCATGATGTTTATGAGCTATCTGGCGACAATAAACCACACCGGGTATCGCAACCTCCTCCTGGCCATGGAAAATGGTGAACGGTTTGCCCCAGCGCTTCAAAGGGCATACGATAAAGAACTGGTCCCATTGTGGAATGCGTTCCTGCACAACATTAACACAGGGTGATATTCAATCACAAACCATCGACGGAGATCATAGACCTTTGACAATACCAGAGGAAAAAATACTGTTAACCACTGAATCAAAGTTAATTCGGAATAGAAATTTCATTCATTTAGACTGGCAGCATGAACATCAGCAGGGACTTACATTTCAAAATTGCACCATATCATGTTCTGACTTTTCCAATGCCAACCTGGATGGTCTGCGCCTTGAGAACTGCCACCTCTTGAATTGTGATTTTTCCAATGCAAGCATGCAGGATGGTTTTTTTGAAGGGTGTGTCTTTTATGAAAAGGAGACTCAAAAAGGATGTGATTTTCATCGAACGGATTTAAGGAGAACTGAGTTTCAGCGCTGTGATATATCCATGGGTAATTTTACCCGTTCTGAAGTATTCGACATTACCATAAATGATTGCCAGGCCCAGGGATGTAATTTTGAGCATGCTGATTTTGTGAATGTTGTCAGCAGAACGGTTTTATTCAGCGCAGCCCGGCTGACAAAGACAAATTTTAAATATTCGGATTTTGAGGGCGTCTATTTGGAAAAGTGTGATTTATCAGAGAGTAAACTCGTCTCTGTGATTTTATCACGGGTGAATTTGGAGGGGGCCAAGCTTGCCAATACGGAATTTGCGCCCAGCCAGTATGAGGGATTATCTATTTTCAAAGCTGATCTGAGAAATGCTGAAATAAGAGGTGTCGATATACGGACGCTGGATTTTTCCGGCGTTAAAATATTTGAATGGCAAATGGTACCTTTGATGGAAGCGCTGGGGTTTGCAATCTATCCGGACAACTAGGGTTCGGAATGGTATGGAAGCAACCCCTTTTAAAAAAAACGCTTTGGTTTTGACATTTCGATCCTGAGGCGATATATAGAATGGCGGTTCTAGTTGATATCATGAATTTATTTAGTACCGATGGGGGCATTTGAATGGACGTTCCCTGCACATGATTTAGAAACATTTAAATCTTAAAGGCTTAGACTTAAGGAGTGAATGATGCTGCTGCTAAATCCCAAGAACTACCAGGAAAGAAACTATCCCGACGATAGATCCAAAGAGATCATGCTCAAGACCATCCAGTGGTTTGAGAATAAGGGTCATAAGAAGATGAAGGAAGACTTCATGTCGCCGGAATTCACCTATGACTTTGCTGAATTCATAAAAGAAGAAAAAATCTTCGAGACCCTCTTTCTTCCCAAGGGATACGGCGACGAAGACCAGTACTACAGCACCTACAGAATGTTCGAGTTCTCGGAGATCTGCGGTTTCTACGGCAGCGCATACTGGTACATGTACCATGTCTCCACCCTGGGCCTTGATCCCGTATTCCTGGGGGATAACGAAGCGCTCAAACACAAGGCCGTGGAAGTGCTCAAGGGCAATCCCCTTTGCGCCTTTGGTCTCTCAGAGAAAGAGCATGGCGCCGACATCTATTCCTCGGATATGAAGCTGTACCGCCAGGAAGACGGGACCTACCTTGCAAAGGGGTCTAAATATTACATCGGCAATGCCAATGAGGCCAGCACCATTACGGTTTTCGGCAAAATAGCCGAAACCGATGAATATGTGTTCTTTGTTGTTGATTCGAAACATGAAAAATTCGAATGCATCAAGAACGTCATCCATGCCCAGAACTACGTAGCCGAATTCGCCCTCCACGACTACCCCATCACCGATGCCGAGATCAGCTCCCGGGGCCCCAAGGCATGGGACGACATGCTCAACACCATCAATATCTGCAAATTCAACATCGGTTCCGGTGCCATCGGTATCGTGACCCACTCTTTCTACGAAGCCCTGAACCATGCATCCAAGCGGAATCTCTACGGGAAATACGTCACCGACTTTCCCCATGTAAAACAGCTGTTCGTGGATTCCTTCTGCCGCCTGGGCGCCATGAAACTGTTCGGCCTCAGGGCCACCGACTATATGAGGGCGGCGTCGGCGGATGACAAGCGCTACCTCCTCTTTAATCCGATCATGAAGATGAAGGTCGCCATCCAGGGCGAAGTCGTCCATGAGCTTCTCTGGGACATCATTGCAGCCAAGGGATTTGAAAAAGACACTTACTTTAGCCAGGCAGTATGCGAGCTCAAGGGCTTCCCGAAACTCGAAGGAACAAGACATGTAAACATGGCCTTGATTGCCAAGCTGATCCCGAACTACATGTTCAACCCCAAAGAGTATCCCGAAATCCCCAGGCTCACCGGCAACGAGAACGACGACTTTCTGTTTAACCAGGGCCCCACCCGGGGATATGCAAAGATCCAGTTCCATGATTTCCGCAAGACATATGCAACAAAAGAGCTTCCCAATATCGAAATTTTCAAGAAGCAGATCACGGCCTATGAGGAGTTCCTGATCGGCTCCGGCATGGAGCTTGGCGACCAGATGATGAACGACTTTGCCTTCCTCCTTGGCGTGGGTGAGATTTTTACCCTGATCGCATATGGACAGCTGATCATCGAGAGCGCGGCAATGGAAAATATTGATGACGATCTCCTGGACCAGATGTTTGATTTCATGGTCAGGGATTTTTCCGCATACGGCGTGGACCTTCTCGGCATGCCCACCACCACCGAGACCCAGCAGGCAGCATGCCAGAAAATGATCATGCGGCCTTTTGCCAACCCAGCGCGCTTTGAAAAGGTATTGAAAGACCATGTATACTCCCTGGTCGATACCTACGAAATGACCGAATAGTCTAAAAAGACGGATTTTATAACAAAAAAGGCGGGGATTTCTCCCCGCCTTTTCCTCCTCCCAGCCCTTCCATACCCGGATTATCAATCTGCCTGACACCCTGATAAACGGTAACTGTTCCGCCCTTGTTTTCGACGAACACTTGTGCTAACGGTAACCCTGCGAACCGGATTCACGTAAACGGGATGAAAAAAGCCGCATCCCGGATTTACGCATTCAAAAGATCTTCAACAACAGGTAATGTGAGGTGGCTAGGATGACACGAAAAATATTTATTTTTACACTAATACTGTTAGGGACTCTGGAGTACTGCTCTGCTGCACCTTTTAATTGTGGAAAACATAGCGTTGCAATCGGAGATACGACCTATGATGTATTAATGAAATGTGAACAACCGGGATGGATGACTCACAACAAAGTTGAAGTCATTGAAAAAATCACCCATGGTGACTGGAAAAAAGTCACTTTAAACAGGGAGACATGGCTTTACAATTTTGGGCCCAATCGCTTCATGAAGGAATTAAATTTTATAAATGATAAACTTGTTGAAATAAAAGAGTTAGGGTATGGATATTTAGAAAAAGAGATCGGAAATTTTGGAAATGTTGAAAACAAACTATACATTCAAATGTCAAAGCCTGAGGTTTTGATTCATTGGGGTGACCCTGATTACACAACAGACATTGCAGAAGAAAGACTTCATAGAACAAATACAAACCGTTATCTAAAATACAACGTCACAATATCAAAATGGATCTACAACTTTGGGCCAAACCGATTCATAAAAACACTATTTTTCGAAAATGACAGACTGATTAAAATTGAATCCGGAAAGTATGGGTATGATAAATAGTCACCGAATCGGATAACCAGGAACCGTCCATGGAGGGAAATTCATGAAATCCTATCGACCAGCTACATTGGGAAGTAGAATTGCCTTTGGCATTACGCTGTTTATCAGCCTGACGCTATTGCTTGGGTCCTGCGGTAAAAGGCCCGGCCCGGTGGGGATTTCGACCGCCCCCCCGTGGCCCCAAGCCTATGATGACGCCATTGCCGATGCCCTCAACCCGGAGCCCCGGGAGATCGCCCATAACCTGGTCGCCATCACCCGGGACAACCCAACACTCCAATGGAAGCAGATCAACGGCATTCCCCATGTTCTCATGGTTTCCCTGACCGGCAATACCACCTACTATGAAAACAATGTGGGACACCCCTACAACACGGGCACCTATGATCTCTGGGTGACGGCATCTCCCGAGATGAAGCAGATCTGCGGTTCACTTGATTTAACGGGTGAACAATTGAAAATGCGACTTCGCGAACTGCTGGGGCTTGTTCCCGATGCCGGGGTGCTGGCATTTGTGGAGTTCTGGGTAAAGCCTGGGGATCTGTTCCGGCCAGCACCGGACAACGAGATCGACGATACCACCGCCGGTCTCAACCTTCCGGACAATACCCCGGCCTGGTACCGTAAATGGTTCAACCAACTGCGCGCCGGCCAGTATTTCCAATCTGCCGAACCCGATCACAACGCCTATCCCTGGACCCAGCTCGGTTACACCTATGACTGGGGCAATCCTCAGTCAGAACAGGGCTTGAGCGAATTTGTCATCAAGGAAAATTCCCAGGTGGTAATCCAGGCCATCCATCCCTTTGGGAACTATTGCCGATAATCTGAAACACCCCCCTGGGACTGAAATAACCGGAACTTAATTTAGCGAGGAACTCCCATGAGCAAAAAAATCATTTTCATCACCGGATGCTCCACAGGCATCGGGCGTGCCCTGGCCGAAGCATTCCATCAATCCGGCCACCGGGTCATTGCCACGGCACGAAACGTCGAATCCCTTTCAGCCCTTCAGGAAAAAGGCATGGGAACCCACGCCCTGGACGTCAACAATAAAGATCAGGTGGTCCAGGTCATCCAGACCGTCCTTGCCCAGGAAAAAACCATTGATGTCCTTGTGAACAATGCAGGCTATGCCCTCATAGGACCCATGGTCGACCTTCCTGAAAATGAGTTGATGGCGCAATTCCAGACCAATGTGTTTGCCCCCTTGTTTCTGACCCAGCAGGTGGCCCCCATCATGAAAAAGCAGCAGAGCGGAATGATTGTCAACATGGGCAGCATATCCGGCATTACCACCACCCCCTTTTCCGGGGCCTATTGTGCCACCAAGGCCGCGCTCCATGCCATCTCCGACGCCCTGCGCATGGAGCTTGGCATTTTTGGTATCAAGGTGGTGACCGTACAGCCCGGGAAAATTGAATCAGACTTCAGCGAATCCGCCAAAAAAATCATTCCCCGTATTCTGCCACCCGACTCATGGTATCAATCCATGGAAGGCGCCATCATCGCCAGGGCTGAAGCCTCCCAGGTCGATGCCACCCCAGCCGGGGAATTTGCCCAAAAACTTGTCAGTGGCATTATGGTGGAAACACCTCCGGAAATCATCCGCATCGGCAACAGCAGCACAACCATTCCGTTGATGAAAAAATGGCTCCCCACCAGGATCCTTGACAAAATCCTTAAAAAGAAGTTCGGCTTGACTTGATCCGGCCGCACAAGTATAGAAAAGAGTGAAAATCCGGTGACACTACCAGCTGTCGTGGAGCAATAATGGAGAAATAAGTGGCAGTGGTGTTGGCATGGAGACCGCGGAAGGCCTGGCTGTTGGCTACCGGGATGTTGAATAAAAAATAAATCTGGGAAAATGATGGGTTCAATTATCAAAGGCTACAAAGAATATAATCCGCCAGCCGGTTTACGCGCATATATAGATCGGTACTGGTCATATGCAGCGGATTCAGCCACCATTTCATCCAATAGCCACCTGATTATACCGGATGGGTGTATTGACATCATTTTCGACTTAAATCAGCCGGCTACATTAAAGAGCTTTGTCGTTGGTGCGATGACAAAACCCCTGGAGAACACCAGGATCCATCTTGTCGGCGTAAGATTCAACCCGGGCATGGCTTACCCATATTTAAACGCCCCGGTACATGAATTAACAGACCAGTGCGTTGACTATTTTGAGTTTGCAGGCCAGGAAGCAAATCACCTTTCCAATCAATTGACAGATCTGAATTCAACGAAACAGCAGATAGAGTTGTTGAATAAAACATTTGCCAGCAGGTTGTCATCAATCAATGGGATTGAACCGAAGATGGCAAAGGCACTGAATCTTATCCAAAGGACCCAGGGAAGAAGCTCAATCAAACAAATCAGTGGCGAAGTTGCCTGGAGCAGACAACATCTGACACGGCAGTGTTTAAAATATACCGGTCTCACCACGAAGTTCCTCTCCCAGGTGATACGGATCAAGCACGTAATCAAACAGCATGGGACTGAAACATGCCCGAACCTCAGTCAACTGTCATGTGATGGCGGGTATTACGACCAATCCCACATGATAAACGAATTTAAAATAATTACCGGCCAAACCCCTCTGGAATTTTTCGATTAAGCCATAAATGTTCCATTTTTCCAATACATCACAGGAAATATTTTTTATAGTATGATCCTTCATTCAACTGTTTATAAAATAAAGGATAAAAAATGATTTCTTACTGTGGTGCGGATTGTTCAAAATGTGAAGCCTATCTGGCAACCCAAGAAAATAGTGATGAGAAACGAAAAGAGGTCGCAGCAAAATGGACGGTTCAATATGGTACGGACATAACCCCTGGGCAGATAAACTGCCATGGGTGCAAGTCAGACGGTACTAAATTCTTTTTCACCGAAAACGTCTGCGAGATTAGAGCATGTAATATTGAAAAGGGCACCGCAAACTGTGCCGTGTGTGCCGAGTACAAATGTGAAAAGTTAAAAAAGTTCATCGTGTCAGCGCCTCCTGTTGGAGAAACGTTGGAAGCGTTACGGCAATAATTAATTCCATCGGAAAGACGATAACAAAATATGTTGTGCAAGGTCGCAAAATTAGTAGGTCCGCCAAAGGGGGATGCCGGTTGGGATACGTCCCCATGGAAAAACATTGCATCCGAGGGAATCGGGAATTACATGGGAGAGAAACCCGAACATTTCCCCAAGGCAGAGGTGAAGATTGCCTATGATGACACGGCGATATACGTGATGTTTCGAGTCGCGGACAGATATGTTCGGGCCGTGGCAGCAGCGCATCAAGACAATGTCTGGGAGGACAGTTGTGTGGAATTCTTCTTTACACCGGATTCGGATCTGTCCAAGGGTTACTTCAACCTTGAGATGAATTGCGGCGGCACCCTGCTTTTCCATTTTCAGCCCGGGTCAGGAAAGGAGAGGATTGTGATCCCCAAGAGTGAATGCAACCAAATAAGGTGTGCCCATTCGTTGCCATCCATTGTTGATCCGGAAATCGTTGAACCCGTCACCTGGACCGTTGGCTACCACATCCCCCTGGCCCTGCTGAAAAAATACTGTGGGGTGATCACGCCGGCACCCCAGGTTGAATGGCGGGCGAATTTCTACAAATGCGCAGACAACACCTCACATCCCCATTGGTTGACATGGTCGCCGGTTGATTTCCCAAAACCGAATTTCCATCTACCCCAGTCATTCGGCATATTGGAATTCCAAGAATAAACCTTCCGGGGGCTGGGGACAAAGACTTAATCCCACCCCCGAAAGGCACCGAAAGAACCGGTAAATTGAGTTATTTAAAGGAAGCGTTCAAAATGGCTTCCGCATCGGCATCCGAAAGGGGAACCGGATCCAGGGTGTACAGGAATCCCATGGTTTTCCGTGCAATCGTTGCCAGGTTTTTGAGCTCACCCTGGGTAATGCCGTAATCTGACATTTTCAAACCCCGCACCCCGCAGTCCTTCTGAAGTTTGATGAGGGCCTGCATGAAATCATCCCCCCCCATGGCCCCAGCCATCTTCTTGAATCGATCCGGCACTTTATCCTCAAAATGCTTGAAATAGGCTTCTGACAGCATGATCAACCCTGCGCCGTGGGGCAATTCATGGTGACATGCACTCAACGCATGCTCCAATGAATGTTCGGAGGTGCAACTGGAGGTGGACTCCACCATACCGGAAAGGGTGTTGGCCAGGGCCACATATCCCCGGGCTTCCGTGTCATTGCCGTTTGCAACGGCACGGGGCAGATATTCTGCTATCAGCCGGATACTTTCCAGGGCGTACAGATCGCTGATGGGGGTGGCAATATTGGCAATGAACCCTTCAGCCGCATGGAAGAACGCATCAAACCCCTGGTACGCGGTTAACTGTGAGGGAACAGAGGCCATCAGTTCCGGATCCACCACGGCCAGCACCGGGAAGGTACAGGAGGGGTCACCGAATCCGATTTTTTCTTCACCGTGGGTGATCACCGTCCACGGGTCAGCTTCCGTGCCCGTTCCTGCGGTGGTGGTGATGGCAACAATGGGTAAAGCACCATTTTCAACCGGTTTGCCCTGGCCGCTCCCACCATGGATGTAGTCCCAGTAATCTCCGGGATTTTTGGCCATGATGGCGATGGATTTCGCTGCGTCAATGGAAGAACCGCCGCCAAGGCCAATGACAAAATCACATCCGTTTTCCCTTGCCATGGCTGCACCGTCGGTGACATGGTCCTTGATGGGGTTTGGCAAAATTTTATCAAACACCACCGATTCGATGTTTTGCTGTTTCAGCAGGCTTTCCAGGCGCTCAAGATAACCATATTTGCGCATGGAGGTTCCGCAGGAAATAACAATCAATGCCTTCTGTCCCGGCAGCTTTTCTGTGGCCAATTGGTTTAATTTACCGGCTCCGAATAGTATTTTTGTCGGGATAAAATAATCAAACGTCATCATATCAACACCTCACTTTAATTGGTTGGGTTTCATTCTTCTGATGGTTTAAATAATAGATTCTATCCAGGAAAATTGGAATACCCAATTCTATCAAAAAGCTGCCTAATCCTGCTCAACCAATGCCGCCACGGAGTCCCCACGGGTGCAGATCTCCTGGACATGGAGCCTTGCGCTCATGTACTTGGCAAGGGCGGCAACCGCCCTGTCCGATGATCGGAACACGGGCACCCCACCCTGTTCCAGGAGGTCGACCATGGGATCAAAGAGCTTTCCGCCGTCCACGATCCCCAGGACCGGTTTTTCTATGCCGGCCACGGCCTTGGGCATCAGGGTCGCAATGCCGGTGTCGGCGGTGAGGGATTCTCCGTTCCGCACGCCTTCCGGCAGGGAACTGATGGCTGGCGAGAGGGGATCGAGCCCCACCACGATCCCATCCACCCCGGGATCTGCGGCAAGGAGTTCGACCACGTTCACGTGGAGCCTGTCGTTGGCCGCAGGATTGATGTCCATGGGATTCTTCACATCCACCAGGGTATCAAGACGATTCTCCCGGATCAGGGCCTCGAGCTGTTCAATGGTCTCCTTTTGGAAACTTGCCATCTGCATCTCATAGTCGTCCCCCTGGATGCTGTCTGCCATTCCCACCGCTTCAAACCCAGCACCGCTCACTGCGGCAAGCCGGTTGCCGTTGATGGTCTTGCCGTGCATGGCAACGCTGAGGGTGAACAGGTCCTCAAACTGGGTGAAATTGTCCGCCACAATGGCGCCGGCCTGGTAGATGCAGGATTCGCACACCATATAATCGCCAGCCACCGAGGCGGTATGCCCGGAGGTGGCGCTCTTTCCTTCGGGGGTTCGTCCGGCCTTGTAGAAGATCACCTCTTTTCCGAGCTTTACCGCGTCCTGGATCGCCCGGCACAGGGCAAGCCCGTCCAAATCGTTGAACCCCTCCATGTATATGGCAATGACGTCGATGTCGGGAAGCGCCTTGATGTGGGTAACAAGGTCGCCGGCCGTAAGATCGTTCTGGTTGCCGATGGAGAGGATGTAGGCTGGATCAAAGGCCGGGACCTTGCTGATCCGGGTGATGATGAAGGCACCACTCTGGCTGATAAAGGCGGCATTTTTACCCTGGCCGCCCCGCTGTTTGGGAAGCTTCTCCTCCGGGATGAAGATGGTGTCGTAGGCGCCGGGGTGGGAAACCACCCCCATGCAGTTGCCCCCCAGGAACACCGGGCCGCCGTCCGCCGTCGAATGGGCCTTATCGATCTTCTCCCGGATAAGCCGGGCCCGCTCCTCGCTCCCCTTTTTCTCGCCAAGGCCGCCGGGGATGAGCATCACGCTGTTGGCGCAATCAAGATCAATGATCTCGTCCATGAGGTCCGGGACCTGGGCCGCATTCACGGCCACCACAAAGAGGTCTATTTTTTGGCCAAGATCGGCCAGGGAGTCCACGCACCGGACCCCGTCGATCTCTTCGGTGTCCGGCCGGATAATGGTGACCGCCGACCGATCAAAACCGCCGGAAAGGATGTTATTGAGGATAATTCTTCCGAAATTCATCCGGGTGGCTGAAACGCCAATGACGGCGATGCTGGCGGGATGAAGTAGGTTGTCAATCTTGTGAACCGGCCGCGCCACGGGAATCTTCCCAGGTTTTGAAAACCTGCACATGCCGTCCAGGGGCACCATCTGGTAGTCGGTAAAGGCAAAGGGGTTGATCTCAAGCTCGTCGATCACAAAATCAGCATCAGGATTCAAGGGAGAGTAGCAGCGGCCCATCTCGATGAACGATGAGAAGCACTCAAGGAGCTGGTCGTCGGAAACGATCCGGGTCTGGCCCCTTGTTTTTCCGGCCAGCTTTTCATAGGCAATGGTGGTCTTGAACAACTGGAGGAACCGTGGACCGTCGATCATCTCTGCCGATGCCGACACCACGGCCTTGCCCTTTCTGAACCGCTGGGCATAGAGTTCCGTATCGGTTCCACCCAGGCCCGCCGTCACGATCATGCCGAACTCACGGGTGCGCCTGAGGCTCACGATCAGCTCGTTGCCAAAGGCCGAGGAGTCCGGCGGCATGAACTCGCACATGAGGACGCCCTTGATGTCCCCTGCAATGGCGGTGATGAGCTCGTCCCCTGCCAGGTCCCTGTATGCAGAAGGGGCGCTGTTTCGATTGTTTTCGATCCAAACAGCATACCCCTCCGGGACCTCGTCCATCATCTTGCGCCAGGTGGAGCGGACCTTGCCCGGCTGCTTGTCGATGATCCTCACGCCCCCCACCTCGGTCTTGTGGATGATTGTCGGAGAGACGATCTTCAACACCACCTTATCACCGGGCATAGCGTTGATCTCCTCGTTTGAGAGACGGGTGCCCTTAAGGAGCAGATTCACGGCCGGAATGCTCTCGCCACCCGAGTTCCTGAGAAGTTCATAGGTCTCATATTCGTACAGGAACCCCCTTCCATCCGCTTCTGCCATGGAAAATATTTCCGTGATCTTCTGAAAGTCAATGCTTATGATCATGTTTTACTCCTCCCGATCCCGATCCTTAAATGGGCGTGTCCTTATGTAAGAGAAGCCCGGCTGGGCTCCTTCCTCTGTTTTTTTATAGTCTTTCAACAATACATCATTCTTTGTTATTCACCTATGCTATATTGCACCGGAAGCAATTTCAAACCCAGAAATGTACTAACCAGACGAAAGGACAAGGTTTTAATTTATTTTGGATACCATGGCAATGAAAAACAGTGAAACAAATTCAATCATTCAAGAGTTGGCCGAGCTTATCCTATTAAAGATCGGGCAAATGGAAATCGAACCGTCTCAATTATCCATTAAACATTTTTTCTCCCCGGATCGAATCAAGAAAAATCATTTTGGCGTCATTATTTTGCAAAACAATTGTGCAGGCTTAATCTATACGGCGTTGTCCCATGAGTTTGAAAAAGCATCCGAACAGTTGAACCAGGATACGTTTATCGGAAGCTCCGCCATTCATCTCTTAAAAAGCTTGATCGGGCATAGGCGAACAGCCCTGGAAGAGATGGTTTGCATGGGTCTTGTGAATGCATTATCAGATACCATCATGAAGCATCAGACGCCTGATCCCCGTAATTATGAGATGGATTCGTTGGGATCCCTGGATTTACAAGCCAATGATCATGTGGGCATGGTGGGATTTTTCCCCCCGGTGGTCAAGAGAATTGAAGAGAAAAAGATTCCTTTGACCATTATAGAAAAAAAGGAAGATTTACTTCAAACATCCCCGTATTGGCAGGTCACCCTGGACCCACAGAAATTAATGGCCTGTAACAAGGTCATCATTACGGCCACCACCGTGCTGAATAATTCCCTTGATGATATTCTATCTTATTGTGGAAATGCAGAACTTCGAATTCTTATCGGCCCCACGGCAGGATTTCTCCCAGACCCCCTGTTTGCCCGTAACATCGATGTGATTGGCGGAAGTATTGTCAAGGATCCCTATCAATTAATAGAGAGATTGGAAAGGGATGAGAAATGGGGGGATTCCGTTAATAAATATTGTATCCGGCAATAAGTGGCTCCTTTCCACCTTTCCATTTCAGTGAATCAATTGCAAATTGCGATCACCCACATGAAATGGAAAGGAGCCGTATTTTTCATATCACCTCTGTTCATTCTGCGGTCTCTCAGAACCAATTATTCACCAGTTTTTTCCGAGTAGCATGTTGCTGTTGTATGTTATCCGGATACCTTTAATATATTCAGCCCCCATTGCTTGTTGGCTCTGTCAATAAATAGTTTGACTTCCCGCTCAGTAACATTAGAACCGAATACAATCTTTCTTAGATTTGTTTCGGTTTCAACATAAAGAAAATACTTTTTTTGAAAAAACTGCATAAAATACCAGCAGCCTATAAAAATCATCGGTGAAGCATAACAAAATGGTTTTAGCAAATAACCTGTACTGGGAAATTTATAGTGGACCCCGAAAACTGGACAATATGTTACGGTAGAATTTAACAGTTCAGAAAGGGGATTATTTTGAAACGG
>JAEINR010000014.1 GCA_016342325.1 Desulfobacterium sp.
TCAAACTTATATCATTCTTAGCAAAAAGTCAATAACAATAGGGTTTTCAGCCCCTTATGTCAGGAGCTCTGAATTTTCCGGACTCAATTCTTGAAATATCAAGGAGGTCGTTAACCAATCCCGACAATCGATCGGTTTCCTCATTTACAACGTTTAGGAACTCCCTTTGCGTATCAAAATCTTCGGGATCCACCTGGTCAAGTATCGCTTCAACGTAGGACTTGATGATGCTTAAGGGGGTTCTTAACTCATGGGACACATTGGATACAAACTCGCTCTTCATTTCATCCAGTTGCAAAAGACGCTGGATTTCCATGGATGCCAGCATATCCCGAAAAACAAAAATAATGCCGATCCTCTGGTTGTTGTCATCAAGCAGGATGGACGCATTGATTCCCAGGGTAATTGGAAACTCTTTGTAAGGCGAGTGCTCAAATCTTGTTTCGATAACATAGCCTTCGTCAATGATCTTCTTACTCAGAAGCTCGATCTGTTCTGTCAGCTTACCCGTGAAAACATCTTTATAGCGTTTTCCGATGACATCTCCGGACTCGATTCCAAGTATCGCGGTTGCATTTTTGTTGATGAGGGTAATTTTGCCGAATAAATCGAGTGCTACAATGCCGTTATTGATACTTTCCACAATATTGTTGATGTATTTACGAGAATAGTTCAGTTGAAAATATAGATTCTGATTTTCAAGTGCAATTCCCGCCTGATCGGCTATAAAGGAGAGAATCGTCATATTGGTTTTGTTATACGTGTTCTCATCATGATCGGATATCATGAACAAAAAACCCAGCTTCTTTATCATTCCACGCAAGGGAAGTATGCTATGAAACTTTTTTTGGGGTGTTTTTGATTCCTCCGGAATGGGTGTCCATCTTCCCTCGTTTATAATCCAATCAACAATTTTATTGTCGGGGATCTCAGCCGTTAACGCTTCCCTGGGCGCGCCCCTGGAACTCACCACATGGTATGTTTTCAAGTCATCATCATATAAGAATATCGCGCAGGCGTTATAATTAACGACCTCCTTTACAACATCTAGGAACCGGGTGATGATCTGATCAAAATCAAATCCGGAAACGATCTTTTTACTTAAATCCTGGAGGATCGTCAAAAGGTCAATCTGCTCGGTTAAGCCGTCAATTGTATCCCTCAGGAAATGTGTGTCCGTTATAATGGGTTCAGTACTCATGTTTGACTCTCAATGGCTAAATAAGGTTTATCTTTACATCAGGACGCTTTGGGACACGACGGAATGGGGACGTAAACGCCTGTTCCTAGTGTAAAAATGCAGTGGCGCTTTCATATTCTTTCTCCATTTCTGCAAATATGGTCTTTACCGTCTGCTTGTCCAGGTTCATCAAATCCCATGATTTCTCATTAACAATGGGGATTTCATTATCGCCTCCGGAGCCCAGATCCAATGTGCGGCAAAGGATGTCCGCCAGATGGACAATGGAGGATATCCGAAGCGAATTATAATCCAGAACAGGATTGTGGTGGTATCGGATGACTTTGAGCAAGGCCGGCGGCATATTCCATTTCCTCGCCACCAGCGTCCCAACCGTCGTATGATTGAACCCAAGATACGTCTGTTCCGCATCGACAATCAACATGCCTTTTTCTTTTGCAGTCTGCACAACCTGGCTATACTCTTCGTGGATATAGGTATCCATCACAATTTTGCCGATATCATGGAGAATCCCCCAGATAAATGCTTCTTCGGAATTCTTCAGTCCCACGGTTGAGGCGATTATCTTTGAGGTGATTCCACATGCAAGGGAGTGCTTCCAGAATTCTGTTCGATCAAAATGCGCACTGCTTTTTTCGACTTTATAGGCATCAATGATACCCGCAGAAATGACAATGTTTCGTATGTTTGAAAAACCGAGGATAACAATGGCATTATTGATCGTTGAAATTTTCTGGGGGAATCCGTAAAATGACGAATTGGCAATTTTAAGCACCTTTGATGTCAGCGCCGGATCCTGTGAGATCGCCTTGCCCACATCCATGGCAGACGCCTTGGGATTTTGGGTCAGTTGCATCACATTATATGCCACCACGGGAAGGGTTGCCAGATCGCCTATCTTAAGTAATTTTTCTTTTAAATCTTTACGATCCATTTTTCTCTTGGCCTTTTTCGGTCAGATATTCTTTTGCGGCATTTAGAAGGATTTTCATCGGTTCATTCTCCTTGAGTCTCGCATATTTCTGTTCAATGATATCAATTTGATCCTGTGACGCACTTTTGTCATGGAGCCCTTTGTTCTTGTTCATTCTCTCTTCCCAGTATAAAAGAACCAACGGTTATACCAAACATGAAACAACGATAATATACGAAAAAAAAATATCAGGCGATTGACCAAAAAGCAATCAAAATATAACTATCCACTGGAACGCGAAAAATGGGGGGCTGGCGGGCAAGAACTTACCCAGGAAAATGAATCGGCAATGGGGCACGGTATGGATGATCCCCTACCGAGCAGGGACTGCAATGGCAGGATGATTAAAAGGAAAGACTGTTTGGGAGTTGCCGGTTGTCCGTGGAAGGCGCTATGTGCCGGAGATTTCCCTGGGCGTAGGCATCACTGTCGTTTTCTCCTTGACGTAAACGGAAGCGGTTGAGGGATGCTGCTAATTCCTCGGCGTTGGCGGCTGCACGTTGTGTTGAGCGGTCTATATTTGCAACGGCTTGGTTTATTAGCGCCACTTCTTTGGACTGCTCCTCGCTGCCTGTCATCACTTCGGATACTCGTTTCGTTACCTGTTCAACGGAGCCGCTAATCTTAGTGAGGACATCTGCCACCTCGCCGGAGACCGCCACGCCATTGTCCGCATTGCTTTGGGATTCCTCAATCAGCACGGTCGTGTCCTTCGCGGCCTGGGCGGCCTCGGAGGACATTGCGTTGGCTTGCTTCGCGTTATCGGTGTTTTGCTTGGTCATGGCGGTAATTTCTTTCATTGAAGCGCTGGTTTCTTCAATGGAAGCTGCCTGGGTCATGGTAATACCCGTTAGTTCTTTCGCCGACGTTGCATTCGCACCCAAGGTGAGATTGAGGGTCTCCAACATCTGTTTCATGGCTGCGAGCATTTTGCCCGCCTCATCCGTACCTGTTGTCCCTATTTTTGTTGTCAGATCGTTTTGCGCCATCGCTTCTGCTACCTGCAATGCGTTTTGAATCGGACGCAATATGTTACGCGATATAATGACACTAAATACCAGCACGATAAGCACCGTAGGTAGCGCTACGCCGGCAATTGTCATGAACAGCGAGGAAATAATTTGGGCCATTTCAGCATTAGACGCATCAAATTTTTCATTTTTCAGTTTAACTAATTTGCTGAAATATTTTCGGGATTCTACGGCCAAAGGCGTCGCCGATTTTGAATATTGTCCATAATACGTATGGCGCGCTGCCACATCTACATCAGCCAATCCTTTACAAAGGGTGTACCCGTCCTCTACAAAAGCCAGACTCGCCCTTTCCGCATTCTCTATTAATTCTTTTTCAGCGTCATCTGAATACGTTGTTTTTAAGATCGCGTAGTTTTTCTTAATGCGTTTAATCATTTTTTCAAGTTTGGGAATGTCTTTTTTCATATCACTTCCCAACATCATGTTACGGGTTAATCTGCTGACATAATTAACATCCCTGTTGATTTCGATGGTGGCGATTTTTCCGGCTACATCCCGGGCGCCCATGGTTTCAAAAGAGTGTTGCACCCGCTGAAAGCCATACAAGCTGATGGTGGACAATCCAACAATAACGGTGGTTACCAATATTGCAAAGTAGATCATTTTCCATTTTATAGATATGCTGCCTCCTTTCGGTTACACATTTTGTGTATAACCGTCGTTTATACGATGAAAGATGATAAGAAACCGCCTTTTAGGGGCCGCTGAAAAGCGGACGAAAAAGTTTGCATTGAGAGATTATGCAGCCGTTACCTGATCGCGATGGATTTTTTATGTTGAAACAGAATCAATTAAAATACGTGAAAATATAACTCAACGTGTATTTTGTCTTCATTTAGGATGGCAATTTTTTTGAAAAGAATGATGCAGTATATGATGGATTGTTCAGTTTCGCAACTGAAAAATGTGCGCGTGACGGCAATAAAGCAGGTTGTCAGAAGATGTCGCAGATGAACCGCCACCGTTGGGACGATATTCAAATGCCTAGCAAAAAGAGAGGTGGCACGGTGATCCGTGCCACCATCCAAATAAGTGGAGGGGTCACACCTTGGGGCGGGGAAGCACGCCGGCCCTTTCTGCGATCTCGGGTACCTTGTGCTCCCATTCGATGGCCATGAGATGGACCCCGGCCACCCCCTCCATCTGTTTGAACTCCTCGATCTGCTCCAGGGCGAAACAAATGCCCTCTTCGGCCTGTTTTGCTTTTTCCACCCCCTTGAGCCGTTTTTTCAGGGCGTCGGGGATGTCCATGCCGGGCACGAATTTGGCCATGAAATTGGCCATGCCCAGGTTCTTCATGGGGGTGACCCCGGCCAGGATAAAGCATTTTTCCGTAAGTCCCATATCCACGGCCTGGTGCATGAAGGTGCGGAACTTCTCCATATTGAAGATGCACTGGGTCTGGATAAAGTCGGCCCCTGCCGTGATCTTGTTGGCAAGCCTGTAGACCCGGTACTCAAAGGGATCGGCAAAGGGGTTGCAGGCCGCCCCCACAAACAGCCGGGGGGGGACGTCGATCTCCTCATCGTTCATGAACCGGCCCTTGTCCCTCATGTTGGTGACCAGGCGGATGAGTTGCATGGAGTCGATGTCATGGACATTTTTTGCCTGGGTGTGGTTGCCGAAGCTCTGGTGGTCCCCGGACAGGCAGAGCATGTTACGGATACCCAGGGCATGGGCCCCGAGGATGTCCGAGGTGATGGCCAGGCGGTTCCGGTCCCGGCACACCATCTGGAAATTGGGTTCCATGCCCTCGTGGACCAGGAGATGGGAGGCGGCAAGGCTGGACATGCGCACCACGGCGGTCTGGTTGTCCGTGATGTTCACGGCATCCACCATGCCCTTGAGGTGGGCGAACTTTTTCTTGAGATGGTCCACATTGGCGCCCTTGGGCGGACCGCACTCCCCTGTAAAGGCAAAATGGCCGGCCCTGAGGATCTTTTCAAGATTGCTTCCTGATTTATACTCATCCATGGGATTCTCTCCTTTGACAAAGGGTTTGGCTTTATAGCGAATATTTCCGTGTTTTTTGGGTTTTGCCTTGGCCGGGTCAGGGAATCAACTCCTCCCGGATGCTTCGTCTGGGGCCGCCGTCCCTGGCCGAGCGCCAGTCCTTGGCCTCCATCACCGTCAAAAGATCGTTGAGGCGCCCCTGTTCCATCTTTTTTTTCACGATCATGTCCCAGATGCAGAGGGTTTCCTTAGACACCTCACAGAGGCCGTCTGATGAGCCGCCGCAGGGGCCGTGGAGGAGGCTCTTGGCGCACCGTGCAACGGGACAGAGCCCGTCAAAGTGATGGATGATACAGGTGCCGCACCCCTGGCATCGCTCTTCCCATACGCCGTGGCTCACGGCGCCCCCGAAAAAGGTGGTGTTCACCCCGGGGAAGAAGAGCTGGTCGGGATAGGCCTCGGAGAGGAACTGGGGACCCACCCCGCAGGCCAGGGAGACGACGGCATCGTAGGTGTTGATCCCCTCTTTTAGCTGGGCCACATACTCGTTGTCGCACTGGCGCTCAATGGTGACGGTCTCGATCTCAATGGGCTGGTCACTGGTTTTTCGTGCCAGATTGATGGAGGCCTCCAGGATTTCCACCTCCTTTTCCCCGCCCACATTGCACACGGTGACACACCCCCGGCACCCCACAATGAGGATCTTATGCTTCTCCTGGACCATGGCCAAAATCTCTTCAAGGGATTTTCTGTCTGCAACTATCATGGGTCACCTCTTCATTATGGTTATACGGTTGCATGGGTTTTTGACCGTTTGTTGACCGGGCTTGGGCCCAACGCGACGATCCGTGCCGTGATTTCGTCTGCGATCTCGGCAAACCGCTTCCCCTGGGCGGAGGAGAGGTTGAACATGGCCACCCGGTCGGGTTCCATGCCGATCTCGGCCAGCACCTTTTGGACGTACGCCACCCGTTTCCTCGCCTTTAGATTTCCCGTTCTGTAGTGGCACTCCCCTTCGAGGCAACCGGCCACATAGACGCCGTCCGCCCCGTTCTCAAGGGCGTTTAGCAGATGAATGATGTCCACCCGGCCCGTGCAGGGCACCTGGATCACCTTGATCTCGGGCGGATAGGAGAGCCTCATGGAACCTGCCAGGTCCCCGGCTGCGTAAGCTCAATATTGACAGCAAAAGGCGACGATTTTTGGTTCAAACGCTGTTGTCATAATAGTCCTCCACAATGGATCGTAAAAACAATTATCCTTCCTGGAACAGGGCATCGGTTTTGGCCATGATCTGCCGGTCGGTGAAGTGGTGGAGCCGGATGGCCTTTGCCGGGCACTCTGCCACACAGACGCCGCAGCCGTGGCATTCGGACGGCTCGATCACGGCATACCCCTCTTCATGGACGTAGGGAATCTCATAGGGACAGGCCCTGACACAGGTGAGGCAGACGGCACAGGTCTCCTTGTTCACTTCGGCCACCACTCCACCCACCATGATCGAATCCTTGGAGATGATGGTCATGGCCCTTGCCACTGCCGCCTTTGCCTGGGCAATGCTCTCCTCCAGGGGTTTGGGGTAGTGGGCAAGGCCCGCCACAAACAGCCCGTCCGAAGCAAAATCCACGGGTCTTAGTTTGGCATGGGCCTCCACCAGGAAGCCGTCGCTGTTTACCGGTACCTTGAACATCTCGAACAGCGCCTGGTTGGCGTTGGGAAGAATGGCCGAGGCCAGCACCAGATAATCCGGCCGGATCCTCACCATCATGTTGAGTACATGGTCCATGATGGTGATGGCCAGGGTGTTATCGGCCCCAAGGGTCACTTCCGGTCCGTTTTCCGGCTCAAACCGGATAAAGATCACCCCCTTGCTTCGGGCCTCCTTGTAGAGATCCTCCCTGAACCCGTAGGATCGGATCTCCCGGTAGAGAATGTAGACCCGGGTGGCGGGATTCTCCTGCTTCAGGGCAAGGGCGGTCTTCAGGCTGTGGGTGCAGCACACTTTGCTGCAATAGGGGCGCTCTTCGTTCCTGGAGCCCACGCACTGGATGAACACCACGGCCTTGGTTTTTTTTACCCCGTTTGAACTTGCCTGGACCACCTTGTCCATCTCCAGGTGGGTCAACACATTGGGGTGTTTGCCGTAGAGATAGAGATCGGGCTTCAGCTCGTGACCGCCGGTGGCGATGATGGCGGCACCGTGCTCCACCAGGGTCTTGCCGTTGATGGCCCCCTCCTGGGCAATGGTGGTGACGAAATTGCCCAGGGACCCGGTTGAGGCGACGACCCTTGCGTTGGTGAAGAGTTTTAACCTGTCGTGGGCCTTGACCCGTTCCATGAGATCCTCGAGATAGGGGGCGACCTTTTCCCCCTGCCAGGTGGTCTTGAGATCCCGGGCCACCCCGCCCAGAACCGCGGACTGTTCCACAAGAAAGGCGTTGAAGCCCTGGTCCGCCACCCCCAGGGCTGCTTCCATGCCGGCCACCCCGCCCCCCACCACCAGGACCGCCTTGTGGATGGGAAGGTTCACCAGATGGAGGGGTTCTACATGGGCGGCCTTGGCAACGGCCATGCGCACCAGGTCCTTGGCTTTTTGGGTCGCTTTTTCAGGCTGGTTCATGTGAACCCAGGTGTTCTGGTCCCTTATGTTTGCCATCTCAAAGAGATATTTGTTCAGCCCTGCTGCCCGGATGGTTTCCTGGAACAGGGGTTCATGGGTCCTGGGGGAGCAGGAGGCCACTACCACCCGGTTGATATTTTTTTCCATGATCACATCCCGGATGTGGTCCTGGGCATCCTGGGAACAGGAGAAAAGGTTGTCCTCCACATGGACCACCTGGTCAAGGCTGGCGGCATAGTCCCGGACCGCCGGCACATCGGCGATGCCGCCGATGTTGATGCCGCAGTTGCAGACAAAGACCCCGATGCGGGGGGCCATGCCCGAGAAGTCCCGTTCCGGCACAAGCTCCGGGGTGCGGGTCAGGCGCCAGCGTTGGGTGGTGAGGAGATTGGCTGCCGAGGTCGCAGCTGCTGAGGCCTCCATGACCGAGCCCGGAATATCTTTGGGCTCCTGGAAGCTGCCGCACACAAAGATGCCTTCTTTTGTGGTATCCACCGGGGAGAGGTTCGCGGTTTCTGCAAACCCGTGACGGTTGAGTTCGATTCCCATGGTTTTGGCAAGGGATGCTGCATCCTTGGGCGGGGCCAGGCCCACGGACAGGACCGCCATGTCGAAGATTTCCTCCACGGTTGAGCCGGGTTCGGTGGCATAGACGATCTTGAGGGTGTCATCCTTGTGGGGAAATATGCTGTGGATCCTGGATCGGACCAACCGCACCCCGTGCTCGTCCTGGGCACGGATGCTGTAAGCGTCGAACTCCTTGCCATGGGTTCTCATGTCCATGAAAAAGATGGCGGTATCAAGTTCCAGTTCGCTGTGCTCCTTTGCGATGACAGCCTGCTTGTTGGCGTACATGCAGCACACCCCGGAGCAGTAGCTGTGGTCACCCTTGTTGATATCCCTGGAGCCCACGCACTGGAGCCAGGCGATTTTCCGGGGTTCCCGCTGGTCCGAGGGCCGCACAAGATGCCCCATGTTCGGACCTGAGGCAGACAGGAGGCGCTCAAACTCGATGCTGGTGACCACGTTGGGGATGGTGCCGTAGCCGTAAGTGTCGTAGACGGAGGGGTCAAAGGCTTCGAATCCCGGGGAGAGAATGATAGCCCCCACGGACAGTGTTTTTACCTCCGGCACCATGGTGTGGTCCACGGCCTTGGCAAGGCAGACATCCACACAGGCCATGCACTCGGAACAAAAGCCGCAGTTGAGGCAGCGGTCCGCCTCCACTTGACCCGCTTCTTCAGGAAGGCCCAGCTCTACTTCGCGGAAATTGCCCTGGCGATCTTCCAGGGGCAGTTCCGGCATGGGGGAACGGGGCTGCCGGGGAAGGTCCGGTGGGATCGGGACAAAATCGGCTTCATCTGATGGGGAAATATTCCCTTTTAAGGACGTGTCCTCTTTCACAGCGGTCTTGCCGGTAAGATAGCGGGCCATGGACGCTGCCGCGGCCATGCCCGCACCCACGGCACCGATGGCCACCCCGGGGCCGGTTTGGAAATCGCCTCCTGCAAACACCCCCGCCCGTGTGGTGGCATGGGTATCAGGATCCACCAGGGCCGTGCCCCAGGCCGTCATCTCAATGTTGCCAAGGGCCTCCATAATAGAGAGATCCGGCCGCTGGCCGATGGCCGGGACAATCTGATCCACCCGGATCTCAAACTCGGTGCCGGGAACGGGAACCGGGCGTCTCCGGCCGGAACGGTCCGGTTCGCCAAGTTCCATTTGAATGCATTTAAGGCCCGTGACTTGGTTTGCTTCTCCCAGCACCTCCTGGGGCGCGGCCAGATAGACCAGCTTGACCCCCTCGTCCTCGGCGGCCTGGATCTCCTCTTCCCAGGCCGGCATCTCGTTCCGGGTGCGGCGATAGAGGATGGTCACCGAATCTGCCCCCAGGCGCAGGGCGCTCCTTGCCACGTCAATGGCAACATTGCCGCCGCCGATGACCGCCACCTGTTTTCCCACCCTAAGGGGTTCCTTCAGGTTCATCCGTCGCAGGAAATCCACCCCCTGGCAGACCCCGGCCATGGTTTCGCCGGGAATGCCAAGGCCGATGCCCTGGTGGGCGCCCATGGCAAGGAACACGGCGTCAAACCCGTCCGAGAGAAGGGTGTCCACGGAGAGATCGTTCCCCAGGGGCGCGTTGAGGCGAATCTCCACCCCCAGATGGGTGACAACTTCGATCTCCATGTCGATGATCTCCCTTGGCAATCGGTGCTCGGGGATGCCCACCCTGAGCATTCCCCCGGGCTTTGCCAGGGCCTCGAAAATGGTGGCGCCAATGCCTTTTCTGGCCAGGTGATAGGCGGCGGACAGGCCGGCCGGGCCCGATCCGATGACGGCGACCTTTTTCCCCGTGGGATCATCACAGTTGATTTTTATCGTTCTGGGATCAAACCGGTCGGCGGCCAGCCGCTTGAGATCCCGGATGGCAATGGGCTGGTCCACCTCGTTTCTCCGGCAGACGGTTTCGCATTCATGGGGGCAGATTCGGCCCAGAATGCCCGGCAACGGAAGCTTGTCCATGATGATCTCAAGGGCGCGTTCGTATCGTCCCTGCTTGACCATCTGGACATAGCCCTGGACATTGATGTTGGCCGGGCAGGCAAGGGTGCAGGGGGCCCTGTCCCCTTTGTCGATGGCAAAGGCCGAGGGCATGGCCTGGGGATAGAGCTTGAACGCGGCCTTTTGGTTGCACAGGTTTTCGTCAAACCGGCTGGGCAGTTCCACCGGGCACACCGTGGCGCACTCCCCGCAGGCCGTGCATTTCTCAAGATCGATGAATCGTGGTTCTCCCAGCACGGTGACCGCGAAATTGCCGGCCTCTCCCGTGACTTCCCGGATCCGGGTCATGGTGGACAGCTCGATGTTGAGATGCCGTCCCGCCTCAACAAGCTTAGGCGAGATGATGCACATGGAGCAGTCGTTGGTGGGAAAGGTCTTGTCCAGCTGGGCCATGACCCCGCCAATGGCGGAACTCTTGTCCACGAGGTGGACAAAGAAGCCTGAATCGGCAAGGTCAAGGGCCGCCTGGATTCCTGCGATGCCAGCACCCACCACCAGCACTGATCCTCTCTTGTTCTCATCCATTTGTATCCCTCCTTTGTTAGAGGCCCACCATGGCCAGGTCGGGTCCAAGATAGCTTCGTTCGTTCTCGTCGAGAATCCCCATGGCCAGGCAGAGGATGGTCCAGAGATGGACCACATGGTAGGCGCCCCCGTAGTGGGCGCCCATGTCTTCGATCTGGGCGTGGCAGTTGTGGCAGGGGGCGATCACATATTGGGCCCCTGTCTCCATGACCTGGTCGAACTTGATCTTTCCGTAAGCCTTGCGCTGGTCCGTGTGCCCGGCCTGGAGGGCACCGCCCCCGCCGCCGCAGCAGAAGTTGTTGGCACGGTTGGGGGCCATCTCCCTGAAATTCTCTTCGCCGATGGCGGCTTTCAGTACAAAGCGAAGGTCGTCCACGATGCGGTTGGTGCCGGCCTTTCGCCCGATGTTACAGGGGTCCTGAACCGTGAATTTAACCTTGAGGTCCCGGTTCCAATCGGCGTTGACCACGAGCTTTCCCTCCCGTATCCACTGGGCATAGAGTTCGATGATGGTGACGAGTTTGAAATTATGGTCGATCTTGTATTTTCGCAACCCTTCCAGGATTGCAAAGTAGGAGTGGCCTCACTCGGTGTTGACCACCAGGGGACTCTTCAGATTGATGTCCACGTGGTGGACAAACTCCTCCAGGATGTATCGCCACCCCTCGTCGTCGGCCAGGAACATGCAGTAGTTCTCTCCGGCCCACATCACCGACGGATAGGTCCAGTCGGCATCCACCAGGTGGAGGATCTTCCACAGGGGGCCCAGCTCGTCCGGTTCGGTAACCGGCTCCCTGGAGTTCTGGTTCAGCACCATGGCTGTCCCTTTTCGGTCCACCGAGACTTTCAGATCCTTGAAAGCGGGCTGATTCTCCCGGATCTCCTCGGCCACATCCTCCACGGTGAAGATGAAATCATCCCGGGGCACGCCCATGGCGTTGCCGGCTTTGATGTGCTGGTCGCAGGAGCCCCGGATGCCCTTGGGACGCTCTTCCCTTGGCAGGCTGGCCCGTACGTTGTAGATCAATTTGGGGATGTCGATATCCATGGGACAGGCGTGCTTACACCGTGCGCACATGGTGCAGACCCATGCCCAGGGAGAATTTCGCACCTCGTCGTCCATGCCCAGCACCACCATTCGTAAGAATCGTCTCGGGTCCATGTCGTATTGCTCCGAGGCCGGACATCCGCCGGTACAGGTGCCGCAGGTGAGGCAGAGATCAAGGTTGGCGTCCGGCAGGAGGTGGGTGATTTGTTCCTTTAATTCACACGTACAATCGTCAATGTCAATTACCCTTGCCATGGCTGACTCCTTTTTGCTATAGATGTTCGCAATGGAACTGATATTTGTTGAGCTTTTCCAATAAAAACCGGGGTCAATCCCTAGGCGAAGATCTATAATTTTGCCGCATTAAGATAATGGGCAAGCCGGTCCTGCCCGCCGATGGTGATGATGTGTACGCCCTGGCAGAGGTGCCGCAGGCCGTTGATGGTCTCCGCGAAAAGTTCCACGCTGGCCCGTGCCTTGTCCGGCGCGTCCATGAGCTTCCGGATGGCCCAGTCCGGCACCAGGCCCGACCGGAAGTGGCGGTTCAAAAACTTTCCCATGCCCGCAGTCCTGAGGATCATCACCTCGGCGATTACCGGGACCTGAAAGGTGTTTACCTGTTTCATGAACCGTTCAAACTGGTCCAGGTCAAAGATCGGGGTGGTGAGGAAATAGCCCGTGTTCAGGTTCATCATGTCCTCCATCTCTTCCATGCCCTTCTTGCTCACCGGCTTTCCCCAGGGGGTGGCGACCCCGGATCCGAGGGTGAATTCCATCTTGTTCGGCAGGGCTTCTCCGTCGATGGTCTGGCCATCCTTCATGTGCTTGAGTACGGAACCCAGTTTCCCCGAGTCCACATGGAAAAACATGGTCTCCTGGAGGGTGTCCCCGGAGATTCGGTAATCCTCGGTAAACACCAGGAGGTTTTCCACGCCGATGCCATGGGCGGCGGCAAGATCTTTCTGGAGCTGGAATCGGTTCTTGTCCCTTGTGGTGGTCTGATAGATGGGGGTGAAACGGTTTTTGTTTAAAAGATCGCAGGTTTGGATGGTGTCGCCCACCACCCCTTGGAGTTCAACCTCGGACACAGACACCCCGTCCACCCGGCCCTTCACCCGTTTGAGGCTGTTGACCAGCATTTCGGGATCGTCATCGCCGAGGGGGGCCTGGATTTCAGATGTTACGACAAATCGCTTTTGATCCAATGCTTCTCTTAGGTTCATGACGTGCCTCCTCCTATTTTAATCCAAGCAGGGTTGCCACTTCCGATTTGAGCTGGGCCAGGGGCAGGGGCTTGGTTAAGCAAATGTCCGCGCCGTTCTCCTTCATGGTCTTGAACTTTTCGTCGTCAAGGTAGGCCGACAGGACGATGATCTTGATCTCCCGGGTATCGGGACTTGACTTGATCTTTTTGCACACCTCGTAGCCCTTGATGTCGGGCATCATGATGTCCAGGATCAGAAGATCGGGGTTGAAATGCTTGACCTGGAGCCCGGCCTCAAACCCGTCCGAGGCGGAGATCACATCGTAGTCGAACTCATCCTCCTCCAGGGCCTGGACGATGGACTCCACGATGATCATGTCGTCGTCCACAACCAGGATTCGTTTTCGCCCCTCTTCGCCCTTTTCCTCGGGAATGGGGATACCCTGGTTCTCCATGAAGGCCAAAAGATCTGCTTTTTTGATTCGTCGATGGCCGCCCACGGTCTTGTACGCCTTGATATGACCGGCCTCGACCCAGTTGATGATGGTTTTAGATGAAACGTTGCAGTATTTGCTCGCGGTAAATACGGTCAAGGTATCTTCCATAACGCATCCCTCCTCTAAATTTTTGGGGGTAATCTACTTATTTTAATTATTATAGATTTATTCAATCGTCAAGAAGGATTTAATGTGTATTGTTGATTTATTGAATGAACGTCATACGGCGAAAAAAATATTGGATCACAAATCGGGGGTCAGGTTTATACCTTTGACCTAGGTCTGTCGGGGGCCCAGGTACGGGTGGCCCCCTTGGCACAAGGCGTGAAAACCGTGGGGGTCAGGCGTTGCTCTTTGCAAGGAGGGCCGCTGCCGTGTCGAGCATCCGGTTGGCATAGCCCCACTCGTTGTCAAACCAGGCGAGGATTTTAACCAGGGTGGTGCCGCTGACCCGGGTCTGGCAGCCGTCCACCACCGACGATCTTGAGTCGTGGTTGAAATCGCAGGAGGCAAGGGGCTCTTCCGTATAGCCGAGGATGCCGGTGAGCCGTCCCTTGGACGCCTTGTGCAATATATGGTTCACCTGGGTGACGCTGGTGGGTTCGGACACCACCACTGTGATGTCCAGGGCCGATACGTTGATGGTGGGCACCCGCATGGAGACCGCCTGGAATCGTCCGGAGAGTTCGGGCAGTATCCGGTCGATGCCCTTGGCAAGCTCCGTATCCACCGGAATGATGGACTGGCCGGCACACCGGGTGCGGCGAAGGTCGTGGTGGTGGTAGGCATCGATGACGGGCTGGTCGTTCATGACCGAGTGGATGGTGGTGATGATTCCCGATTCAATGCCCAGGGCGTCGTTGAGCACCTTGAGCACCGGGACGCTGCAGTTGGTGGTGCAGGAGGCGTTGGAGATCACCCGGTGGTGGGGTTCAAGGGTGTGGTCGTTGATGCCGTAGACAATGGTGGCATCCACATCATCCTCGGCCGGTTGGGAAAAGATTACCTTTTTCGCCCCGCTTTCGATGTGCTGTTCGGCCCGCTTTCTCTGGGAGAAAGACCCGGTGCACTCCAGCACCACGTCAACCCCAAGTTCGGCCCAGGGCAGTCGTTGGATCTCCGGTTCATGGGTCAGCCGAATTTTAGTGTTGTTCACATAGAGGTCATTTCCGCAGATCGTCACCTCGCCTGAGAATCGGCCGTGGGTGGTATCATATTTTGTCAAATGGGCCATGGTCCTGGCATCTGAAAGCTCGTTGATGCCGACGATCTCAAGGGCCCGAAAGTGGTGGGACTCGTAGAGGGCCCGAAGGACCGAGCGTCCGATTCTTCCATATCCGTTTATAGCGACTCTGTGACTCATATGCCTTTTATTTCATCCTGGTCAACAATTTTAATCGACAAATCGGCCGTTTAGGCGGGCCGATAATTTCAATCGACAAACCCGTCGGTTGAAAGAGGTCGAATATCATAAAAGGCTAAATTTGTCATCCTCCAATGCACTCTTTTGAGCAAAAGAAACCCTTGAAACCGATCGGGTTCCAGGATATACCCCCACCAGGGCATGATTCCAAAGGTATGGCGATGATAGGGGGGATGGGGGTGACAATTAAAACAGCAGCAAAAGACAGGCCCCTGGGCGTTTTTGATTCCGGCGCAGGCGGCGTCTCCGTGCTTCGCTGGATCCGGCAGCAACTGCCCCGGGAAAACCTCATCTACATCTCGGACGCCGGCTACGCCCCCTATGGAAACAGGTCTTCACACTATGTCCAGGGCCGGGCCACCTGTGTGACCCAGTTTCTGCTGGACCAGGGGGCCAAGGCCGTTGTGGTTGCGTGCAACACGGCCACCGTCACCTCCATCGCCACCTTGAGATCTAAGTTTGCCGTTCCCTTCATCGGCATTGAACCGGGTGTGAAGCCGGCCCTGGCCGAGACGGCATCCGGGGTCGTGGGGGTGCTGGCCACCACGGAAACCCTGAAGAGTCCCGCCTTCCACAACCTGATCCACCGTTTCGGAAAAGGCGTCCGGGTGGAAGTCCAGGGGTGCCCCGGCCTGATGGAGCAGGTGGAGGCCCTGGCGTTTTCCACCCCCAAAACCCGTGACCTTATGGATCGTTACCTCTTCCCCCTGCTTGAAAAAGGTGCCGACACCATTGTCCTGGGGTGTACCCACTACCCCTTTCTTGCCCCCCTGATCCGGGAGATGGCCGGGGAAGGGATCCGGATCATCGATACGGGGGAGGCGGTCTCCCGCCAGGTGTGCCGGGCTCTGACAACCCGGGATCTTCTCACCGGGAGAACGGAGCCGGGGGCGGTAACCTTTTGGACCAGCGGCTCCCGGGGTGTTCAAACCGTGCTCTCGTGCCTGTGGGGAGAGCCTGTCACGGTGGCGCAGATGCCCTGATTACTTTCCCGGGGATGGGCGCTATTCATCCATTGCCTGCTCGACTTGGTTGCCCGCCTTGGCTTGGACATGGCCCTGAAGAACTTGCCTATTGTCCCTTGGAAAGATATAAGAGAAACGCTTTGACAACTTTTCAGCTTAAGGAGAGGGACCCTTTGATTTACGTAAAACTGCTTTTGACCGCCATTTTCTGGGGCGGCACCTTCATTGCCGCAAAATCCCTGGCCGCCCATGTCAACCCCCTGGATGCCGCCTTTGTTCGCTTTACCATTGCCTCTATCTTTCTCTTGATCCTCACAAGACGCCTTGAGGGGCGGCTGCCCCGGGTGAAAAAAGAGCAGATCCTTCCCCTGGTGCTGTTGGGTTGTACCGGGGTGTTTGCCTATAATATCCTCTTTTTCACCGCCCTCCATCACATCAATGCGGGCAGGGCCTCCCTGATCATCGCAACAAACCCCATCATTATCAGCCTGCTGTCCGTTCTTATTTTTAAGGAGCGGCTCAACCCCATCAAGGGGCTTGGCATTCTCATGTCGGTCACCGGCGCCCTGGTGGTGATCTCAAACGGCCATGTGCTGGATCTTGTCAGCTACGATATCGGCCAAGGGGAACTTTTGATCGGCGGCTGTGTGCTGAGCTGGGTGGCCTACTCCCTCATCGGGAAATCGGTCATGGGAGAGATGTCCCCGGTGGCATCGGTCTGTTACTCTTCCGTGATTGGCGCCCTGTTTTTGGCCGTTGCCGCCCTGGTCAAGGGCGATCTGTCAACCATGGGCACCTGGTCCATGGGGGATTGGGTCAGTCTCTTTTACCTGGGGTTTTTCGGCACCGTGCTCGGTTTCTTTTGGTACTATGAAGGGATCAGCAAGATCGGACCCATGAAGGCCAGCGTCTTTATCAACTTTGTACCCATTTCCGCCATCCTCTTTGCCTGGCTCATCCTGGATGAGCCTGTCACCCCTTCCCTTTTCATCGGCGGTGTTCTGGTGGTCTCAGGGGTCTATTCCACCAATGCGTCGGAGATCATCAAACGCTGGTGGTCGAAAAGAGGCGCCGCTTATCCCGGGGTGGGCGGATCCGGCCGTTAACTTCTTTGCTCTGATTTTCGCGCTATTTTGCCCAGGGAATCATAACTATTTTGGGGCGCTGGCTTGTCCAGGCGAGGGTCAATTTTTGTATTGGGTGAAAATTTTGATGAATTCCGCTTCACAGGTACGGAAGGCGTCAACCACCTGGGGATCGAAATGCTCTCCGCTTCCCTTGAGGATGATGTTCCGGGTCATGTCATGGGGCGTGGCCAGCTTGTATACCCGCTTGCTGACCAGGGCGTCGTAAACATCGGCCAGGGCCACGATCCGTGCCGCCAGGGGAATACTTTCGCCGGAAAGCCCCTGGGGATAGCCGGTGCCGTCAAATTTCTCATGGTGACACAGGGCGATGTCCGCACTCATCTGAAGGTAGTCGGCCCTTGGATACCGTTTAAGGGCCTCGCTCAGGGTTTCGAACCCGATGGTGGCGTGGCTTTTCATGATCTCGAACTCCTTGTCATCAAGGCGTCCCGGCTTGAGCAGCACATAGTCCGGGATGCCGATTTTGCCGATGTCATGGAGGGGGCTTGTCAGAAAGATGTTCTCCACAAACACCTTGGTGATCTCCTTGGAAGGGTGGTCAAGGCCTGCCATGGCATTGGCAAGGGTCCGGGAGTAGAAGCGTATCCGTTCCAAATGGTTGCCGGTCTCAGGGTCCCTTGACTCTGCAAGCTTGGCCATGGAGAAGATCACCAGATCCCGGGTCTCAAACCCGAGGATGCGCTTTCCCACCTGGATGCGCACTGCAAGCTCCTCCTTGATAAAGGGCTTGGTGATGAAATCGTCCGCCCCGGCCTTCATGCTTGCCACACAGTCCTTGGTGCCGGTCTTGGCAGAGACCATGATCAGGTAGGTGTAGCGGCTGCCCTCGGCCTTGCGGATCCTGGAGCAGAGTCCCGGACCGTCCAGTCCGGGCATGACCCAGTCGGTGATGACCAGCCTGGGTCTTTCGGCCTGCCACATCTCCCAGGCCGCCATGCCGTCGGTTGCCACAAGCAGTTCATAGCCGAGGCTTTGGACCAGGACCTCCATTTTCTTCCGGCTCACCAGTTCATCATCAACGATCAATACCTTCATTCTCAACGCCTTTTCATAACTTCAGCAGTTAACTCAACTCAGCAGGGTCATCCCAGGGTATCGGCATGGTCAGCCAGTCGCTTGATCTCATTGTCAAGCCTTGCCAAAGCATCCGGGCTTGGGTCTTTTTCAAGTTCATGGGCAAGGTCTGCAAGCCTGTCCGCCGTCAGGTTGGCTGCGCCTCCCTTGATGGCGTGGGCTTCTCTTCTTATCACATCCCTCTCCTGGTGTTCCAGGGCTTTTTCCATGGTGGATACCTGACCCTTTGCAATGGCCAGAAACCCGGAAAGGATCTCCAGGACAAGTTCCCTGTCTCCGTCAAACTCCTCAACGGCCCGGTCAAGTACCATGGGCGGCGTTGCGTCGGCCTTGGCCGGAACACCCGGTTTCCCGGAGCACAAACACCAGCGCTCCACCATGGTGAGAAGCGCCCCACGGCCCAGGGGTTTGGTGATGTAATCGTCCATGCCCGTGGTGAGGCATTTATCCCTGTAGCCTGTGACGGCATGGGCGGTCATGGCGATGATGGGAACGGGGGGGAGGTCGCGGTTTTGGGTGGTTGTTTCAAATTCCCGGATCGCCCGGGTGGCCTCGTAACCGTCCATCTTCGGCATCTGGATATCCATGAGCACCAGGTGGTAGCGATTCTGTTGAAAGAGATCAAGGGCTTCGAGGCCGTTTTCGGCAAGATCCACCCGGTAGCCGGCACGGGTCAGATGGGCCATGGCCACCTGCTGGTTGACCGGATAGTCCTCCACCAGAAGCAGGTGCCCTCCCGCCAGTTGTTCCACCGGCCGGACCGGGATCCCGGGGGGATCAAGATCCCTGTCAGCCCTCGCCCGGGCGAGGCCCGAATCTTCCTTCTCCAGGGCATCCGGGATGGGGAAGGCCACGGTGAACCAGAACCTCGATCCCTTGCCCGGCTCGCTCTCCATATCCATGGTGCCCCCCATGAGTTGCACCAATTGCTTGGAGATGGTGGTGCCAAGACCGGTGCCGCCATATTTGCGGGTGGTTGATCCGTCCGCCTGGGTAAAGCTGTCAAAGATAGTGGCAAGCTTGTCCCGGGAGATCCCGATGCCGGTATCCCTGACCGAAAAAATCATCCTGTATTCCTGGTTTGCCCCGGCCTCCCCCTGGGCGGTGAGAACGATCTCCCCCTGGTGGGTAAACTTGAGGGCATTGCTCACAAGATTGGTCAATATCTGTCCCAACCGGCCGGGATCGCCCACAAGCCTTGGCGGCAGGTTTTCGGGGAGGGTGACGGTGAGGGCCACGCCCTTTTGTTCGGCCTGGAGGGCAAACCGCCTGGCCACGGAATTGATGGTCTTGTCCACATCAAAGGGGATGCTCTCCAGTTCGATTTTTCCGGCTTCGATCTTTGAAAAATCCAGGACAAAGTTGATCACCTCCAGCAGGGAATTGGCCTCTTCGTTGATGGTCTCTACAATGGTCTGCTGTTCGGTGTTCAGGCCTGTATCAAGGGCCAGTTCTGCCATGCCCAGGATGCCGTTCAGGGGGGTCCGGATTTCATGGCTCATGTTGGCTAGAAACTGGCTCTTGGCAAGGCTTGCTGCCTCGGCGTCCATTCGGGCCTTTTCCAGGGCCTGGTTGGCTCGACGGATCTCGGCATCGGCCTTCTGTCGTTCGGTGATATCCACAAAGGCCGTAAGCAGTACCTTTTCCCCGTTGAGCACAATGGGTACCGCAGTCTTTAGGATGGGGATCTTTCTGCCTTGCCGGGTCAACAGGATCTGTTCTCTGGCGTCAATGGTCTGGCCGAGGTCCAGGATGGGGCAGGCCCCCTCAAGGGCAGGGCAGATGGTTCTGTGGCACACCTGGCCCAGAATCTGGTCCATGGTTTCAAGTTCCATCATGGTCAGGGCCGCCTGGTTGGCATGGCGAATCCGCCGGTCCGTTCCGATGATCATTACGCCGTAGGGAAGGCTGTCCACTATGGTCCGGAGCATGGCCTGGGAGCGCCTCAGCTCAAGGGTTTGCTCCTTGACCTGCTCTTCAAGGGTGTCCCTGTGCCGGGCAAGGGTTTCCTGGGAGTGGAACAGGCTCTTGAGTACCTGGTTAAAGGCCCTGGCAAGCGTGCTGAACTCCACATGGTGGATGGCGTCTTCATCCAGATAGCGTCTGGAGGGATTACCGGCAATGATCTGGGCCTGTTCAGCCATGAGCTCCAGGGGATTGCTCACCTTTCTTGCAATGGCAAAACTGACCACCAGGGTCAGGGCAAAGATGGTGCTGCAGAGGATTACCAGCAGGAGGATCAGGGCGCTTTTCTCCGCCGTGAGGCTTGTTGAGGCGGCGGCAAAGAGAAACCCTGGAAAATTTTTCAGGGGAAAGAGGTGGGCGTCGGCATCCGTTGCCATGGAAACCCGTTCACCGTTTTTTAGATTCACAAGCCCGTCTGGGGTGCGCACCAGGAGCCTTGCCCCGTACTTGGCGTCAAATCGCTGCCAGAACGCTTTGTCCCTGGAGATCTCATAGAGGGCATAGCCGGTGCCGATCCAATTTTTTTTCCGCATGATGGGAACGGAAAAAACAGTGATGATCCGGTTGTTTAAATAATGGAATCCATGGGGAAGGGGAGTGCCGGCTTCGCCCTTCTTGCTGAACTCGGCCATCCATTCAGCCAGGTCGGACGGAAGCCCGGGAATGAAAGTTCCCTTTTTTCGATCCTGGATCGTGAAGACAACCCCTCGGGAATCGGGGAACTGACGCTCCATCATCTCAATGAGCTGACCGTGGACCCCAAGCATTAAAACGATCCGAACGGCATTGTCCTGTTCCAGAAATTCGAGCTGGGACCTGACCGATTCCACCCTGTCCTGGACAGCCATGGCCGCTTCCGATTGTTTGAGTTTGAGCTCATGGAAAAATTCCCGGGTCATGCTGCGGCTCAGGGTGCTGTACAGCACCCCCACAACCAGGGACAGGGAGAGGAAAATCAATGCCACAAGTACGGTGACCAGAAAATTTGAAAATGTCTTTTGCCGGGCCATGGAAGGGTTCCCTTTGATATTTTACTCCGTGATCACTTCATCTGCAGCCATGAGGATCTCCGGAGGGATGGTGATCCCGAGCTGCCTGGCTCGTTTGAGGTTAAACACCAGGGCATATTTTTTGGCATCCTGGATGGAAATGGTGCCTGGAGACACGCCATTGAAAATCCGTGCCACCATCTGCCCCACCTGGACGCCCATGGCGTGGAAATCCACGGCCGCCCCGCCAAAGAGTCCCATGTGGGCAAAGGCGTAGTTGAGGGGAATCTCGGGCTTTGTCGAATGCTTAACGGTCCAGGCAAAAATTTCAGGGGCGGTATAAGTGGCGCCTGCAACATCCTTGAGCAGCAGTACCCCAGGGTAGATGGCGCTGGTGGCCGGATCCTGGTTCGCCAGGAGAATCTCCTGCTGATACTGCTCCCAATTCGCGATGACGGTTATCTCCCAGTCCCAGGGAATGGATGGGTGGGCCATCTCAAGGAGGATCTGCCTGTGGATGGCGAAGCCCGTGGGTGAGGTGTCCACAAAGATCCTCACCTTTTCAAGTCCGGGCAGAAGCCTGGAGTGGACCCGGATGGCATCGGCGATGTAGAGCTTTTCATAGACGCCGGTGGTGTTGTGACCCGGTTGCAGTCTTGTTTCCATGAACGGCTTGATCCTGTTGTACGCTTCGGGCTGGCCGTTCATTCCGCAAAAGACAATGGCCATGGGGGAATCCGTAAGCGCCAGGGCTACGGTTCTGAAGGCATTGTCATCCAAAGGGACAAGAACGTGGGGCTTGAAATCATCAATGGCGGCCAGGGCTTTTTGGGCCTGGCGGTGAATAAGGGGGGGGGTGTTGTTTGTTCGTTTGGTGTCCATGTAAAAGGCCTGGACCTTGAAATCGACGTTCTCTTCAAATCCTGCGTCCGTGAGGGCTGCAATCACGCCGTTGTGCTGGGGCTGGCCGCAGACATGGTCCTTTTCATAGCTGTGGAGGATAAAAACCCGGTGCATTTCATTGGGTTGTGAAAAGGCGTTTCCCAATGTCGCCAGCAAAAGGGATACCCCCACTAGAACCCCAAAGAAAAAATGTCTCCAAAAATTCATCAGATATTCCCCTCTCAGAGCCCTATCTTCCTGAGCTTCTCGTCCATGGTTGTTTTGGAAAACGGCTTGATGATGTAGCCGTCACATCCTGCCACAATGCTGCGGAGGACCGTTTCCTGATCCGCATGGGAGGTGACCATAAGGACCTTGGCTTTTCCATCTTCCCGGACGTTTTCGTTCTGTTCAATATCCCGTAGCTTTGATAACACCTCGGTGCCCTCCATATCGGGCAGGGATATATCCAGGGTGACGAGTTTAAATCCCTTTCCCTTTTTAAGGGCCTTGGCAAAGAGGGCCAGGGCCTGGGTCCCGGTTGCAACCCCTGTGCACTTCCCGGATTTATCCAGGATGGTTTCCATTTTCTTTCTGCTGACAAGCTCATCATCAACAACAAGAATCTTCATTGTCCTTTCCTTCGTCGCTTCTCGGGTTAACCGCTCTTTTCCGGGGGAAGGTCCCTTGCTTCCCTCTCAAGCGTGTATACTGTATATATCGGAATCCCCATGGAAATCCATGGGAAAAATCATTTTTCTGGGATTCCTTGGTTCCCCCCCTGCCCTGGGTTATGGCTGCCCGGCAAGGGGCAGGGAGATGGTGAAGGCGGTTTCCTTGCCAAGGGTGCTTTCCACCGTGATCGTTCCCCCGTGATCTTTGATGAATCCGTAACAGACCGAGAGCCCCAGCCCCACGCCCTTGACGCTCTCTCGCTTGGTGGTAAAGAACGAGTCAAAGATCTTTTCAAGGTGCTCTTTTTCAATCCCGATCCCTGTGTCGGAGACAACGATTCTCATCTCCTGGTCGGTCTGGGTGGTGGCAAGGGTCAACACCCCGCCCTCGGGCATGGCGTCCAGGGCATTGGAAAACAGGTTTAAAAAGACCTGGCGCAGTTGATCCTTGGAGGCGCAAACATGGTCTGGGGCCTCCATGAGCCGGGTGGTAATCTTGATGCTGTTCTCCCTGAACCTTTTTTCATAGAGCAGCAAAATTTCCTCAAGGATGGTGTTGACGTTGATGTTGACCCGGTCGACCTGGTCCGGGGTCGAAAAGGTGAGCATTTTTTTCAGCATGTCGGCAAGGCGCTGGGTTTCGGACAAGGACATGTCAAGGAGCCTTCGACGCTTGCTTTCAGGAGCAATCTCCGTCTTCATCAGCTCCAGGGTGTTCATGATGCCAAACAGGGGATTGTTGAGTTCATGGGCGACCTGGGAGGTGAGGCGTCCCATGGCAGCGAGTTTCTCCGACTGCAGGAGATGCTGGCGGGTTTCATTCAGTTTTCGCTCCATGCGGAGCCGCTCCCCGAGATCCACGATGATTCCTTCGTATCCCAGGACATTTCCCTTGGAATCGTAGCGGACATGGGTGGTCAGGAGCACCTGGACAATGGATCCGTCCCGTTTTTTCCATTCCACTTCATAGTCCACCACCTTGCCCTCTTCCTCAACAATCTTCCGATACGCCTCCCTGTGACCTGGGTCGAGGTAGACCTGGGTGGCAAGGTCGAGCTCCAGGAACGCCTTTTTGTCGTCATATCCAAGCATTGCGAGGAGTGCGGGGTTCACGTCCAGAAACCGTCCTTCCTTGCTGCTGGTGAACACGCCGCATCCCACATGGTTGAACAGCCGCCGATAATCCTCTTCAGAGGATTTCAGCCGTGCTTCCTGGGCCTTGGTGCGGGTGATGTCCCGATAGATCACCAGCTGGGACTTGGAGCCGTTTTTGTTGGTCACGGGGCTGGAGATGATATGAAAGGAGCGGTGGACCCTGGGAATAAACACCTCTCCATGGAGGGTTTCCTGCCGGGCAAATACCTGGTCGGCCCTGCACCATGGGCAGACCCACTCTGCCTGGTTGATCACGGTGTAACATTTCCGTCCCGCCCCCTCTCCGAAGAGGGAGACCATGGCCTTGTTCATGTACTGGATGACGAAATTGTCACTGATGATGTAGATGCCGTCTTCAATGGCTTCAAGGGCATCCATCAACCTGGGCATGGTGGTTTCCGGCATGGCTATCTCCTTGTTTTCTCGCTTCTTAGGTCTGATTTTCGTGTTTTTTGGGCAAGAGAATCAGAACGCTTTTTGGGTTCCGGCTTGTTTAGGTCTTTATCCCTGATTCTCGTGTCATTTTGGCAAAAGAATCAGAGAACCGCTTTGGTCCCGGCTTGTCCGGGTAAGGCCACAGGAGTGATCTCTCTACCAGAGATAGAGGGGACGTCACGGTTTGTCAAGGAGGAGAATGGCGAAAATGTTAAAAATAAGGTCTTTTCTTGAACAATAATGGGTTAGAAGTTATAGAGATAAAGGATCGAAACCCCTTCCAAATCATAGAATATGGGATAGACACGCCATGGATCTTATTATAAAAAACGGTATTGTATTGACCATGAACAAAGGGATGGAGATCGTCCACCAGGGGTGGGTGGGCGTGGACAAGGGGGGGATCATCGGGATGGGCAGACCCGACACCCTGCCGTTGCCAGGGGCGAAAACGGTGATCGATGCCCGGGGCGGGATCATCATGCCGGGCCTTGTCAACTGCCACACCCATGCCCCCATGACCCTGTTCCGGGGCCTTGCCCGGGATCTTCCCCCCATGGCGTGGCTCAACCGCCATGTCCCTGCCACGGATGAACGCCTGACCCGGGAATCGGCATACCAGGGGAGCGTGCTGGCCTGTGCCGAGATGATCCTTTCCGGAACCACCTGTTTCTGCGACAGCTACCGGTTTGGGCAGGTCGTGGCAAGGGCTGCCGCAACAACCGGCATGCGGGCTGTGTTGGGGGCGGAGCCCCGGGTGTTTTCCGGGGGTGGGGGAATGGCGGCCCAGTGGGGAAATCATTCCCTGGTGACGGTGGCTGTGGCCCTCCCTTCCCTCCTGTCTCCGGATCCGGAACGGTTGAAACGGGCGGCTGTCCTTGCAAGGGCGAATGGGGTTCCCCTGGTGACAGCGGTTGCAGAAACAAGGGCTGAAATCCCACAGATGGCAAAAAACCATGGAACGACCCCGGTTGAATTCCTTGAAAACCTTGGAATCCTCGGCCCCGATCTTGTGGCTTGCCACTCCATCCATTTGACCGAAAAGGAGATGGCGCTCTACAGGGACTACGATGTCAAGGTGGTCCATTGTCCGGAGAGCGATATGGCCCTTGCCTCAGGGGTGGCGCCCATCCCCCGGCTCCTTGGGCTTGGCATCACCGTGGGGCTTGGCACGGACGCTTGTGCAAGCAACGGCGATCTTGATCTTTTCTGCGAAATGGATACAGCGGCAAAGCTTCACAAGGTATTTACCATGGATCCGGAGGTGATTGATGCCGAAACCGCTGTGAAAATGGCCACCATCAACGGGGCAAAGGCCCTGGGACTCGATGGGGTGACAGGGTCCCTTGAGAGGGGCAAACGGGCCGACATCATCGTGGTCGATCTGTCCGGACACCATCTTGTGCCCATGTATAATCCCTATTCCCATATTGTCTACTCTGCCCTGGGCAGCGATGTTACAGCGTCCGTCATCGACGGGAAACTTGTGATGAACAACAGGGCACTTTTGACCATGGATGTCGGCACGGTGATGGACGAGGTGCAGGCCATTTGTCAGAAAAAGGGCGCGTTATGATCCCTGCTTCTTCCTGGGCGTAAGGCCATGTTTTTTCAACTTCCTTACAACACTTGACTGGTCAATCCCCAGGTGTTCGCCCATGGCCCGGGTGGTGGTGTGCATGGACATGGCTTTGATCAATATCTTTTTTTCAAAGTCAAGCATCTGCTCTTTCAGAAAGAGCGCCGCCGCCTTTGTCGGCGCATGGCCCGCCAAATTACAGCTGCCCTCGTCAAGGGCATTGGTTTCGCCCAGGACCACGACCCTTTTCATGATGTTTTTCAACTCGCGCACATTGCCGGGAAAGGGGTAGGCTTGCAGCTGCTCCACCAGCAGGGGAGAGATGCATCGGTGCTGTCCGTACTGTTTGTTGTATTTTTCAAGAAAGTGGGTCACCAGTCCGAAAATGTCCTCGGGGCGCTCTTTTAACGGGGGAATTCGGACGGTAAAGGCGTTGATCCGGTAGAGCAGGTCCTCCCGGAATCTGCCTTTTTCCACAAGGGCCTTGAGGTCACAGTTGGTGGCTGCGATCATGGTGCAGTCGACCTTTTTCGCCCGGGTGCTGCACAGGCGCATGATCTGAAAATCGTCCAGGTATTTTAACAGCTTTGCCTGGAGGGGCAGGGGAAGCTCACCAATCTCATCCAAAAACAGGGTCCCCCCATGGGCGATTTCGAACAAACCGGCCTTGCCCTGCTTCTTGGCCCCGGTAAAGGCACCGCCTTCGTAACCGAACAGTTCGGCCTCCAAAAGGTTTTCCGGAACAGCGGCACAATTGAGCTGGACAAAGGCGTTGTCCCGCCGGGGGCTTTTTTCGTGCATCAGCCTTGCCAAAAGCCCCTTGCCCGTGCCGGATTCTCCCAGGACAAGGATTTTTGAGACTCCGGATCCGGCCAGCTTGAAGATTGTCCCCAGGGTCTGCCGGTATCGGTGGTTCCTGGCAACGACTTCATGGGGACCGATCCGGACCATGGCAGGATCGTTGAACTCCCCTTCAAACTCGGCCTGGATTCCCTGGGTCTGGCCAGGGGACAGATGGGAGATGTTTTGCTCCTTGACCACGATGCGAAAGATCTCCCCCCGGTGGTCCACATGGGGGGTGCCGGTATTCATTGTCACGATCCCGGTCCGCATGGACTCCGCCTGGACCACGGCCGTTTTTTTGGTCTTGAAAATATTGTGGGCCACGGAACGATCGTAAATACCCTCCCGGATCAGTTCGAGGTAACTCTTGCCGATCAGGGCTTCCTCCTTGACTGCGCCGTACTTCTCGGCAGTCTTGTTCACTGCGATGACCCGGCCGAAACCGTCCCATATCCATATGCCGTCCGGCGAAGAATTAAGAATTTGGTCCATTGTCACACCCTTTTTCTAATCGAAACCGGCGCCTTGTTTTGTTGAACATATCCGAGTGACACCCCATCCTATCCTTTCCCGTTGTGATGACGGGAAAACAAATTCAAAAAATCTCAGCCAACACCCATGGCGATCTTACGCAAGCGCCTAAAATAACTATTATAGGCTGCCAAGTCAATCTTAAAACCCGCCAAGCCCATTGGCGTTGATGCAAAGTTGCATTGCATGGGATTCGGCAAGATCCGAACTGGCGCCAACCACCGGGGTTTTGAGCAGTGATGCAAAAATGCATTCTTCGATTTTATCTTCCCAAAGCGTATGCCGGCTGGGCATTGTAAGGGTTTGTTGATGCGACTTTGCATCGTTTGTCAGGGGCTGGCATGGCTCAGAATACGGGCCAGGTCCATTCCGCACCCTCCCTTAACCTGGACAAGTCAGAACCAAAGGGGGACTCCGATTTTCTTGGCATGTAAGTTGCTATGCCTAGTGAAAAATAAACACGATGGCGTTTTACAGGAGTAACAGAGCCCGTAAACTGCGGGCTGAACCGATATCAAAGGAGTTGCCAGATTATGCTGAACAGGTTGCAGTCCCTTGACAGGGCCCGGACGGAACGTTTACACAGCGCTTGCATGGAAGTCCTGAACAAGACCGGGATTCTCTTCAACGAACCCGAAGCCGTGGAGATCTTCAAAGCAAACGGTTTCCGGGTGGATGGAAACAAGGTTTATTTTGAGGAAGAGCAGGTGATGAACGCGCTGAAGACGGCACCGTCCGAATTTACCATCCGCGCCAGAAACCCTGAAAAATCCGTCCGGATCGGAGGGGATCATTTCGTCCTGAGTCCGGGCTGGGGCGCCCCGTTCATTGTTGATGCCGCCGGGGACAGCCGTGCCGCCACCATGGCGGATGCCGACAATCTATGCAAACTGGTGCAGACCTCCCCCCATCTGGACATGATCGCAAGCGCCATGGTGCCGCCCAAGGATCTCAATGCCAAGACAGCCATGGCAGAGCTCCTGGCCGCCTGCTTTACCCTCACCGACATGCCCCTCACCACCAACCCCTGTTCCCGGGAGAACGCCATCGAGACCATTGAGATGGCATCCATTGTCTGGGGCAGCAGGGAGGCGGCTACTGCGTCGCCGGTCTCCATCGTATCGGTCAACCCCACGTCCCCCCTGACCTACAGCCCGGAAGCCGCAGGCGGCCTCATCGAGCTGGCCCGGGGCGGCCAGGCGCTCTTGATCTCGAGCATGGTCATGGCGGGCCTGAGCGGCCCCATCACCCTTGCCGGTACCGCTGTCCTGGAGATGGCTGAAAGCCTTGCCGGCATTGTCCTGGCCCAGCTGGTCAATCCCGGGGTTCCCTGTGTGTGCGGGGGCACCTCCTGCTCGGCCGACCTTCGCTTCTGCAGCGCCTCCATCGGAAGCCCCGAGCTTGTCAAGCTCATGGCGATTTCCACCCAGATGTCCCGGTTTTACGGGTTGCCCTGCCGGTACGGCGGCGGCTTGACCGATGCCCATTTCCCGGACATGCAGGCGGGTATGGAATCGACCCTCAACATCGCCCTGAGCCTTGTCTCGGGCGCCCATTACATGCACCAGGCCTGTGGCATCCTCGGTTCCTACACGGAGATGAGCTTTGAAAAATTTGTTCTGGATGAGGAGATCGGCGGCATGGTGAAACGGGCCATTTCTCCGGTTGAGATCAGCGATGAAACCCTTGCCCTTGATGCCATTGACCGGGTCGGCTGCGGCGGCAGTTTCCTCATGGAGCCCATGACGGCCAAACGGTGCCGGTCTGAATTCTTCATGCCCAAGGTATCCATGCGGGAAACCTACGAGAAGTGGAACAGCAACGGACGGGCGGATGTCACAAAGGCGGCGGAAAAACATGTCCAGGATCGCCTTGCCGCCTATGTGAAACCCGACATGGACCCTGGCATTGAAAAGGATCTCAAGGCCTATATCGTGGCCAAGGCAAACGCGTAAAAAGCGCCTTTCCGGACGGAAAGCCAAACAATTAAATGATTTTAAATGGAGACCCCTATGTCTGACTACAAAGAACTGTTGGAAGTCCTGCTCACCGGAGACGGTGAAAAACTTGAAACCCTTGTCAAGGAAGCCCTGGAAAATGGTGTGGCCGCAAACGAGATTCTCAACCAGGGACTCATCGCCAGTATGGACGTTGTGGGCGCACGGATGGAGTCCGGTGAGATGTTCATTCCCGAGGTGCTCATGAGTGCCCAGGCCATGGGCGGTGCCGTTGAGATCCTCAAACCCCTGCTTTCGGAAGAGGACTCTGCCGTGGCCGGCAAGGTGGTCCTGGGGACGGTCAAGGGCGACCTCCACGACATTGGGAAAAATCTTGTTGCCATGATGCTGGAGAGCGCAGGGTTCGAGGTGATCGAGATGGGGGTGGATGTGACGCCTGAAAAATTTGTCGAGGCCATCAAAGACAATGATGCGGATATCCTGGCCCTTTCAGCCCTCTTGACCACCACCATGCCCATGATGGCCCAGACCGTCAAGACCATTGAGGAGAGCGGTATCAGGGACACGGTCAAGATCCTTGTGGGCGGCGCCCCCGTGAATCAGACCTTTGCAGATGAGATTGGGGCGGACGGATACGCACCGGATGCCGGTTCCGCAAGCAAGCTTGCCAAGACCCTGCTCAAGAAATCAGCTTATGGCTCTATTCAAACCAATTGATACCGCTACTTATTAATGATGGAGGGTTGGTATCACGTCATTTGACCGGCATTATAGGACCGCGAATGAATAAAGGTGAACAGAAATAGCGCCGAACTTTGGTTTCGGCTTGTCCAGGTTAGGAAAAAATATTAATCGGAGAAAATAGCCATGTTTACAGTCATTGGAGAGAGAATCAACACCACCCTGAAAAAGGTTCAGGCGGCGGTCATTGCCAGGGATGCCGACTACATCAGGGAAGATGTCAAGAAACAGCAGGCCGGTGGCGCCACCTACATCGACGTGAATGCCGGGGCCCGCATCGGCCATGAGGAAGCGGATATGAAATGGCTGCTCAAGGTGGTTCAGGAGGGCACCGACCTTCCCCTCTGCCTGGACAGCCCGGATCCCGCCATCCTGGAGATGGCCTATTCCATGGTCAACAAGACCCCCATGGTCAATTCCATCAGCCTTGAGAAAGACCGGTTCGACGCCATGATGCCCTTTCTCGACGGCAAGGAGTGCAAGATCATTGCCCTTTGCATGGACGATTCCGGCATGCCCAAGTCGGTTGCCGACATTGTTGACCGGGCAACCAAGCTCGTAGAGGAGCTCGAGAAGATCGGCATGAAACGGGACGACATCTTTATCGATCCCCTGATCCAGCCCATGAGCGTCGATTCCAATAACGGCAATGTTGCCATGGAAGCCGTTCAGACCATCATGACGGATCTTGCCGGCGTTCACACCACAGGAGGACTGTCCAACATCTCCTACGGGCTTCCCCAGCGAAAAATTATCAACCGGAATTTCCTTGGCCTGATGATGGCCCACGGGTTTGATTCGGCCATCATGGATCCCCTTGATACCGATATCATGGCGGTGCTCAACACCTGTGAGATGCTGAAGGGCAACGACAGCTTTTGCATGAACTATCTTAAGGGCGTCAGGGCCGGTAATATCAAGGCCTGATCATTGTTTTACAGCGCCTCGCCCGTGAACCGATTCCATTTCGTATTACAAGAGGCGATCCGGTATCCGTTCGCGTGCAAACATCTATAACCCGCCATTGTTCGGCAAACGGAGCAATATTGCCCCGGTAAGCGGAGCAATGGCGGGAAAAACGTATCAGTCTCCTTCAAACTCGACGATGGAGAAGATCTTGTGGCCGTTCAGCTTTTCTCTGCCGTTGAGATCCGGAAGCTCCACCACAAAGGCACACTCCACGATGCTGCCGCCGATCTTCTCCACGAGTTTCACCGTTGCTCCGATGGTGCCGCCCGTGGCAATGAGATCGTCCATGATCACCACCCGTTCCCCTTTTTTGATGGCATCCTCGTGGATCTCCAGGGTGTCCTGGCCGTACTCAAGACTGTAGGACTCGCTGATGGTCTTGTGGGGCAGTTTGCCCTTTTTTCGAACCGGAATGAAACCCACGTGGAGCTGATGGGCCAGGATGGCGCCAAAGACGAATCCCCGGGCATCGATGCCCACCACCTTGTCGATATCCATGTTTTTGTATCGATCAAAAAAGATGTCCGTGGCCTTCCTGTTTGTGTCGGGATTCTGCATCAGGGTGGTAATATCCCGGAAAATCACCCCTTCGATGGGCCAGCCTGGTATCGATCGTATGCTGCTCTTTATATCCATTGTCTCACCTGGTTGTTTAGTTGTTTTTCAGCCCGGAAACGGCCGCGATTAAAAGCGCTTTAACACGCTGTGCATTGGCGTTGAACACCTCAAGGATCTCTTCCCAGGAGACCGGTGCTTCATCTTCCTTCCAGGAGTCGTAGTCCGTGGACATGGCCACCGAGGCATAGGGAATGCCGGTCTCACAGGCCAGGGCCGCCTCAGGCGCAATGGACATGTTGACCACGTCCCCCCCCCACAGTCGGAACATCTTTGACTCGGCCCGTGTGGAAAAGCGCGGGCCCTCGATGGTCACCACGGTTCCCTTTTCATGGACCCTCACCCCCTGGTTAACGGCGGTCTCGTAGAGCAGGCGCCGCAGATCCCTGTCAAAGGGCTCGGCTGTGGAGGTGTGGACCACCCCGTCCTTAAACGAGTCGTGAAAGGTGTTTTTCCTGAACCGGGTGACATCTATGAACTGATCCAGGATCACGAGATCCCCCCGGTTGATCTCCTGTCTCAGGCTTCCGCAGGCCGTGGTTGAGAGAATTGCGGTCACCCCTTGCTCCTTGAGGGCAAAGATGTTGGCCCGGTTGTTGACCTGGGTGGGGCTGAGCGCGTGATTTCGGCCGTGTCTGCCAAGGATCACCACCTCGATCCCGTCGATGGTTCCGCAGGTGAGGGGGGAAGAGGGGCTTCCATAGGGCGTCGTGACCGTTATCTCCTGGGAGTCGTGAACTATTTCAGGGTCATCCAGCCCAGATCCGCCGATGATTCCAACCTTAACCATATTATTCTCCTGCTTTGCGTCATGCCGCTATCAATGGCCCCCTGTTTTTTAACAAGAGAGCCCCGAAAAATCCTGTTTGTTTTTATATGATGCCCAAAACCTTTGTCAAGGCAAGAGTTGGCTAACATAATCGTTGACGCCCGGAATGACAATGATATGATGGTCTGAAAACGCGTACCGATACCGGATTTGTGCCCTGTCCGTTCCCAATTCCGGTCCCAAAGATCTCGAAGAATCGAAAGGAGATTCACATGCTTGTTGACGGTAACCAGATGCGTCCCATCTGGTTTGATACTGATTTGAAAATTGCAAAGGTGATCGACCAGAGAATGCTGCCCCATCAGCTGATTGAGGCGGATCTAAACACCGTGGATGATGTCATTGAGGCCATCCAGGAGATGTTTGTCCGGGGAGCGCCCCTGATCGGCGCCACCGGCGCCTTTGGGGTCTATACCGCCGTTCTTCAGGATCAAGGGTGCAACGATGATCGTTTTGTCGCGGAGTGCGACAGGCTCAAGGCAGCACGGCCCACGGCGGTGAACCTTGCCTGGGGGGTTGATAGAGTCCTTGGGGTTTGCCTGGCCCAAAGCGATCGTACAGCCCGGCTTGCCGCCGCCCTGGCCGAGGCCCTGGCTATTGTTGAGGAGGAGGCGGAGAACTGTCGGCTCATCGGAGAGTACGGTGTGTCCCTGATCCGGGAGATCAGCCAAAAAAAGGGGGGCAAGCCGGTTAACATCCTTACCCACTGCAACGCGGGCTGGTTGGCCTGTATTGAGTATGGCACGGCCACAGCCCCCATGTACACGGCCTTTGATACGGGTATCGACATCCATGTGTGGGTGGACGAGACCCGGCCCTTGAACCAGGGCTCACGGCTTACGGCCTGGGAGCTTGGAAAGCACGGCATCGCCCACACGGTGGTCACGGACAATGCCGGGGGCCATCTTATGCAGCATGGGATGGTGGACCTTGTGATCGTTGGAACGGACCGGACCACCTGGACCGGGGATGTTGCCAACAAGATCGGCACCTACCTCAAGGCCCTGGCCGCAAAGGACAACGACATTCCCTTTTATGTTGCCCTTCCCTCATCCACCATTGACTGGGAGATGGACAACGGGTTGACCTCGATCCCCATCGAGGAGCGGGACCCGGACGAGATCAGTTATGTCCAGGGACTGGATGATACCGGCAAGCTTGTGAAGGTGCTGGTGCCGCCCCAGTCAAGCCCGTGCGCCAATCACGCCTTTGACGTGACGCCATCGCGGCTTGTCACAGGGCTCATCACGGAACGGGGGATGTGCTCGGCATCCCAGGAGGGAATCCTGACCCTGTTTCCGGAAAGAAGATAAGCCATGGAGCGCCCCGGGAACGCCGTCAAAGAGAAGATGGCAGGCAGATGAACCCGGGGCGCTGAATTTTATCCTTGACATATCAACAGGAACACCATTAAAAAACGCCTATGTTGACTGAAATAGAAAAAAAAGTGATCTCCGCCCTCCAGGGCAACATTCCGGTCTGTGAACAGCCTTATCTTGCGCTTGCAGCAGGGCTTGGCATGTCCGAGGAGGAGTTCCTAACAACGGCAAAGGGGCTGGATGACCGGGGCATCATTCGAAGATTCGGCGCAACCCTCAAACATCAGAAATCCGGTTACACGGCCAACGCCATGGTCGCATGGTCGGTGGATGAGGCACGGGTTCAGGAAGTGGGACCCACCATGGCCGGATTTAGCGAGGTATCCCACTGCTACCGCAGGAATCCCACGACCTCCTGGCCCTACAACCTCTACACCATGATCCACGCATTTGACGAACCCTCCTGCCACGCCATTGCGGAAAAGATATCCAGGGCTGCGGGGGTTGAAGAGTACATCCTTCTCTTTAGCAAGAAAGAGCTGAAAAAGACCTCCATGCGATATTTCGACTGATTGAAACGGGAAGCACCACATATTCTCTGTATTAATCCGTGGATCCACGACTTTGCCGCCTTTGATTTCTGGGCAAAGCCCTTGGGGTTGCTCGGCCTTGCCGCCATGCTCAGGGAGAATGGCATCCGGGTGAGCTTTATGGATTGCCTGGACCGGTTTCATCCCAGGGCCGGTTCCCGGGTGAAGGTGCTGGCCGATGGCCGGGGCCCCTACCGGAAGACCGTTATTCCACCCCCCAGGGGGGTGGAGGAGACGGGAAAACGCTATTTTCGCTACGGCATCGAGCCGGAATGGTTCAAACAGGATCTGTTGGCCATGGAACAACCCGATATGGTGTTTGTTACCTCGCTGATGACGTACTGGGCCCCCGGGGTCAGGGAGACCATTGCCTGTATCAAGGCGGTGTTTCCGGACGTCCCTGTGGTGCTTGGCGGCATCTACGCCACCCTCTGTACCGACCACGCAAGGCGCAACTCCCTTGCTGATGAGGTGGTGCCGGGCAACGGGGAAGAAAAGCTCCCGGATCTGGTGCTTCGTTACACCGGGTTTTCCTTTGATCCCAAGGGGGAGCCAGGGAACCTCGACACCCAGCCCTATCCGGCACTGGATCTGATTTCCCATCTCAGTTACGCACCGATTCTCACCTCCAGGGGGTGCCCCTTTTCCTGCGAATACTGCGCTTCCTCATTTCTCGAGCCGAGGTTCCGGCGCAGGTCTCCTGAATCGGTGTTCCGGGAAATATGCCATTGGCACACGGAACGGGGGGTCACAAATTTTGCGTTCTACGATGATGCCCTGCTCATTGATGCAGATCGGTACGCCATCCCCCTTTTGGAAATGCTCATCGACGCAGATATGGACCTTGCCTTTCATACCCCCAACGCCCTCCACATCCGGGAAATCACCCAAGGGACGGCGACACTGATGTTCAAGGCCGGTTTCAAGACCATCCGCCTGGGACTTGAGACCACGGATTTTTCATCTGCAAGGACCCATGACACCAAGGTGAAGGCCAATGAGTTTCATCAGGCGGTCGCCATGCTCAAGGCGGCCGGGTTCAGCCATGACCAGATCGGTGCCTACCTCTTGTGCGGCCTGCCCGGTCAGGGCCTGGCCGAAGTCAAGGCATCCATGGTTGAGGTGGAAAAGAGCGGCATCACTCCGGTGCTGGCTTTTTACACCCCCATCCCCCACACCCCCATGTGGGAGGAGGCAAAGACGGCATCCCGCTACGACCTTGAAAAAGACCCTGTATTTTCGAACAACGCCCTCTTCCCTTGCCTTGCCAGGGGGGTGCCTCGCATAAAAACAATTTCCCAATTGAAAAAAATAGCAATATAAACTATACATGGCGAAAACTGTACAGGAACATCTGAACACTGGCTTAACTAAAACTAAATAAAAGGTGCTAGCTTGGATTCATTAGATATTCTTATTCAAACCATTGGCGGCCTGGGACTCTTCATCCTTGGCATGAAGATGATGACCGAAGGTCTGGAAATGACGGCAGGCCAGAAGATCAAACGGATCCTTGGGGCTATTTCGTCCAACCGAGTGATCGGCTGCGCCACCGGCGCCGGGGTCACCGCAATGATCCAGTCGTCATCGGCCACCACCGTGATGCTCATCGGTTTTGTGGGCGCGGGCATCATGACCCTGGAGCAGGCCGTGGGCGTCATCCTCGGCGCCAACGTGGGCACCACGGTCACGGCCCAGCTGATCGCCTTTAAGCTCACCGATTTAGCACTTCCCGCCATTGCCATTGGCGTTCCCATGAAATTTTTCTCCAAAAAACGACAGTACCGCCACATTGGTGACATCATCCTCGGATTTGGTCTGCTCTTCTACGGCATGACCGTGATGAAGCACGGGCTTGCGCCCATCAAGAGCGATCCCGAATTTATTTCCTTTTTTATGAAATTCTCCACCGAATCCTATGGGGGCATTCTCCTGTGCGTCGGCATGGGGGCGCTGGTGACCATCATGGTTCAGTCCTCCTCGGCCACGGTGGGACTTACCATGACCCTGGCGGTCCAGGGTCTGATCGACTTTCCAACGGCCATGGCCCTGGTCCTGGGGGAGAACATCGGCACCACCATAACGGCGGAGATCGCAACCCTTGGTTCCACCAGCCTCAGCGCCCATCGAACGGCCCGGGCCCACACCCTTTTCAACGTGGTGGGCGTCTCCATGGTCGTCCTGATCTTTCCCTGGTTTGTCAAGCTCATCACAGCCGTCACAATGATGATGGGGGCGGATCCGGTGACCGATATGGTAAATGGTGAGTTCCTGCATTCGGGCCGTTACATCGCCAACGGTCACACCATTTTCAATATTCTCAATGCGTCATTTTTTCTTATCTTTCTCCCCCAGCTGATCAAGGTGGCCATCTATCTGTCGCCCAAGGAGAAGCAAAAGGAGAGATACCGGCTGCCCTCGTTTGACGGGCGGTTCATCGACTCCACCATCGGCGCCCTTGCCAAGGTCAGGGGAGAGGTGGTCAAGATGGCCCTGTTCACCCAGAAAAGCCTCAGGAACACCTGCGAATGCATCACCGTCCGGGACGATGATCGGCTGGCCGAGCGGGAGTCCATTGAGGATCACATTGATGCCATGCAAAAGGTGATCATCAAATATCTGACCTCCATCTACCAGGGTGATGTGAATGAGCCCGAGGCCATTGAGATATCGGAGATGATGCGAATCACCAACAACATTGAGCGGATCGGTGATTCCATGGAGAATGTTTCCAACATCCTTGAGCGCATCCATGAAAATGATTATGATATTAGTAAAGACGCGTTGAACGACCTGGTTGCCATCTCAAAGGAGGTTGACCATTTTCTGGAATTTGTCATCAAGGAGATGGGGGAACCTTCCCCGGACTTTAAAAAGCGGGCCAAGGCCCAGGAGGATCTCATCGACGACATGCGGGAGCGCATGCGCCGGGATCACATTGACCGGCTCAGGGCAGACTCCTGTTCCGTGGATGTGGGGGTACTCTTCATCGCGTTGCTCTCCAATTTTGAAAAAATGGGAGACTATTGCTATAATATTGCCACAGGAATCAATCGGATAAAATAAGGATGATTGTTTTTGACCTTGAATGTATTAACGGCCACGCTTTTGAGGGGTGGTTTGACCACGGGGAAGCGTTCGAGTCCCAGCAGGAACAGGGGCTGGTCGCCTGTCCGGTGTGCGAAACAACCTCGGTCACCCAGAAGCTGTCCCCCATTGCGGTGAAGACCTCCCAGGGGGTTGCGGCCCATACCCGGGCAAGGGAGGAGGCTCTGGTGGAACTGCATACCCGGGTCTCTGAATTCATCGAGAAGAACTTTGACAATGTGGGTCCCAATTTTGCCAAAGAGGCCCTGAAAATTCACTATGGGGCGGGGGAACCTAAAAATATCATGGGCACCACCACGGCCGAAGAAGACAAGCTCCTGGACCAGGAGGGGATTGACGTGGTAAAGCTGCCCCTGCCGCCTAAAGATGACGAGCACCTTAACTGATCGTCCAGGAGGAGCGCCATGCTTTCCCTTCGAACCGCCATCCTTGTTCTTGTTTCAACCCTTTTCTTTGTGGGGTGCACCCCCCTGGACTTTACGGTGACCTTTGAGGATATCAACGGCCTCAAGGTTGGTGACCCCGTCCTGGTGGACAAGATCCAGGTGGGCCGGGTGACGGCCGTTTCTCCGCCTGGGAACGGAACCTATGCCGTGTCTGTCGAGATCGATTCCGACTTCAAGGCGTTTATGACCGAACACGCGATCTTCCGCCTTAAACCCCCAGCGGCAACACCGGGACAAACGGTCCTCATGGTCACCCAGGCAGCGCCGGGGGGGACTCCGCTTCAAAAGGGCGCCATCGTGCAAGGCGCGGAGGCGCCGTCTCTTCCTGGAATCTCTGGAATCTCCGGGATGTTGAAACAACTGGAAACAGGGTTTGAACAGTTCATGGACCAGGTGGGCAAGATCCCGGAGAGCGAGGAGTACAAGGAACTTGAATCCGCCATGGACACGCTTGCCAAGGAGATGAAGGCGTCGGGGAAAGAGGTCCGGGAGACCCTGAAGAACGAGATCCTCCCAAAGCTTCGAAAAGATCTGGAAATGCTCAAGAAACGCCTCGAGGATCGTGGCCAGGCCGTTGAGCCCCTGGAGAAGAAGCTCGACACCCTCAGGGACATCTGATGGGTGAAACTATTTAGCTTTCCAGGTCAGGCCTGTCCAAGGTCGGGCAACATAAATAAGTTGGGCAAAAGGGCCGGTCATGATTGACCGGCCCTTTTTTTATCTATTTCTATTTCTATTTTTCTTTTTCGATCAATCCCTTTACAAACCAGCGCTGCATGAAGAGCACCACCAGGATGGGCGGCAGCATCACCAGTACGGCAGCCCCCAGGGCGATGTTCCACTCGGGAAGGTCGTCTGCCTGGGGAATCAGGTTCTGGAGACCGATGACCGCTGTGGTCATCTTGGGATTAGTGGTGACGAGCAAGGGCCAGAGATACTGGTTGTAGCCATAGACAAACTCGATAACCACCAGGGCGGCGATGTTGGTCTTTGACAGGGGGAAGAGGACCTTCCTGAAAAACATCATGGGAGAGGCCCCGTCCATTTTTGCGGCCTCGCACAGCTCTTCAGGGACGGTGAGGAAGAACTGCCTGAAGAGAAAGGTGCAGGTGGCCGAGGCAACCAGGGGAAGGATCAGTCCTGTGTAGCTGTCCAGCAGCGACCAGTTGAGGATCACTTCCATATCGTGGCCGGCAAACCAGGAGATGAGTCCGTCCATGTGGAGGAAATCCCACACCGGCTGGAGGGGTCCAAGGAGGTTGGCTGCCACCTCGTAGGTGGGCATGATCCTCACCTCCACCGGCAGCATGAGGGTGCAGAAAACCGAGGCAAAGGCAGCGGCCCTGAACCGGTAGTCAAAATAGACGATGGAAAAGGCACCGATCATGGAGATGGCAATTTTTCCCACGGTAATGCCGGATGCCATGACAAAGGAGTTGAATATCTGTGTGCCCAGATCCCCCCGGGTCCACGCCTCTTTCATGTTCACCAGGAACTGGTCCCCGGGGATGAAGGGCATGGGTACCCGGGAAACATCCTCAAGGGGAAGTGTGGCGGCGATGAGGCTGTAAATAATGGGGAATCCCACGATAAATATGCCGATGATTAGAAAGGCATATGTAAAAAAATCCAATAGGGGTGTTTTTTCAACCATAATGTTTATCCGGTATATTGTACTTTCTTTTCAACAAATCGAAACTGCAGAAATGTTATAAAAATAATCAATGCCATGAGGACCACACTCTGGGCCGAGGAGGAACCGAGGTTCAAGCCAACGAATCCGTCCTGGTAAACCTTGTAGACCAGAATATTGGTGGAACCCCCCGGGCCTCCCTGGGTGACGGTGTGAATAACGCCGAAGGTCTCGAAGAACGAGTAGATGATATTCATGACCGACAAAAAGAAAAAGGTGGGGGAGAGCAAGGGGAATGTGATCGTCCAGAACCGTCGAAACGGGCTTGCACCGTCAATGGCTGCGGCTTCGATGAGGGATTTGGGGATGGCCTGGAGGCCTGCCACAAAGAACACAAAGTTGTAGGAGATCTGTTTCCAGGCCGCTGCCATGGTGATCATGGCCATGGCGTCCGTCCCGTTCAGTACAGGGTTCCAGTCAATCCCCAGCCAGCGCTTGATTCCCAGGGCGATAATGCCGTAGGAGGGGTGTAGGAGAAACAGCCACATGATGCCGGAAATGGCCGGTGCCACGGCATAGGGCCAGATGAGCATGGTCCTGACCAAGGGTTTCGCCTTGAGGGCCCGGTTGGCCATGGTGGCCAGGAACAGTCCCAGGCCCAGGGAGACCGATGCCACAGACATGCTGAACACAACGGTGATCAAAATCGATTTGAGATAGAGGGGGTCCGTGAACAGCTCGATATAGTTATAGAACCATACAAACCGGCTCTCGATCCCAAAGGGGTCACTCAGGTGAAACGACTGAATCAGTCCCTGGAGCGCCGGCCAATAGAAAAAGGTCAACGTGATGATCACCTGGGGGAAAATCAGCAGGTATGGTAGATACGAAGATTTAAAAAAAGATCGTTTAATCATGGATGTAAAAGCAACAAAAAGCCCCTGACGGTGTACGGGGCAGGGGCTTTTTGTTAATCCCTTTTTTCGCTAATTATAGGTTTTTTCGAAGGTCCTGAGCTGGATGTTACTTCGCTTGACCGCATTGTCCAGGGCCGCCTCGGGTGTCTTGGAGCCGTTCCAGACAAGCTCTAGCTCTTCGTTGATGATGTTTCGGATCTGGACAAAGTAGCCCAGGCGAAGGCCCCTTGAGATCTCCGTGGGAACGGCGCGGTTGAGCTGGGTGATGCCCACTTCCTGGAGGGGGTTCTCCGTGTAGTATCCCTTGGCCTTGAGATCGTTGTATGCGTCCAGGGTGATGGGGAAATAGCCGGTTTCTTTGTGCCAGTATTCCTGCATCTCATTGCTGGAAAGGAACTTGAGGAAGGCGGCAACGCCCTTGTACTCTTTTTTCTTGTGGCCTTTGAGCACCCAGAGGGAGGCGCCGCCGATGATGCTGTTCTGGAGCTTGGTTGTCCCAGCCTCCACGGGCAGGGGCGCCGCATCCCACTTAAAATCCTTGACTGCGGATTTCAACTTGGCAATGCCGGAGATGCTGTCGATATAAAAGGCCGCGTTCTGGGAGATAAACTCGGATTTGGGGCCCTGGTATTTCTGTCCGCCGTACATGAAACGCTTGTCTGCGGTCCAGCTCTTGAGGCGCTCAATGTGCTTCAGGACCTGGGGGTTGTTGATCTGAAGCTCAGTGTCAAGGCCCTTGTACCCATTGGCCTTGCTTGCAAAGGGAAGGTTGTGGATGGCGCTGTAGTTCTCGATCTGGGTCCAGGACTGCCAGGCGGTTACCATGCCGGCGGGCGCAATGCCTTCCTCCACGAGCTTTTTGGTGATCTCCCCAAGCTGGTCCCAGGTGATGGGGTCTGTTTTGGAAAGGGGCTTGATGCCGGCCTTTTCAAGCATGGACACGTTGTAGTACATGATGGGAGTGGAAGAGTTAAAGGGCATGGACATGAGGTTGCCGTCGGCATTCATGTAGTAGGAGAGCACGGCCTGGAGATAGTTGTCCCAGTTGATGTTGTGACCTGCGTCTGCCATGAGCTTGTATACCGGGTAGACAGCGCCTGACAGCATCATGGTCTGGGTGCCCACCTCAAAAACCTGGAGAATATGGGGCTGTTTCTTGGCCCTGAAGGCGGCGACGCCCGCGTTCATGGTCTCGTCATAGTTGCCCTTGTTGGTGCCGACCACTTTGTATTCCGTCTGTGAGGCGTTGAACGCTTCGATCATGTGGTCCACAACTTTTCCCCTGGCGCTTCTCATGGCGTGCCACCACTCGATGGTGACCGGTTCTGCAAACACGCCTGCGGGCATGGCAAGCCCCAGTGCAACAATGGTGCAAACAAACAATTTGCGCAGCTTCATATTCCTTTTTCCTCCTGGTTAATGGTCTTTCAATTCGTAATTGAACATGATTGTTCCCTTTCTTACAGGAAACAGCTATCCTATTTCAATATGAATTAATCGGTAATTACAATAGAGTCAAGATTAAAATTTCAGAGAAAAACGATTGCGCGATTGCCTTTTTTCCTATTATGTGGTTTTTAGAAAAAATATGAACACGGAAAACACGGGCGAATTCATTATTATGGGTTTTTTAGAAAAATTGTGAACATGGAAAACACGGGCGAATAAAATATAGGATATGGAATGGCTGAATTAAAAATCAATGATGTTGTAAAGCGATATGGAAAAACCGAAGTGGTCCACGGCATTAACCTGGATGTTAAGGACAAGGAGTTCCTCGTGCTGGTGGGACCCTCGGGCTGCGGGAAATCCACCCTTTTGCGCATGGTGGCGGGTCTTGAGGAAATCAGCCAGGGAACCATCTCTATTGACGGTAAGGTGATTAACGATGTGGCGCCCAAGGACAGGGGGCTTGCCATGGTGTTCCAGAACTATGCCCTTTATCCCCACATGGATGTGTTCAACAACATGTCCTTTGGCCTTAAGATCTCCAAGACGCCTAAGGCGGAGATTCAGCAGCGGGTGGAGGAGGTGGCCGGGATCCTCGGACTTGAAGCGCTGCTCTATCGAAAGCCCCACGAACTGTCCGGTGGTCAGCGCCAGCGGGTGGCCATGGGACGGGCCATGGTGAGAAAGCCTTCCATGTTCCTGTTTGACGAACCCTTGTCAAACCTGGACGCCAAGCTCAGGATTCAGATGCGGGCCGAGATAAAGTTGCTGCATCAGCGGGTGGATTCCACCATCATCTATGTGACCCACGACCAGGTGGAGGCCATGACCCTGGCAGACCGGATTGTAGTGCTTCGGGACGGGTATATTGAACAGGTGGGCACCCCCCTTGAACTGTTTTTAAATCCGGTGAATACCTTTGTTGCGGGCTTCATCGGCACCCCGCCCATGAATCTGCTGGATTGTACCGTTAAACAGACCGGGGAGGATGTTTCTTTGTGCTTTGAAGGGGGCCTTGAGATCCCTGTGCCCCGGAAGAACGGAACCGACCTCAGGGACGGCCAAAAGGTGGTCATGGGCCTTAGAACCGAAGAGATGATGCCTGCGGATATGGCCGAAGAACTCCCCGATGCCTGGACATTCGATGGCATTGTTGATGTGGTGGAGCCCCTTGGTAACGAGACCCACCTCCATGTAAATTTCAATGGGGTCAGGATGATTGCACGGAGCGAGGGTCGCAGGATCATCCATCCCAGAGAGGCGCTCCGGATCGCCATGGACCTGAACCAGCTCCATATCTTTGATGCTGAAACCACCCTGGTGGTCTACTAACCGTAGAAGGGGAGTTGTAGGGGATGTTCAATTTTCTTTTTCGTTTTTCAGCTCTGATTTTCGTGTTTTTGTGGCATGAAAATCAGAGCGTTATCTCTGATTCTGGCTTGGCCGGGTTAGGTTAGGCCTCCTGGTTGGCCCCAAGGATCGCCAGGACCTCTTCCAGTACCCTGTCGGCATCCCGGGCATCGAGGCTGCATCCGCCTGCACCGGCATGGCCTCCCCCGCCATAGTTGGAAAGAAGCTTTCCCACGTTGACCCGGCAGGTTGGGTTGAAGATCGAATGACCGATGCTCATGAGAACGCTCTTTTTTCCAGAATCAGCATACCGTATCTTGATGCTGGCATGGCTCTGGGGGAAGAGACAGTATGTGAGGAACCGGTTTCCCGAAGGAACGGTTTCCATGGATCGGAAATCGGCAATGGAGATGGTTCCGTGGTGGATGACCGTGTGCTGCTTCAGGATGTCCACATAGAGGCGGTTCTCCTCGACCACTTCGTTACACCGCTGTTTCACCTCGGGATCCGCCATCACCTCAAGGATGGTCTGTTCCCGTAACATGGCAACAAGCCGGTTCCAATAGGGCGGATCTGTTTCGTCACGGTTTTTCACGGACATGGAGAGAAGGATGTAGGGATAGGCCTCGGGGCGAAGGACCTGGTCCTCGTTGAGGTCTGCTGCATCGATGATGTCGGTCCAATGGATCAGCTCGTCATACTCCCTTGGCAGCCGGTTGGCGCTCCGGTAGTACTCATAGGCGACCCCGGCTGCAGAGGGGGCGATCTTAAAGGCGCCCTCGATTTTCTCCTCTGCTTGGTTGGAGACGTGGTGGTCAAACCAGACAGAGCAGCGGGGATCATGGGGGAGGTTGGCCATGATATCACCCTCCCGGATCTCGGCTTCCCTGTTCTGAACCTGGCTCGGTTCTATCCAGAGGGCCGGGGCATTGATTTCTTCGGCTTCATGGATGATCACGGCGCAGACAATTCCATCAAAATCGGGTCTTGTTACTATTCTCATAATAAAATGTACACATTTTGGATTTTAGGGTAGCATGGTGACTGATTATACGTCCTCCATGACAAAAGAATTAATCATTATCACACCCTTTTTTCTTTCTCAAGGAGAACCTGGTGATCCCTAAGCGTCCTATCTCTGATTTTCGCGTTATTTGAGCAAGAGAGTCAGAACGCTTTTGGGGTTCCGGCTTGTCCGGATTCGGAGGAAACCCTTGACACAGGCACGGATTTGGTTGAGAAAAGAGGGGGCGTATTACTTATACCTTAAAACTGGAACGGATAATTGTGAAACAGATCCCTGATGTTCCCTCCATGGGAGAGCTTGCCGTCCAATACGGTACCATAGACAGGCAACAGCTGGACCGTCTCCTCCCCCTGTTGAACCAGACAGGTCTCTCTTTTGTGCAACTCATGCAGCAGGAGAAGATGGCCACCGACTACCAGATCAGTCTGCTATCTCTTATACGGGAGTTCCTCGTCATTAAGCACCAAGGGGAGAAATTCGGCCAGTTGGCTGTTGAAAAGGGTTTTGTCACAAGGGAAGAGGTGGATGAGGCCCTGAAACAACAACTCCAGGAGTTCAGAAAGGCCAAGCTCAAGCGCCTGATCGGTGACATCCTTGTGGGTGCCGGGGTGATCACCCCGGAACAGAAGGAGGTCATCGCCCGGGAACAAAAACTTTTGGAATTTCAGCCTTCCATGGCCCAGGCGGCGGTGGGCGGTCCCAGAGATCTGGAACTCACGCCTGAAGTGCGGCATTTTCTCAAGATACGGGGGCTGGACAAGATTTTTGCCGCCACCGTGGTTGAAAAGGGGTTTGCAACCAAGGAACAGGTGGACACATCCCTTAAGGCCCAGACCATGGTGTTCAAGGGCCAGGGGACCATCAGCCTCCTTGGGGATATTATGGTCTCAAAGGGCTTTTTGACCCATGGGCAGCGGGACTTGATCCTGGCCGAACAGAAGCGGCTGGAAACGGTTCCAGCAACGGATGTGTCCGGTACAGCGCCCGAACCCAATATTGACATTCTGATCTCCGATGATGCCATGGAGGCCTGGGTCGAGATGCCGAAAACCAAAACAACCGACCCGTCGTTGGCCGGGATCAAAGCAGCCCTGGCCGGGATGGGGGTCACCCACGGCTTGCTTAGCGATGCCTTGATGAAGTGTTGCATGGACAAAAAAATGCCCCGTTTCATGGCCGCAAAGGGCGATCTGCCCACGCTTTTCGGAGATATCCAGGTGAACTACCTGTTTGAGATTCAAACGGGGGAGACAGAGGACAACGGGCTTGCGCCCCGGGTGGAACGGGGTGAGGTCCTGGCCGCATTGGAAAGGCGTGTGACAACGACCCAGGGATGTGATGTCTTTGGAAACAGCGTGGCAAAGGTGCTGCCCAAAAGGATCGCCGGTTTCAGCTGCGGCAGGGGGGCACGGCTCTCCAAGGAGCGTTTCAAGGTGCTTGCGGGCACCAGGGGAATTCCCTTTCTGTCACTTCTGGGTCGCCCCTACGTTTTTCCCGAGATCAATGTGCTCGATGATGCAGATTTAAGATTCGGCCCTATCCAGGAGTTCTCCTCCATCAAGGTGACAGGCATTCTGACCGGGGCCTATCCGGTGAAAGCCGGCAGGGTCAAAGCCCGGGAGATCAGGGGTGCCGACATTGTGAGCCTCGGTGATATATCTGTCTCCATCGGTATCACCAATGCCGTCATCAGAACCCAGGGCAGTGTCCGGGCAAAGTACATACACAACTCGACCATCGAGGCCTTTGGAGACGTCATTGTGGACCATGAGATCCTGGACTCCACCATCACCATCAGCGGCCGCTGTTCGGCCGAAAACAGCCGGGTCATTGCCTCCACGGTTTCGGCAAAGGGGGGTGTTGCGGTCGGGGGCGTGGGAAGTGATGTCACCGCGCCTTGCCATCTCAGCGCCGGCAGGGAGGATCATCTGCTGATCGAGCTTGAAAGGATCGCCAACCATATCGACCAGACCCGGGAAGCCCTCGATAAACTTGAAAACAGGGCCGGGGAATTGAAGGGGGAGATCAAGGGACTCTTTGAGAAGATGGTGGACATCAAACGCTTCCATGACACGGCCGAACAGGAAAGGGAGAGGGCCCGGCAGCACCTTGAAGCCACCCCCGATTCTGGAACGGACCCTTCGAGGGCCAAGACCGTCAAGCTTGTGAAGGCCCTTGACAAAAGACTGGTTTCCGCATTGGCTGCATTGAAGGATCTCAACACACGGAAAAGGGTTATTGGCAAGAAGCTGACCGCCGTAAAGGAGAAGGGTGCGGCTGTGAGGCCGGGGGTGGAGGCCGAGGTTCATCGGTTTGAGCAGCAACGGTTTGCCCTGATTGAGTGGAGCCGGAAACGCCCTGGTGCAGCTGAGATTGTCGTCAAAGGGAGGATCGCCCAGGAAACGGTGCTAACCGGGCAATTGAGTTCAACAACGGTTCAGAACTCCTGCCAGGGGGTGAAGATCCTTGAGACTAAAAAAGCCGGGGTTCCGGAAAAATATGAATTAATCCTGAAACCGTTTTAACTCCCCCCTCTGAAGCGCATTTAACCGGTCCTTTGGTTAAATTTTGCCCTGAACATCCGGGTATGAACGGCCCTGGAAGGCGTAAGAACGCTCTGGTACAGATCAAGGCCGGTGCACTCAAAGCGCTCGGATGCAACGTCCTGAAACGCTTTTATCATCTCTCTCAGCTGTCGGCTATCCACCCGGGTTTTGAGCCGGGCCAGGGTCAGATGGGGGGAGAACCGCTTTTTCGACCGGGGAACCCCCGCCTTTCCAAGATGTCTATCCAGGCGCTGGTATAGGTCTGACAGGACCTCGTTTTCCGATCTCACCCCCGTCCAGATCACCCGGGCCCGTTTCACCGAAGGAAACACCCCAACCCCCCGGGCCTTCAATTCAAACGATTCGTGATCCCGGGCTGTTTGTTCAAGGGCCGCCAGGATGGGATCGATCTTTTCAGCCGGGGTGTCCCCCATGAATTTTAGGGTAAGATGCATGGTGTCCATCCCGGACCAGGCTGCCCTGAATCCCAGCTTTTTCAATGAAATTTGAACCCCTTCGAGGAAACGGACCACCTTGTCCGGTACCGGTATGGCAACAAAGAGTCTCAGACTTTTGTTGTTATTTATAGTGACCACTGGTTATTCCTTTACAGAGTGCCCGTTGTTTTTTATAATGCGCCAAGTTGAAGTCAAACCATGTCATGTTGAATTTTACTGGGTTTGCAACGGGAACTCAATGATAGAAGCGCAAACAACCCATTCCGGCGCTCCCTGGGAGAAATGGTCGGAAGGGCTTGAATATAGAAAATCAATGGAACTCATGGGCAGATACGCATCTGCAAACCATGATATGATCCACCAGAGTGTGCTGAACCATCCGGGGGCAGTGTCTGTCCTGACCCTGGAGAACCATCACAACTTTGCATGGAAAATGTAGTGTGGGGATGAGGAGGTGATCGCTCACCTAAAAGGAGCGACTCCCGTAGACGAGGGAGTCTTTGGTGTTATTCCGGGATCCATGGCAACCCCTGCCTTTGATGTCATGGCGCAGCAAAAGGGTCTCGTGATGTTGTTGCCGGGTTTGACCCCAAGCGGGTCAATATGGCGCCTTCCGACAGAAGAAAAAGAGAAAGCGATAATTTCCAAGTGAAAAAGTTCAAGGAGATACCATGTCAAAAATATTGAGAATCAACACAAAAAACAAAACATATACGTTTGAGGATGTACCCGAGGAGCTGGCAGGTCTGGGCGGCCGGGCCCTGACCTCAAAGATGGTGCTTAACGAAGTGCCTGCCACCTGCCACCCCCTGGGCCAGGCCAACAAGATCATCTTTGCTCCGGGCCTGTTGTCAGGCTCTCCGGCCGCCAATTCGGGCAGGCTCTCCGCAGGGACCAAATCTCCCCTGACCGGCGGTATTAAGGAGAGTAACGCAGGCGGGCTTGTTTCCCAGAAGCTTGCAAAGCTTGAGATCAAGGCCGTCGTGCTGGAGGACAAACCCGAGGGTGACGACTACTCCATGGTCGTGATCAAGAAGGACAGCGTGGAGTTCCTCCCGGCAGACGAGTATGTTGGCAACGGCAACTACGACACCATGGAGAAGCTCTGGGACCGGTTCGGCAAGAAGACCGGCGTCATGTGCATCGGCCAGGCAGGGGAGCAGCGCCTCAAGGCGGCCAGCATCCATGTGGCAGATCCCCAGGGTACACCGGGCCGGGCCCTTGGCCGTGGCGGACTCGGTGCAGTCATGGGTTCCAAGAAGATTAAGGCGATCATCGTGGATGACAAAGGCACGTCCAGGCTGGCCATTGCAGATCCCGATGCTTTCAAGGTTGCCAACAAGCGATGGGTTGAGATGCTCAGAACCCATCCTGTGTGCGGAGAAGGGCTTCCCGCCCTTGGCACAGCAGTGCTTGTCAACGTGATCAACGAAGCCGGTGCCCTCCCCACAAAGAACTTCAGGACAGGTCGTTTTGACCATGCCCAGGAGATCAGCGGCGAGAAGATGGTCGAGAACATGGAGGCCAGGGGCGGCGTTGTTGCGGAAGGCTGCCATCCCGGCTGCGTCATGAAGTGCTCCCAGGTCTACCACGACAAGGATGGCAAGTACCTTACTTCCGGATTCGAGTATGAGACCCTTTGGGCCTTTGGCGCCCACTGCCAGATCAAGGAGCTCGACGACATCGCCATGATGGACAGGCTCTGCGATGACTTTGGCGTTGACACCATCGACACGGGTGTGGCCATTGGTATGGCCATGGAGGGCGGACTGATTCCCTGGGGCGACAGCAAGGCTGCCATCGAACTTGTTAAGGAGATCGGCAAGGGAACGCCCATGGGCAAGATCCTCGGCAGCGGCACCGCATTTACCGCAGACGCCCTGGGGGTCGACAGGATTCCTGCTGTCAAGCGCCAGGCCTTTCCCGCCTATGACCCGAGATCCGTCAAGGGCGTTGGCATCACCTATGCAACCTCCCCCATGGGCGCCGATCATACCGCAGGCTATGGCGTTACGGCCAACATCCTTGCCGTTGGCGGCACCGTTGATCCCCTGAAAAAAGAGGGGAACCTGGAGCTTTCCAGGAACCTCCAGGTTGCCACCGCAGCCATTGATGCGGCAGGCCTTTGTCTCTTTGTCGCCTTCGCTGTCCTTGACAACGAGGACGGGGTGCAGACCATTGTTGACCTGCTCAACGCCCAGTACGGTATCAGCCTCACCCCGGACGATGTGGTCAGCCTTGGCCAGTCCATCCTCAATGACGAGAAAGAGTTTAACCGCAGGGCCGGCTTTACCAAGAAAGACGACCAGCTCCCGGAAATGTTCAATGAGACCTTTCCTCCCCACGACACCACCTGGGATTTCTCAACCGACGAGCTCCAGGAGACCCTGAAGTTTTAAGCTTGACCTTGCCTGGTGGGCTTTAAAGGTTACAGAGGGCACGGGACGAACTCCAGGAAATACTGAAGTTATAGCGTGACCCTTGGTAACACAGAAAGATGAGAAAAGGGGCGGCCTTTGCCGCCCTTTTTTGTTTGCCCGGATCGACGCCTCCCTTGATCTTGTGTCCCTATTACTGATAAAAGGGATTCCATGAAGATAGAATGGACAACCACCAAGGATCAAAGAGACGGGAGCGTCAGGCATGGCCGCTGAGAAAGCCAAGGAACTGAATGTGGAGATCATGTACCCCCAGGATCTCCGGCTGACCTGGGAAAGCGGCAACGGCAGGCTCGGCAAGAAGCGGCAGTTCCTGAACCAGGAGATCTTCAACAGATATGCTGGCAACGAAAAGGAGTGGCTCCTCGTTCTTGGCTGTTCCGATCCCCACATCCCCCTTGCCCCCTCCCTTGACTTTTTCAGGGGCCTTTCACGGCTATTCGTGGAAAAGCTCAGGAAGCTGCCCGACATTGAAGCGCTCCGGGACCGGGTCGACATTGAATACGATGAAAACGAACTCCAGGCCCTTGTCCATGCCGCTCCCTTGATGATCGGGTCCGAGTATCTGGACCTGGATCTCATGGTCCGTGTGTGGACGGATCTCAACCACGGGTTCAGCCAGGGGATAAAAGCATATAAGGGAAGCGTCAAAGCGTATTTTCTGGGGTTCAGCCCCCACATTCACCTGGCCGGAAGGGTCTATTTTCATCTGGTGGAGAGCCGGGAGGAGGCGTATCCGTTCCAGTTCCTTGCCACCTACACCGCCGTGGACACTGCCAAGCACCGGCCCATCCACTGGGCCCTGGAAGAGTACAGGGATGACCAGGAACAGATGCTAAAGCTGCTCACCGCGGTCCATGCCGCAGCAAAGACAAGCGAGTTGCTCCACGAACTCCTGGAGACGGGAGAGCTCTTTCACCACCTTGCCTGGGACGCCCGGGAGGCGTTTGAATTTCTGAAACAGGTGGAAAATTTTGAGCATTGCGGCATCATCTGCCGCATTCCCGACTGGTGGAAAACCAGGGGCTCAAAAACCTCCCTCAAGATAAGTCTGGGTGCCAAAGCGCCTTCCCTTGTCGGCATGAACGCCCTCATCGATGTTGACGCCGCTCTCTTTCTCGGGGACGATCCCATCTCGCCTGATGAGGTTAAGGCCCTTCTCAGCCAGAGCCATGGGCTTGCCTGGATCAAGAACAGGTGGGTCGAGGTGGATACAGAGCGGCTTAACAACCTCCTTTCCGCCTATGAAGCCGCCATGGAGATGGCCGGGGATGGGACCCTCACCATCCGCGAGGCCCTGGAACTCAAGTTCCGGCCCGAGAGGCTTTCTGCCATTGAAAACGTCACCGATCTTGAGATCTCCAATGGGGAGTGGCTCGACCAGGTGATCTCTAAGCTCAAGAGGCCCGAGCTCGTAACAAAGATCAAACCTGGCAAGGGATTCAAGGCAAAACTTCGTCCCTACCAGCAGCGGGGGGTGAACTGGCTTGCTTTTCTTGACAGCCTTGGATTTGGTGCTTGCCTTGCCGATGACATGGGCCTTGGGAAAACCATTCAGGTCCTTGCCTTCCTGAGCATCCTGAGGGTCAAAGAGCCGGGCCGGACATCGCTTTTGATCGTTCCCGCCTCCCTTCTTTCAAACTGGGAAGGGGAGATCGGCCGGTTTCTGCCGGACCTTAATTACGTTGTGGCCCATCCCGGATACAAAAAGGAGGGCCGGGGCAAAAATAAGGCAATCGTCCAATGGCAGGATTTTGACCTTGTCATTACCACCTATGCCATGGTCCAGCACCATTCCTGGATGCAGGAGGTGCCCTGGCGGGCGCTGATCCTGGATGAGGCCCAGGCCATCAAGAACCCCGCAACCCAGCAGTCAAAAACCGTTAAACAGCTGTCCTCGGGTATCCGGATCACCATGACCGGCACCCCCATTGAAAACGCCCTGTCCGATCTTTGGTCTTTGTTTGACTTCATCAACCCCGGCCTTTTGGGAAGTTCCGCCGAGTTCAAGACCTTTTCAAAGGCGCTCGCGTCCGATCCCGCAGGCTACGGCCGGTTAAAGCAGGTGGTGTCTCCCTATATCTTGAGACGGATGAAGACGGACAAGGGCATCGCGCCGGATCTGCCGGACAAGGTGGAGATGAGGACATTCCCGGAGCTGTCCCGGAAACAGCGGGTGCTGTACATGGATTTCGTCAAGGAGCTTGAGAAACAGCTGCTGGAATCGGACCAGGGTATCCGGAGAAAAGGGCTTGTCCTCTCGGCCCTGATGAAGTTTAAGCAGATCTGCAACCACCCGGACCAGTACCTTGGCACAGGGGGGTTCTCCCCCAAGGAGAGTGGGAAATTCCTACGCCTGGGACAGATCTGCGAAACCATCCACGCAAAGCGCGAGCGGGTCCTGGTATTTACCCAGTTCAAGGAGATGGTGGCCCCCATTCAAGCCTTTCTTGAGACCGTGTTCCAACAGGAAGGGTGCATCATCCACGGCAGCCTCAGTGTCAAGAAGCGCAAGCTGGCCATTGAGCGGTTCCAGGCTAGAGAATATCTTCCCTTTATGGTGCTCTCCCTCAAGGCCGGGGGTACCGGGCTCAACCTCACCCGGGCCAACCATGTGATCCATTTTGACCGGTGGTGGAACCCGGCCGTGGAGAACCAGGCAACGGACCGGGCCTTTCGCATCGGCCAGACCAAGGGAGTGCTTGTGCACAAGTTTGTCACAAAGGGCACCATTGAAGAGAAGATCGATCTTATGATAGAAAAGAAAAAAGAACTTGCGGAGCAGATCATCTCAGACGCCCAGGGCACCTGGATCACCGAGATGGACGACCAGGCGCTTATGGATTTGTTTACCCTTAAAATTTAACACCAACCCAGTTGAGGCAGGTATGAGTCGTTACGAATACGGTTTTCCAAAATATGTAAGTGTTGCAGAAAAACGGGCAAAGACCGAGAAGAAACTCAAGCAGCTGAAGAAGAAAAACCCGGGGATCGCTCCCATTGAGATAACGGGACGAAAGCTTGCCGAATCCTGGTGGGGCATTTCCTGGAACAAGAATCTCGAAAGCTATGCCGACTTTTCCAACCGCATCGGCCGGGGCCGATCCTATGTGCGCCACGGTGCGGTGCTGGATCTCAAGATCGAAGAGGGGAAGATCCTCTCCCTTGTCCAGGGCTCAACCGCAAGGCCCTACAAGGTGGAGATCTCCATCAAGAAACTGAAGCCCAAGGTTTGGGAAACCATTGTCCAGGCGTGCAAGGGTGAGATCGGTTCCCTTGGGCTGCTCATGGACGGCAAGCTTCCCAAGACCATGGAGAGCCTGCTGACCCACCCGGATCACGGCATGTTTCCCTCCCCCGGGGAGATCGACTTTGACTGCTCCTGCCCGGACTGGGCCCTGATGTGCAAGCATGTGGCCGCCACCCTTTACGGCGTGGGCGCACGGCTTGACCAGGATCCTTCACTTTTTTTCACCCTCAGGGGGGTGAAGATGGAAGCCCTTGTCTCCCAGGCGGTCAAGGGCGAGGCGGACGCGCTCATCAAGCGGGCCAAATCAAAGGGATCCAAGCGGATCATCCAGGATGCCGACCTGTCATCGGCCTTTGGCATTGATATGGACGATCTGCCGGCACCACCCGCAAAGACCCCAAAGAAAAAGGCGGTCAAGACGATCCCAGCACTGGTAAAACGCAAAAAAGTCTCCGCAACTAAGGCCGTCAAGACCGTGGCTCCGGTGGTTAAGCGCAAAAAGGCCCTAGTAAAGAAGGCCACGAAGACCGTGGTTCCCCCAAAAAAGAGTGCCAAGACCGTTGCACCTGGGATAAAGAGTCAAAAGAGCTCCGACCCGAAGGGAGCCGACTACGATATTGTGGTGGCCATCATCCGGAGACGGCGGGTCACGGGGATCGGATTCAAGGAGATAAAAGAGCGCACTGCCATTGGGGATACAAAGATCCGGAACATCATCTTCCGGGCAAAGCAGAATAAAGAGATTCGGAACATCAGCCGCGGCCTCTACATCAAGGGAGAAAAATAGGTGTCATGAAAAAAAAGATCACCGATAACCCCATGTACATATATCTGATGGTGCTCACCATTGCCGCCACAGCCGGTCTCCATGTGTGGCGCACCCTGTTTGACAACTTTGCGGTGAATGTGGTCAACCTGGACGGTCACCATATCGGCATTCTTCAATCTGTCCGGGAGATTCCCGGATTTCTGGCGTTGCTGGTGGTTTATCTCCTGTTCATCATCAAGGAACACACGCTCTCCGCCTTTTCCATCGTGGTGCTGGGGATCGGTGTGTCGGCAACGGGTCTCTTTCCAACCTTTTACGGGCTGATCTTCACCACCCTTGTGATGAGCTTTGGGTTTCACTATTTTGAAACCACGAACAAATCCCTGACCCTTCAATATTTTGACCAGGATACCGCCCCCCTTGTGTTTGGAAAACTGAGAAGCTATGCTGCGGTGAGCAATATGGCCGCAGGCGCCATGATCTTCATAGCCGCGTCCTTTCTCTCCTATACCCAGCTCTACCTGGTGTTTGGTGTTCTCGTGGTGGGGGTGGGGGCATGGGCCTTTCTCCAAAATCCCGCGTCAGCGGAGATGGTTCCCCAGCATAAGAAGATGATCCTGAAACGACGCTACTGGCTCTACTATGTTCTTACCTTCATGGCTGGTGCCAGGCGTCAGATCTTCATCGCCTTTGCCGTATTTCTCCTTGTGAAGAAATTTGAGTTTTCCGTACAGGCCATTGCGGCCCTGTTTCTCTTTAATAATCTTGTTAACTATTTTCTGAGCCCTTTTATCGGCCGATGCATTGTCCGGTTCGGCGAGAGAAAGGTGCTGTCCCTTGAATACTTCAGCCTGATTTTTATTTTCATTGCCTATGCCATGGTGGACTCAAAAGCCTTGGTGGCATTGCTCTATGTGGCGGATCATATCTTTTTCAATTTTGCCATTGCCATTAACACCTTTTTCCAGAAGATTGCCGATCCCAGGGATATTGCCCCGAGCATGGCCGTGGGATTTACCATCAACCATATTGCTGCCGTGGTGCTTCCGGCCATCGGCGGGATGCTGTGGATCGTGGATTACCGGATTCCCTTTATCGGGGCGGCCGTATTGAGCATCGGTTCCCTTGTGCTCGTGCAGTTGATCCCAGGAGAACTTGAAAAGAGAAAAGCATCCTGATTCCTGGCTTCTGACTATCTTTTTCCATGTTATTTTGGTATGGACCGTCACCTGACGAAACAGGTGTAACCGATACCAACGTTTAAAGGGATGCATGAAAAAAGGAATCGATTTAACCGAAGGGAATATCCTGCCTAAAATAATCGGCCTGACCCTGCCGATTGTGGGGACCTCCTTTGTGCAGATGGCGTACAACCTTACCGATGTCATTTGGCTTGGCCGGACTGGATCTGCAACGGTTACAGCCGTTACAACCGCCGGTTTTTTCATGTGGCTGCTTCTGAGCATCTTCTATTGTACCAAAGCCGGTACGGAAACGTTGGTGTCCCAGGCGGTGGGTAGAAAAGATTTTAAAACGGCCCGGCAGGTATCTGAAAATGCCCTGACATTTGCCATCTGCTGCTCCATTATTTTAAATCTTACGGTACTGGTCAGTTCAGGCGTTTTGCTCAAATTTTTTAAACTGGAACCAGAGGTGATGGGGCATGCCCTGGCCTATTTGCGGATTGTCTCCTTTGGGATGTTTTTCGCTGTGATAAATCCCACATTCAGCGCAATTTATATCGGGTTCGGCAACAGCAGAACCCCATTTGTTGTGAGCTCAATGGGGCTGGTCTTGAACATTATCCTTGACCCCATATTGATCTTCGGGTGGGGGGCGATTCCGGCACTTGGGGCAAAAGGCGCTGCCCTGGCAACGGTTGTTTTAAATATTCTGGTTTTTTCCGTGTTTTTGTTCAAACTGAAATCAGACAGCTCCGTACTTGAACGGTTTAAGCTGTTTGCTCCGATAGACAAAAAAATCCTGAAAAAGCTGTTGGATATCGGAATTCCGGTAACGATTCATCAGGTGGCATTCTGTTTGATTTCCATGTATATCGGCAGGATCGTCTCTGGTTTCGGCACGATTCCATTGGGCGTTCAGAATGTTGGCGCAAGTATTGAGGCCTTGTCCTGGAATACGGCGTTAGGGTTTTCCACAGCCCTTGGAACCTTTACCGGTCAAAATTACGGCGCCTTGAAATTGGATAGAATCAGGAAAGGATATTATATCGTCCTTTTTTTAAGTCTCAGCCTGGGGGGGCTGGCCACCATCGGGTTTTATTTTTTTGGCAGCCAGATCTTTTCTGTGTTCACAAGTGAAAGTGTCATGCGATCAACCGGGGCGCTCTATCTTAAAATCCTTGCGGTTTCACAAATGTTCATGTGCCTTGAAATTATTTCAGCAGGTGGCTTTTACGGGTTGGGAAGAACACGGCCGCCATCATTGACAAGTGTCTTGTTCACCGGATTGAGAATCCCGGCGGCCCTTGCTGTTGTCAGTTTTACGACCTGGGGGGTTGCCGGTGTGTGGTGGTGTATCAGCATCAGCAGCGTGGTTAAAGGGATTATCGTGTCATCGTGGTATATGTTGGAGTTGAACGCCTTGCCGACGTTGAATGTGGGATCCCCGGCCAACCGGCTGAGACCTGAAGAAGGTTGAATGTTTTTCTGGGGTCACGATCCTTTGTCTGTTTTGCCTTACCGGGATAAGTTGTTGACGAAAAAATAATGATTTTGTATAAAAAGAGATCATTGCTTTTTTAATTACCCAAAATCACCACCCACGCCCGACTTCTTGGTCACAACCGATTTTTATGGTCCTTGGTCTATCCCAAGACCTGCATGGACACGACTGCCTATACCGTGGCGAATTTATGGAGGGTCTTATAATGAAAACAGATCACATCCATGTTCAAATAAAGCAGATCGCAGCCTCCCTTGATGCAAACATCAGAAGCTGCCATGACACCCTCAACGAACTCAAACGGCTCTCCCAGCTGCTTTTTTCCGAGATCACAGCCGACCAATTGGATATTGATCGTTGGTTTGAAACAGAGGGGTTTGGCGTCGATGATGCCGGTTTCTGGCTCAGACTTCCCCTTCAGGAGGCGTTCCGGTCCGACAGGGTCCCCGACAATGCCATCTCCTATTCCTGGTCCCCCGGGTTGAGGAATAATCCGGAAACCTGTTTTCGCATGTACTGCCTTAGAAACATCGGTACTTTTCTGGACGAAATGCGAACCCGGTTGCCGGGCAGTGCCTGGTTCTATTACCAGGATGTGACAAACACTTCGGTTCAGTTTCCCTATATCGACCAGGCCGAAGCCATCGATCCCGGGTTTGACTGGACGTCCTACCACACCTTTGTATCGGTGGAACCTTCCAACAATCCGGAAAGAAAGATACAGTGGACCAAACCGACCATTGATTATGCAGGCGAGGGGCTTATCGTTTCGGCCTCGATTCCCGTCTATCTGGCAGATCAGTTCGTGGGTCTCTGGAGCATCGACCTGCCCATGAAAAGCCTGTACCAGGATTTTATCCTGGACACATACATCACAGGCCAGATCAACTTTATTGTGGATTCCGATGGCATCATCATGGATCATCCTGCCGTGGAAACCGAGATAGACAAGGCAAAGGGCAGCATTTTCCAGCGCCACCTCCACAGCCTCGGTCCGGAGTTCAAAGAGATCTCCCTGGCCCGCCTGAAAAAAAACCGCAAGGGCCGTTTCAGGCTCACAAAGAAAGGCGCTTTTGATCTCATCGTCTACCACGAGGTGATTCCGGGAATCGAATGGATTCTTTTTGTGATATTTCCCCGGTCATCCATGGAGGATGTTGCCAATAAACGCATCAGGGCCGCCCTTGACCGGGTCAAGTCCGGAGACTTTTCCTACCGGCTCGCAAAGGGGGCAGACATTGAACAGGTCAGATTGATCGTCGAGGGCTACAACGAGATGGTTGCGACCCTTGAAACCCAGGAGATCATTCGTAAAAAGGCCCAGCAGGATCTCCTGAAGAGCGAAGAGATGTTCCGAAATCTGTTTGAGCACTCCTACGACGCCATCTTCATCCACACCATTGACGGGGGGATCCGGAACGCCAACAAGAGCGCATCCCTGCTGCTGGGATACCCCCACCACGAGCTCTGCGCCATGAATCTTATGGATCTGTTTTCCCAGGAGGGGGCAGCATATGTGAAAAAGGCCTTGAATGTCGGCCAAAAGCAAGGTTCAATGCTTTTTGAGACCACGCTTCTCACCCGGTTTGACACCCGTATTCCCGTGGAGATCAGTTTCAGCATTATCTCCAGCAAACAAGGCCAGTACCAAGCGATCTGCCGGGACCTTTCGGAACGGCTGCGGGCCCTTAAGGAGCGGAAAAAACTAGAAAACCGCCTCAGCCACTACCAGAAGATAGAGGCCATCGGTACCCTGGCCGGCGGCATTGCCCATGATTTTAACAACATCCTCTTTCCCATCATGGGGTATTCGGAGATGCTGTTAGAGGATCTGCCGGAGGAGACTCCCGAGTATCGCAAGGTTAAGAAAATCTACAAGGCAGCATATCGGGCCAAGGAGCTTACCATGCAGATCCTGACCTTCAGTCGCCATGCAGACCAGGAGCAGAGCCCGGTCCAGTACCAGCTGATCGTCAAGGAGGCGCTCAAGCTGTTGCGCGCATCCATCCCAAAGGACATCGAGATCATCCAGAACATCAAGCCGGGGGGCAGCCCCGTGTTCGCCGACCCCACCAAACTGCACCAGATCGTCATGAACCTGTGCACCAACGCTTTCCATGCGGTCCAGGAATGCGGTGGTAAGTTCGAGGTGGGGCTGGATGAGGTGGCGATTGATACGGACGCGATCCTGGGCAACCCCGGGTTGCAATCCGGAGAGTACGTCCATTTGTCGGTCAGCGACACGGGTCATGGTATCAATAAAGAGATCCTGCCCATGATTTTTGATCCCTACTTCACCACAAAGGGGAACGGAAAGGGCACGGGCCTCGGTCTCTCCGTGACCTACGGCATCGTAAAAGATTTAAACGGCGACATCAAGGTCTACAGCGAACCGGGCAAGGGTACGACCGTTCATGTCTATCTGCCCAAGGCCGAGACGCCCCCTTTGGTGGAAAAATTTTCCGGGGAGCCCATCGTCAACGGCACCGAACACATCCTCTTGGTGGACGATGAGGAGAGCATCGCCCAGATGGGTCGGCAGATGCTGGAAAAGCACGGTTACAGCGTTACCGCCTGCACCGACAGCCTCGAGGCGCTGGAAGCCTTTAGGGCCAATTCCGAGGGGTTTGATCTTGTGATCACCGATATGACCATGCCCAATATGACCGGCGATATCCTGGCCGCTGAGATTAAGAAACTCAGCGCCACCACCCCCATCATTCTCTGTACCGGTTTCAGCGAAAAAATTTCGAGAAACAGTTATTCCACCAAGGTAATTGACGATTTTTTGATGAAGCCCGTCACCATGCACACCATTAGCCGAAGCATCAGAAAACTTCTGGATTAACAACGTATAGTGCCGGTCAAATGACATGATGCCAACCTTACCCTTATTGAGAGGTGGCGGTATCAATTGATCTGACCTGAGCAATAACCCGGAAAGGAGAATTGCCATGACCGTTTCCATAACATCTCCAAAGGACCCCATGGACTTGGAACGGATCTTTCAGTTCCTCTATGAGGTCTGGAACAACGAGTTTGAGCGGGACATCCCAGGCATGGATCACCGTAGGGGATGGGTCAGGGACGAGCTGGACGATTGGGCCGACCACCTGATCGCACTCAGCGATACAGGGCAGATCCTGGGCTGCATCCGCACCAACACGCTGAACCAAGGAAAACCACCCCCGGAACTTTCAGACAACATGGCGTTTGAGAAGCTCGGTACCCTTTTTGGTAAGGACAAGGTGTCGTTCATCTCCCATCTGGCCGTCGCCCCTGCCCACCGGGGCAGCACCGTGGTTTCTTTGCTCATGTCCCACATCTTCCGGGCAAATTTTGAAAAAAAGATCCAGGTGGCGACCTGTTACTGCCAGCTGACCCTTGTTTCCCTCTACTGCCGGTTCGGCCTCTGTCCCTACCTGCCCAATTTCAGGATCGATGTCGGGGTGAGGGTGCCGCTGATCGGCTGCGTCAACGACCGCAATTATTTCGAGAAAACCGGCAGCCCCCTGGCAATGCTGGTTCCGGAAACCCTTAACGACCACGGCCGGGCTGCAAAACGGCTTGAAGAACATTTTCCAAAGTTCTACGATCCCGGCCTTGAAAAAATTCCGTCCAAGGCGCTCTGGGCCCAGTTGGCCTACGCCCCGGCCATGGAAGAGCACCGGGAAGGGTTCAAGTTGTTCCAGGATATTCCCCTGGAGAGCATAGAACAGGCGTTGAAGATGCTCCCACGGCTTCAGCTTGCCCAGGGGGAGGTGTTGTTCATGAAGGGAGACAAGGAGGCCTCCATGGGAATTCTTCTTTCCGGCTCCATGGGGCTTGGGGTGGGCGAAGGGAAGGACCCCCACTTCATTTCCGTGATCCGGCCCGGGGAACCCTTTGGCGAAATCAACACCCTGACAAAGATCCGGCATTCCACCACCCTGGTCGCCATGGAGCCGAGCAAGGTGCTGCTCCTCTCCGAACAGATGTTTGAACGGATCGCAGAAAAGAATCCCGGCCTTGCCATTCAGCTTTATAAAAATATCGTAAACATCCTGGCCCGGAGAATGACGGACGCCAATAACAACCTGTCGGAAATCCTGGGCAAGAACGACCTTGCCGCCATCCGGGTTCACCGCCCGGCCCTCTACGGTTCAGGGCAACGGGTGGAGTCCTACAGCTTTGACACCCTCATGGACAAGGAATCCGAATACAAGCGGCTGAAGACCCAGGCCCAGGTGGCCCAGGCCATGGAGTTCTCCAAGCTCAAGGGCATCGGCCTTGCCAACGGGGATACCATCCTCGATCTGGGATCCGGCCCCGGGGTTACGGCCATGCTTTTGTCCCATAACTTCCCAAAGAGCCGGATCATCGGCATAGAACCGGATAAAGACCTGCGGACAAGGGCCGAGGCCTTGAAGGCTGAAAAGGATCTTACCCGCTGCGATTTCCTTGAGGGAACGGCCCAGGAGATTCCCCTGGCAGACGATTCCATTGACTTTGCCTATGCAAGGCTATTGTTCCAGCACATTCCCAACCCCATGGCGGCCCTGAAGGAGATGCACCGGGTGACCCGGAAAAACGGAATCGCCTGCATCCTTGACGTGGATGATGATACCATCTTCATCCACCCACGGGTCAAGGGGTGGGAGGCGGTGGAGAGACGGGTGGCAAAAGCCCAGGCAAGTTACGGCGGAGACCGCCATGTGGGCCGGAAGCTCCTCTCCTACTTGCTTGAAGCCGGGTTTGAATCGGTGCGGGTGGACCTTGTTCCCGTCACCACCCAGATGCTGGGGCCCGAGGTTTTCTTTGATATTGTGTTTGGCTTTAAGCAGCAGACCCTCAAGCGGGCAGGGGATTGGGACGAAGAAACCGGGAAGCGCTTCAGCGCCATCCGCGACCTTCTCCAGGAGAAAGGCGCGTTTGCATCTGAAAACATTTTTGTGGTCCATGGAACCGCCACCTGAAACGTTCCTGCACGGTGAGGAAAAGCCTGTCCTGATGCCGTCATTTCTGATAGAAAATGATCCATGGCAGCGGCAGACAAAGACATAAAAAATGAGATCGGGTTTCTTGATCTTGAGGTGGATCCCAGTGGCAGGATCTATCACATGGGCGCGGTGACAGGATCGGCCTCCTTTGAGAGACGGGGACGGTTTGACCCGGCAGAAGCCCTGAACGCCCTGGATCAATTTTGCAAGGAGGCCCGCTTCATTGCCGGCCACAATCTTCTTTACCATGACCTGCCCGTGATTCAAGCCGGGTTTCCCCATCTTAAACTCCTTCAAAAGCCCGTCATCGACACCCTCTTTCTCTCGCCCCTGGCATTCCCGGAAAACCCCTACCACCGGCTGGTCAAGGGGTATAAGCTGGTCAAGGAGAGCCTGAACGATCCGGTTGCGGATGCCCGGCTCTCCCAACGGGTGCTCCTGGAACAGATGGCGCGGTTCCAGGCCCAGGACAATAAGGTGCTGGGCTTTTACCGCTCCTGCTTCCAGGATGCCCGGTTTGGCGCCTTTGACGGCAAGGGAATGGCCGAGGTATTCAACCGGGGGGGGGGCGACGAGGTGCTTGGGCCCGATGATGCCCTGGCGGTTTTTGAGGCGCTCACCCAAGGAAAAATCTGCACAACAGGCCTTGAGGAGATCTTTGTCTTCAACTTTCTGGACCCTGAACACCGGGTGGTCCTTGCCTACGCCCTTGCCTGGCTGGGGGTGGCCGGGGGAAACTCGGTGATCCCGGCCTGGGTCAGGAAACGGTTTTCCCGTATTCTTGAAATCGTTGCAAGGCTCAGGGAAACCCACTGCCGTTGTGACGACTGTTCATACTGTCGAGGAAACCACGATCCCGAGGGACATCTGAAACGCTATTTCGGGTTTGACAGCTTTCGCAATTTGCCCGACGGCACCCCCCTTCAGAGGGAGATCGTTTCCGCGGGCATGGCTGGAACACCGCTCCTTGGCATCCTTCCCACCGGGGGTGGAAAATCGATCTGTTTCCAGGTGCCGGCCCTGGCGGGTTTTTTCCGGACAGGGGCACTTACCGTGGTGATCTCCCCCCTCCAGGCATTGATGAAGGATCAGGTGGAGAATCTCAACCGGGTGACCGGATCAGAAACGGCGGCCTTTATCAACGGGCTTTTGACCCTGCCGGAACGGGGCTATGTCATGGACCGGGTGAGGATGGGGGAGATCGCCCTTCTCTATATTTCGCCTGAGCAGCTCAGGAACCGGTCCATCGGCCTTCTTCTTGGCTCCCGCCAGGTTCGTTGCTTTGTGTTTGATGAGGCCCACTGCCTCTCCAAATGGGGCCATGATTTCAGGACCGACTACCTCTATGCCTCCCAGTTCATCCGCACCTATTCGGACCGAGAAAAAACAGCCCCCACCATTGCCTGCTTCACGGCAACGGCAAAGACCGATGTGATCCAGGAGATTATCGCCCATTTCAAGGGGGAACTGGGGCTTGGGCTTGCCCTGTTTGAGGGAGGGGTTGAACGAAACAACCTCCACTTTGAGGTGCATGGGGTCACGGCCCATGAAAAGAGCGAGGGCATCGCCACCCTTCTTTCCACCCGGTTGTCCCGGGAGACCCCGGGCTGCGCCATTGTCTACTGTGCCACACGGAAAAAGACGGAGCAGCTTTCTGAATACCTGAATCTTAAGGGACACCAGGCCCGGTTCTTCCATGCCGGCATGACCGTGCCGGAGAAAAGGGAGGTCCAGGAGGGGTTTGTGGCAGGAGATATCCCGGTGATCGTCGCCACCAACGCATTTGGCATGGGCATTGACAAGGACAATGTGAGGCTGGTGATCCATGCCGATATCCCGGGCTCCGTGGAAAACTACCTCCAGGAGGCGGGGCGGGCCGGCAGGGACAACCAGGAAGCCCAGTGCATCCTCTTGTACGACGAGAACGATATTGAAGACCAGTTCCGGCTCACCGCCGCCTCACGGCTCACCACCCGGGACATCGCCCAGATCCTCAAGGGAATCCGCAGGGCAAAACAGAACCCGGAGGGAGAGATTATCATCACGGCCGGGGAGATCCTCAGGGACGCGTCTGTCAACACAGCGTTTGACCCGTCCAACCGGGACTACGAGACCCGGGTGAAGACGGCCATCTCCTGGCTTGAGCGGGGGGGATTCCTCAGCCGGAAAGAGAACGTCACCTCGGTTTTCCAGGGGCGGCCCAGGTTCGCGTCCATGGCAGAGGCAAGACAAGCGATTCAGCGGCTCAACCTCTCCAAAAAGCTCGGGGAAATCTGGGAAACCATTCTTTGGGCCCTCATGGACGCTCCCCCGGACCAGGGGATGAGTGCGGACCAGATCTGTGAGACCCTGGGCACCCTCAAGGATCTTCCCCAGGGGTACACCTCCACCAAAAAGGTGATCGCCACCATGAACGAGATGGCCCATGCCGGTATTATTCACCGCACCATGATGCTCACGGCCTGGCTTACCCCAGGGGGAAGGAACAGCGCCAAAAAGCGCCTTGAAAAGGTCTGCACCCTGGAGCGGGCAATGATCTCGGTGATGGAAGGGGAATATCCCATGGTTGATCCCGAGGAGCGGGTGCGCCTCACCTTCAGGGCCTTGAATCAGAAGCTCCTGGATTTGGGCCACAATGACACCAGTGTTGCGTTCCTGCGCCAGGCCCTTAAGACCCTCCAGTCCGACGGCAGGGGATTTGGTAACAGTGTTCCCAGCATTGAGATCCATTTCCAGGACCGGGAGGCCTGTTGTCTCAAGATGGGGCGAGGCTGGGACCAGATAAAGATCATCAGTAGCCGGCGCCATGACCTTGCCCGTTTGCTCCTGGACGCCATTCTGGAAAAGGCCGGGAACGCCCTGGGGAAAAAGAGCGACATCCTGGTGGAGTTCTCCTATGACACGGTCACGGACTTTCTTGCCAACACCATCACCCCCCTGGAGATCCGGCCCGAGAAAATGCTGGCCGCCATGGAGGCAGGTCTGTTGTTCCTCCACGACAACAAGGTGATCAGCCTCCAGCAGGGCATGGCCGTGTTTCGACAGGCCATGACCCTTACCCTTGATCCGAATCGGAAAAAACAGCGGTACACCCAGGCCGACTTCCAGCCCCTGTTCCACCACTACGGCCAGCGGATTTTCCAGATCCATATCATGAACGAGTTTGCCAAGATGGGCACCGAGAAGATCCGCCAGGCCCTTGCCATGATCCTGGCCTATTTCTCCATGGACACCCCCGATTTTTTGGGCCGTTATTTTCCCGGCAGAAAAGGAATGCTGGACCGGGCCACCAGCGAACATTCGTTCAAGAAAATCGTTTCCGACCTCAACCACAAGGACCAGGAGCGGATCGTCACTTCAGATCCCAGGAAAAACGTCCTGGTGCTGGCAGGGCCCGGGTCGGGCAAGACCCGGACCGTGGTCCACCGCTGTGCCTGGCTCCTCAGGGTCAAACGGGTGGCCCCGGGGTCGGTGCTCATGCTCTGCTACAACCACAATGCCGCCGCCTTGATTCGGAAACGGCTGTTTGCCCTTGCAGGCACCGATGCCAGGGGTGTGTCGGTGATGACCTTCCACGGCCTGGCCCTGAACATTACGGGGCGAATTCTGGAGGGAAAAACCCCGGATCTGTCCGCCTGGTTTGAACGGATCATTGTGGAGGCCGGCGATATCCTCTCGGGCAAGAAGCAGATACCGGGCCTTGGGCCGGACGAGGTCCGGGACAGAATTCTTGCGGGCTATGAATACATTCTTGTGGACGAGTACCAGGACATTGACCAGGCCCAGTATGACCTGATATCGGCGGTTGCCGGCCGCACCCTGAAAGACGGGGGCGGGAAGCTTGCCATCATGGCGGTGGGGGACGACGACCAGTCCATCTACGGGTTCAGGAACGCAAGCGTGGGGTTTATCCGCAAGTTCAAGGCGGACTACAATGCCACCGTCTTTCATCTGACCGATAATTTCAGGTCAGGCAAGCGCCTCATTGCGCTCTCCAATGCATTGATTCGGGCGAACACCGACCGGATGAAGACCGACTTTCCCATTTGTCCGGCAAGCCGGGTTGAAAAAAGGAAAGGAACGATCCGCTATTACCATGCCCAGGACAGATTGCACCAGGCAGAGATCCTCTGCCATGAAATTCTTGGGCTGAAGAAGGAGAGAACGGATCTTGAGTTCAGCCACATGGCGGTCCTTTCACGGAACGGCATGGACCATGAAATGCTTGCCTTTGCCCGGAGCCTGCTGGCCCGGGAAGGCGTTCCCGTGAGCATCCCCCTGGCAAGCAGCAGCTTCTCCCCCTTTAAAATCAGGGAAACAGCAGAATACCTGGCCATGCTCCTTGGGCGCCAGGACGATTTTTCCCGGGCATCCATTCTTGGGGATGAATACAGGAAAAGCATAACAGACTCTCCCAACACCTGGCAGCGGCTCATCCTGGAGGGGCTTGTCTCGTTTCAGTCGGAGACCGGGGATGCCGAGGTCTCCCTGTTCCAGGCCCACCAGTTTTTAACCCGGCTGCTGGCCGAACAGAAACGGGAACAGCGCCTGGGAACCGGGGTGTTCCTCGGAACGGTCCACAGCGCCAAGGGACTTGAGTTTTCCCATGTGTTCATCCTGGACGGGGGCTGGACCTCGCCTGGAAAAACCGAAGAGATGGAGGAGGAGCGACGGCTCTATTATGTGGCCATGACACGGGCCAAGCGCTTTCTCGGGTTGTTTCGCCTTTCCAGGGAATGCAATCCCCACCTTGCCATCCTTGGCAATGGGCATGATCTGGCTTTTGGTTCTCCCGTGGTCCGGCAGGGTGGGCCTGTCCCCTCCCTCCTTCGTTACCGTATTCTCGGCCTTAAGGAGCTTTTTATGGATTTTGCCGGCCGTTGTCCCCCCGGCCATTCGATGCACACCGCCCTCCAGGGCTTGAATGCGGGGGACGCGTTAGGGTTTGGTTTTGTCAACGCAACGCTCTGCCTGTTAACCCCGTCCGGAACCCCGGTGGCAGCCGTTGCCGCCAGTGCCAGGAGAGAATGGGACACCTTTTTGCCACGGGTCAGGCAGGCAAGGGTGATCGCCATGGTAAAGCGGCGCAGGCGCGACTGCAAGGGCGAATTTGAGAAAAAGATCCGGTGCAACGCCTGGGAGATTCCCATCATCGAGGTGGGAATCTCCCAGGCGTTGCACCCTGACACCGTTCATATAACCAACAAGGTGAAAAATAATGAAATCTAAAGATATTTATGAACAGTATAATGAAACATACCGGTCGGCATACGAGAGCCACCTGAACGCACTCCATGGCATCGTGGATGGCGCCAAAAAAGAGGCGAATCCCCATGGGGCCTATTTTGAAGCCACGGGAACGTGTCTCATCCAGGCATCCCTGTTGGAAGCAGACCTGGAAGCGGGAACCCGGGGGGATATGGACCTGGAGCTGTTGAAAAAGGAAAACCTTGGGCGGTATCGGGATCTTTTGCCGGAAAACTATGGCAAAAGCTTTGCCAATCCCGCCTTTTGCCTGGAACGGTACGGAGCCCCCTTTGGTCCGCTGCTTTCCTATATTCATATGCAGGCCCGGGAATGTTTTACATATGCCCATGGGCATAAACGGTTCAAAATGGCCGGGGTGTTCTCGTTGTTTATCCGTGCCCATGGCGCTGTGAAAAACCATGACGTAACGGCATTAAAGCAGGCGGTGACCGATTATCGAAATGATCAGATCCCATTTGATTCCGAAGCGTTGATTCGAGAGACCCATGGTGCTCAGAACATGCGGCTGACGGATATTACCTTGACTGCGGATCTCTCTGATTTACGGTATCTGTACGATTACGGGGTCTATATTACAGACCATGAAATTCAGACCGCCGGGTTTTTAAGCAGTTATCCCAAAGAGAAACTGGAAAAACTGGCAGATACGATTGTGAAGGCGTACATGGAAGGGTTCAGGCGGGAGAACAAAGATATGAGCCTGCGCCATAATGTGCGAATTGTTGCCAATGCCGGCCAGGAACGGCTGACCCGACGCATTGTTGAGCTGATGAAGGAGAATCATCTGAACGGGTATGTCGGCGAAATCGTAACCACGGCCATTAACAGGCAATGTGGGTATGATCATAAATTTGACGTTGGGCTGTATCTCACAGACGCCTATGTCCGGGATTCCCTGGACGCAAGGCGGGAAAAAGCGCTGGCCTATGAATCCCTGATCCGGGACTATTCAGGCGTTCTTTTTGTAGAGCGTTTTGGTGAAGCGCCTTTCAGTCCAAAGGGCAACAGTGCAAGGGTGACCCTTGACCCGGAACAGCAGGGGCTTTTCCAGAAACTGATGGGGGGACATCGCCAGCTCATCGAAGCGTTCATTCCGGAAAAAGAGCGCAGCTTCTGTATTGTGGCGTTTCCAACCCCTGAAATCGGGGAGCGGTTTGAAGCGATCTTTGAAGATACGGCCCGGATTAATATGCAAAGCAGTGCCGCGTTTGAGCCGGTTCAAAAGCGGATTATTGATGCACTTGATCAGGGGTCAAAGGTGCATGTGCTTGGAAGGGGCAACAATGAAACCGACATAATCGTTGCCCTGGGCCATCTTGAAAATCCTGAAAAACAAACCAACTTTGCCAATTGCGTCGCAGATGTCAACATCCCGGTGGGTGAGGTGTTTACCTCGCCTGTCTTAAAAAATACAGGGGGACTGCTTCATCTGGAAAAGGTATACCTTGACGGGTTCAATTACACAGATCTCAGGCTGACATTCAAAGATGGATATGTCACCGATTACACCTGTGCCAATTTTGAAGATGAAGCCGAGAATAAAAAATATATCCAGGAGAACCTTTTATTTCCCCACGAGACCCTTCCCCTTGGAGAGTTTGCCATCGGCACCAACACCCTGGCGTATGTGATCGCTGGGAAATATGAGATTACAGATCAGCTTCCCATCTTGATCGTAGAGAAGATGGGACCCCATTTTGCCCTGGGGGATACCTGTTTTTCCTTTGGTGAAGACAATCCGGTCTATAATGCCATCGATGGCAAGGAGATCGTGGCCCGGGATAATGAGAGGTCCATCCTGCGCAAGGAAGATGTCAGTAAGGCGTATACCAATTGTCATACGGATATTACGCTTCCCTATGATGGATTGGCTAAAATTGCGGTACTGACGGATGCAGGAGATGAAATTGAGATCATCAGGGACGGTCGATTTGTTCTTAACGGCACAGAGATGTTAAACACACCGTTTGATCAAAAGTAGATTACGAATTGACATGGTTCGTAATTCTGATAAAAAAGGTTAGGCTTTTTTTAAAAAAATAATATTGGAGACACCCCATGAGTGATAACGACGGAACACCCGGCAGTAACGATTTTATAGTTGATAAAGATAACCTCTATCGCGAAGAGTCTGTCACAGACCTTAAGATTGCCACCATACGGCAGCTGATACCTGTGACGCTTGACGGATCCGATGACACCAGCCGAACAACCATTTTCCTGGGCAGTACACAGCTTGGCACCCCCCAGGGACCGATCCCCATGCAGGCAGAACTTGAAGCCACCACACTTGAGGAGGCCATGGAGCAATTTCCCAAGGCCATGGAAGTTGAAACCTTGAAGGTGGTTGAGAATTTAAAGCGGATGCAGCAAATGCAGGAACAGCAGAAAAGTGCAAGCGACTCCAGGATTATTATGCCCGGAATGAATTAGCCTCTAGCATTACCGGCAAATTCAAAATAAAAAAAGAGTCCCCTGTATCGTTATTTTCGAATATTGATAAGGGGACTTTTTTTATATCCAGGGGCTTTCGTGTTGAGTGAATGCCGGTGGTTCATGGAAACCTCCCAGCGTTCAGTCAGGCGTTTCTTAAATCCGTGAGCAACGCTGCCAGGTCAAGACCGTATTTCTCGGCCATCTGGTCAAGGGTGTCAAACAGCGAATGGCAGCAGATGCACTCTCCGGCCATGGCATCGTAGCGCTTGAACACCGTCTGGGTTGCCCCATGGGCTGCCACAACGTCCAGGACCGTCATGGATGGATCGATACCGGGCGTGGGGGCGACCTTTTTGTCCTGTTTTTTATTCTGTGTCATCTTCGTTTAACACCTGGGCAAGGGCCCTTGGGATTTCTTGAATCACTTCCATGATCTGGGTCGCAGGGGTGGGATCGGCATAGAACCCGGCAAGGCGGTTTGTCTTTGCCGCAATGGTTGCTGCCCTGGGAACAGCCATCCCAGCGCCCACCAGGGCCGTTGCAATGCCGGTCAGGGTGTCCCCGGTGCCTCCCATGGCTTCCATGGCTGCCACCGCCGGCCCGTCAACCGTGGCGATCACCCCGTTTGCATCGGCAACATGGTCGACCATGCCCTTGACCAGGAGATAGGCTGCCCCGTTTTCATGGAGATAGGCCCGACGGATAAGATCCTCAACCGTGTTATTTTCATGGAGGATGAATCCCCGGGTGTAAAAGGGGTGGGGGGCTGTCTCATCCGCAAGAAAGGCAAGCTCCCCTGCATCCGGGGTGAAGAGGTCATAAACTCCAGCCTGGCCGCTCATCTTGGCCGCATACATGAACCCTGCGTCCGCGATCATTCTGGGTTTCTTTTCCATGGCCTCCACGGCAAATACGATCCGGTTGTGCCAGTCCACATCCGGCTGAAGGTAGTGGAAGGTGAGGGTGTGAACCGCCATGGTGGGAAGATTCTCTGTGAGGTAGCCATAGAGCTTCCGGCTGCCATCGCCAAGCCCGATATCCCCCACAAGGCATCCCATGACCCCTTGATCGCCAAGGACCTCACAGGCCTTTACCACGGCCGCCAGCAGCGCCGGGGTGCCCCGGTTCACCCCTAGGGTCTTTCCCCCAATGGATAGATTTCCGTTTTCCAGGGTTACCCGGCCTGATACCAGGGGGAATTCAGGGTCAGGCACGGTTCCGACTATTGCAAGCATTGTCTCTCCATCTCCTGGAGGGCAAGTTCCAGGGCGTAGCCGCAGAGGGTGTGGCCGAAGGTGTCGGGCCTGGGCGCCTCTCCAAGGGGTTTACCCACCATCATCTGTGCCAGGTAGGGGACATCCGGGCACCCGCCGCCTGAGACATTGACGATACGCAAGCTTTTTTTCTCCACGGTCAGCTTCATGTTGGCCGCCCTCACCATGAGATAGTCACCGAAGTCCTTGGTCTGAAACAGGTCCACCGGCTTAAGCAGGGGGGCTGTCACCGGAACCATTTTAAGGGGAGGGATGCCTGCCTGGTCCAGGAGCCGCCACAGGTGGAGCTCCTCAATCAGGGGAAACTCGATCACAAGATCGCATCCGCTTTGGATGCCCGGCGGCGGCCCCATCACCCGGATTTTCCATCCCTTGGCCTTGAGAACCCGTTCGGCCTGGATCACCTCGCTTGTGTTCTCAAACACGAGGATCCCGAGATCCTCTCTTGTTTTTTCCAGGGATGGTTTCCGCTTTTTCCTGAATAGCCCCCGCTTAAACGCCAGGGCGATCTGTTGGAGACGATCAATTCCTGACAATGGTGATCCGGTATTCATCCCCATCCTGGGAGATATTACCGACCCCGCAGCCCTGGCTTGTGGCGGCCCGGGAGACGTTCTCCTTGGAGGCTTCGCTGTCCACCATCACAATGATCTCGCTTTCTTTTCCCTTTTTGATCTCGTCCATGGTCATCAGGACCGGCTGGGGACAGGAGAGTCCCCTTGCATCGATGGTTGTACTCATTTTATGGCTCCTAGGCTTTTTTTCTCATGGTAAATCCGATAATCAGGCAGACGGCAAGTCCCACGACCACGGCCGCAATTCCGTGGGGGCCGACCCCCTTGGGCGAACTTGCAAGCCCGAAATTGTGGGCAATGGCAGCACCGGTTATCATTCCAAAGACAAACACGGCGGCATCCCCGTCCCCTTCACCGGCCAGAAAGAGCTGGCGCCCGGGGCATCCGCCTGCCAGGGCAAAGGCTAAACCGGCCACCACCATTCCGGCAAAGTTCCAAAGATGCAGGGTATGGGCCACGGGCTGGCCGGTAAATCCCGGATGAAACTGGCCAAGCAAGAGGTTGGCTAAAAAGGCGAACACCACAAGGGAGATAAATCCCGATAGCAGGTGCACCTGGCCAAACAGGATCAAATCCCGGAGGGCCCCCATGGTGCAGAACCGGCTTCTCTGGGCCAGAAATCCAATGACCAGGGCAACACCCAGTGATACCAGAAGGGGCGCGTGCATGGCACCCGGTCCCTTGAGGCTGTAGAAGAGTACCCCGCTCTTGGCCTGGCCTTCCCCCCCGGGATAGATGAGCATGAGCACCAGCAGCCCAAGCATGAAAAGGGGGAGCATAAAGCCCGCAGCCCTGGGGCTCTCCTGGGTTCTACCCAGGGTGTAGCCGTTTTTCAGAAACTGCACCCCGATCCAGATGCCGGTGGCAAGTCCCAGAAGCCCTAGAACGGCATTACCGTCCCCGCCGGCCAGGCGAAGGGCGGCCCGCCAGGGACATCCCAGGAATACCAGGGCGCCGATCATGGCGATGATGCCGAGGATGAACCGGACCACCGGGGCTGATCCGCACCTGGGCCGGAACTCCTTGAAACTTAAGGCCGCAATCAGTGATCCGGCCACAAACCCGATAATCTCAGGTCGAATGTATTGAACCACGCCGGCCCTGTGGAATCCCAGTGCCCCTGCAATGTCCCGCTCGAAACAGGCCACACAGATGCCCATGTTTCCGGGGTTTCCAAGCTTTTGCAGCAGGGCTGCCGCAATGCCGATGAATGCCCCGACCCCGATGATCCCCCAGCGACCGGCAAAGAAATTTTTGACCATTTGTACACATCCTCCCACAATAGATTTAAAGATTGATCTTAGGTTTTGAATCATGACTCGTTTGAGTGCCGATTGTTAATTGCACATCTGTTCTATAAATTCTAATTGATATTTATGATTTCCCAGGGAAAATAGATAGAGCAGGTCTATAGTTCCCAAAATCGACCAGTCCGGCCCTGTGCGCCATAGGGGCGGTGGAAAACCCGGTTTGACACGATAATGGGAAAAAGGGATTTTAAACATCGTGTTTCCATGCTACAGTTTATCATAACTCACCAAATAGAATGGCGATCCTGTTATATCCCGGAACCTTTGGGTTTTATCCCAGAACCTTTGGGCATTGGAGGTGACACCATGGGCTACAAACACACCCAGAGATCATGGTTGGGCTGGACCCTTACGGCGGCAAGCTTTGGCCTGATGATCATTGCCGTACTCTTTTCGGACAGAACCGTGGCAGGCGCGACCCTGTTTACGGTCACCCTGGTGCTGTTCCTTGCCTCCCTTTTTTTCAGCACATTGACCGTCAGTGACGCCGGGGATCACCTGGGCCTCACCTTCGGCCCCTTGCCGGTCTTCAGGGCCTATATTGTCTACTCCGACATTCTGGGGGTGGATCGGTCCCGTTCGTCCCTTCTGGACGGGTGGGGGATTCACTATATTCCCTGGAGGGGGTGGACCTATAACATCTGGGGATTCAAGTGCGTGAGGATCCAGCTGGCACAGGGGGCGGTTCGCGTGGGAACCAATGACCAGGAAGCCCTGGTTGATCTTTTGACGAAAAAAATCGATACGGGCAGGCAACCTCAACGGAGACCAACGACACCATGACAGGAAACAGGGAAAAAGAGACCTTTGCGAAATTGATGGGGTTCGCAGGCATCACCGTCAACGGAGACCGGCCCTTTGATATCCGGGTCACCAACGACGGCTTCTACCAGCGGGTGCTGAGCCAGAGAGCCCTGGGCCTTGGCGAGTCCTACATGGACAAGTGGTGGGAGTGCAGCGCCATTGACCAGTTTTTTGAAAAGATCCTGCGCATGAACATCAAGGAGCGTTTGAGGCAGGACTGGGTCACCGCCTGGGAGATCGTCAAGGCTGCGGTGTTCAACCTCCAGCGTCCGGGGCTTGCGTTCAAGGTCGGCAAGGTGCACTATGACATCGGTAACGATCTCTACCAGCGGATGCTGGACAAACGGATGCAGTACTCCTGCGCCTACTTTAAGGATGGGGTTGACCTTGACCAGGCCCAGGAGGCAAAGCTTCGGCTGATTTGCGACAAGCTGGCCCTTGAGCCGGGAATGGAGGTCATCGAGCTGGGTTGCGGGTTTGGCGGGTTTGCACGGTATGCGGCCAAACATCACGGGGTCAGGGTGATCGGCTATACCATCTCAAAGGAGCAGGCAAAATTCGCCGAAGCGTATTGCAGGGGGCTTCCCGTTACCATCAAGCTTGCGGATTTCCGGGAGGCCCGGGGATGTTTTGACCGGGTCGTCTCCATCGGCATCATGGAACATGTGGGATACAAGAACTACCGCACCTACATGAAGCTTGCGTCCGACCTGTTAACGGATGACGGCATTGTCTTTATCCACACCATTGGAAGCAATGTCAGCAACATCGCCTGCAACCCCTGGACCACCAAGTATATCTTCCCCAACGGAATGCTTCCCTCCATTTCCCAACTGGCAAGGTCCATGGAGGGCCTTTTTGTCATGGAGGACTGGCATAACTTTGGCGAAGATTACGACAAGACCCTTATGGCCTGGCATGATAACTTCATCCGGGCGTGGCCGGATCTTAAAAAGAGTTACGGCGAACGCTTCCATCGCATGTGGGAATACTACCTGTTAAGCTCGGCAGGGGGATTTCGCTCAAGGAGCATGCAGCTGTGGCAGATTGTTATGACCAAACAGGGCCGCACCCGGCCGGAGTGCCGGCTTCCATGGGGCATTTGACCCGTGATCACGTCTGAAGCCATCGTTGTCGGCGCAGGACCCGCAGGCGCGGCCTGCGCCTTTGAGCTTAAGCAACGGTCCATCCGGACCCTTGTCCTGGAACGATCTTTGTTTCCCAGGCACAAGGTGTGTGCCGGCTGGATCACCCCCCGGGTGCTTGACCTCCTCGACCTTGCGCCAGAGCGGTATCCCCATGCCATGACACGGTTTGACCGGCTCCTTCTCCATCTTGGAGGACCGGCCCTTGCCGTCAAGACCTGCCAGTACGCTATTCGGCGATACGAGTTTGATTCCTGGATGATTGCCAGGGCCAGGGTGCCGGTCCACACCCACAGGGTCGAAACCATTACCCAAGAAAAGGGGGGGTACACCATCGACGACACCTATTGGTGTCGCTACCTCATTGGCGCAGGCGGCACCCACTGCCCGGTTCGGAAGACGTTTTTCAGCAGCCCCCACCCCCGGTCGGAAAAAAAACGGGTCGCAGCCGTGGAAGCGGAGTATCCCAGCAACTGTCCTGACAGGCGATGCCATATCTGGTTTTTCCACGACACCCTTCCCGGGTATGCCTGGTACCTTCCAAAGGCTGGCGGTTACCTGAACATCGGCATCGGAGGAAAACTTGCCCGGCTGCGAAAACAGGGACGAACCATCATGGACCATTGGCGACGCTTCATTGAAACCCTTTATCTACGGGGCCTCATCCGGTCGATGCCGCCAGCACCCCGGGGACACACCTACTATCTCAGGCACCCCAACCCCTTTCCGAGGATCGGCAACGCCATTGTGATCGGCGATAGCGCAGGCCTGTCCACCCTTGACATGGGCGAGGGGATCTTTGCCGCCATAACAAGCGGCATTGCCGCGGCAAGGGCGATCTCCAACCACACCGCTCTCTCATTTGACCGAATACCGCGATTCAGCCTGCCGGCCATGCTCTTTCAACCATGGAATTTTAAGTGACGCGTCTTTGTCGTAACTGGGTTGAGACCCATCGTTTATTTGAGTGGGGCGTTCCAGGGGTTGTGGCGGATTTTTATGTAAAACCGGAATGTTCTGAACAAATTATTTGATATTGGGATTTAATCTATGTATCATAACTAATCTGGGCAAGCCGAAATCAAAGATGTTTTTGACCCAAGCGATGCCCTTGATCTCTTATTATTGACCCATCCAAACCAATTGTACCGACAAAATATCCTTTTTACTATAGTGCCGGTCAAATGATGTGATGCTAACTTTGCCCTTATTAATAAGTATCGGTATCAATTGGTCTGACCAGAGCTATAAAAGCACAGGCAGGACAATCGGTTTGCTTGAAGCGCTTTTCAATGGTTTTTAATTGCACGTTCGCCCTTGACGAAAAGATGAAGCTGATCCCAGACGCGTTTGCAAAGAGATCGCCTGCCCGGGGGCCATGGCAAGACATGGGGGGCTGGGTCGGGTGACGCAAGGGTTGATTCTAAAAGGCGATAAAAAAGTATACTCACAAATAGGAGGTGCCTTTAAATGTCTGAAAAAAAAGAAGAAACAATCAATGCCGCAAAAGCTATGGTCGAAACGGAAGGGAAATACCTAAGCTTCAGCCTGGATGAAGAGGAGTATGGCATCGGCATCCTTAAGATCAAGGAGATCATCGGGATGATGTCCATAACCACGGTGCCCCAGACACCTGACTTTGTAAAAGGCGTGATCAATCTCCGGGGAAAGGTGATTCCTGTCATTGATTTAAGGCTCAAATTCGGTATGGAAGCCATGGATTATACGGAGCGCACCTGCATCATTGTGGTGGAGATTGAAAAAGCGTCAGCGACCGTTCAGATCGGCATTGTGGTGGATTCCGTATCCGAGGTGTTGAGCATTAAAGGGGAAGATGTGGAAACCGCTCCCACATTCGGCACAACCCTTGATACCGATTATATCCTTGGCATGGCCAAGATGGAAGGGGGGGGTGAAGATCCTCCTGGATATAGACCGGGTGCTGAACGCTGAAGAGATCGCCGAAATAGAAAAAGCAGCATAAAAAAATCGCTTTCAGGAGGTGACTGCCGTGAGCTGGAAGAATCTAACGGTTGGCAAAAAGATCGCAGTGGGCTTTGGCGTAACATTAACTTTGCTGGGGTTTGTCGGTTTCTTGGGGTATAACGGCGTTGGCGGGATCGTCAAGAATGCTGGCCAGGTTATTGAGGGCAACAAACTGGATGCGAATCTGGCCCAGAAAGAGGTTGATCACCTGAACTGGGCCAACAAGGTCAATGCTCTCTTAACCGATGAAAATGTGACAGCGCTGGATGTGCAGACCGATCACCGTTCGTGTGCTTTTGGCAAGTGGCTTTACGGTGAAGGCCGCAGGTCGACGGAAGCCCTGGTTCCCTCCCTGGCTCCCCTGCTAAAGGAGATCGAGGAACCGCACAAAAACGTGCATGAGTCAGCCATTGAGATCAAAAAACATTTTATTCAGGCAGATGAGACGCTCCCCGTCTTTCTGGTGGAGAAGATGGTGGATCACCTCAATTGGATAAACAAAGTCCAGGCGCTTTTCGTTAAAAATCTCCCGGAACTTGATGTCACGACCGATGCCCAGCGTTGCGGTCTGGGCAAGTTCCTCGCTAGCGACGCCGGCCGTAAAGCTGCGGCTTCCGATCCGGAACTGGCCCGGCTGATCAATGCGCTTAAAGGCCCCCATGCCAGGTTGCATGCCTCGGCCGCCAAAATCCAAAAGAGCTGGAAGCAGGCCCATCCCGGTTTGATAGATACCTTGAGAGCCCGGCTGGACGATCACCGGAAATGGGCGGCCGTGATTTCTACCAACCTCCTTACCAACAAAGAGATCCATGTTACCACTGATCCCTTAAAGTGCGGATTCGGCAAGTGGCTCAACAGCCGCGAGTGCATGGACATGTCCGCCAGTTGGCCGGAATTCGGTGCCATTATCGCCAGGGTGATGGTGCCCCATGGAAATCTTCACCATACAGCAGTCAAAATTAGTGAGGCCGTGGATCATGATACCCGGGTGGGTATCTTTGAGAACGAGCTATCCGTAGAACTTGAAAACGTTGTCAGCTATTTTGATCAATTGATTGACCTTGAAAAAAAGAACATTGAGGCGGGCAAACAGGCGCTCAATATTTTTGAAACCGAAACGCTGACAGCCCTTGGACAGACCCAGACCGCCATGGAACATCTTGCCCGCCGGGCAGATGCCATGCTCGATGGAATGAAGCAAGGCAGGAAAACCTATGCCGGGAAGACGCTGCCGGCCCTTGGGCAGACCCAGGAACTCATTGGCAAGCTTCGCCGGGAAGCGAAAAATAACATCATGACCGATGTTGTGATGCTGAAAGCCGCCCAGGCCACCCAGCGGAACGTGAGCATCGTGGGGGCTGTGGCCATTGTCCTGGGGTTACTGCTGGCCTTTGTTATTGCAAAGGGCATCACCGTTGCACTACAACAGATCTCCTTACAGATGAACGAGGGCGCAGTCCAAGTGGCAGCGGCATCCGGCCAGGTCGCCGCTTCCAGCGAGGAGCAGGCCGAGGGCGCCTATGAACAGGCGGCATCCATTGAGGAGACCTCCTCTTCCATGGAAGAGCTATCTTCCATGACCAAACAGAATGCGGACAATGCTGACCAGGCCGATAATCTTATGAAAGAGGCCAACCTGGTTGTTTCAAAGGCCAATGATTCCATGACCCAGCTTACCTCTTCCATGGATGAGATCAGCAAGGCCAGCGTGGAGACATCCAAGATCATCAAGACCATTGACGAAATTGCCTTCCAGACCAACCTTTTGGCATTGAATGCCGCGGTGGAAGCCGCCCGTGCCGGTGAAGCAGGCGCTGGGTTTGCCGTTGTGGCAGATGAAGTGAGAAATCTTGCCATACGCGCCGCCGATGCCGCCAGGAATACGGCAGACCTTATCGAGGGCACCGTGAAAAAGGTGAATGACGGCTCTGAGCTGGTGACCAATACCAATGACGCTTTTGCCCAGGTTGCGGAAAGCTCCCAAAAGGTAGGAGAACTGGTGGGGGAGATCTCGGTTGCATCAGAGGAACAGGCCCAGGGAATTGAACAGATCAATAGAGCCATCTCTGAAATGGACAGGATTGTTCAGCAGAATGCGGCCAATGCCGAGGAGACCGCATCCGCATCAGAAGAGATGAACTCCCAGGCAGAGCAGATGAAATCAGCGTCGGACGAGCTGATGGCAATGGTCGGGGGGGCAGGAAAAAGGGATCGCCAATTTTTAGCAACAGGCGCAACAGGCGCGACAGGTGCAAAATCGGTAAGCCGACCGGCGCACCACGCCCTTGCTTCACCTGGGAAAAAGGCCGGAACCAGTAATCTGTTGGGAAAGAAGGCAACGGAAGTGAAGCCTGAACAGCTCATTCCCATGGATGATGACGATTTTCAGGATTTTTAGGTGGGTTGCAGGAAGCGCTTAGCTTCTTAGCTTTGGTTTTCGTGTTATTTTGGCAAAACGATCAGAGAACCTCTTTGGTTCCGGCTTGTCCAGGTTACGTTTGACTCTGTGGTCTAACAGGCAAACCACCCCATTCCCAGGGAATCGGGTGGCATGCCTGGGGGCTCATTACATCAATGGTTGAGTTTCCATTTCAGACGATTTCACACTGCTTGTTCAACCGGAGCCGAATAACGTAGACGGCCAGTATGAACAGGGGAACCGCCACCAGAAATCCGATGATCGGAAGAACTGAAAAGGCGAGCAGCGTAAAAGCTGCGGCCCCTACCAGCATGAATACGGCAAGCAGCACGATGGAGATTTTTTGGGGAAGGCATCTTGTAAACATCATAACGTCCTCCTTTGATACGTGTTGGACTTAAACATTTAACCTGGACAAGCCAGAACCAAAAATGTTTCTGATTCCCTTGTCCAAATAACGCGAAAATCAGAGCTAAAAAGTTAATCCTTAACCTTAAAATAAGGACTCTGACATGGAATGCAACGGTCCGGCAGGTTTGGGCCGGATTTCCATTGATCCCATGGGCAATGCTTTCCACCGCTTCCTTCCTTCTTCTATCCCTTCTTTGTTTTTTTTAGGTTGAGAAAAAATACCCGTTCCCTTACATTCCGTCACAGCTTTGCAACCCATCTCTTGGAAAGGAAGACCGATTGAATGAACATTCTCCACACGTCTGACTGGCATCTGGGCCAGAACTTAATGTTCAGGGAGAGAAAAAAGGAGCACGAACATTTTCTTGACTGGCTGCTCGTAACCATTGAAACCCGGGCCATTGATCTTTTGATCGTTGCAGGAGACATTTTTGATACGGCCACCCCTCCCAACTATGCCCTGTCCATGTACTATCGGTTTTTGTCCCGGGCATCCGCGACCTGCTGCCGCAAGATCGTCATTGTCGGGGGAAACCACGATTCCGTGGCCTGCCTCAACGCACCCAGGGAGATCCTCGCGGCCATGGAGGTCCATGTTGTCGGCGGTATCACCGGGGATCTTGGGGAGGAGATCATCCCGGTCAGGGACGGGTCCGGCCAACCATCGGCCATTGTCTGCGCTGTCCCCTTTCTCAGGGACCGGGACATCCGGCGCTCCCTTCCCGGGGAGAGCTATGAGGAGAAGAACAAGGCCCTGGCTTTGGGGATCAAGGCGCACTATGAGGCCGTAGCCGAAAAAGCCCTGGAAGCCCTGGACCGATCCCGGCCGGTGCCCATCATTGCCACGGGCCACCTTTTTGCGGCAGGGGGCGAGGTAAAGGAGGGGGAGCATATTCGGGATATCCATGTGGGAAGCCTTGATAAGTTCAACGTCTCCCAGATTCCGGCGGCCTTTGACTATGTGGCCCTGGGTCACCTCCACCGGGCCCAGACCGCAGGAGGCCTGGACCATGTCCGCTATTCAGGCTCCCCCATTCCCTTGAGTTTCAGCGAGGCCGGCAGCAAAAAACAGGTGCTTGCCATCACCCTTGGACAAGGCAAGGGCCCCATAAAAATTCACCCCCTGGAGGTGCCGGAGTTCCAGCGGCTCAGGGCGGTCAAGGGCGATCTGGAGAGTGTCCTTGAGACCCTTGAGGTCCTAAAAGCCGAGGGGGGGGGACCGGGGTCTGATTTTCCCTTTACCTGGGTGGAGATCTCCGTGGACAGCGAGACCTGGCAACCGGACACCGAGGAGCGGATCAACCTGGGTGTGGAAGGGTCAAACCTTGAAGTTTTTGCCATCAAGCGTTTGAAAAAACAGGCGATCCTCTGCGGGGAGGAGATGGACAGTACCACCGAGCTTGCCCACTTTACACCGGAAGAGGTGTTTGAGAAACGTCTGGAGGCGGAAGGGGACATGGCGCCCGGGGTGAAAGAGGAGATGACCCTGACCTTCAGGGAGATAACCGCCATGATCGACGAGGAGGACCCGGAGCTGCCATGAGAATTCTTACCATTGCCCTGACCAACATCAATTCATTAAAGGGACATTTTCTGATCGATTTCGATCAATTTATTCCGGGCCGGGCCGGGGTGTTTGCCATCACCGGTCCCACCGGTGCCGGCAAGACAAGCATCCTTGACGGACTCTGCGCCGCCCTCTACGGCAGGACCCCCAGGCTTCCCAGGGCCGGGGAGATGGAGGAGCTCATGACCCATCACACCGGCGAATGCGCAAGCGAGGTGACCTTTACTGTGAACGGGAAAAAATACCGCTCCTGGTACGGCCGCCACAGGGCGCGCAAAAAGCCGGACGGAGCGATCCAGGCGGCCAACATGGAGCTCATCGATGTTGCGACCGGGACCATCATGGCATCCAAATCCAAGGTGCCCAAGGCGGTGGAGGATCTCACGGGTCTCGATTTTGACCGGTTTTGCCGCTCCATGCTCCTGGCCCAGGGCAATTTTGCCGCCTTTCTCAAGGCCAGCGACGACGAGCGGGCCGTGCTCCTTGAAAAGATCACCGGCACCCGGATCTACTCCCTCATCTCCCAAAAGAGCTTTGAACGGAACAAGGTGGAGGAGGTCAAGCTTGCCGCCATTCAGCAGATGCTGGCAAATTTCAACCTGCTTTCCAGGGACGAAATTGATGGGATTGAGGAGCGGATCAAAGAAAAAAAGGGAGAGATCACCCTTGCCGAAGAAAAGCGAAAGGCACTTCTTACCCAGAAGCAGTTTCTCATGGATGTTGCAGCCTGCAGGGGAACGGCCCTCAAGTGCAGGACTGATCTGGAACAGCTTGTGACCCGTGAAAAGCAGGCGGCCCCGGATCTTGAACGCTTACAACAGGCCCGCAGGGCATCCCCTTTTTCGGCAGCCTATGCCACCCTTGCTGGATCAAGGGAGATCTGCCAAGCCCTTGAAAAGAAAATCCTCACGGGCAAAGCGGCCCTCCCCCGGATCAACGAAGCCCTCAAGACCCTGAAGACACAGCACGGGCTGGATGCAAACCGCGTCGACACCCTGGGGAAAACCGTTGAAATTCGGCTGGAACTCCTTGAGGAGATCGGGCGCTTTCTCCCCCTTATCCGGGAGCATATACGGGAACTTCATAATGAAGAGGCACGGCTGGCCCGGAAAGCTGCCGATAAAAAGAGCACCCTTGGCAGTCTCAAAATTGCGGAACAAACGGCCCTGGAGCGGAAGAACACGGTTGAGCGCCTGACACAAGAGCTTAAGCTGCGGGTCGTTGAAAAGGAAAAGATTGCCCATGACCTGGCGAAAGGGTTTGGCAAGGACGATGAAACCGGGCTTGAAGCTTCCCTCAGGAACCTGGAAGCCCGGAAACGCCTTATTGAGAAACAGAAGGAGCGGGCAAAAGAGGCCCACAATCGATCTGAAAAGATCAAGGGGCTTATCACCTCGGTCAAGGCATGCCGGGAACGGTTAGACCAGGTCTTAAAACGGGAAGGCCCCCTTGGTGAAAGGGAGGCGGAACTTGCAAGAACCCTTGGGGATCTCAAGGCGGCCCGGGAGATCGAGCTAAAGATACTCAGCCTGGAACAGATGCGAAAAGAGCTGGTCCAGGATGCGCCCTGTCCCCTATGCGGTGCCACAGACCACCCCTTTGCAGGGGAGATCCCTGAAACCGGAACCACGGCAAAGGCCATTGCTACAACCGAGGAAAGCCTTGCCCGGCTCAATCGGGAAAAGCAGGCCCTTGGGGCACAACGGGTGGAACTTGTTAACACCATCAAGAACCATCAAGAACGGATCGTTGAGGAAGAGGCAGGGGAGGGCCGTGCCCGAAACCAGGCCGATATCCTGGCAGAGCAGACCGGGATTTGCCTTCCCATCTCCCAATGGCAGGCACTTGAGCGCCATGAAGCAGAGGTGACACAAGCCCTTGTTGGGGTAGAGAAATCCCTGAACGCCCTTAAAAAGTTGAACCAGGCCCTGGCTCAGTCGGACAAGCTGATCCAGCAGGGGGAAAAGGCCCGGGGCCGTGGCGAGGTTGACGCTGTCAATGCCCTTGCCGCAGCGGACAAACTCAAGGAAAAGGTGGCCGGACTTGAAACGGAGACAGGCGAGATCAACACCCTCCTGACAGAGAAGCGCAATAACCTGGCAGGGCTCATGGAACAATGCCGGAAGCGGGCCCAAAAAGCCGATCTTGAAACCGTGTCCTTAAAGGCCCCTGATCGTGTTGAAAAAGAGCTGAAAGGTCTTAAAGAACGCCTCAAAAACAACGTGAAGCAGGCGCAGCAAGGCCTTGCAGAGCTTGAAAAAACCATCACCCGCACCGAGGCCCGGCGCCAGGGAACCCACGAGGGGATCGAAACCTCCGAAAACGAGCTTGGGGCTGCCATGGAAACGGCCAAAACCCTGACAGAGCGGTTCAACACTGAGATTCAAGCTGCCGGATTTGTCCATGAGAATGCGTTTCTGAAGGCCAGGCTTCCCCAGAAGGCGCTTGGGGAGCTGGAAACCCTTGCCGGAACCCTCAACAACCAGCGGGTCAAACTCGAGGCCCTGGCCCGGGACAACGAGGCACGGCTTGAAGCCCTTGTGGAAAATCCGGAAACGGAAGAGACCGTGGAGGCGCTCCAGGAGAAGGAGGCCGTGCTCACCCAAACCTTGGCCGAGCTGACCCGGCTGAAGCACGGGGACGAGTTTACCCTTGAGGAGAACCGGAAACGGTGGGCCGAGCACCGGGAAAAGCTGGAACAGGAGGGACGCCAGCGGGCCGAGACCCGGCGGTGGCAAGGCCTGAACCAGCTGATCGGGCAGCAGGACGGGGGGAAGTTTCGGAAATTTGCCCAGGGCCTTACTTTAGACCGGCTCACCCTCAAGGCCAACATTTACCTTGCCATGCTGAGTCGGCGCTATCGCCTCAAGCGAAGCCTGGAGCATGATCTTGGGATCACGGTGATCGACACCTATTTCGGGGACAGGATCAGGCCCACGGAAAACCTTTCGGGAGGGGAGTCCTTCCTTGTGAGCCTTTCCCTGGCCCTGGGGTTGTCCGACCTCACCAGCCAGCGCACCAAGATCGAATCCCTCTTCCTTGACGAGGGGTTCGGCACCCTGGACACCGAGACCCTGGAGACGGCCCTTGCCGCCCTGGACACCCTCAATGCCTCGGGCAAGACCGTGGGCATCATCTCCCATGTGGATGCCTTAAAGGAACGCATTGCGGCCAAGATCGATGTGGTGCCCGTGTCCGGCGGCACCAGCATCATCAGGGTAATGGGCCAGTGAGGCAAATTATATATTGATAAAGGCTGGAAAATCGACTAACAAAGGAACCATCCATAGGAACATCAACAACCCATAAGGAGCGACACATGGACGACTGTATTTTCTGTAAGATCATCAAGGGCGAGATCCCGAGCTTCAAGGTGTATGAGGATGAAAAGGTGTTTGCCTTTGAGGACATCAACCCCATCTCACCGGGCCACACCCTGGTGATTCCCAAAAACCACGCTGAAAATATCTGGGATATATCCGAGGAAGATCTGCTGGCCGTGCAGCGGGCATCCAAAAAGATCGCCCAGGGCATCAAGGAGGCCCTGGGTGTCGACGGCATCGCCTGCATGCAGCTCAACGGCCGTGCCGTGAACCAGGAGGTGATGCACTACCACCTTCATCTGGTGCCCAGAAGGGCCGACCAACCCGCCCTTCCCATTACCCGATGGAGTCTCAAGCCTGGCAACATGGACGAGATCAAGGAGCGGGCAGAGAAGATCAGCGCCGCCATTAAATAACAGGACCTTCCAAACAGAAGACAGGCAAAGACAACACAATAGCGGTTCGGGCAGACACGGATGCACCCTAACCCGGACAAGCCAAAAGCCAAAAGCCAAAAGCCAAAAAGGTTTCTGATTCCCTTGTCAAAATAACACGAAAACTCGAGCTAAGAAGCTAAGGGAGTCCCCGGCCGGACTCCCAAACAAAAGAGCAGGACAGACAATGTTTCTCATTTTATACCTTTGTTGACAAAACGCAATTTCCTCTCCCTTTATGCCTACACATTCCAGTCATTTTGGGGTATTGTAACCGCCTGATGCTGAAACCCACTTGTCAGGCAGCCCAAGGGGAAACGCTGGATTGGCGAGCATGATGTGCAAAGGAGCAAGAGGATGTATCTAAAAAAAGCGGCGGCAATTTTCTGTGTTTTTTCTGTAACTGTGCTGGTGTGGGGGTGTCGGGTATGGGACGGGTCGGATAATCCCCCGGCGTCAACGCTCTCGTATGTCACGTTTCCCACAACCGTCGATGGGGTGGACACACAGCTGAAAACATCTACTGCCGCATTGCGCCAGAAAATCGATGATATCCTGGCACAGGATATCTACACGTTTGAAAATACCGTGCATGCTTTAAACGATGCACTTTACGACAATAGCAAAACCATGAACCGCCATTTCTCAGCGTTCAACCTGGCCCCCCTAACTGCGGTGCGGAACGCATCGTCATCGGCGTATCTGGAAAACGAGGCTGCCCAGCGCCGGGTGTTTTACAACAACGATCTGTACCAGGCCATCAACCAGGTGGCGGAAACCCATTCCGCCTTGACCCCCACCGAGAAACGGCTGGTGGATCTATTTCTAAAAAAGTTTGAAGAAAACGGAATCCATTTGAGCGAATGGGATCGGGAGGCGCTTGACGCAATCACGACTGAAATTGGCAGCCTTGAATCTGAATTCCAAAAGAACGTTACCAACGAAAATACCCGGGTTGTGTTTACACCGGAAGCACTCCAGGGGGTTCCGGAATCCGACCTTGCAATGTTTGCCAACACCCCTGACGGCAATTACGAGATGGATCCCCGTCAGTTATCCCATCTGCAATCTGTGACGACTTATGCCGAGGATGAAGCCACGAGGCAAAGGGCGTACATCGCTTTTTATTCGGTGGCCAAAGAGAAGAATCCCGCCATTCTGGAGCGTATCATCCAGCTTCGCGCCCAAAAAGCCGCTCTGTTGAACTATGATTCCCATGGTGATTTGAAAACATCAACCCGAATGGCCAAAACCTCAGAAACCGCCATGGCTTTCCTCGAACAACTGTCTTCCGGGATCAGCACCAAGTTGGCCGGTGAGAAAGCAACGCTGCTATCCCTAAAAAAAACCGACACCAACAACCCGGATGCGATGTTGAACCTTTGGGATCTTTCGTTTTATCAAAACCGATATGACCGGGATCATTTTCAATTGAACCATGACGACATGAAGAAATATTTCTCCCTTAGCCGTTGTATCGAGGGGATGTTTGATACCTTTGAATCGGTGTTCGGGATTAACATCGTTAAGGGGGAGGGGGGCACCGACCCGGTGTGGCATGACGATGTCCAGCTTTACGAGGTAAGGGATGCCGCGACCCGGAAACCGCTGGGGTCGTTTTATCTCGACCTTTACCCCAGGGAGGGAAAATATACCCATTTTGCAACCGACTTTACCTGTAATGGCAATACCTATGAAAATGGCGATGACGAATTACCAACCGGGATTCTGATCGGCAACTGGGCAAAACCAACAGCAGAGAAGCCGTCGCTCCTATCGTTTTATGAACTCACCACCCTGTTTCATGAATTTGGGCATACCTTGCATTTGATATTGATGAATACGACATATTCTTTTCTCCACGTCGGTTCATGGGATTTTATGGAAGTGCCCTCCCAGATGGCGGAACAGTGGTGTTTTGACCAGGGCGTTCTTGATCGGTTTGCCGTGAACTATCAGGACCCGTCGGATCGGCTTCCAGCAGACTATGCTGAAAAAATTAAACGAGCGGAGAATGCGTTCAGCGCCATTCCTACTGCAACTCAAATCGCATCTGCAATGACCGACTTAACCTTGCATACCGCGTTTCAATACACCGATGATGTGGATGTGAACGCGGTTTACAAAAACATGGCAGAAACGTATTCCTCCAAGCGGCCGGATGAAACGTCTGCCATTTCCCGGCTAACCCACCTTGTTGGCGGATACGACGCCGGTTATTATACCTATCAGTGGTCTTTGGCCATTGTGCATGATTTGAAAACGGTGTTTAATCAAACCCCTGGCGGGTTGATGGATCCCGCCCCAGGCGCCATGCTGAAACAGGAGATATTTGAACCGGGCAGTACCCGGGACGAAGACGAATCGGTTCGCCTGTTTTTGGGCAGAGACTGGGATGCAGATGCCTATATTCATTATCTGACGGCATCGCCCCAAGACTGATGTCCATCCTAAATGTTTGACGCCTGGACGCTTCCCATGCACCCCAAGGGAGTCCCTGGCCGGACTCCCAAACAAAAGAGCAGGAAAGGCATTGCCAATGTCACCATGCCGCTGGCGGAGTAATGACTAGGGCGTATCCAAGGCCTCAATGGAAATTTTCACCCGGACCCCCCGGCCCACCACGCCCATTTTATGAAACTTTCCGTTTCCGACCCCAAAATCCAGGCGATCCAGGTCAAATTCCGTATCAAACCCGGTCACAACCTGTTTTTTGTTAAACGGGCTGGGGGCCGTTCCGTGATAAACAAATGGGATTGCCATGGTTTTGGCTGTTTTTTTCAGGGTCATGGTGCCGGTTGCCACATAGGTGTTCCCCTGGCCCCTGGTAATTTTAGCTGATTTAAAGGTCATGGTCGGCCAGGTTGCGGCCTCGAAAAAATCTTTGGAGCGAAGGTGATTATCCCGTTTTGTATTTCCCGTATCAATACTTTTGACCTGGACGGTAAAATCAAAACTACTTTTCCCAAGGTTTTCCGGGTCAAAAAAGATGCGCCCCTCAAAATCGGAAAAAGAGCCGGACACTGTGGAAAAAATATGTTTTATCCCGAATTGAACAAGGGAATGGTTGGTATCAAGGGTCCATTCCTTTCCCCAGGCCGGGGAAGAGATGAACAGGGAAACGATCAAGACAGATATAAAGCGTTTCATGGGGTTTCTCCTTTGGGTGTTCAGAGTATTTAGTTCCCTGAAAACCGTTTGAAATATATCCTGGCAAAAAGAACCAGGGCGATTATTGCAATGATGCCCAGCCAGATGCCGGGCAGGACATGGTCAAATGTTTCGCTGACCGTCCGGGCGTGGACCAGGGCCAAAACCACGATTGCCGGGGTGGCCAGCCGGTGAAGCCGCAGCCAGGAGCGAACCGGAAATTTTAAAGCCCTCCGCCACAAAGACAAACCCGCTACAATCAGGATTGAAAAGGCAAGGAAAACGCCTGTAAACTCGGACCAGTATCGCAATTCCAAGGGGAAAAAAACGAATCCGTCGGCCCCGAGAATCAAAAAAGGATGAACCATCACCAGCAGACAGATGAGGACACCCGTGTATTTATGCAGGGAAAGCAATCGTGCCAGGGAAAAAGATGTTACCAGAAAGGAGAACCGTGATACCAATACCACCTGAACCACCATGAGAGTAACGGCCATAAATCCGGCAGCCTTTCCCCACTGGAGCATGGCCTTTTCCATGCCGAACTTATAGTACAGGGACTGGGATTCGAAGAAAAACGGCAACAGCACCCCGGACAGGAGTCCGGCCGACACCAGGGTCAGGATCACCATGGCAAATCCGTGGCCACGGTTCTTTGGGCCGTTTTTATTCATATCGTCCTCCCTTGACCCTATCCTGTGCATTGTCTTTCATGGGATGGCCTCCTGGCATGATCTTGATAAAAGAATGGTTGTCCAAAAAAGTAATACCGATTTAGGCGAAAGGAAAGGCGGGGTCCCCAAAAAACAATTAAGGTTCCTTATCTTATGGCCATCACCATGCGGACCTGATATCTTATCCAGAGGTGGAGCCCGGGGATGAGATCCTTAACGATCAGGATCGAAAATCCATCAGCTTCCAACATCAGACACCCTGCCAAGGAGAAAACCTATGGGACGAATACCCCTTAAAGCCTCAGATACCTCAGTTGAATACATAAGGCTTCAGGTAGACGAACCGGGATTTGATTTTTCCAAAGCCCAGGACCTGGCCAAAAAAACTGCCCTGGAAAAAACCAGTATGCCCATGATGCTTTCCTGGAAGAACGAAATTGAAGGAACCTATTATCCAACCTTTGAATGCGGAAAAACCGACCAACCTGCCTGGATTGTATTTGCCGAATCCCGGGGCGCGAACCTGACCATTGATATCAATAACGGTGCGTATATCTTCATGTTTCTTAAACTGTGAGTCCCAGGGGACAAGGACTAAAGGGTTGCAGATGTGAAGGCGGTTTACATCCACATGGCAGAAACGTATTTCTCAAGCGGCCGGATGCTGGGCCGTGGGTCGTGAACCGGGACGTTCAGGCCTGGATTTTGTACGTGTAAAACCGGGTATCCACGGCCATGACGGGAAAGCGTTGGGGCAGGCGGCTCTTGGGAATTAAAAGAAAGCCGCTTTTTTCGTAAAATCTGTGGGCCGCCTTGAATTTTGAGGTGGTTCCGAGAAAAATCTCCGCAACCCCCTGTTCCCGGGACCCGTTCAAGGCCCGATTCAAAAGCCGTTGGGCCGTGGCTGTTTCGGCTCCCCTGTATTCCTTTGCAACAAACATCTTTCTCAGGGCCACCTGGCCGTTGCCGATATCCAAAAGGGAGATGGTGCCCACCACCTGCCCCTGGTCAAGGGCCACCCAGAAATTGCCCTTGCCCTTCTGGTAAAACGCCGGGATCGTCAACAGATCGGGCTGATTATCGATGGTGATGGAAATGTTGAATTCGTTTTGCTGGATGCCGACGATGAGGTCGACCACCATTTCTCCATGGTCGGGAGAAAAGGGGGAGATTTCCACTCCGGACTTTGTTGCTGACGGATCTGTCTCGGCATTCTTCTTTTCCAACATCGTAACCCTCTCCTTGCTCAAGCCGTTAAAGTGTCGATTGACTGATCATACCGGGGCCGGCGGAAATGTCAAGATCGCGGTATTGAAAGCAGGTCCCGGTGCCATCACCCTGGGGGCTTTACGCTATGAAAAAAGTGGAAGTGGTGGTAAAACAACAGGCACTGTAATTCAATCATAACACACTGTGCTCCACTTGAAGGATCGTTTCCAAGGGGGGTGACTGTGGCGCTTTTTATTAGAAGGGGGAAGAATGAGTTTAAACTATGAGGAATTGGATTTTCGACAGACGCCTCTTGGAGATTTGATGTTGCGGCGGCGCCGTTTGCTCCAACTCGGGGGCCTTGAAATCTATGAGGTGAAGCTTGGCGAAGATTTTCTCATGTCAAGCCTGTTCCATGAGGCAGAATCCCAGCTCTCCAAGCTTGGGCTTGGCGTGTTGGAAAATGAAGCGCTGGACGTTGTGGTCGGCGGTCTCGGTCTCGGCTACACGGCTGTTTCAGCCTTGGAAGATAAGCGGGTCACTTCGCTTGTGGTCGTGGATTTTTTAGAGGGGGTCATTGAGTGGCACCGGAAGGGGCTTGTCCCCCTGGGCAAGGTTTTGACAGAAGATCCCCGTTGCCAACTGGTGCATGCTGATTTTTTTGCCCTGTCCCGCAACGTGTCGAAAAGCTTTGACCCGGTGTATCCTGAAAAAAAGCATGACGCCATTCTTCTGGATATAGACCACACCCCCACCCGGGTATTACACCAGACAAACACGCGTTTCTATAGTGAGGAGGGACTTGGGGAACTGGCCCAGCATTTAAAGCCGGGCGGTGTATTTGCCCTCTGGGCCGACGGGTTCCCGGAGGCCTCTTTTACCAACCATTTGGCCAAGGTGTTTGCAACGGCCGAGTCCCACACCATTGAGTTTAAAAATCCAATAACAGGCGGATCGTCCGAGGGTGCCGTCTATGTGGCACAAACCAAGATATAAGGAATGTTCCTGCGCCTAGCCGGTTTTTGTCGGACATTTCCCCATTTGGTGCCAGGACTCCTGCCTGTTCTGGTTGACCTGAAAGACCACGTTGTGGTAGGTTGCCCACGGTCATTCCTGGACTGGAAAGGATAATTATTCACCGCTGCTTCTGTGACCATCATGATCGGAACCATCGTAACGTACGAGAATTGTTCTATTACAGGAGAGTGTTAAAATGTTTGTCCGAATAGGTTTAAAAACAAAGCTTGTTCTAGGCTTTGCACTGGTTTTGGTCATTTCCGTTGTGGTTGGAATAACGGGGTACGTAAGCTTGGGTAAGGTGGTTAAGGTTACCGATACTGAAGTTGCGGCCATGGATCTGGAGATGGATCTGCTGAAAACGCTTAATTTACAGGAACGATACAAAAACAGTGGCGCCCGGGAAGACTACGATGCCATACAGGAGACGGTCTCTGCCATGGCCGGTAAAATTGACACGTTAAAGAGATCAGCCAACGGCCATGTCAATGTTGACCCCCTTTATGAGGGTAAAGATCATTACCTTAAGATCGTCTCTCAACTGATGGAGATTACCGAGAAGAACAAGCTGTTGTTGAACGACCTGAAGACCAATGCCGCCCTCATGACCCAAATCTCGGATGCTGAGACCTTAAAGGCAGAAGAGAAAATCAGAGAAGCCATTTTAGTCGACAGCGAAAAGTCTTTGAAAGCGTTCTCCAACAATGCCCTGGCTGACATCGTAAGTATTGCCCTGGATACCATCCGATTCTATCATAAGACCGGAAAAACAGAGGCAGAGGCCCTGGAAGCCGTTCGGAATCTCCATTTTGCCGGGGGCAATTATTTCTTTGCTGTTAAAAGCAATTACGCGCTTGTGGCCCATGGATCCAGACGGGAACTGGAGGGCATGGATTTCAGCAAAATAAAGGATAAAAAAACCGGTGCAACCTTTATGAAAGGGGTTGTGGACGGTGCCGTTCGGGACGGCCTGTCGACCACTGAATACTATTGGACTAAACCGGACATGGGCGATGCTGTTTTTCCCAAGGTCACCATTGGCCGATATTTCAAGCCCTGGGACCTGGTCATCTGTGCGGGTGTTTACATTGAGGATATTGAAAAAGCCACGGAAGCCATGGATGCAGTCGTCCAAAACGGCCTGGATTCGTTAAAAGATATCGGCCAGGTTGAAAAACTTCTGATGAAAGCCCGCTTGAGTTCTCTTTACCACATGCACTTTAAAACCGGCGCCCAGGCAACCCTGGAATCACTGAACCAGGTTTTGGGATTGGTTTCCGCAACGGATGGCATTAAAAACGCGGCCACCAATTACATCGGCAGCTGGACTGCCTATGCAGAGAACTTGACGGCTGCAGAAGACCATGCCAAAGAGGCCGGCACCACTGTTGAGTCTGCCAATCATCTGATGCACACAATTTCGTCTAAAACGCTAGACCTTCTTAACAGCGCGACCGGAAACGGAAAGCGCATGATTCTCATGTTTGTTTTTGCCGGTTTTGTGTTGGGGATCGCCGCCTCGTTCTTTTTGATTCGCTCCATTACAGCCCCGATTAAAGCGACCAGTTCCATGTTAAAGGACATTGCCGAGGGGGAAGGGGATCTGACCCAGCGCCTGGATGTTGTTACAAAAGATGAGCTTGGGGAACTTGCCGGATGGTTCAACACCTTTATGGACAAGTTGCAGAATATCATCCGGGAAATTGCCAAAAATTCCGACACATTGGGGGCCTCGGCCCAGGATTTAACCGGCCTTGCCGGCCAGATGTCAAAGGGTGCCGGAGCGACCTCTGACCGATCCGACTCCGTGTCAGCCGCCGCAGAGGAGATGAGTACGAATATGACTTCGGTTGCGGCGGCAACTGAGCAGTCCTCAACCAATGTCAACACCATGGCCACGGCCACGGAAGAGATGACGGCAACCATCAATGAAATTGCCGTCAATTCCGAGAAAGCCAGATCCATATCCCTTGATGCCGTTCAAAAGTCCCAGAGCGCCTCCGAAAAAATCAATGCCCTTGGAAGGGCGGCAACGGAGATCAGTAAGGTGACAGAGACCATTGCCGATATTTCCAACCAGACCAATCTTCTGGCGCTGAATGCCACCATCGAAGCTGCCAGGGCTGGAGAGGCGGGCAAAGGCTTTGCTGTGGTTGCCGAAGAGATTAAAGTCCTGGCCAGCCAGACCTCCGCATCGACCCAGGCCATAAAGGCAAGTATTGAAGGGGTTCAAAGCTCAACCAACGAAAGTGTCGTGGAAATCGAGGCGATTACAGGGGTCATTGACACGGTGAACCAGGTTGTTGAAACCATTGCCGCAGCCATTGAAGAGCAGTCAGCAACCACAAAGGAGATTGCCGACAACATTGCCCAGGCATCCATGGGTATCCAGGAGGTAAATGAAAAGGTCGTCCAGAGCTCGGATGTGGCAGGCCTCATTGCCAAGGATATTGCCGATGTGAATCATACGGCGGGTGACATGACTTCCGTCAGTGACAAGGTCAATACCAGCGCCGGGGAACTGATGGCGCTTGCCGGTCAGTTAAAAGGTCTGGTGGGAACATTTAAAATATAGTTATTCCCACCTGTCTTTTAAAAAAAAAAGAGGTTGAATAGGGGAGAATGCTGCCCACCCATGGATCGCTGATGTTCGCCAAAATGGTGGACACGGTCCCAGGCATTACGGGGATCAGTCGATCCCCTTTTCAATAAAAAAAGGGGCATAGGCCCTGTCCGTTTTCATGATATGCTCCCGGAGCCAATCGGTTAAAAAACGCATGAGATCCATGGACAGGGCGGCCCTGCCCTCCTCAAACTCTGTCTTGAATCCAACCACCTTATCCACGAGCATCCCATGGATCTCTTTATGGTCACCCCTGTCAGGGTAGAGGTGTTGGTCAAAAAGATCTTCTTCGTGCTTAAAATGATAGACCGTGTAATCGGCCAGGCGCACCAAAATCTTACCGGACTCCTTGGCGCCGATTTTCATTTTCATGGCACGGTGGAGCGCGTTGATCATTTTCACCAGCTCTTTGTGTTGTTCGTCAATCTGTTTGATGCCAAGCTTTAAACTGTCCCCCCAGGGCATGAGATCAGGAATCTCTTCGGCATCGATTTCTGTTGCATCTTCCATCCCGGCGTCTGCCAAAGAGATCTTGAAAACCCCGATCATATCCCTTAGCTGACCCGAGATGAAAGACAGCTCCTGGGCGTTTTTCTTCATCTGACCACTCCGTGTCGTCATTTTTCCCGACAACCCATTGACCCTGTGAAGGTCTTTAGAAATTTCTGTGGAAACCTGGGAACTCTGGGCGATGTTTCCATTGACCTCGTTGATTCCGGTTGATGCCTGGTCGATATTCTCGGCGACTTCTGTGGCGGATACAGACTGTTCTTCCACTGCCGCAGCAATGGCGGATACAATTTCTGTCACCTCGGAAATAACCTTGGTAATCAGTTCTACATCCCTTACCGTATCATCGGTAGATGCTTGGATCCCTTCTATCTTTTCCTGGATATTCAGGGTGGCGTTTGAGGTCTGTGCGGCAAGTCCCTTTATTTCACCTGCCACCACGGCAAACCCTTTTCCTGCTTCTCCGGCCCGGGCCGCCTCAATGGTGGCGTTCAGCGCCAGAAGGTTTGTCTGGGCGGCAATCTCTGTGATCAGCTCGGTCACCGTGTTGATCTCCCTGGCAGATGATCCCAGTTTCTCCACTCGATCCGATGCTGTTTTCACCTTTACCGCGGCATTCTCGGAAACCGTTCTGGCCCGCTCACAGTTTTGTGCGACTTCGTTAAGGGTCTGCTTCATCTCTCCTGCTGCATCGGCGACGGTCCTGAGATTTGTGGCGGCCTCTTCACTTGTGGCGGCCACGGAATTCATGCTGGAACTCATTTTTTCGGTGGCCCTAGCAACTGCGTTTGACCGTGATGCAAGGTCCGCTGAATCATCTGCCATATATTCTGAAACTGCCAGAAGTTCTCCGGATGAAGCGCTCACGATTTCAGCGTTTGATCCAATATCCACAATGATGTGGTTGAGCCGGGAGATAAAGGCATTAAACCATTTGGCAAGCTCTCCAATTTCATCCTTGGTGTCAATCTCGATGCGTTGGGTAAGGTCTCCGTCTCCCTCTGCAATGTCCTTTAACGCCGCGACCACCGTTTGAATGGGTCTGATAATGATTCTTGCAAGGCCCAACGCAATTAAGATTCCAAAGATGACGGCGCAGAGGCTGACAATGGTTATGGATGCTTTAGATATAACAATCTGGGCCTGCATCTGGCTGTGCATGGCGTCCTTGGCCTTCAGGCATATGGCCTCAATTTCCGATGCAGCGGATTCCATTTGAGCCTTGGCCATGCCCTGGCTTTTCATCAGTTCGGTATAGGTTTTAAAAGAGCTGATATAGACATGGACGGCATCTTGAATACGATCAAGGGGTTTTGTCTTTTCCGCCTCATCAATCGTTGTCTTTATCCCTGTGATGGCAGTGTCGATGGAGACGATGTTCCGGATGATCTGCTGGGAAATTGTTTCATCCCCGGTCCGGATAAACTCTTTTTCCATGATCCGGGTGTTTAAAAGGATCTTTGCGATCTGGTCTGCACCGGAGGAGAGCTCCATCATCTGGTCTGAAAAAATCTGGACATCCTCCATATAAAATTCCAACAGCTCCTGCATCTCCTGCTGAAAGGTAACGGTTGCCATGTGCATGGCCGTCACCGCTTTGATCAGGGCCAGGTTGTTTTCATGGGCTTTATGTTTAAAAAAAAGGATCCCCTTTTCAATGACCTCATTCTGGGCGGAGATGACCGTTGCATGGCGCTCCTTTGAAATGGGCTCAACCATGAGGGGGGCCATTCTTTCAAGGTCCCTTTTAATGACATCGTGGTGCCCTTTCCACTCGGTCATCATGGAGATGTTGACGGTCTTTGCGGAAGACATCACCATCCTATACCCCTTGGCCTGGAGGAAATTATCCTTTATTTCGTCCGCATACACCACCCGTTGGCGCATTTGGGAGATTTTTGTTTCACTCTCGTCCTTAAGTGCATCGTATTTTGCCTTTTGCCTGTCCCGTATGCCCGAGGTGATCTTCAGTGCTGCGCTGGCCTTTTGGTTCATGTCTGCCATGAGGGCGTCTTTTTTTTGGGCAAGGGTCACATATTCGCCAAAGGCCCGGGCATAGGTGTCGGACATTTTCATGATGTTGTTTGCCTGCTCTTTGATCCCGTTGTCACCCGGGGCTCCGGCAATCGCTTGTGCCTCAAGTTTCAGGCGTTTAATATCTTTTACGACCGTCTCCATTGCTGGGGGGGCATTGGTCAGGATAAACTGTTTTTCGTTTTGCCGGGCATCCAGGATATGGCCCACCATAAGCTGGAATTGATTTGATGCGTCCACCTTTGCAACCACCCGGGTCAGTCCCACCCGGCCCACAAATGCAAGCACAATCAACAGGATAAGGATGATGACAAAACCACCGGATATTTTTTTGGCAAGGCTGAAGCGTTTAAGCATGGTTCTCTCCTGAAATTATTGCTAACGGGTAGGATCTGTTTTTGGCAGGCCGGGTTGCATCAGAAGGCTTTCTTCTCAACCGGGGTCAGTCCCTCTTTTGTCTGTTTGAGGACTGACTCGGTCTCAAGCAGATCTTTAAACCGGTCAGCAAAATAGATATTTATCTGGTAGGTAGGCCGTCCTAGTTGGTCGGGTATCGTGGACAGGATCAGCAGGTTACGATTGTTTTTCCAGTAAAGGGCTGTTGCAAGGGGCTGATGCTTATCCCAGTCCAGGGTCTCAGGGGCACCATACTTCTGTTCCAGTGTTTCCCTGATGCCGAGACCATCCTGATTGAAATGAACCCGGATCAGCAAAGGGTCCAGGGTGTACTCGGAAAACAGGAACTCAACATAACTGCAGACCTCGGAAAAAATTTATTTTTGAGCATGTTTTTTTGGACATTTCCTGCTAAATTGGAGAACAACCGACTTCAA
>JAEINR010000125.1 GCA_016342325.1 Desulfobacterium sp.
AGTACCCCATCATTATCACCTCAATGCCCCCAGCTTTTAACGTTCATTCGAGGTGACAACTATCCTGACACAGGGGGATAGCCCGATGGGTGTACCACAATACTAATTGAATAAGACAATCAAATCAAATCGGCCAAAGATATTGACCTGAAGCCCTAGTTTTTCTTAGTTTTACCCCTCTAAAAACTTGACAAGTTATTTTTTGCGCAATATGTTATACTCGAACTTTTAATTTCAACGGAGCAAAGCAAAACATGACAAATAAAAGCTTAGAGATAGCTATGATTGAGGAACTGTTCAAATCGTTCAGGGAAGCCCTCTCAATTCCATCTAAAAATGATATAGAGGTGCTGAACGATAAAATTGAACGAATTGAGAAGTTGCTTCTTAAAGCAACAGCCACTGATAAAGCTGAGCCTGCAAAGGAAGTACCGGTAGCAGCGAAAAAAGAAGCACCGGTAGTAGTGGAAGAGAAAGAAGCTGTAGCAGTGGTAAAAGAAGAAGCCGCACCAGTGGCAACGAAAAAGCCTGCACCAGCGAAAAAGACAAAGGCGGCACCTGCACCAGCGAAAAAGAAAAAGGCGGTCGTAGCAAAAAAGAAAAAGGCTGCACCAGGAAAAAAGAAGGAAGCTGCATCAGACAAAGTCCTTGAAGTCATTCAAGCCCAAGAAGAGGGTGCGGATTTCAAAAAGATCAAGGCCGAAACAAAGTTTGATGATAAGAAAATCCGGAATATCATTTTCAGACTGCACAAGCTTGGGCAGATTGAAAAAGTAAAACGGGGCGTCTACAAAGCAGCCTAACCTGGTCAAGCCAGAACCAAATCAGGTTATCTGAGTTTCTTGCCAAAACAACACGAAATTCAGAACTAAGAAGCGCCGTCAAAGAAAATGGATAGAGTGGGCATAACGAATGCTATGCCTGCTCTATTCTATTTTTTCAACCGATTTTCATTGTCAGCACGGATTCCTGTTTGCGACATGAACACCAAGGGGCTTGCGTCCTCGACCTCTGACCAGGGGTAGGGTACGAGTGCGCAAGAATACTGCTAAAAGCCCGGAAGCTTGAACTTCATGGTCACTTCCCCGGTCTCGCGGTCTATTTGGATCATCTTTTCCTGATCATTTGACCGCTCCATTTTCCGACCCGTTGCCATCTCCATGAGCCCCCCAATGAACTCCAATCCGGAGTTGAGGACCGTTTCTATCTTTTCCGGGGCCTGGCCGTCAAAAACACCCTTTGAACCTTGGCCATCCGCTTCCACCGTCTCCTCCGCCCTGTCAAGCACCTCGGGGTTGAGATAACAGGGCGTATCCTCAGGTATCTCCTCGGGAGCTGATGAAACAAATCCTTCAGGCTCAGGCGCATCCCCCATCATCGCCCTTAACCGGTTGAGCATCTCGTCTCTTTTTTCCCGGGAGAACTCTACCGCATCCGGGCCGTCATCATCAAACACGCCCTTGAAAAGATCAGTCTTGAGCTGGATACCGGCAAGGATTCTCTCTTCAATGCTGTTTTTTGCGATCAGGTTTATCACATTGATGCAGCCACTCTCCTGGCCGATCCGGCTCACCCGTCCAATGCGCTGGTTCATCTTTGCGGGATTCCACGGAAGCTCGAAATTCACCACACAGTCGGCGGCCTGGAGGTTGAGTCCGGTGCCCCCTGCGTCCGTGGACAAAAATACCCTGCATGCCGGATTGTTTGTAAACTCATCGATCAGGGCCTGGCGTTTTTTAACAGGCACCTTTCCTGAGAGTTCGACAAAGGGGATGCCCATGTCTGAAAGGTGCTTTGCAATGAGAAACGTCATGGTTGTCCATTCGCTGAAGATAACCATCTTTCTCTTGTTCTGGACCACAAGCTCATCAATGATACCGTCCAGTTCCTTGAGCTTGGGAGATATATAGGTCTTCCTGTCAATGAGATAGGTTGAATCGCAGACCATTCGCATGCGAAGGAGCAGCACTTGGATCTTTCGCAGATCCATGGGGGTGAGATATTTTTTATTGATCAGCGGCATAAGGGAACGGGCATACCCCCCATGCATTTCCAGCTGTTCCGGGTTAAGATCTATATAGTAGTTATTGACCACCTCATCCGGCAGATCCTTGAGCACATCCTCTTTCTTTCGCCGGATCACGATCCCCTTTAATTTATCCTTCAGCAGGTCGAGGTTTCTGTAACCTGCGATGTAGCTTTTTTTATTTTTCAGGAGAAGAAAATGGTCTGCCGCAAACTTCCACAGGGGTGTCAACAGATAGGGATCAAGGAACTGGACAATGGAATAGACATCCTCGAGCTTGTTTTCCAGGGGCGTTCCAGTGAGCACAATGGCGTGGCGCTTGGGAATTCGCTTGACTGCATCCGCGGTTTTCGTGGAAAAATTTTTGATCCGCTGGGCTTCGTCAAGGATGATGATATCCGGATTGTAACTTGACAGGATGGTGACATCCCTCAGAACGGCTTCATAATTGGTGATCTTGAACAGGCAGTCATCATTGAAATAACCGGCTTTTCGCTGTAAGGGATTGCCGGCAATCACCACTGCCTTTTCATGGGAAAACTTTTCTATCTCCCGCTTCCACTGCTCTTTCAAGGATGCCAGGGTGACGACAACGATCTTTGAGAAACCAAATATCTCTTTTTTCAAAAGCCCGAGAGAGATGGCCTGGAGGGTCTTCATCATTAAAAAATGGCCTTCATTTCATGTAATTGTACGTATTCACCGGGCAAAGTCAATCATTAATAGGGAACCCATGTTAGATTATGATTAGATGATCCCATTTATTTTTCCCGGCCTGTTTCACCTTTTTTCTCTTCTGATGAACCCACCCCATGTAAATGATTTACATCCCCCCCCATTTTCGGTATGAATGGGACAGATCCTGGCCAGGCAGATCATTGACATTCGTGGAGATCCCCCACCCTGGCAGGGGCGACCTTCACCCCCACGACAACCACTTGGAAGACACCTTGACCCATTCAAAAAAAGAATCCCAGGAGATCCCCGTAGACGACCTCTATAGCTTTATCAATGACTTTCCCGCCCTGCTGTGGCGTATTGAAATCGCCAGGGCCCGCATCGAATTTCTGAACGGCAACACCGATGTTGCCCCGGGGGTGGACGGCACCCTCCTGCTCAAGAACATGGAATATCGCAACAAGGTGCTTCTGCCCGAGGATCGTCACATGCTCGAGACCTTTATGGAGGCGGTCAAGGAGGGAAAAAACGCGGCAACGATTTTCCGGGTAAAGACAAAGGGCGCCGCCATCTCCTGGCTCAAGCTCACCGGCACCATCAACCTGAAAGATCCCCGCTACTACTACGGTTATCTCCTCAACGCGGACGACACGGTGGCGGTGATCAAGGGGGTGCTGGGCCGTGACCTGGAACTGAAACTGATGATCGAGGATGCTGACAACCCCGTGCTCCTTGTGGAATATGACGGCCAGCGGGTCATCTGCGCCAACCCTGGGGCAAAAGAACTGTTCGGCCTCACTGAAGCGGATTTCAGGAATCTGCCCTTCCAAGAACTCCATTGCCATCCCCTGAAGCACCCCCTGGCCCCCATGCTAAAGGAACTGCCGTTGTCCAGAAAATGGATGGGCAAGCTTGAGTACCTTTCAACCGACGGAAAAAATGTGATCACTGCGGAAACCGTGGTGCGCTACCTGGTGCATAAAGAACGCCGGCTGATTCGATTCTCCCTTCAGAACCCCCAGGTGAGCCAGGCGCCGGATCCCTCGGTATCCGCCTCAAGCGCCCAGGACATGGAAGCCCTGGTACGATCCCTTACCCCCCTCCATGACATGAACGAGATCATGGAGACCTGCCTTGCCAACCCAATGGTTTCAGCACAGTGTGATGGGATCCTTTTCTCCGATGTCCATGTGCGCCGGAACATGGTAACGGTCTATGGCGCCGGTGTCCCGTTTCCCGGGAGCAAACAGGACGACACCTTTTCTTACAAGGGAACCATTGCCGAGGACATCAACCGCTACGCCCTGGACCACCTGGTGGTGGATGACACCCAGGACAGCATCAAACCCATTGACTGGGCCCTGTTTGTTCCCCGGGGCATCCGCTCCTATTTTGCCATGCCGTTTTACAGCCGCAGGGTGCTGCGCACCGTGCTCGTCCTCTGCGCCACCACCCCCGGCCACTTTGAGGGCAGGACCACGGATGATTTTCTGCCCCTGTTCCAGACCATCAACACGGCGATCCGGGCCTGGCGACGACACCATCGTCGTTAGTGCCTTTGCCCTTCTTTTCGCCTCTAAACATGGTGCTGTTTTTTGAAAATTGGTAGCACCAAAATCCAATTATTTTAAGCGATTACCCCTTTTTTCCCTTGACATGGTTTGTCTTTCTGGATAATTGAATATACCAATATTTAACAATTTTCATTATCGCATTCTACGATACGCTTAGGAAGGCAGACCATGCAACACACGCTGTTAAAAAAATTAAAGGTGTTGATCAACGAACTCGACCTCAAGCCCGGCGACCGCCTTCCTGCCGAACGTCAGCTGGCCCAGGAGTTCAAGGTGGGCCGCAACTCCCTGAGACGATTACTTCACACCCTGGAAGGCCGGGGACTGATCCACATAAAAAAAAGCAGCGGCACCTTTCTTCGGCCCGGTTTTTTCACCCCTGAAAGCCTTCCTTTGGATGACAACAGCCCCCCCCCGGAAAAACGGGTGGCAGACCAGCTGGAAACCGCCCTTCTCTTCTTCCCCCTGATGGTGGAGCTGGCCGCCCTTCGCATCAATGCGGCCCAGCTTGACGAGCTGCAGAAACGCAACGTGGCCCTGGGCCAGAGCCTTTTCTCTAAAGATCCCCACCGGGTGTGGACCGAGAGCCTCTCCTTTTTCAGGCTCGTGGCCTTTGGCACCAATAACAGCTTCATGGTCACCATCATGGAGCAAATCTGTTCCGTGGACATGGAGCCGTTCAAGCGCTTTTTTGAAATCAACCGGAAAAAGCAGGAACAGCTCTTTGCAGACCATGTCAACATATTGCACGCCCTGAAGGCACACAACCCGGAGGGGGCAAAGCAGGTCACCCTGGAATACGTGCGCCACCTGTGCAAGGTGCTGGGTCCCCAGGAAAAAATCCTTCCGGACACCATCCGGGATCGGTTCAACAAGGAGGCACCATGACCGAAGGCCTTGAACGAAGGGAATTTTTCAAAAAAATCTTCCAAAAAGCATCCCAAACCATTCAAACCCTCGCCGGCGGGTTGGACGATGGTGTTGATAACGGTCATGATCCAGGCGAGATGGCGCCGAGTATCCTGTCGGATCTCCCCCCTGAACTCCTGGCCATGGAAGCCCAACGGCTTGGACTCGATCCCCGGACAGACCGGGACCGGGTACTTGAAGCCCTGGAGGCTGCCATGCACGGCCCGGGCACCTGACCAAGGGTTTCCCAAAGAGAAACGTCCCAAAAGAGAGAAGATAAATTGAAGCAGGGCAGAGCGCAGGACTCGCAATCGGGCGCTCCGCCCCTAACCCAACACAACCCCTAATACGAATCAGGAGGTTTTATGGAAAGGTTTGGCGAACACTACCTTGAAGAGCGAAAGCTTGTCAAGAGATGGTCCGGCCCAATCCCCGCACTGGTCAGTCTGTTGCTGACCCTGACGGTTTTTTACGCAACATGGTGGATCTTCCAGGATCCCCGGGGCATCATGCGCATGTACACCCCCTATAGCGGATACATGTACTGCCGCTGGTGGCTCATCATGATGATCTGGATGGTCTATCTTTTTGATTTCTGGCCCTTTAAGCGCAAATGGCTCGAGACCACCCACCCCCTTGTAAAAGGAGCAGTGCTGACCCTGATATCGGTGGCCATTCTCCTGATCCTTGTCAAAGGATTTTTCGAAGGATTTTTAGGCAATTACGGCCTGGCCTATTTCAACCCTGAGCAGCTGGAAAAACTTGACGGGATCACCAGCTTTTTTGCCGCAGAATACTCTGCACTTGCGATCCTCATGTTTGCCGCCATTGCCTCCTGGCTGTCGCCTGCCTGGGTCGTGGCCATGGAAAACGCCCCCTGGCACAAGATGCCGCAACCGGCCCGGGGATTCTCCATCCTCACCATCACCTTTTTCCTCTCCACCATTGTCTATTTTGTCACCATGCACCCCCACATGGGCATCCTCTACCACCCCTGGCAATACTTCACCTCCATTGCCCCGCCCTACTGGGAGAAGTTTGCAGACACCGTTTCCGGCAACTTCCATGTCTCCTGGATCATGTGCTGCACCGTGGTGGTGTGGCTGGTTGAGACCATCTGGGAGCGCTATCCCTTTAATCTCATCAAGAACGACTGGCTCCGACGGTTTGCCACGTTTTTCGGCATCATCCTCATTGCACTGGCCATGCATTTCTTCCTTTACTTTGCCCAGGAACTCACCTGGGGAGAGGCGATCCGGGGCACCCGGCGCGCATTTTCACCGGACTGGCGATGGCTCCACGTGGGGGAGATGGCCATCTTCTTCCTCGTACCGGCCCTGTTCCTGAGCTTTTACTGCGACAACTGGCCGAAAAAGTTCTCCATGCCGGTCAATGTCGCCACCCGGACCATTGTCTGCCTGGTTGCCGCCGTTGTTCTCTATATTGCCTATTACAAGACCTCCCATCTCTTTCTCGGGACCCAAAAGGGATTTTCCCATCCCCAGCAGTTCCCCATGATCCCCACCATCTGGCTGATCAATATTTGGCTGGCCCACCACTGGTTCATGGACAACTGGCCTGCCTGGAAGATGGTGCCAAAGACCGCCCATGAGATCGAGGCGGACCGCAACGCCGCCCAGGCCCAGATCGATGACATACGGTTCACCCCGAAATTTGTCACCGGCATGGGCGCAGGCCTTGCCATGGGTGTCCTCTTCTATGTGGTGACGGTCCGGGCCCTGCCTGCGCTGTATGAGATCATCGACATTATCCCGAAAAACTAATAGACAAACAGGAGAACCACATGTCTGATACCATAAAACGACGTGATTTTCTAAAAGGGGCCATCACCGGCACCGGCATCGGCGTCCTGGGCGCCATGGGAGCCTACTCCTACTCCGGTGCCAGAAAGGCGCTCTTTTCCAAGACAGAGCGCAAAATGACAGATATCGGCACCTGCCGGAGCGTGAAGGTCACCAACATCTCGGAAACCAGCTGGTTTGACAACCAGACCCTGGTGGGGGACATCAAAGGCGCAGGCGGCCTTTTGGTGGACCAATATTCCTACAACTGGGCCCCCTTTGGCAACGGCAACGGCCTTGGCAAGGGTTCCTATGCCGACGGCATTGCAAAGATCAAGCAATACCTGCCCCATGATCTGGACAAGGCATGGGAGATCGCCCAGGAAAACTCGGTCAACCCGGACAATGCCGGGGGCTACTCCTGCCTGCTGGAGGTGGAGGAGCTGGACGGCAATAAACGCAAATTCCTCCTGGATTCAGGCTGGTCCTACAAGTGGATGGATGAGTGTTTTAAACGGGAGGGCATCGACAAGATGCTCGAAAACAGGGAGATCGAGGCCCTGTTCATCTCCCACGAGCACTTTGACCACTACTGGGGACTTCCCGTAACCCTGAAATACGATCCCACCATCACCATCTACATTCCCGAAGGATTCTATCCCGAAGGTAAGCAATACATCAAGGACTCCGGGCACACCGGCAAGCTCATCGAGGTAAAGAACGGCCTGTGCAAGCAGATCCCGGGCATGGCAAGCTATGTGTTTCCCATCCCCATCATCTGCCGGGTCTACGGAGAGCAGTCCCTCTACTTCAACATCAAGGACAAGGGACTTGTCTCGGTGACCGGCTGCTGCCACCAGGGGATCATCCGGTTTGCCGAAACCGCCTACAATGAGATCAAGTATGAGAATGACCAGTGCCACGGCATCTACGGGGGGCTGCACATCTCCCCCTTTGACGACTGGGATCCCAAGTACGACGACCTTGTGATCTCCCTTGAGCGGTACGGATTCGAGCGCATCGGCTGCAACCACTGCACCGGCGTTCTCTGTGCCAAAAAGTTCATCAGCCAGGGCTACCCTGTGATCGAAGGAACCGCACGGTTCCGTTCAAAGGACAAGGCTTACCTGGGCAATGGTGATACCATAACCTTTGGCTAACCCCAGTTTCCCGGGCCAAAGCCCCCTGGGCAAGGGTCCGGGAAACGCTACTGAGATTTAAAGTAATGTGTGAAACATCCTCCACAGCCAATGTATCACTGACTGCCCTAGTGCCTCCCTCGGCCCTTGAAACGCCCAGGGAGGCAGCCTTTGAACTGGTGCGGGCAGCCCTTGTCCGCTCAAACCAGATCCCCGGAGTCCGCCACCGATTAGGGTGGTGCGGCATCCATGAGGTGGTCACCCCGGACGCCAGGCCCGGCACCCTCACGGCCCGGCTGAATGCCATGCCAGGGGTCTATGGGCTGTTGCCCTTAGACAGCTGTCCGAGCCCTGACCCAAAAGCCTGCTTCTCCCTCTGCTATTTTCCAGCCCCGGATGAGGCGCTCCTGGAATCCTTCTCCATCCAGGCCGGTATTGAAGCCCTGAAGCCCGACTTCATGGACAAGGTCAGAACGTTTTCCCGCCATCCCCATCTATTGCCCCTGTTCCATATGGGATTCATCGAAGCCTGGATTCCTTCAAAGGAAGCTGGCCCCTTCCTGGCAATGGCGGCCAAGGATCGCCTGGGCTGGGTTTCTGAAACAGGCATTATCGTTAACACACCAAACGGAGAAATTGAAGCGGTGGCCCCCGGCGAAAACGACCAGGATCTGGCCGCCCTGGACATTGTCATGCCCTTCTTCCGGGCCCTTGCCGCCTCCTTTTCCTACACCCTTTCCGCTGCCCCGGACCAGTTTTACACCCAGAAAAGAACCGCGGTCCTGCCGTCCCTCCTCTGCCATGGAAGCCTGGAGCATCGATTGACCCTTGGGTATTTTACCGACGGTGCCGACCCAGGGGCGTTTGACTGGGAGGAACCAAAAGAGATCGCCTGGCGCCAGGGAAATCCCCTGCCCGAATCCCATAAAAACGAGCCCTGGTGGCGCCCGGATCTGCCAGGGGCCAAAAACAGCCTTGACAAACGAGCCATGGGAATCACGGACAAGCCACGATTCATCCTGCTCACCGGCTTCCTGGGTGCCGGAAAAACAACCTTCCTCGACACCTTTATCCAGGCCCAGACCGCCAACAACAGCTTTGTTGCGGTGGTACAAAACGAGATCGGGAAAAAAGGCCTGGACGCAAGGCTTCTGGACGAAACCTATGCCGTCACCCAAATGGATGAAGGGTGTGTCTGCTGCTCCCTTGCCGGCAACCTGCGCACGGCCCTGTCCGATATCATGGACCGGTTCCAGCCCGACTTTGTGGTGCTGGAAACCACCGGTCTTGCCAATCCAGCCAACATTCTCCGGGAGATCGACGACCTCTCCGACCTCCTGACCTTTGCCTCCGTCACCACCCTCATGGACAGCCTGGCAGGAGAACGGGCGTTGGACCGCTTTGAGGTGGCCCGGGACCAGGTACGGCTGGCCGATGTGATTTTGCTCAACAAATGTGACCTTGCCCGGCCAGATACCATTGAGCACCTGGAACAGCGCATTCGCGGCCTCAATCCCGTGGCAGCCATCCACAGAACCAGCCACGGCGACATCCACCCGGCCGCCCTCTATGGGATCAATTTCCGGAATCCGCCCAAACGACCACTGTTCGGCAGCCTTGGAACCGGGTTAAAGGCAACCCACCAGGATGACCGGATCGAAACCCGGCTGATGGAACTTACAGCCCCCCTGGACAAGAACACCCTGATAACCGCCATTGAAGCCGGGGGAGAAAAGATCCTGAGGGTCAAGGGCATTGTGGAATTCAACACCGAACAAGGGCCCATGGTGTTTCAGTATGCACCCGGCACCTGTAATATTTCACCCCTTCAGGCCACGGACACCCATGAACGCTTTCTTGTGATTATCGGTCAAGACCTGGACAGAAGTTTTAACCAAAATTTCGAATAGACAAAGAAGGGACAACACGATGAAGAACAACCCAAAAACCCGCATCTCATTTCGGTTCATCAAGTGGACAGCCCCCCTGCTGATCCTGTTTCTTTCGGCCCTGACCCTCACCATCTACGGGGTTGAAAAAAAGAATCAGGAAAAGGCCCTGATCAATGTGGGCCACCAGGCCACGGAGCAGACCGGCATTGCCCTTGAAAACTGGATCGCGGACCAGGTGCGCATCGCGGGAATGATCGCGGAAGCCCCCCAGGTGGTCAGGGCGTGTGAACATCCGGAGAACAGCGAGTATGTGGCAGCAGCCCAGCGCTACACCCAAAGTATTCACCAGCGGTTTCCCTTTTATGAAAACATTCCCCTGGTATCCAAAATGGCACCAGGCGCTTCGGTCATGATCAAGGTGGGCAACCAAGAACGAACCGTGGGGGACGGTCAGTTTTTCACGGACACGGTGGAGGGAAAGACCATCGGAAAATGCAGTCCCAAGGCAAGCTTTATCAAGGCGATCTATGGCGGAAAACCATATTTCATCAGCCAGGTCTACCCCAGCATCCTCAGGGGAAATCCCATTTTCGTCATCTCATCCCCAGTGAAAAACAGCCGGGGAGACCTGGTGGGCGTAGCCCTGGTGGCGCCCCAGATGAGTTATTTCACAGACCTCTTTGTCAACTCCGTCACCGTGGGTAAAACCGGCCACCTCTTTTTTGTGGATGACCGGGGCATGATCCTTGCCCATCCCGACCCCAAACTCATCCTCAACAAAGAGTCAAAAACAACCATTGCCCCCATAACTGCACAGGTTTTTAACGGAAACACCCGTTTTACAGCGGCTTTCAAGGGACAAGAGCGCAGTTACATCTCCCGCAGGATCAACCTGCCCGAGGATAAACTGCTCCACAAATGGTACATGGTGTTTTCCCAGGACCGGAAAGAGATCATGGAAACCTCCAGGCACTTCCTGACCCTGGTGGCCGGTGCAAGCAGCCTCTTTCTCGTCTGTTTCGGAGCCTGTCTCTTCATCCTGTGCCGCCGCATCGTTGAAAATCCGGTAAACCAGGCCGTGGCAGCCCTCAAGGACATTGCCCAGGGAGAAGGAGATCTGACCAAACGGATCGAGATCAATTCAACCGATGAGATCGGTGAGCTGGCCGGATGGTTCAACACCTTTCTCGACAAGCTCCAGGACATCATCCGGCAGCTGGGGGACCATTCCACCCAGGTGGATCTCTCCTCAGGCAAGTTGTCGGAAATCGCCGCCCTCATGGCATCTGAAGCCGATGCCACCAAGACCCGGGCTGGCACGATCTCCACTGCGGCAGGGGAGATGAGCGAACGATTCCAAGGGGCAGCCCAGACCACCACCCAGGCCTCGGACAATGTGGCCATGGTGGCAACAGCGGCCGAACAGATGACCGCCACCATCCATGAGATCGCAAAAAACGCCCAGAACGCCGCGACCATCACCAACCAAGCCGTGGTCAAAGCGGCCGACGCCAATACCCAGATCGAATCCCTGGGCAAGGCAGCCAACTCCATCGGCAAGGTGGTAGAGACCATTGCGGAGATCTCCGATCAGGTGAACCTGCTGGCCCTGAATGCCACCATCGAAGCGGCCCGGGCCGGGGATGCCGGCAAGGGATTTGCCGTTGTGGCCAATGAGATCAAGGACCTTGCCAATCAGACAGCCAGCGCCACCCTGGAGATAAAGCTCAACATCGACAACATCCAGAGTTCCACCGACGGCACCGTTAAAGGCATCGTGGAGATCAGCCAGACCATCAGCGATGTAAACACCATTGTGGCCACCATTGCAACGGCCGTGGAGGAACAGTCCTCGGCCACCAAAGAGATTGCCGACAACATCTCCCAGGCCTCCCAGGGCATCCAGGAGGTGAACGATACCGTCGGCCAGAGCGTGATCCAGGCCACTGACATTGCCCGGCACACCTCCTCGGGCAGCCGGGCCGCAGAGGAGATCTCCTCCAGCAGCAACCAGGTCAAAACCAATGCGGGAGAGCTCCAGACCATGGCCGGAAGGCTCAACGCCATTGTGGGCAGCTTCAAGGTATAGGAAAGAATCATATGACACTGCTAGAACAGGGCGGCACCATGATGTGGCCCCTAATCCTCCTGTCCGTGCCCGCCCTGGGAGTCATCCTGGAGCGACTCTGCTTTTTCGGGTTTAACCGGTTCCCTTCCCCGGTTTCCCCGGCAACAGAGACCCTCCGGGATCACGACAAAGCCCGGCCCTTTTTTGCCGAGCTCCAGGAAAACGAGAGCTTGTTTCTTCCTTTTTTTGAAACGCTTGTGTGGGAAGGATCGGTAAAACAGCGTGAAGAACGGGCAGCCATGGCTGCCAAGGAGATCCTGTTCGCCTTTGGCAAACGCCTGGATTTCCTATCGTCCGTTGCCACCACAGCCCCCCTGCTTGGGCTTCTGGGGACTGTGGTTGGCATGGTCGAAGCCTTTTCAAAGCTTGCCGGCGCCAATGGCGCAATGGACATCAGCCTGCTGGCCAACGGCATCTGGCACGCCCTTTTGACCACGGCCGCTGGCCTTGTCATCGCCATTCCAGCGCTCATGGCACACCAATGGTTCTGCACCCAGCAACGGCAGACCGCCTTTGCCATGGAACGCCTTGCCAACCATGTGATCAGCCAGTCGGAGACACGGCCATGATCGATCTTGGTTCCCATATAACTCCGCCCGTCAAGCCGGACATCACCCCCCTGCTTGACGTGGTGTTCATCCTGCTGATATTTTTTGTGGTCACCTCGGTGTTCGCCGTCCAGGGCATGGAACTCGACCTGCCCGAGGCCCGGTCGGCCCGGTCGGTTTCAGGCAAGTCCCACGAGATCAGGATCGACAACGCCAATGCCCTGTTTTTCGACAATGCCGGCATCTCTCCCAGGGAGCTTACCCGCACCCTTCAGTCCCTTGCAGAACGCTCCATGGGCACGCCCCTGGACAAGATCATCCTGGAATCCTCCCCCGACGCCCGGGTGGGGCTGTTCATCAAGGTTGTGGACACGGTTCGCACTGCGGGATTCGACGATCTTGTCATTGCCACCCAACCCCCACCCCAATAGCCCTAGATGTCTTCCACCCACAGATGGATCCTATGCCTCATCTTCTCCCTGGTGATCCACAGCCAGGTGCTGGGGCACAACTACACCCCGGCACCCCCGGAAGAACAAGGGACCATCCACGTCGCCCTGGACGCCAGGGGATATGCCGTGACATCTGAAAACACCTTTGCCCTTCACCCGGCCCTGGCCCCCCTCCCGGAAGAAAAGGGCAAAGCCGGGGCAGATCACAGACAACAAATATTGAACCAATACCTGCACCAGGTGAGAAAAGAGATCCATCACAACAAGTTTTCCTCAGTAACCCAAAGCAAAAGAGCCATGATCGGCAATGTAAAGTACCATTTTTCCATAGACAAAACAGGCGCATTCACCGCCATATCCCTGGTGCAAAGTTCCGGCGACCCAGCCATGGACACAGCAGCCGCCAACGCCATCGCCGTCAGCAGCCACCGGGTCAAACGCCCCCGGTCAACGGGCACCGCCCCCATCCCCCTTGGCATCACCATCAAGTATCAGTACGGCCTCTGATATCGCCCGCCACACCTCTCCGGACACAATGACTACCTGCCGGATGGTTTGTTTGTTTTCTTTTATTACCCATATTTTGGTATCTTGAAGATCTTCAGTTTTTTTCTCAATTCCAGATCTGGCTCCACAGCAGAATAGCGCCATCCACTCCACCGGTTTAAACGTATTAAGAGTTTAATTTCCATTAATTTACTGGTATTATCGACACGAACATCCGAAAGACTAACTATTGCCAGCATACAGGTGAACAAAAAATGAAAATTTTAGTGGATACCAATGGACGTTTCTCAGATCTTGAAGAAAAAATCACTAAAATGGTCTCCGGCGGATATAAAAATATCATGGTCTTTCATGCAGAAGGGGGCATTGATTCGGATTCACAGTACAAAAAGAGATCCGATCAGCTCCTGGTTTCCCAACACGGAAACAATGTACGGATTTTTGGCGGAATTTTCCCGGGAATCTTTGATAACGGTATACTTATGACGAAAGGAAGTATACTCGCAGGGATAGAATCTAAAGTGCATGTCATTACACTTGAAGATTTGAAGAATCCAAATATCCACAACACGATTGAACAGGAATTGGCGCCCATAAAAAAAGAGCTCGAAAATAATGAATTCAAAACGCTATTCGTTTTCGGAGATGGGTTTGGGGAAAACAATTTGCGCCTGATTGATATATTGAATCGGCTCACTGAAAAATATCCAATTAATGTCATTGGCGGTCTCACAGGAAGGGATAAAATCAAAGCGTCACTTTATAGTATCTATACGCCTACAAAAATCATTCAAAATGGAGCCGTCCTTGCTTTTACTAAATTCAGAGCTCCTGACATAAGGGGCTGAAAACCCTATTGTTATTGACTTTTTGCTAAGAATGATATAAGTTTG
>JAEINR010000126.1 GCA_016342325.1 Desulfobacterium sp.
TTAAAACCAGTGCCGACAATGCTGAGTTCCTCTATTGACAACTGTTTTACTTTGTTCCATAAGAGCCGCACCCATATGATTTTATGAGTTAACAATTGAGTTGATATCCAAGTCCCTGTGCGGCAAACCGGCGGCATAAATGGATTTTATTTAAAATATTATAAATATTCGTATTGACCAGATCCAATGTTAATTAAATCGATTCTGATTTAATTTCCGGGTGAATTATAAAATAAGTTAGTCCTGTTTTTCCAGATTTTTCGAGTTAAGACTATTTGCATTATTCATACCCCACCCGGTATTGGAGAATTCAAGCAGCCTCTTTCTCGTCTGTTTCGGGGCCTGTCTCTTTCTCCTGTGCCGCCTCTGATCTCAGCTTCCTCCATTCGTTATAGCTCGACAAAGTGTAAGGTGTCACTTGACACAATTGGAAAAGTTATGCTATTCCATGTCCATACACTTATAAAAGGAAGCCAATGGCCCCGAAGAAAATCACAAAGGATGGACGCCCGCTACTGAAAATGAAAGAGCTCATGGAGCAGTCCGGCGTGCCCAAAGCGACCATCCTCCACTATATCCACGAGGGCCTGCTGCCCCAGCCCGAGGAAAAATCCCGCAACATGGCCTGGTACCATCCGGACTGCGTTGAAAAGATCCTGTTCATCAAGAGCGTCCAGGCAAGGCATCGCCTGCCCCTTTCATCCATCAAGGGACTGATGCGGGAGCGGGACAAGGGACGCTTAACGGAAACCCTGGTGGAACTCCATGACAGCCTGTTCGGACGATCCGATTCCCTAAATTTCAGTCTTGAGGAGTTCTGCAACGCCTCGGGACTCGATCCTGGGGCCGTGGAAACGTGTATGGAGATCGGGATCATCGTTCCAAAACAAAAGGGCAAATTCGATTCCGAGGATCTCTCCATCGCCCGTCTTGTGAAGCAGCTGGAAGAGAACGGCGGCGGGCCTGGGGACCTGGCATTTTACGGAGAGATCGCCTCGGATCTCTCCAAGAAAGAGATCGCATTCCGGCAAAAGCTCACCCGGGACCTCCCCTTTGACAAGGATGCCGCGGTCACCCTGGAGCTCTCCCGTAACGTCCGGATCCTCAGGGGGTATGTCATGGACCGGGCGTTTCAACTCAGGCTCCTGTCTGTCAAGGGACTCAAGGACGACCTGGGTTCGACCGAGGATCAAAACGCTGAAATAGAGTGATTGAAAGATATTGAGACCACCGCCCGCTTGCGGGCTCTTTAATTTTAAACAGGAGAATCCCAATGGAACAGGACGTATACAGGAAAGTGCAGGAGAAGCTGGACGATTTCGGACCCGGATTTCCAAAATCAAAGGAGGGCCTGGACATCAAGATCCTGAAAAGGATCTTCACCCCTGAAGAGGCGGAGATGTTTACCCTGATGTCCCCGATTCTCACCGCTCCCGGGGATGTGGCCGCCTTCTTCTCCCTGGAAACGGAAAAGACCGCCGAACTCCTGGAGACCATGGCGACCAAGGGGCAGCTCTTCCGCCTGAGGCGTGGGGACACACCCAAATATGCCGCCGTCCCCTTTGTTGTCGGCGTGTTCGAATTCCAGCTGAACAACCTGACCAAGGAGTTGTCTGCGGACCTGGACGCCTACTACGAGGAAGTTTTCGGCAAGGAGATCCAGGCCCACGGAACGCCGATCCTCCGCACCATCCCCATTGACAAGAGCATCGTGGCCCAATGGCCCGTGGCCCCCTACGAGGACGTGATCAAGATCCTGGAAGACCAGAAAAAAATTGCCCTGGCACCCTGCGTCTGCCGCAGCATGGCTGAGGTCAACGAGCGGGGCTGCGGCAAACCCAAGGAAGCGTGCTTTATTTTCGGGGCCCACGCGGAATATTACGTGGAAAACAAGATGGGCCGCTTTATCGAACTTTCCGAAGCCAAGGCCATCGTAGAAAAAGGAGTGGAGGCCGGCCTTGTCATGCAGCCCTTCAACTCACAGAAGATCGGCGGTATGTGCTCCTGCTGCGGATGCTGCTGCGGCGTGCTCCGCTCTCTGAAGATGCAGCCCTCACCGGCCGAGGCGGTAAAGAGCAATTATTTCGCCGAGGTGGATGAAGAGGAGTGCACGGGCTGCGAGGTCTGTCTCGACCGCTGCCAGATGGAGGCCATCACCATCGACGATGTTGCCGCCATCGACCTGAACCGATGTATCGGCTGCGGTCTCTGTGTGCCCACCTGTCCCACCGAGGCCGTGCACCTGGTGAAAAAATCCGAAGAGGATCTCTACACGCCGCCCCTGGAGGGCGCCCAGACCTATCTCGAGATCATGGAAGCAAGGGGAAAGAGTTTCTTCTAAACGATCCCCTCCCATCACGTTTCCCCACGGCCTGGTCTGATCCGGACCAGGCCGGTACAATTCCGCCATTGACAAGCGCTGTTTGATTCTGTACTTATTTTTAAACCCCACACTGTTTTTGTCTGAAGCATGTTTTTATCTGAAAGATGTTAACCTGTTAAAAAATAGGAGACGATCCAGATGAAATGGCGAAACGTTGCGAAATCCACAGTTTTTCCACTCTTGTTCACCCTGGTTGCCCTGTCTGCCCAGGCCAAAACCTTTGTCTATTGTTCCGAAGGAAGCCCCGAAGGGTTCACCCCCAGCCTCTACACCTCCGGCACCTCCTTTGATGCCTCTTCCCGGCAGATCTTCGATAAACTGGCGCTTTTCCAACGGGGCACCACCAAGATCATCCCCGGGCTTGCCACTGCCTGGGAGGTATCCGAAGACGGCACCGTTTATACCTTCCACCTCAGAAAAGGGGTCAAGTTCCACACCACCAAGTTCTTCACCCCCACCCGGGAATTTAACGCAGATGATGTCCTGTTCTCCTTTGAGCGTCAGCAAAACCCTTCCCACCCCTACCACAAGGTGTCCGGAGGGGCCTATGAGTACTTCAACTCCATGGACATGCCGGAACTGATCAAATCCATCGTCAAAAAAGACGATTACACCATTGTTTTCACCCTGAACAAGCCTGAAGCGCCCTTTATCGCCAACCTGGCCATGGACTTTGCCTCCATCCACTCTGCCGAGTATGCGGACAAAATGCTCAAAGCCGGCACCCCGGACGAATTCGACCAGAAACCCATTGGCACCGGGCCCTTTGCCTTTGTTTCCTATCAGAAAGACTCTTTCATCCGTTTCGTGGCCTTTGACCATTACTGGCGGGAACGCGCCAAGATAGACAAGCTGGTTTTCAGCATCACCCCGGACGCCTCTGTCCGGTATGCCAAACTCAGGGCCGGGGAATGCCACCTCATGCCCTACCCCAACCCTGCCGACCTTGCCCAGATGCGGGCGGACAAAGACATCAACCTCATGGAGCAGGAGGGGCTCAATGTGGGGTATCTTGCCTTTAACACCCAAAGAGTAGAAGCGTTCAAGAATGTCAAGGTGCGCCGGGCCCTGTCCATGGCCATCGACAAACAAAACATCATAGACGCTGTTTTCCAGGGTGCCGGAACCATTGCCAAAAACCCGATCCCCCCCACCATATGGTCCTACAACGAGGCGATTGTAGATTACCCCTACGATCCGGTAAAAGCCAAGGCCCTCCTGGCCGAGGCCGGGTACCCCAACGGTTTTGAGACCAATGTCTGGGCCATGCCGGTATCCCGGCCCTACAATCCCAACGCCCGCCGCATGGCTGAGATCATCCAGGAAGACTGGTCCAAGGTCGGCGTAAAAGCAAAGATCGTCACCTTTGAATGGGGAGAGTACCTGAAGCGCTCCAAGGCCGGGGAACATGAGAGCGTTCTCCTGGGCTGGACCGGCGACAATGGCGACCCGGACAACTTCCTGACCGTTCTCCTGGGCTGCAACGCCGTGGGCAGTGCCAACCGGGCCATGTGGTGCTACCAACCCTTTGAGGACCTGATTCAAAAAGCCAAGGCCACCCCTGACCCGGCCGAGAGAACCCGCCTCTACGAAGAGGCCCAGGTGATCTTCAAGGACCAGGCCCCCTGGGTGACCATTGCCCATTCCGTGGTGTTTGAGCCCATGAGCACCAAGGTTAAGAATTACAAGATCGACCCCTTTGGTGGTCATATTTTCTACGGTGTGGACCTCATAGAATAGAAAACGCTTTTTGGATTAATCCAGGGGGTGGGGGCCACCTCCCACCCCCTATTCCACAAGGGAAGCCATGCCATGATTCAATTTATTATAAGACGGTTCTTTTACGTTTTTCCGGCATTTATCGGCGTCACCCTTCTCACTTTTTCGCTGATCCATCTCATTCCAGGGGATCCGGTTGAGCTCCGGGCAGGGGAGCGGGGCATCGATGCCGTGCGACACGCCAAGCTCAAGGCGGAAATGGGCCTGGACAAACCCCTGACCGTCCAATACCTCAAATATATCAGAGGGGTGTTCACCGGGGATCTTGGCAAATCCTTTGTCACCAAAAAACCGATCCTGGAAGAGTTCCTGACCCTTTTCCCGGCCACCCTGGAACTGTCCTTCTGCGCCATGTCCTTTGCCATCCTGTTCGGGCTTCCCGCCGGGATCATCGCCGGGGTCAAGCGGGGGTCTCCCATTGACCACACGGTCATGGGCATCTCCCTCACCGGCTACTCCATGCCCATCTTCTGGTGGGGACTTCTCCTGATCCTCTTCTTTTCGGTTCAACTTGGGTGGACCCCGGTTTCAGGAAGGCTTTCAGCACTGTTCTGGATCGATACGGATACCGGGTTCATGCTCATCGACACCTTACGGTCTGATGAGGAAGGGGCCTTTAAGTCCGCCTTAAGTCATTTGATCCTCCCCTCCATTGTTCTGGGAACCATTCCCCTTGCCGTGATCGCCCGCATGACCCGATCCGCCATGCTGGAGGTCCTCCAGGAAGACTATGTCCGGACCGCAAAGGCCAAGGGCCTTTCCCCCCTGCGGGTCATCATGGTCCACGCCCTGAGGAACGCCCTTATACCGGTGATCACCGTCATCGGGCTCCAGATCGGGGTGCTCATGGCCGGCGCCATCCTCACCGAGACCATATTTGCCTGGCCCGGGGTGGGAAAATGGATCGTGGAGTCCATCAACCGCCGGGACTATCCCGCCATCCAGGGGGGCATCCTGATTATCGCCACTGTGATCATTTTTGTGAATCTTGCGGTGGACCTGGTATACGGCATTATCAATCCCCGTATCCGCCACACCCGTTAGGCCGACACGTCAGGACCCAAAAATATAGGAAAGGTAAGAGATGAGTGAAACCATCGCAATACCCCGCAACCCGGCCCCGCCAGACACTCCCCTCAAGGAGTTCTGGAAATATTTTTCTGAAAACAAAGGCGCGGTCATGGGGCTGTACGTCATTGTTTTTGCCATTATACTAGCGGTTTTCGCCGATTTCCTGGCCCCCCACAGCCCCTTTCACCAGTACAGGGACGCCATTCTCCAGCCCCCCTGGTGGCTGGAGGGGGGCAACTTCAAGTTCATCCTTGGCACCGACGATGTGGGACGGTGCATCCTCTCCCGGATGATCCACGGCGCCCGGCTCAGCCTCTTTGTCGGCTGCATCGTTGTCACCCTTTCCCTGGCCTGCGGCATCATCCTGGGGCTTACCTCAGGTTATTTTGGTGGATATTACGAGGCGTTTGTCATGCGGCTCATGGACATCATGCTGGCCCTGCCAAGCCTGCTCCTGGCCATGGCCATCGTGGCCATCCTGGGACCTAGCCTGAAAAACGCCATCCTGGCCATCGCCATTGTTGTGCTGCCCCATTATGTGCGGCTCACCCGGGCCTCGGTCATGTCTGAAAAAAACCGGGATTACGTCACCGCCTCCCGGGTCTGCGGGGCTGGCCCCCTGCGCATGATGTTCATCGTGCTGTTGCCCAATTGCATGGCGCCCCTCATCGTCCAGGCCACCCTGGGATTTTCCACGGCCATCCTGGACGCCGCCGCCCTGGGTTTCCTGGGCATGGGCGCCCAGCCCCCCACCCCTGAATGGGGGGCCATGCTGGCCAATGCCCTGCAGTTTATCCAGCGGGCCTGGTGGGTGGTCACCTTCCCGGGGGTCACCATTCTTATCACGGTTCTGGCGTTCAATCTGGCAGGAGATGGCCTCCGGGACGCCCTGGACCCGAAAATGAAGCGATAAAACGAGATATGATATGGATCCTATTGTAGAGATAAAAAACCTATCCGTCGATTTCGACGGGTTCAAGGCAGTGGATGATGTGGAGCTCACCGTGAACCCAGGCCAGGTGGTGGGCATCGTGGGGGAGTCGGGTTCCGGCAAAAGCGTAACCCAACTGGCCCTCATGGGTCTCATCCCCTATCCCGGCATCATTGGGGCAGACACCCTCACATTCAACGGCAGCGATCTTCTGGCCATGCCTGGGAAGAAGCGTCGTCGGATCACGGGCAAGGAGATCGCCATGATCTTCCAGGAGCCCATGACCAGCCTCAACCCCTGCTATACCGTGGAATTCCAGATCACCGAAACCCTTAAGGTGCATGAAGGGGGAACCCGCAAAACCCGGCGGCAACAAGCGGTGGCGCTGTTGGCCAAGGTGGGTATCCCGGCCCCGGAAGAAAGGCTCAAAAGCTTTCCCCACCAGCTCTCCGGCGGCATGAGCCAGCGGGTGATGATCGCCATGGCCATTGCCTGCAACCCCAGCCTCCTCATTGCGGACGAACCCACCACGGCCCTGGACGTCACCATCCAGGCCCAAATCCTGGACCTGCTCCTGGACCTCCAGAAAAAAAACAACATGGCCCTCATCCTCATCACCCATGACATGGCCGTGATTGCCGAGACCGTGGAGGATGTGGTGGTGATGTATGCCGGCCAGGTGGTGGAAAAGAACACCTCGCAAAACATCTTTACCCGACCAAGGCACCCCTATACAGAGGCACTGCTGAGTGCCCTGCCCGAACGGAATGTCAATGCCCGGCGGTTGCCCACCATACCCGGGGTGGTGCCGGGCAAGTATGACCGCCCCGGGGGCTGCCTCTTCCATCCCAGGTGTGCCCATGCAAGAAAGCGGTGTTCCATTGAGGCCCCGGGGTTCACCCATGAAGGCCCTTCCGCCTTTCGCTGCCATTTCCCCCTGGTAAACGGAGTCCCCCAATATGACAGATAAAACAGTGGTCACGGCAAGAGACCTGAAACGTTACTATACGGTAAAAACCGGCAGTTTCATCAAGACCCGGGAAACCCTCAAGGCCCTTGACGGCGCATCCTTCTCCATCAAGGCCGGCAAAACCCTCGCCGTTGTGGGGGAATCCGGGTGCGGGAAATCCACCCTGGCCCGGCTCATCACCATGATTGAAAGCCCCACGGCCGGCGATTTTGAGATCAACGGCATCAACGCCGTGACCGGCGACCCGGCCCATCGCAAAAAGCTCAGGGCCGAGGTGCAGATCGTTTTCCAGGACCCCTACGGCTCCCTGAATCCCCGGAAAAAGGTCGGCGCCATCCTGGAGGAACCCCTCAAGATCAACACCGCCCTTTCCGCCAGCCAGCGCCGGGAAAAATCCCTTGCCATGATGGCCAAGGTGGGCCTCAGCCCGGAGCAGTACGGCCGGTATCCCCACATGTTTTCAGGCGGCCAGCGCCAGCGCATCGCCGTTGCCCGGGCGCTCATGCTCAACCCCTCCATTGTTGTGGCGGACGAGCCGGTTTCCGCCCTGGATGTGTCGGTCCAGGCCCAGGTCCTCAACCTTCTCATGGATCTCCAGGAGGAAATGAACCTGGCCTATCTCTTCATCTCCCACGACCTTTCCGTGGTGGAGCTCATCTCCGACGAAATCATGGTGATGTACCTTGGCCGCCCGGTGGAGCAGGGGGAAAAAAGGCTGATTTTCGACCAGCCCCTCCATCCTTACACCATGGCCCTACTGGCAGCCACCCCCCGGGTAGACCCGGGAACCAGAACGAAACGCATCCTTCTTTCCGGTGAACTTCCCTCCCCCCTGGACCCGCCCCCGGGCTGCAATTTTCATCAGCGCTGCGCCCACATGACAGACGTCTGCAAACAGGTCTCCCCAAAACTCCGTGAACTTGGGGGACGACAGGTTGCCTGCCACAATTCTGAGATATTCCTGTGAAGGAGAAAATCAGCGCCCACGACATACACCACCGCAGACCTCTTCAATATAACCTGACTGGATAGAAACATTTCTTCCACCGGTCGGTACCACTAGGTACATTGCACACCTCACTTCTGCCCCGGTCAAACATTCCTACAGCATTCATAATGTCATTTGCTTGATTTAAACCTGTCTTTATCAAGTCCCAATTTTTTCATCTTTCCATATAATCCTCTTGGGTGGATTCCGGCAATTTTTGCGGCCTCGCCTACTTTCCCCCGGGTTTGCTCGAGGACCATTTCAAGGTATCTTTTTTCAACATGGTTGAGCACCTGTGCACTGACCTGGGAAAGGGATTTGCCTTTCCAGGCAGTTATATCCAAATCATTAGTATTTAATAACTCAAGCAAAGGGGAAATGTTTTCCTGGAAGGTGCGGGGAAGATTGTTAATGGATATGGCGTCGGACCGACATAAAAGGATAGCCCGCTCAATCACATTCATTAACTCCCGAATGTTTCCGGGCCATGGGTATTGGCAAAGGGCTTCCATGGTTTCCCGTGAGAACTGATTGATCTCACGGCCAATTTTTATATTATACATATTTAAAAATTGGTTGGCCAGAGCAGGGATGTCTTGTTTGCGTTTTCTCAAAGGAGGAATGGTCAGGGTAATCACACCCAGCCGATAATAAAGATCCTGGCGAAAGTTCCCTTTTTGAATCTCTTTTTCCAAATCCTTATTGGTAGCGGCAATGACCCTGACATCCACCCAGACGGAAGTTTCACCCCCCACTGGCGTAAATTCAAAATCCTGGAGAACCCGAAGTAGTTTGGACTGCATCTGCAGAGACATTTCACCAATTTCATCCAAAAAAATAGTGCCGCCATGGGCAAGCTCAAACGCTCCCCTACGGGAACGGACCGCACCGGTAAATGCACCTTGTTCATGGCCGAACAATTCACTTTCCATGAGCTGCTCGGGTATGGCCGCCATATTGATCGGAATAAACGGGCCTGGAGACCTGTTACTTTCAGCATGGATGGACTTGGACAAATGTTCTTTGCCCACGCCGGTTTCTCCCAAAAGCAACAGGCTGGAATCACTGTTAACAATCTGCTGGACCTCCTCAAGGAACCGCTGCATATCTTCAGAGTTTGAGATAAAATCATTCAGCCTGGGCTTCAGCCTGCCACGCTGGTCAAATCGGTCAACAAAATAAAATTGCCGTCTAGAATCCAGTGTACTTTCAATGGCCTCCATGAGGCTGTCCTGAGAAATACCAGTATATAAAACAACATCAGCCCCGGATGCCAGAAGATTTGCATGTTCCTCCGAGGACTCCCGGTCATCAAGGATAATGGTGGTGGGTTTTTCAGGTAGGTTATTGAGCAGGGTCACGCTGGATTCAATGGGCCTGGGGATCAGGGATTTGCTCATCACAAAAACATCCCCGCAACTACGGACCAGTTCCTGCCACTGAGTTTTATTTTTACCGAACATTTTTAATTGCACATCAAAATTAGATAATCTTTTTTCAAGGTCCGTCTGGAGTTTTTTTCCTTTGATGGCGCAGATAACTCTGATTAGCATATTGGCCGTCCTTTAATCGGTAAAGTTTTACTACAATTATTAATTTAGTTGTTTGATCATACCTGAACATCGATAAAACTCCAAGAAGAACAAAAAAACCTTTGAAAAAGTGGGCCGACATGGCCGCTATGGAAGCATACCTATTCAAATTCGGAAAAATTTTACCAATTATTCACAAAAACGGACATATCCTACTGAAAACACCACAGGTAAAACAGGACAAAAACAAAATAACCTACCGGTTTAATAGCGTATATTTCTTTTTTTTTCAGAAAGAAAAACAATTGGCACGGCACGTGCTATGAGAAGCGATCAAGATCGGTTAATTATTTACAAATCCTAACCTTATCGGGGAAAAAGATGAACAGAGAAAAAAATCAACGGCCACGGCATAAAGACATAAGATTCAAAGATTCTTATGATGATAACTTTAACGACGATGACCGGATCGAAATGCAACACCGCAAGAAGAAACTGGCCAAACGATCTCAATGGAAATTCTCGGACAAAGAACGATGGTAGCTTAAGCCTGCACCCTTTAGCGTATTAATATTTGATGCTTTTAAGTCTCATAAAGAACATTTGGAAACCATGTTATGGTCTATATATTAAAATCGTTTTTGGCTCTGTATACAGCGACATTGATCCTGGCAATGGGGTTGGGTTTACTGGCCACATTCTTGAGTGTAAAATTAACCATTGGCGGTTTTTCACCCCTATCTACAGGAATGATCCTAACGGCCTATTTTATCGGGTCAGCTGTGGGAGCAATCTACTGCGGTCGTCTAATAAAAGGCATTGGCCACATTCGATCTTTTAGTGCCTTTGCCACCCTTGCCACTGCCATGGTCATGTTGCATGCATACTTTGTATCCGTCCTGCCATGGGTGGTATTACGATTTTTTACCGGGATTGCGACCATTGGATTGTTTATGGTCATTGAAAGCTGGCTAAATGAAAGCGCTCAGCCTCGGTCACGGGGACGTGTGTTTTCTATGTACATGGTGATATACTACCTGGGCAGCGGTGCAGGCCAGCAGCTGATTAATCTGGGCAATGTGGCGGATCAAACCCTATTTTATGTTGTCGGTTTTTTGTTGATCTCTTGTATTATACCAGTTGCAATGACCCGGACCCCGTATCCTGTCCTGCCGGATGTGACGCCTGTGGGATTGAAAGTCATTATAAAGCGGGCTCCCCTGGGGATGATCGGATGCCTTGCCGCAGGTCTTATGTCCAGCGTTTTCTATACCATGGGACCTGTCTTTTGTAATCGACTGGGGTTAAGTGTTTTCCAATTATCCTGCTTCATGACGGTCACAGTTTTGGGAGGACTTGTATTCCAATGGCCTGTGGGTACAATTTCAGATCGATATGACCGATCCCTTGTCATTCCGGTCCTTGCAGGATTATTTTCCGTTATCAGTTGTTTGATGATTGTGGCGGCCCAGAGTTCTTTCGGTCTTTTTATGGCCACATCCAGCCTTTTTGGCGGGCTTATGTTCAGCATTTACCCTGTTGCTGTGGCAAGGTCCCATGATATGTTTGAGTCCAAGGATGTGGTAAACGTAAGCTCTGCACTTTTATTGTTTTATGGTATAGGTGCCGTGATCGGTCCCATGGTGTCATCTTCATTCATGGAGCTTATAGGTAGTCCCCATGGATTCTTTGTTTATTTTTCAGCGGCCAGCCTGATTTTTTCAGCTGCTTCCCTTTATTTAAGGCAAATGGAAATTGCGCAAATCGTCCCGGTGGAAGATCAAGTGGATTTTATGATTATGAATCCCACATCTCAAATTGCGTTGCAAATTACCCCCTGTTTGGGTGATGATAAAATTGAATTGGACTTTAAAAAACATACGCTGTATTCAGAGGACTTTGTTTGAAACAGGTTTTGAGCAAGACATTAAAGATGGATAGCGTGTTTTTATAACAGGAGCAAAATAATGACCTCAGGTAAACCCAGTTTACCAGTTATTGGATGGCGTGAATGGATTTCGCTTCCGGATCTGGGAGTTAAAGCCATCAAGGTTAAGGTGGATACAGGTGCTCGATCATCATCACTACATGCCGTCAAACAACGCATATTTGAACGAGATGGAGAACAATGGGTAGAGTTTTATATAAATCCTGTTCAGCATAAAGCGGAAAATAAAATAAAGGCCGAATCTAAGATTCTGGAATTCAGATCCGTTCGAAGTTCGAGTGGCGTAGCAGATATGAGGCCTGTCATTCTAACTTGTATTAAATTGTTAGGTCTGGTCTGGCCCGTTGAACTGACACTGTCAAATCGGGATGAAATGGGATTTAGAATGCTCTTAGGGCGACAAGCATTTCGCAATAAGTTCTACGTAGATGCAGGACGGTCTTACTATGGCGGTGATATTAGAAAGATAAAAAATTAAATTATTCTGTTGTGGTTTTAATTGAATGTAGAAGGAGTAAAGATGAAACTTGCCATTCTCTCGTGCAATCCAAAATGTTACAGCACCCGTCGTTTAAGGGAAGCAGCTGAACAGCGAGGGCATTCCGTAAAAGTTCTAAACACACTTAAGTTTGCAATCGATCTTGAACAGGGCAAACCAGATTTATACTTTCGGCAAAAGCAACTATCAGATTACGATGCTGTTCTTCCACGCATAGGAGCATCAATCAGCTATTTTGGGACAGCAGTTGTCAGGCAGTTTGAGCAGATGGATGTTTTTTGTGCCAACACGTCAGCAAGTATTGCAAACTCGAGAGACAAGCTTCGAAGTCTTCAGATTCTTAGTCGACATCATATTGGTATTCCGAAGACAACCTTTGTCCGAGATAAAAAAGATGTTCTTCCGGCAATTAAAAGAGTTGGAGGTGCACCCGTTATCATAAAATTGATCGAAGGAACCCAGGGAATCGGTGTGTTGCTGGCAGAATCTATGGGTTCTGCTGCGGCAATTGTTGAGCTATTACAAAGTCAAAAGCAAAGTGTGCTGATTCAAAAGTTTGTGGCTGAAAGTAAAGGGCGTGATATTCGTGCTTTTGTGGTGGGTGATCAGGTGGTTGCTGCCATGCGCCGTGTGGCCCAGGGACAAGAATTTCGGAGTAATATCCATAGGGGCGGTTATGCCGAACCGGTCGACCTGGATGAATCCTACAAAGAGACTGCCGTACGTGCGGCCCAGATCATGGGACTTCGCGTTGCAGGCGTTGATTTACTCGAAAGTAAGGAAGGCCCCCAGATCGTGGAGGTAAATTCCTCTCCGGGCCTGGAGGGTATTGAAGGATGCACACAATTAGACATTGCCGGTGCCATTATTGATTACATAAGTGCTCAGATTAATTTCCCTGAAATCGATCTGCGCCAGCGGTTGACGGTCAGCCGTGGGTATGGTGTTGCAGAACTATACATACCGGAAGGGTCAAACCATATAGGAAAAACAATTCTTGACTCTGGGCTTAGAGAAAAGGACATTACGGTATTGACACTTCACCGTGGTACTAGAGTCATTCCGAATCCAAAACCCCAAAGAGAACTTGAGGCTGATGACAGGCTTTTGTGCTTTGGGAAATTAGAGTTTATGCAGGAACTTATCCCTGTTAAAACCCGAAAGAGAAGACGGGCAAAGGTCAAGGATCTACCTGATTTGCCCGTCGCAGAAGAAGTTCTCAGAGAGCAGGATGATGGTGGTTTCATATCAACGCAAACGGAAGAAGATACTTGAATATGGTTAAAAATCGTGAACGAAAACCAATCGGAGAGTGGTTTGGTGAACATATCGCTGCTGGAGAATCACGTGATATAAATCTCGTTGTAAGTGAAAGTTATAGCAGTAATAATGTAGAGATTCAGATACATATACAGCGGGCAAAGGAAGATGGGCCCGTCGTTTTTGTTACTGCGGCATTGCATGGAGATGAAATCAATGGAACCGGGGCGATTCATCAGTTAGTTCAAGATGAAAGTTTTCAACTTCTCCGTGGATCAGTTGTTTTAATACCTGTATTGAATCTGCTTGCCTTTGACCGTCACTCCCGGTATCTTCCTGACCGCCGTGACCTGAATAGATATTTCCCGGGATCTGCAGATGGAAGCCTTGCCAGCAGAATGGCGCACACCATTTTCAATGAAATCATTCCAAGGTGTGATTTTGGAATTGATCTTCACACTGCCTCTATCCGCAGAACCAACTATCCGAATATAAGGGGAGACTTAACTGACCCACAGATACGTGAACTTGCGGAATCATTTGGGTCGGAAATTATGATCAATACAAAGGGCCCAAGAGGTTCATTCCGACGAGAAGCAAGCCATGCCGGGTGCCCGACAATCATCATGGAAGGCGGTGAGGTTTGGAAAGTAGAACCGGGAATTGTTGAAACCACAGTAAGGGGTATTAAAAATGTATTACGGCACCTAAACATGCTGGACTGGCGAATAGATAGCCCCGATTATCAGATTGTTGTTGAAAAATCAAAGTGGATAAGGGCGGACAAGGGTGGCTTTTTAAACTTCCATATTAATCCCGGTGATATCATAGAAAAAGGCCAACCGCTTGCAACGAATACAACACTTCTAGGTCGCGAACAAAACACCCTTTATTCCCCTTTCAATGCCGTTGTATTAGTTTCTTAGCTCTTATTTTCGTGTTTTATTGGCAAGAGAATCATGTGCTTTTCACATAAGCCTTTGTCAATTC
>JAEINR010000127.1 GCA_016342325.1 Desulfobacterium sp.
TGTCCATAAACGACTCAACAACCCTAAAATATTAAATTCTTGATATCAACTCAATATCCTAATTCCGAGGTCTGAATCATTTCCCAGGATAAAGATCTCCTGGCCCAGGACAGCGGTTCCTGTCAACGCCATAACGCCTAACGTCAGAAAGAGGATTTGGAAAAATTTGGATTTGAACAGGCAGTTCATGATTTCTCCCATTGGGCCAGGTTGTTGATCTTGGGATTTCAATTTTTTGGATTCGTTTTTTAGCTCTGATTCTATTGCTGTTTTGGCAAGGGAATCAGAAAACTTTTTCCGTTCTGGCTGGTCCAGATTAGGACAGGAGTATATCAAATCTGTGTTTCAAAAGATAGGGGGGCGAACCGGGAAATGGGAATTGGGGGATGCCAGGGGAATGTGTTGCGGGGCCGTGGCATGGTCCCGCAACACAAGATTGAGCGAATGGTCAATGGCAGAGGGGGTTAGCGGATGCGCTCCTGACCTTCCCACTCCCGGTCACGGAGCTTGAATTTCTGTATCTTTCCCGTGGCGGTCTTGGGAAGCTCCCCAAACTCCACATACCGGGGGGCCTTGAACCGGGCCAGGCGCTCCTTGGTGAAAGCGATGATCTCCTCCGGGGTGGGATTGGTTCCGGGCCTTGGCACCACAAAGGCTTTGGGCGCCTCTCCCCACTTGTCGTCCGGCACGGGGATGACGGCCACCTCCAGCACATCGGGGTGGCTGTAGATGACGTTCTCCACCTCCACGGTGGAGATGTTCTCGCCGCCGCTGATGATGATATCCTTTTTCCTGTCCATGATCTGGACATAGCCGTCTGCATGGGTAACGGCCAGGTCTCCGCTGTGGAACCATCCGCCGTCAAAGGCCTCTTTGGTGGCATCGGGATCTTTGTAATACCCCTTCATCACATTGTTGCCTTTCATGACGATCTCGCCGATGGTCTGCCCGTCCCAGGGTACGGATTCCATGGTCATGGGATCTTTGACGTCCATGAAGTGGGTCGCGATATAGGGAACGCCCTGGCGGGATTTCATGGTGGCCTGCTCATCCATGGGCAGCCCCGCCCAGGCGGGTTGCCAGGCGCAGATGCTGTGGGGGCCGAACACCTCGGTGAGTCCGTAGGTGTGGGTGATGGTGGCGCCGATGGCCTCCATCTCCTGGATCACGGTGGGGGCCGGCGGTGCGCCCGCCGTCATGATGTTGAGTGGTCGTTTGAGCTCAAGGGCGGCGGCATCCGGATGGGTGCTCATGGTGATCAGCACCGTGGGGGCGGCACAGAGATGGGAGACGTTTTCCCGTTCGATCAGCCGGTATATTTCGCCGGCCACCACGTTCCTTAAGCAGATATGGGTGCCGCCCACGGCAGTGACGGCCCAGGTAAAGCACCAGCCGTTGCAGTGGAACATGGGCAGGGTCCAGAGGTAGACCGAGTCGACGTCCAGCTTGGCCTCGATGATTTCACCCAGGGCGTTGAGATAGGCCCCCCTGTGGTGGTACATCACCCCCTTGGGGCGACCCGTGGTGCCGCTGGTGTAGTTCATGGTGATGGTCTGCTCTTCAGTGTCGATCTCAGGCGCAATGGGTTGGTCCGATCCTGTCATGAGGAAGGCTTCATACTCCATCCCTTCGATGGTCTGGGGAGCGTCGGTGTCACACACCGTGACAAACGCCTTGACCTTTGGCAGATTTGTGGGCTCCACAAGGGATGAAAATTCGCTGTCCACCACCACCACCGATGCATCGGAGTGGTCAAGGATGTAGGAGACTTCTCCTGGGGAAAGGCGGATGTTGACGCTCACAAGGACTGCCCCGATCATGGGCACAGCATAGTGGGCCTCCAGCATGGGGGGAATGTTGGGGCAGATAAAGGCGACCTTGTCTCCCTTTTTTACTCCGAGTTCCTTGAGAGCGCAGGCCAATCGGTTCACCCGCTGGGAGAATTCCCTGTAGGTGTACTTTTTATCTTTGTTTACCACGGCGGTCTTGTCCGGATACACAAGCACGCTTCTGTTCAGAAAGTCGATGGGGGTGAGAACACTCTTGTTTACGTTGGACAGCTCCATTGGGTCTCCTTTCTTTTACGGGTTGTGGTTATCATCTCATTATTCTTACCCATGGAGGTTGCCTTTGTTCAATAGGTGAAAACCCGATTCTGCTGTAGGTCCGTAACCTACATTAGGCGTCGTTGAGGCTCATGGCGTGCTTGAGCAGTTCATTGTTGTGGCGCAGGTGCAGCTTTTCCTTGATCCGCTCCCGGTAGGTGCCGATGGTTTTCATGCTCAGGTTCAATGCGGCTGCGATTTCCCGGGTGCTCATCCCCCGGCCCAGGAGGGTGAACACCTCAAGTTCCCTCGGGGCCAGCCGTTCCACTGGGGAGAGGTGGTGGTTTGAAGAGGAGGAAATCCCCAATAGCAACTTCTCCTTGATCTCATCACTTAAATAGATCTTTCCCGACAGCACGGTGCGAATGGCCGTGACCACGGAGACCGGTGCCTCCTGCTTCATGATATACCCCCTTGCACCTGCCATCACGGCCCGCTCTGCATAGAGGGATTCGGGGTGCATGGACAGGACCAGGGCCGGGATTCTCTTCTTCTGCCGGGTCAACTCCCTGACCAGTTCCAGGCCGTCGCTATGCTTCAGGGTGATGTCCGCGATCACCAGGTCCGGGTCGAGGCGGGAGATTTCGTTCCACGCTTCGAGAACGCTCTCCGCCCATCCGCATACATTGAGATCCTCCTCCTGGTTGATCATTTCGCTCATGCCCAGGCGAAACACGGGATGATCCTCCACAATCAGTATTCTACTCGTCGATCCTGACATTATCCCTCCTTCAAAAGTGCGATTCTTACCCGGGTGCCCCTGGGGTCGTTGGTCTCCCAGGAAACGGAGCAGTTGGCCCGGGCCATTCTGTGGACCATGATCTTGAGCCCCACCCCATGGTCATCCGGGGAATCGGGCATGCCCGATCCATCATCATCCACGAAGATTACCGGTGTGTCCGCTTCCCTGTCCAGGGTGATGATGATGGTTTCAGCATTCCCGTGTTTGACGGCATTGTAGACCGCCTCCTGGATCATGTAGTAGATGTGCATTTCCCGGTTTTCGTCAAGGACAAGGGGGGTGTTTTGAACCAGAAGGCACTCTTTTCCTGAGAACGCCCCCACGGTCCGGCACAGCTCCCCCAGTGCCGATTCAAGACCGTGGGCCACAAGGTGGGTGGGGCAAAGCCCCTTGGAAAGTGCCCTTGCCTTGTCCGTTGCCTCATGGATCAGGGCCCCGATTCGCTCAGCCAGGGCAGCATCCCCTGGAGACGATGTTTTGATGTTGTTTCTCAGCACCGTGCAGAACCCCTGGATGCCGATGAGGTGGGGGCAGAGATCGTCGTGGAGGTCCTGGCCGATTTTTCTCCGGATGGTGTCCCCCATCTCCTGGGCCTCCCTGTATCTCTCTTCGCTTCCCCTGAGGGCCTTTTCCATGTCCTTCCGTTCAGCGATCTCCTGGTTGAGGCTCGCGCTGTAGCGTTCCAGCCGCTCCATGAAGACATTGAAGTAAAAGAAAAGTTTTCCGATCTCATCCCTGGCAGAAGAGATGATCCGGGGGGTGAAGTCCCTTGACGTGCCTGAAGATTCAAGGTGGGCCATGAGTTCGCCCAACCGGGTGGTGATGGATGCGCTGATCTTGAGGGTGACTGGAATCGCAAGAATGATGACGATGGCCGTGGTGATGATGAAGATCATGCGCATGGTTTTCAAGGGGGCGTAGAATTCGTCCATGTAACTTGAGGATGCAACGATCCAGTCAAGTTCCGGCATGTAGGAGTAGAACACCATCTTTTTCCTGAAATCCGGTTCCCCCGGGTTTTTCCAGGAGTAGATCATCTTGCCCTCTTTTTTCTCAAGCATAATCTTGAAGAATTCCGAGGGGGTCTCCTCCCGGTGAAAGATGTTGATCCCCTCCATTTTCGGGTGGAGCACCGTGTTGCCCCTGCCGTCCGTTACATAGGAGTATCCGCTCTTACCGAATTTAAGGGAGAGGACGCCCTGGCGGAAGTCCTCGATTTTGATCAGGTCCCTGAACTCATTTCGATAGGAGGAGACCGAAACGATCCAGTCCCAGGGCTTGAAATAGGACATGTAAAGGGCCTTGGGCCGGGAGTCGGTTTCCGTGGGATTTTTCCAGGAATACTCGATGTACCCCTCCTTGCCCCGGATCTGGTCCCGGACAAATTCAAACCCGGAAACATCGGTTCCCAGCATTCCCTTTTTCGGGTGAACCGTCACCACGCCCTTTGAGTTCAAGCAGTAGAGATAGCCGGATGTCCCGATGGTCTGGCTTCGCAAAACAGCGCTTGCCCGTTCTTTTGCCTCTTTTTCCGTGAGCTCTCCTTGCGTGTAGGCATCGTAAAAGTGCCTCAGAATCTCCCGGTTCTTTTCGGCCACCGCCCGCAAATGGTTCTTGATGGCAACGGACACCGAGGTGCTGACCATGTTGAACAGGGTAGTGGTGGAGTTCTTCAGCTCGCTCTCGATGTTTTTCTCAATGGTGTTGCCCACGGAGAGATAGATGAAGAAATTTCCGGCCGTGGTGGAGACGATAAAGAGGGTGAGATATCCCATGAGCAGTTTATGGCCGATCCTGAGATTTCTCCATGCTTCCATGACACCTCCCTGCGTGGTTCCTGTTCCTTGTGTTATGTGTTGTTTCCGAATGCACCATCTGTTCCGAAGGGATAACACACTTTTAAGGGGCTGTCAGTAGGTTTTCCGTGGATGGTGATTGTTGATTTGAGAACATAGTTATGTTAGGAAGGAGGAGAGTCTACCCTCAAAAGGAGTGTACCATGAAGATATTGTTCCTCATCGTGATGACATCAATGCTGATTTACTCCCATGCTTCCGGGGCGTCGTTTGAACTGGTCAGCGCCGAGATCCCGCCCTACACAAGCGAAAACAGGGAGGCCCAAGGCATCTGTCTCGACCTTGTCAAGGAACTGTTTAAGCGTTCCGGCATTGGGCTTGAGGTCACATTCTTTCCATGGGCCAGGGCACAGCACAAGGTTCGCACAGCTCCGGAGGGAAAAGGGGTGCTCATTACTCCCCTCACACGGCTAGGCAAACGGGAGCCCTTGTACGACTGGATTCTTCCCCTGTATGAATACAAACTGCAACTGGTCACCAACGACAGGGCCATCCCGGTTCATGATGCCGACGCCATGAAAGCGTTTGAAATCTGCGTTTTAAGGGAGTCGCCTGCCCAGTACAAACTTGAGGAAGAGGGGTTTAAAAAGGTGTATGCCACGACCACTGAATTGAAATGTCTGGAACTCTTAAAGCATAAGCGGGCAAAGGCGGTCCTCGTCCATGGCATATTGGTGGGAATTCACAACTATAAAGTGTTTGACGGCGATCCCAAGGAACTGATCAAGGGCGTTGCCTATCCCGGTGGGGTGCTCTATCTTGCGGCTTCAAAGGGGACGGTTTCCGAAGGGGTCCGGAAGGGATTGCAAAGGACCATGGACGAGATGAAATCCGACGGCACCTACGATGCCATTGTCGGGAAATATATGAATTAAAGGCCAGGAAGGTTTGGTCGGTTGACAAAGGCGCGCCCCGGGGGAGCAGGAGCGCACCGTTTGTCATGGTTTGTTATTGATTGATGCAGCCAGGGGTTTGATTGGAACCCTGACCGTAGCATCCCCTGCCGCCCCGTTTTCCAAATCCCTTGCAGCCGCCGGGAAAGTTGACGTCCGGAGCGATCTCTTTTGCTTCAAGGGTAAAGTTCATCCGTTTTTCCATCATGATCTTCTTAAGATCCCCGATTTCGTTTACGAGTTGGGAAAGCGTATCCTTGTCAGGGGATGAGGTCTCCATGAGGATCCGCATCTCCGCATGTTTTGCCCCCATGGTTGTACGGGTCGCTGCCGTGTCATCGATGAACTTCTGGTGCAGTTCCTGGAGCTGGGTTTTTTGCGCGTCGGTCAGGTCTGCCCAGGGACCCTGTGCATTGTCAACGCCCTGGCACATCCCCTTGCCGTAACCCTGACCTTGACCCTTACCTTGCCCCTGACCGTGGTTCCAGGAAAATGCTGTTCCGGACATGGCGACGACGGCAAAGATGAGTGCTGCAACGATTATGATCTGCTTTTTCATGGTTGTCTCCTTGGCGGCGCTTTTGGCCGCTGTTTTGTTTTGTTTTCCGGCCCATGCCGGTTTTTTCTTTTCTGTCATACTCATATAGCAAATGGCGTGCCAAGTAGGGGGTGATTTGTGTAAAGCACTGAATTGTCAAGGTAATGACTCTTTCTGTTCCCAGGGGCCTTGTTTTGTGGTAAAACCGAGATTGGGTAGTTTGTATCCAGGCAGGGTATCCACATGGATACAAACTACCCGAACCCCAGGGCAGGGGGGGCCGGAAACAGGGCCTTCCTGATCCGGCACTATAATTGCTTACCAGGCAGAGGATGACAACAGGTGTCACCAATAACCCTGAAACAAGAGACCATTGAATGATGAACCTAAAAAAGAGAGTCCCCGGCCTTTCCCCACTGATCGTGGCAGGGGTGCTCCTGGTGTTAGTGCCCATATTTGTGATCATGACCATGGACAGCATCCGGGAGCAGAACACCCGGATCGTTGAAAAGCTTATTGGAAAAGGTACCTTTCTCATGCGGGCCTTTGAAGCGGGCTCCAGGACCGGAATGATGACCATGAGCTGGGGGGGGGGCAGGGTGCAGAGCCTTTTGGTGGAAACATCCTATCAGCCCGGGGTTCGCTACATGATGATCACCGATGACAAGGGGGCCATCCTGGCCCACAGCGATCCTGAGCTGCGGGGAACCCGCTACGCTGCCATGCCGGATATTGCTTCCATGGAGGAGAAATCCGGCGTCCTTCACCGGGAGCTTGTTAAAGAGGACGGTACCAAGGTGTTTGAGGTGTTCAAGGACTTTACGCCGGCCCGGCGCATGAAGGGTCCCAGGGCAGGAAGGAGGATGTGCAGGATGATGGAGGTGCCCCAGGTTCCGGGATCGGAAAGGGAGGGTCCGGGGCGGCATCATAGGGGGGACGGGGACTGGTTCCGCGCCCACTTTTCCGATAACTCCGGTGAGGAATGCCCGGCCCGGGGCAGGCAGTTCATCTTTGCCGGCCTTGATATGGAGAGTGCCGAGTTTGGCAAACAGGAATATCTCAACCATGTGGTGGTGAACGGGGTCGTGCTGTTTTTGATCGGCTGTTTCGGCATTGTCGGCCTTTTTGTCCTCCAGGGATATCGCTCCACCCGCTCTTCCCTTTCCAGGGTCAGGGCGTTTTCCAACAAGGTGGTGGAGACCATGCCGGCGGGCCTGATCTCCCTCAATCTGGCACTTGAGGTGACCTCCTGCAACAGTGGGGCCCTGTTGATCCTGGATGGAGCGGAAGGGACGGCCCTTGAGCCCGGGGTGCCCCAGACGCTTCTGGCCGTGGCTGAAACGGTAAAACAACGGGGGGAGACGGTGGAGCGGGAGGTGGCCCTGACATCGCTATCCGGCAATCCCCTTCTTTTGGATGTAACGGCTTCCCCCATCCCGGGGGACCAGGGGGAAGTGTCCGGGGTGCTCCTGCTCTTCAGGGATTTGACTGAACTTCGAACCCTTAAGATGGAGATCGAGCGCAGCCGCCGCCTGGCCGCCGTGGGAAAGCTTGCCGCAGGCGTGGCCCACGAGATCCGAAACCCCTTGAGTTCCATCAAGGGGTTTGCCACCTACTTTAGGGAGCGGTACAAGGATATTGACGAGGACCGGGAGATTGCAGACATCATGGTCCATGAGGTGGAGCGGCTCAATCGGTCCATCACCCAACTTTTGGAGTTTGCAAAGCCCGTGGCCGTGGTGGCCAAGGAGGTGGATCTGGAAGCCCTTGTGGTTCATTCCCTCAAGCTGGTGGAGAACGACTTGAAAAGCAAAGGCATCACCGTAAAAAGATCCGTTGACACGGACCGGGCGCGTGTGACAACCGACCCGGACCGCCTGAACCAGATCCTGCTGAACCTCTATCTCAATGCGGTCCAGGCCATGGACCAGGGCGGGGCGCTTGATGTGCGGGTGACAACCACTGACCGCCATTTATTGATGGCGGTTAAGGACACGGGAAAGGGAATCGCGCCTTCGGCCATGGATCATATTTTTGATCCCTATTATACGACCCGGGCGGAGGGGACAGGACTTGGGCTTGCCATGGTGCACAGGGCCGTGGAGGCCCTGGACGGAGAGATACGGGTGGAGAGCCAGGAAGGCCGGGGAACGGTTTTTTTCCTGAAGCTGCCCTGCAAAGAGAATCAGGAGAACGTATAGATGGAGCCAAAAAATAGGATACTGGTTGTGGATGACGATCCCGGTCACAGGACCATGCTCAAGACCCTGATGACCGGGTGGGGCTATGAGATCACAGTGGCCGATGACGGAAACACCGGGGTCGCCGCCGTGGAAGCCGAAAGTTTTGACATGGTGCTCATGGACATGAAGATGATCACCATGTCCGGCATGGAGGCCCTGGAGCGGATCAGCGCCTACAACCCGTCACTTCCCGTGATCATCATGACGGCGTATTCCTCCGTGGATACGGCGGTGGAGGCATTGAAAAAAGGCGCCTTTGATTATCTGACAAAGCCCTTGGATTTTGAGAAGCTGAAGCTCACCCTGGAGCGGATCGTGGAGACCCTCTGTCTGAAGCGGGAGAACAAGACCTTGAAACAGAGTCTGGGCAAACGGTTTGACCGCAGCAACATCATTGGGAACAGTCCTGCCATGGTCTCGCTGCTGGAAACCGTGGAGATGGTGGCCCCTTCAGATGCCAACATCCTCATCATTGGCGAATCCGGGACCGGTAAGGAGGTGATCGCAGGCGCCCTCCACCACAATTCCGGCAGAAAGAATCACCCCTTTGTGCGGATCAACTGCGCGGCCATCACCGAAACCTTGCTTGAATCCGAGCTGTTCGGCCATGAGCGGGGGGCGTTCACCGGGGCGGATAAGCGTCGCAAGGGGCGATTCCTTGCGGCCCACAAGGGAAGCATTCTTCTGGATGAGATCGGAGAGATGAACCTTGCCATGCAGGCCAAGCTGTTGCGGGTGATCCAGGAGAGGGAGGTGACCCCCGTGGGAAGCGAAACCACCCTTCCCGTGGATGTGCGGGTGATCGCATCCACCAATAAAAACCTTAGAAACCTGGTGGAACAGGGGACGTTCAGGGAGGATCTCTTTTTCCGCCTCAACGTGGTGAATCTTGAGATCCCGCCCCTGCGGGAGCGACAAACGGATGTGCCTGAGCTGGCCCTTCATTTCCTTAAGCTGTTTGCCGAGAAGAACAGCCGGGATATCAAGGGGTTTACCCCGGAGGCCATGGACGCCATGATCCGCCATCCCTGGCCGGGGAATGTCAGGGAGCTCATGAACTCTGTGGAACGGGGGGTGGTGTTGGCCCGGTCGGATTATCTCACCGTGACCGACCTGCCGTTCATCGCAACAACGGAAGACACGGTGGTTGCCCCTTCCCTTGCCATGGATCGGCCGTTGGCTGAGATCGAGAAAGAGGCCGTGCTGACGACCCTTGTTGCGGCAAAGAACAACCGGAGCGAGGCGGCAAGGCGCCTGGGCATCACCCGGAAAACCCTGCTAAAGAAGCTGAGGCTCTACGGAGAGGCGTGAGGTTGCGGTGGCCGGCTCCCGGCCACCGCAATGGGGTAAGCTGTTCCGAGTGCCTGCAACACATTGTTTGCTGAATCGTGGCAAACGATTCATAATCTCTATCCTGTTTGCTGATTTCATAGCTATTATGTATTGGATTCCTATCAATAATCCTGGTAGGTCTGCGTGATTTTACTTGCGTCACAATATGACTTTTGATTCAGTATAGCAAATGTTGTAAGGCCCCGTTATAGCGTTGGAAATCCTTAATCCCTGGAGATGGAGATGGAAATGGAATTTTGCTTTAAATTACGTCTGTCCAATAGTTTTCTTTTTTTAACGATGCTCATGGTTTCTCTGTGCCTTGTCCCCGTGTCGATTCTGGCGGCTGCAACCCAAGAACAGCCGGTGGAGGAAACATACCAGGTTTATCAATTGGGAGAGGTCCTTGTCACTGCTGAGCAAGAAGGAAACGAAGGACCGACTACCATTTCAGAAGTTTCCGGCGCAGAGATTGAGAAATATAATGCTTCGAATTTGGGCGAGGCATTGAAATTATTACCGGGGGTAAATTTTCATCAGGGCAGGGTCAAGCAGGAATCCTATGCCACCGTGAGAGGTTTTGAACAGGACAAAGTACTTATTCTTTTGGATGGTATGCCCATTTATCAACCCTATGAAGGCCTGGTAAACCTTATTGATATTCCGGTTCAGAATATTGCCAAAATAAAAGTAATTAAAGGTGCATCCTCTACTTTGTACGGCCCGAATACAATGGGGGGCGTAATCAATATTATAACCAAAAAAGGCAGCCGCACCCCTGAAGTTTCCTTGTCCTACCAAACTAGTGATTATAACACCCACCATATCGAGGCGACACATGGACAAAAAGTTGGCGATTTCAGTTATTTTATAGGGGCCAGTCACAAAGAATCCGATGGGTTCAAACTGGCAGAAACGTTCACTCTTCCTGATGACATTCTTGCCGGCATGGCCCAGGCGCCAAGCCCGGTAAAGCATACTCCCATACCCCCCGATAGCGGTCTGCGAGATAACAGCGATTATGAACGTGATGCCATAACCTTCACTGGGAACTGGGATGTAACCCCCAACAATACGCTGGGTCTGTCGTTGGGGTATTATCATAACGAATACGGTATTCCTGCAGCAGCGATCTACCGTGAAACCAAGAAGGCAGGCGGAACCGCCCACTGGTACCCGCGTTATTGGCGGTTTGATGATGGGGAGCGGTATAACATCAACCTGGCCGATGAGTATACGGTGTCCAAGACCCTTAGGATCAAATGCCGATTTTTTTATGATGCCTACCAAAGTGCGCTTAATGCCTATGACGATAATACGTATAGCAGTCAATTTCGCACGGCGGGGGCACCGTCCTTTGATTCAACATATGACGACTATAATACCGGTTTTAATCTTTATGGCTTTTGGGATGGAATTGACAAACATCATATTCGCATGGGATATAGTTTTAAACGGGATGTACACGAATCCGAATATACGTTTTACGGCTCTCCAACCACAGCTGAAACGCTTATTTCTCAAACCTATTCTGCAGCCTTGGAGGATAGTATAGATGTCAGTGACAGGGTCAGGCTTACCCTGGGCGCGAGTTATGACACGTTTGAGCAGAAAGAGCGCAATCAGAGTTCGGGTTCGGCAAAAGGGGATGATCTCAATTCATTCAACCCCCAGATAGGGATTCGTTATGATGTCTCAGATGCGTTTAATGTTTATGCTTCAGCTGCCAGGAAAATTCGTTTTCCGACCATGAAAAATCTTTATGCGAATGGTGTGATCGGTCCACAAGGGGATCCTCACATGGAGAAAGAAAAAACGAATAGTTATGAATTCGGGAGTCAATTGTGGATAAATGATATCGTAAAATTCGAAGGGGCCATTTTTTATAACGACATTAAAAATTTGATACTTTTTGACAACCAGATAGGACGCTTTGAGCAGTATGAAAAGGCAACCATATATGGTGCCGAGATGAGTCTGTTTGCTCAATTTACGGCAAGCTTGACCGGAAGGCTCAATTATACCTATTTAGTGGCACAAAACGATAACGCCATCGTGACCATTGAAACAACGAATCTCAAAAACGATTTGGTATACCAACCCGATGAAATTCCTTATCGGCCGAAACATAAGATCGACATGGATTTGACTAAGTCATTCAATTTTGGTCTTAAAATTCATCTGAACGCTAGTCTGGTATTGGATCAAGTCTATTACGATCATGCAGATTCAGCGGATAACAGGAACTTCGTGTCAGAGAAAAAATGTCTGGACAATTTTTTCTTGTTAAACACGAAAATAACCTATGATCTTAATCCGCATTTCCAAGTATTCGGCGCTGTTGATAATATCCTGAATGAAGACTACCAGGAGCTGTATTTATCTCCTGGGTCGGGAACCCGTGCATGGGCCGGAATAAAGATATCACTCTAACGCGTTTAACGTCGATACGTAACGTTTGTTACACAATACCAATCATACTAAAAATAATTTTTACGTGAAGGAACGCCACCATGAAGTCAAGAGCGGTAAAATATCAAATTTTCATCCTTGTCATAACAATCAGTCTGTTTTTTTTCCAAACACCCGGTCACGCTTCTCAAAAGAAAATAACCATTCGCGGAGCCGTTGAAACCGCCCTTGATTTAACCTTAAAAGAGATACAAGGCTTGCCGGAATTTCATATCAATGCCGTTTCTATTTTGAAAGAAAAACAAAACGAAACCGATAAGGAAGAATTGATTGAGGTGTCCAATTATAGCGGTATACTATTACGGGATCTACTAGAAAGAGCCGGAATGGAATATAAGCGAAAATGGGAGCCTGGTGTTATTATAAGGGTAAGAGGCGAAAACAATGAAGAAGTCGTTTTTTCCTTTGGTGAAATATTTTACTCATGTATTGGGCGAAGCACGCTTCTCTCCTACCGAAAAAACGGACAATTGGTAAAATCTTCAAATGGAAGTCTTGAACTCATTGTTTCAAACGATATTAGAAATGGACGGAGAATCGAATCGGTAACCGAAATTATCGTGGAACGGGTGAACATTGACATGAAGGTCTACCAGGAAATGAAAAAGGAAATAACACGCCCGCCGACAACATATTTTCAACTCAGTGACAAAAAAACCGGTCATACCAAGAAAATTACATTTGAAGACCTTACAGACCTTCCTAAGGTACAAATCCACGACAAGGCGCAAATCGGTGATTGTGTCGGGTTTATGGGCGTATATTCTTATACCGGCGTGACATTACGCTCCTTTTTGGAAAAGGAGCAGTTTGTGTCAGGGGCATATGATTACAGTCGATATGTTGCTGTTTATAGTGAAAACGGATTTTGTGCTACCTTTTCAATCGGGGAACTTTTTAACTCCAAACTGGGCAACAATATTGTCATGGCCTATAAAAAAGATGGTAAAATACTTGCTTCAGGTGAAGCGTTTCTCATGATGGTGGCAGGTGAAGATAATACGGGTGGACGTTCGGTTAAGCAAATCAGCAATATGATTGTTTTTTAATCGTCCTAAAATAACAGACCCCAGTCAAGCAGTGGCCGGAGCTTAACCATGATCTCCCTGGTGGTGATCTGCTGGTAATCCCCCGGCCCGACTCCGGCAAGGTTTAAGGTGTCCCGTGGGCATCGGGGGCAGCAGCACTGCCGAACAGCGCCTGGGCAGATGGTTTGACCGCAACAACATCCTCGGGAACCGTCTTGCCATGGTCGCGTTTCTCAGCCCCTGGGATGGAATAGGGGAAGTCTCGCTTCAGGATATTATTTTATACCCAGTCGGTCTATATCCTTCGACAGTTCAATCTCATTATAGACCTTGCCCTCCCGCCATTTGCCATTAAATTCCAGGGTAGGCACAACCCAATCATCGCCTCCGTTTACTTGGATTATTTTTTGGATTATCTCTTCTGACTGGTCTTCTATTTCAATATATTCAAATTCAATCTGATTCTTTTTTAAATAGTCTATGGTTTTCGTACAATGCGTACACCATTTGGCTGCATATACTTTCAGCATAATACCCTCTTTTTTAATATGTTTAATCCTATTTTTCAAATCCCGTATTTCACACACAGCAATGGGCTGTTGCCGTAAGTATAGAGCTATGAAGTTGCTTTTTGTCAACAAAAGTATTGAATAATAGTAGAACTGTGGAGAGGGTGCCGTCGAAATGTAAAATCAATATTATTTCAATCCTTTCTAAAGAAGCTGGGGCTCTACGGAGAGGCGTGGGGTTGCGTTGGCCGGATCTTGATCCTGATCGTAAATATTCGGCTTAGTCATTCAGAATTTATTTTTTCAACAACACCCTAAATTTTTTGTTGAGAGGATACATC
>JAEINR010000128.1 GCA_016342325.1 Desulfobacterium sp.
ATGTATCCTCTCAACAAAAAATTTAGGGTGTTGTTGAAAAAATAAATTCTGAATGACTAAGCCGAATATTTACATGCAGGTGTTGTCGTTATGGCATCTGAGCCCCGGAAAACCTTGGCCAATTCCTGGGCTTTTTCCGTGAAGCGAACCAACTTGGTGGTAAAGGTGTCGATCTCTTGGGCCCAGCTTTTTCTTTCTTGGCCTGAAAATTCAATCTTTGTGTGGCCGGTTCCTTTAATAAGATCGTCAATGTCATAATCTTCAGGATTTGCGATGATTTCGTACATGGTGGCTACCTCCCTAAAGGGTATAATGGGGCGATGGATATCACTGCTTCATCTGCATAATTAACTAAATTATATTTTTATGCCCCGCTTAAGTCAAGGGCGAATCGATGATCGGTTTATTCTCATTTTGAAACGGACATATCAATTCAACAACCCCGGTTCCCGGGATAAGCCTTGACATGGTTGCCGAATAGATTTAATTAAGAGGCTGATAGAGCGGGAGCCAACTGTTTGCTGAGAGGGGAGTTATTCCCGACCGCGTAACCTGATCCGGATAATGCCGGCGTAGGAAAGAGAGTGAGTCAACCATCTCCGATTCTTGGGCATTGCCAGGATCAGGGATGGTTTTTTTATGTTTTGCAACAGGAGTACATATTATGATCCACCATGTTTCAAAGGTCATATACCCGGTTTTTTCCCTGACCCTGGTCATCTCCTTGACCATGGTCATTGCCTTGACAGGGTGTTCCAGGGACGACCAGCCAAAGGAAAACGATACGGTCCAGGAGATCACCCTGATGACCCACGACAGTTTTTCTGCAAGCGCCCGGGTGATCGAGGCGTTTGAAAAGAAGAACCATGCAAAGGTCGTCTTTCTAAAGTCCGGAGATGCAGGAGAGGCCCTTAACAAAGCGATTCTGTCGAAAAACAACCCCTTGGCCGATATCTTCTACGGAGTTGATAACACCTTTTTATCACGGGCACTGTCCGAGGACCTTTTCCTTTCCTATGCCTCCCCACAGCTTGCCCATGTCAAGGATTCCCTTAAGCTTGACCCTGAAAACAGGCTCGTACCCGTGGATTACGGGGATGTGTGCATCAATTATGACAGGAACTGGTTCAGGGAAAAAAATATCGATCCCCCTTCAAGCCTGGAGGATCTGTTAGCCCCCGGGTTCAAGGGACTTACGGTGGTGGAAAACCCGGCCACCTCGTCTCCGGGACTGGCATTTCTGCTGACCACCGTTGCCCGCTTCGGGGAGCAGGGGTATCTTGATTTCTGGCAACAGCTTCAAAATAATGATGTGTTGATCACAAGTGGTTGGAAAGAGGCCTACTGGGGTAAGTTTTCCGCGGCATCCGAGGGCTCAAGGCCCGTGGTCGTGAGCTACGCCTCAAGCCCTGCGGCCGAGGTGTTTTATTCCAAGACACCCATGGAGACGGCACCAACAGGGGTCGTGATCGATCATGGCACAGCCTTTCGCCAGATTGAATTTGCCGGTATCCTCAAGGGAACCCAAAAGCTGGCCCTTGCAAAAAAACTCATGGATTTTCTCCTCTCAACCCAGTTCCAAGAGGATATTCCTTTGCAGATGTTCGTCTTTCCTTCAAATAAAGAAGCAGCCCTTCCCGAAGTGTTCACAAAACACGCCACCATCACGGATGATCCGGCAGTTATTGAATTTAAAATTATTTCCGAAAAACGGGATCTCTGGATAGAGCAGTGGACAGAATCGATGTTGTAAGAAAGGGGGCACGGCCGATTCCCCGGCTTGCAGTGGCCTTGGTGCCCCTTGGGTTCCTGGGAATTTTCTATTTTTATCCCCTGGGGGGCATTTTTCACCGGAGTTTTTTTTCCGGTGAGATATTCTCCATGGCCACGCTCCTGGATCTGGCCACCTCCAGGCGCATGGCCGGTATTGTCTGGTTCACCTTCTGGCAGGCCGGGATCTCCACGCTGTTGACCCTTTTATGCGCACTCCCCTGTGCCTATGTGATGGCCAATTTTGATTTTAAGGCAAAAAAGCTCATCATGACCCTTGCCACCATTCCCTTTGTCCTGCCGACCATCGTGGTTGCCGCGGCATTCCAGGCCCTGGCAGGAGAGAACGGTCTTGTGGGGGGGATTAATCTTGAACACTCCATTGCCATGATCTTTCTGGCCCATGTGTTTTATAACTTCAGCGTTGTCCTGAGAATCACCACCGGGTTCTGGTCATTCCTCCGCCAGGAGATGGGTGAAGCGGCAGCCATGCTGGGGGCAACCCCCGGGCAGGTTTTTTTCAAGGTGACTTTACCGTTGCTTCGGCCAGCTATCCTGGCCTCGGCCATCCTTGTCTTTATCTTCTGCTTTTCGAGCTTTGGTGTGATCCTTGTCCTTGGCGGACCGGGCTTTTCAACCGTTGAAGTGGAGATATACCGCCAGGCAGCCCACCTGTTCAACCTTCCCGGGGCAGCCGTGCTCTCCTTGTTTCAGATCTGTTTTACCTTTGGGATGATGTGGATTTACACCACCCTCCAGAAACGGATCACCACCTTTATTCCCCAATCCCAATCCCATGCCCTTAAGCCGGTTAACACCCTGAAAGAAAAACTCATGGTTGCGAGCTGCGTGGGGTTTATCCTGGTCTTTTGTCTTTCGCCCATGGCAGCCCTGGTGGTAAAGTCCCTGGTGTTTGACGGCAGCCTTTCCCTTGCCTTTTACAGGGAGTTGTTCCAGAACACTTCGGGTTCCCTCTTCTATGTCTCCCCTGTGGATGCCGTGGAAAATTCCCTTGTGTTTGCCGCAGCCACCCTGGCCTTGGCCGTTGTCATCGGCGTGTGTGCTGCATCAACCATCCAGCGCACCGGGAAACGGATCGGCGCCTTCCTTGACCCGATCTTCATGCTTCCCCTGTCAACTTCGGCCGTGACCCTGGGGTTCGGCATTATCATCACCCTGGACAAGCCGCCCCTCAATTTAAGGACCTCGGTGATGCTGGTGCCCATTGCCCACACCCTGGTCGCCTTTCCCTTTGTGGTCAGATCCGTGCTGCCGGCCATCTCGTCCATTCCGGCAAGTCTCAGGGAGGCGGCCTCGCTGCTCGGGGCAACGCCTGCCAGGGTGTGGTTCCATGTGGACCTTCCCATCATGGCAAGGGCGATCACCGCCGGTGCCGTATTTGCCTTTACCATGAGCCTGGGGGAGTTTGGTGCCACCCTGTTTATTGCCCGACCCGAGTATTCCACCATGCCGGTGGCCATTTACAGGTTCCTGGGCCAGCCCGGAACCATGAACTACGGCCAGGCCATGGCCGTTTCCTCCATGCTCATGCTGGTGACAGCCGTGGGGTTTTTATTTATTGAACGGTTTCGATCCTTTGGAGATCGGGGATTTTGATGAACGAATTTGTTTTAAAAAATATATACAAGAGCATGGGCGCCTACGGGGTCCTGGAGCAGATTGACCTTTCCATGGAAAAAGGCGAGCGCGTCTGCCTTCTCGGCCCTTCGGGATGCGGCAAGACCACCCTTCTCCGCATCGCCGCAGGCCTGGAACAGCCGGACTCCGGGGATGTGATCTTCCGGGGGAGAAGTTTGCTTGACATTCCTCCCCACAAGCGCAACTTCGGCATGATGTTCCAGGATTTTGCCCTGTTTCCCCATCGCAATGTCTTTGACAACATCGCCTTTGGCCTTGAGATGAAGAAGTGGAAAAAAAGCGAGATCACGGACCGGGTCCATGGGATGCTGGAGCTGGTGGATCTTGAAGGCTATGGACAACGGCGGGTGGACGAACTTTCAGGGGGTCAGCGCCAGCGGGTGGCCCTTGCCCGGACCCTGGCGCCTGAACCTGATCTTGTGATGTTGGATGAACCCCTGGGTTCCCTTGACCGCAGGCTCAGGGAGCGGCTCCTTGCCGATCTCTGCTCCATCCTGACACAAACCGGGGTGACCACCATTTTCGTGACCCATGATCAGAACGAGGCCTTTGCCGCGGCAGACCGCATCTGCATGATGAACAACGGGAGAATCCAGCAGATTGATACGCCGGAAAGCCTTTATGCCAATCCTTCAACCCCCTGGGTGGCAGATTTTCTTGGGTTTCAGAACGTGATTAAAGGGAGGAGGGGAGATGACGGCAGGGTTGAGGCAGGCCACGCCACGTTTATTCCAAAACAGGCCATGGATGACCCAAAGCGCACCATGGAACCGCTCTTTTTGCTTCTTCTGCCTGACGCTGCCACCCCGGTCACGCCAGAGGCGTATGGGCTTCTCCCGAACAACAGGATCAGGGGTGTTCTTGTGGATCGGTTTTTCCAGGGAAGCTATCAGAAGATTTCAATGAACACAGAGGCCCATGGGCGATTGGTTTTTGAGGTGCCCTCAACCCTGGTGCTGCCGAACCCCGGTGAGCCGCTTTTCTTGAAGATCAATCCCAGGGGATTACGGGTGCTGGGATAGAACCGTAAGCTCCGGCCTGGGGATGCCACCTGGATTACGGGTGCTCGGTGAGAACCGGTATGATATCGCCCCTTGCGACCATGATGGCCAAGATGGCCAGGCTATGGTCGTAATCTGCGTCTGACTGCTGGCGCTGGGCCGTGACAAGCAGGGTGTTTGCGTCCATCATATCCACACTGTCGGCCATGCCGTAGTTGAACTGCATGGTGACCGCATTGAAATTTTCCCGGGCGGATTTGAGTTCATCCTTCAGGGTCGATTGAACGCTGATGGATGTTTCGTAGTATAGCCAGGCCCGTTTTGCCTGGAGCAAAATCTTTTTCTTTTCCAATTCCAGGGCGTGGATCGCCTTTTGTTCACCTGCCCGGGCCTGGCGGATGTCGGCATCCCGGAGGCCGCCGTCAAACAGGGTAAAGGTGAGGGTGGCGCCAATGGACGTGTCTTCCGTGGTGGAGGTTCCGGAAATAGGTTCATCAAATTCCGACCTTGCGTGGGAATACCCGCCCTCCAGGTCCAGGGTGGGCCAGTAGGCGCTTTTCTGATACTTCACCGTTTTTTGGTTAATTTCCAGGGCTTTTTGGGCGGCCAGTATTTCGACTCTCTTTGCCAGGGCATCCTGCTTGAGCGCTTCAAAGGAATAGACAAAGGGGGCAAATTGGTTCGTCCCCCCGTCAAGGAGCATGAAATCGTCCTCAATCGTAACAAGATTCTGCAACGACGCCTTGATAAGGCTCAGATCGTTTTTTGATCTGACCAACTCGGTTTTGGCCCTTGAGAGTTCTGCTTCTGCCCGGTAAAGGGCCGTCTTTGTCACGTCCCCCACCTTGAGTCGCTCGTTCACCGCCTTCCTGTGTTTTTCCAGCCTTTCCACATCGGCCTGGGCGATCTCAAGGGCGCGCCGGCTGCTCAGGATTTGAAAGTAAGTGGCGGCAACCTCATAAACATAGTCGTTTTTGACGGCCTCAAGCATCCACTGGCTCCGGTCTATGCCATCCTCTGTGATCCTAAGGGCAATTAATTCCTTGCCGTTGAGGGTGAAGGATTGGTTGAGGCGGACCCCACGGGAGGTTTGGTCGGGATTCTTCGTATCTGGGTCCTTGTAAGAGATGTATGATCCAAAGGCGGTGGCCCTTGGCATCAAAACAGAGAGGGCCCGTCTCTTTTCTTCCATTGCAATGACAAGGTCGTTTTCTGCAAGCTTTATCTGTTCGGCGGTTTCCAGGGCCTTTTGGCAAAGGTCCACAAGGGAATAGGGCGTTTCGCCGGTTGTTGGGCGTTGATCCGAATATGAGGTGCCGCACAGGAGAAGTTGCGCAATAATCAGTAGCAGGGGCAGAAATCGATGGCTGTTCATCATGGAAAAATCCTTATTTCTTCAAGGGAAGGTTTTCGTTGGCAACCCACTGGATCCATTCATACTGCTGCTTTGTGAGGACCTCTTTTTTTTCATCCACAAAGGTGAGCAGTTCTTTTACGTTTTCAAACACCACGGAGTAGAATCCTTTGGCATAGGGGCCGTGGCCGATCAGGGAGATGGCGCCCTTGCCCTCGACCCCGATGAGCATCTCGTGGTTGGAAAACACCATTAAATCCCCGGCTCCGGACAGGGTGCCGTATTTCTCAAGCTGCATGTCACGATGGACGAAAAAGCCAAGGCTGACCGAAAGTACCAGGATGATCAAGCAGGCGTATTTAAGGGTGCGATTGTACATCAAGGGATGTAAAAGATTGTTAAAGGTGATGGGCATGGATGAATGAATGGCGTGGGATACGGCTTTTTCCTTCGCCAGAAAGGGCTTTACCACCATGCCGGTAAAGGTTTCAATATCGGTTCGTGCCGCCTGGTCCAGGGGATTGACCATGGCCAGGTTCAACACATTGTTCTTTTCAATGCCCAAGGGGATGACACTGTATCGTTTGCAAAGATAGCGGGGAAGCTTTTCCAGTGCCTCTTTAGGAATATCGCCGCTTAAATCGGTGATGGGAATGCCATGCTGGTCGGAGAGGGCACTGAACAGTTCTTCATCCTTGATCAGGCCCATCTGTATCAATATCTGGCCAAGGCGCCTGTTGCTACCGGTTTGAATTCGCAAGGCCGTTTCGATTTTTTCAGAACATATGAGATTTTTTTGAATTAAAATCTGACCTAAGGTCTGTTTTTGAGTCATGGAATCCTCCTGTTCGTAGAAAGGTTTATTATTCATTACTATAAACAGTGATCATTATCAATGGTGATGTTCTAAATTCTGACCTGGGGATCAAAATTATCTCCAGGACAATGTGTATACGGAAATTGAAAATAGGGCCAGGTTGCCGAGCACATGGATGATAATGGGCGCTGCAATGCTTTTTGAACGTTCAAATGCCAGGGCAAAGACGAGTCCGCCCACCATTTGAAACAGGGGAAGTCCACCGCTCCGGGCATGGCAGAGGGCAAAAATGAGGGTGGTGAGGGCCAGGGCCATGGGAACAGAAACGCACCGCAAATATCCATAGATGATCCCCCTGAAAAAAATCTCCTCTGCCACCGGGGCAACCAGGCCGCCGGTGATGAAAAAAAAGATCAACTCCCTTCCTTTAAATGGAATGGGCGCACTCACCATCTCCAGGGGATTGATACCGGTAAGAAAGAGTCCCCCACCGCAAATGCCGACCGTAAGGCCGAAAACGCCGGACCAGACAAGGCCGACCCGGATTCCCCGGCCCAGGTGTTCCCGGGTCATGCCAGCCAGGGCCAATCCTTGGGAATGGCGCCTGATGAGCAGGACCAGCAGGCCCGCCTGCACCACCCTCAAAAAAAGGGTTTTCTCCAGGGGCGACAAACCGGAGAAGGGCTGGGCTGCAACAAGCTCGCAGAAAAATACCATTGCCAGGGAGAAAATGACCAATCGGCTGGAATTATATTCATTTTGCCCGGTCACGGCCTGCACCTTTTAAAGGCCTGCCAGGCGTATTGCTGCTCGTACCAGTGACTGCTGGTTGCGATGATTTCCCTGAACAGTCCCTTGGCTGTTCCCCCCCTATCCAGGCGGGAGAGTCCCCGGATGGCGGCGCACCGAACGTTGAGGGCTGGGTCTTTCATCAGCGCCTTTAAGACCCCCACGCTTTCAGGCCTTCTTGCCAGGGCCAGGGCATTGGCCAGCCAGTACCGCTCCGGGGTGGTTCCCATTTTCAGGCGTGCCACTGCCATGGGGTGATCCCAGATGCTTTCTTTCTCCCGGGAAAGGGAAAGGGTCCGTAAGCCCGCCACCCTGATCCCGGCATTTTCCGATGAGAGACGCTCTTCAAGGGTTGATGGACCCTCCGGATTCAAGGGCATGACCGCCCGGATTAGGATCAAGGGCAAGAGGGCGGTGATGAGACCGGCGGCCGGGGCCGTCAGTGCAGGGGGAAGAAAAATCCCCGCTGCCCATCCTGCCGCAAGAAAGAAAACCAGAAGACAGAAAACGGGCAGGGCCGTCACCAGGCCCCAGAGACAGAGCTGGCGAAGTCCCCCGCCGGTATCCGCTTTTTGGGAAAAGGCCTCGAGATGGGATTTCGGGGATGAGATGAACTCCCGGACCCCCACGATGACGCCTTTGTCAGGAACAATCGGTTTTCCGGTTTTAAGGAGAAAATTTAATGATCCGGATGTTTTGTCCAGGATGAGATCTGCGGATGGGGCATGGTCCACGGTGAGCCAGCCAAACCCTGCCAGGATCTTTTCCACTTTTTTTCTCCCGGGAATGTCCGGATGGATCCAGCAGGGCTTGATCTGCTGCTTCAGGGGGGCCTGGATCGCCTGGGCAGCGGAGGGGGTATACCGGTAGTAATAGCGGACAATGGATTCCCCGGGTTGATTATCAAAGAGAATATGATCCCTGAGCCCCAGAAAGAAGCCCTGGTCCGCTTGGGTCACAAGAAGGGTTCCCCCGATGGAGAGGGCGATAAGAAAAGAGAGCATGCTGTGCCGGGCAACGGCCATCCCTTTGCCAGGGGCGGAGACCGCCATGGCCCCAAAGACAACCAACGGAATCACCAGGGTAAAGGCCAGGGCTTTAACGGATTGAACCCGGCCATGGTCAAGAATGATCCAGAGGTTGGAAAGGATAAAAAACAGGATAAAGAGGGCGGTTCGGGTCCGCTTTTGTTTGATCCCAGAGAACAGACCCCGGCAAGTCAAAAGAGAGACCAGCGTGACAAAAAGGCCTGCGGTCATGACCAGGAACTGGGCCGGAAAAAAGGCTGATGGAAAACTGTCCAAGGTTTGAACCACCCGGGCATTGGGCACCACCAGGTGGCCGGCCTGGCCCATGGCCCGGACGGCGTCTCCCAAATGAAGGTTGGAGGCCCGTACCAGGAAGAAGGAGATGATTTCCGATGCCGCAAGTCCTGACAGTAACGGTTTTACAAGGTGTTGAACCATGGATCTCGTTTTGGCTTCTTAGCTCTGATTATCGTGTTATTTTGGCAAGAGAACAGGTTTAAGAATCAGGGTTTGAATTCGATCTTGATCTTCCCGCTCATCTTGACATGGACATCTCCGCCCTCCACCTTGAATCCGCCCATGCCGAAAAGGCCGATCCCCGATTCAACTGGGCTTGAATACACATCGGTATAGGCGATTTGATGTCCTGGAATCTTTGGTTCTTCCTTGGTGGTGAATTCCATTTCAAAATCCTGCCATCCCTCTTCGGGGGGATGGGCTTCAATCTTTTTGTAAACATCTTCAAAGGATTGAATGTTTTTCTTCAGGTCTTTTAGCTGGTTTGCGTAGGCAAGGTTGAATGAAACGGCCTTGTCCAGGTCTTCCTTGGTGCCCCCGGTGCTGGCGTAGGCTTCGGAAAATCCGATCATGGTCCCAATGATCCCTGATTGGCCGGAGACAGACCCCATCTCCTTGTCTGTAAGCGCTTTCATTTCAGCAAACACGGTTTGAATAAAGAATACGGCGGCCAGCACTGTGATGATGTTTTTGAATCTATTCATGAACAACTCTCCTGCTTTTGCCCTTTATTATTGTGGACACAGTTTCCTGTTTGTAAATGGTGTTGAAGTATATCTATATTACCTGGACCGGTCAAATAAAATCGTTCAGAATGACCGCTCTATAAAGGGAACCTTTTTTATATCAGAGGGCCATGGGGAGGCGGCCTTTGTCCATGGATCGGGGAGGAGACCGATTCATCCTATGGAAGTGCAGTTTGATTGACGGATTGGTATTATGGAAACGAAATCTGTTTTATATGAAAAAAACACTAAATGAATCCCATTTAATTTCTGTAATTATTTCAATAAGATCCGGTTCTCGGTAAAAGAACACCCAAGAAGTTATGTTTTTTTGCTTGACATCTGAAGTGGGATGGTTTCTTATGAGAACACCGTTCGGAAAAGTACATGACGATTAAGGGCGGGTGTGGTGATCAAGAAGAAGTTTGGCGATCATAACATGTAATAATTATCTGAAGTACCAGATGCAACTCTTTCGCAACTGTTTATCGTTAAAAAACTTTTACAAGATGAGGATGGTCAATTCACATTCTGTTCAAGTTAAGTTTTTTATAAGAGCAGCGTTCAGAATCAAGCGCAGGGGTTACCACTATCGATCGGAGTTTCACTCAGAGCTGACCACATCAAACACCTGTAACAGGCGGGGCTAAAACGACACTTTTAGCAACCGACTTGCAATCCAACCGGGGAAAGGAGGTGGAGAAAAGCTATTCCGGAGCAATTGATTTAGGACATTGTTCACAGGTTCAAAGTTTTGAGCACCAAAACCAAAGAAAAGCCAAACCGTGGGTAACTACGGGACGGAAAGTCACGAGTCCGGGAAATGGTTCTCGGATGGTCGGGCCGCCTCTGGAAAGTTTTACTAACTTTTTAGGAGGAAACGAAAAAAATGAAGAAATTTACTGGTTTTATCGCAGCCGCCGCTATCGCAATGACCCCCATGTCTTCTTCAGCCCTTGAAGCCCTTACTGACAACGCCATGAACGATGTAACTGCTCAGGCTGGCGTCCATATTGCCATTGACGATGTGGTGCTGTTCCAGACCATCGATTACACCAAGTATACTGATACTGATGGTATGGATGATACCAGGTACACCTATCAGAAGGTCGGAGAAGTCAGTGATAATGCGACTGACGATGCCGCATCCCTCGTAATTAGTGGTAAAGAGACATTGAAGGTCATCAACGCGATCTGGAAAAAAGATGAGCTAAGTTCAGATTATGGTATGACTGGAGCAACAGGAAGTAGCGGCGTAGCCTTTGCCGGAGCTACTGATCTCCAGTTAGCTGCTGATGGTTGGGTAGGAACCAATGCTTTTGGTAATGCTTTGAATCCCCTTGGTGTTGGATACCGCAATAAAGACATCGATGGCGATGGCGTCTTTGATATCTTTTCTCCTGATGCTCTCATGATCGACATCGGACATTGTAAAGTCCTGACCGCCGCTACTGTTGCTAAGTCTGCAGTTGTAACAGGTGTTGAAGCTGACTCCACAATCACTGGTGTCTGCATCACACTTCCCACGGTTGAGATCAAAACAACTGCTGATTCTTACAGCATCGGTATCGAAGAGCGTGGTTCAGATCTTAATACGGTCAGAGCTACTACCGTCAACAGTGGTAAACAATTCATCATGATCGAGAAAGGCAACAGCCTCATGGCAGTTCTCGGCGGATGCATTGAGATTGCTCCCCACTGATTTAGTTGATATGCCGGGAATTTCCTGAATATCCCGGATGATACTCAGCAAGATCATTCATCCCCTTCACCAGCATACGGTGGAGGGGATGATTCTTACTTAACTTACCCCCACAAAAATCAAGACAGCTTACACCGGATGACAGGGATCTCCACCACCGGAGGGCATGATGACTATGATGAGATATATTCCGGGAATGGTAATGGTTACAATGGCAGTACTGCTTCTTGTCATTTCTGAAGCCGCTGCCCTTGAAAGGATGACCAGCCAGGAGATGGGAGGCGTCACGGCCCAGGGAGGAATCTCCCTGGCATTGGATGAGGTCATGGTGTTCAACTATATCTCTTCATTTACCATAAAAGACGTAGGCACCCTTGACAGCCAGGGCAATCCACTGGCAGACGGATATTTTACCGGTGGATTTGAGTCCCTTTTTTCCAGCACCATGTCTTTTGATCTGGATATCGGAGCCTCTGATCCCCAGGGGCCGATGATCTTTTACGGAACCGTTGGAGACATCTCCGGCATTCGATTCTCCCAGGAGAGCGGTGAAACAAGTTTTACCTATTCCTATGACGACATCAGTGTCTGGAACCACCAGCTTTCCGAGGAAACCCATCTGGGCGATTTTTCCGTTAGCAATGCGGCTCTTTTGGACGCCAGTTTTACGCTTTTCCCCCCGGCCGGTGATGGCGATTGCGGGGTGAGAATGCTCGCAGAATTTCAAAAAAGCATCGAGTCCATCGGTTTTTCCACAACGGACGGAACCGGCGACGATCTGGCTATTTCCGGTGTGATGATCGGGGGAACCTTTTCCGGGGTCGCCCTTCCCGAGGACAACCTGGGCACGGCTCCCATAAATACCGCCACCTGGGCGTTTGACCAAGGCATGTTCCGCTTAGGAATTCCACATTATGAAAGCGACCCGGTTGGTACGGCAGGCCATGAAAACACCACCCTTTCCTTTGCAATTGATATTTCCGATGCCCCAAGGACGCTTGGTGACGGCAGCACTTATGTTGCCCCCCACCTTGTTATTGATGCGCCCATGGCAGGTTCCTTCCGTGTGCAAAGCGTCTCCTCAGGGGATTTTGACTTTGGTCCCATGGCCATTGATGGCATTCGCTTGTACAAGAATCTGATCGAATTTCCGGGCAGGGGAATCGGGAACTAATTTAACCTTTAAGCAAAAAGGAGATTTAAAAGGGAGATCATGAAACAGATAAGACCTGTACCTATAATCGTTGTTTTTCTATCCTTTTTTCTCTTTTTTACCACGCCCGCCGTTTCCATTGCCAAACTAGAGATGATGAAAGACATGGAGATGGCCCGGGTCACCGGCCAGGGTACCACCAATCTCGTTATTGAAGAAAACACGGTCCGCCTCTTTCTGGACGTGCACACGGAAACCTACGGAGAGATCGATTCTGTTAAGGCGGGATACTACGAAAAAACAATAGGGGAAACCACCCGTTACGGCTGGGACACCAACTGGACTGGCGTTACCCTTGGGGAAAGCTACGATGCCCCCCTGGTCATGGACGGACTGATTGTTCGGGTGGAATTTGATGACATCGGCGCCCAGAATAAAAGACTGACCGGCATCACCATCGGGACCAACAACATGGTCGGCCAGATCTCCGGTTCCTTCAACTCCACCACCGGGGCCATCAATCCAAATGTGCTGACCCCCGCCCAGACAGGCGATCCCACGGTCATGAACAGGAATGAAACCCTGACCGGGCCCCTGAACATCAACGGTGGTTTTTTTGTTGAACTTAACCTGGACAGCCAGAGTCCTGACCGGGGTATTCGGACCATCATCGGATATCAAGAGTCGGCGGCAGTGAACATGACCTTCAGCGGTACGGATTGGTGGCAGGAATGATTTTACGGAAATGTGATTTTCTACGACACCTGATTTCTTCTCTTTACGGTGGTCGTTTTGCTTTACAGTGTTTTTTTTGCTTTACAAAGTCCTCATCCCATGTGTATAGATAAACCATGCATGTAATTCTAGCCGCCGCCATATTGACTGCGTTAATCACAACCTTCTCCCCCCGGGCCGAAATTCCGGAGTTGCAGGTTAACATGGCTCCCCATGAGAATTCGCTTATTCGCTTCCGGGAAGATGTTTCTCCCAGGGAAAAATTCGTCTTTGATCGTATCGTGAAGCAGGAACACGATTTTTCCTGCGGTTCTGCGGCCCTGGCCACCCTCCTCAATTACGGCCTTGGCGAAAAACTCAGTGAAACCCAGGTTATTCGCGGGCTGATGAAGCATGGGGACAAGGAACAGATTAAAAAGCTCCGGGCGTTCTCCCTGCTGGACATGAAACTCATGTGCAAAGTTCTCGGGTATGATGGGGCGGGATACAAGGCCGAGATAGAGGATATCAAGAATCCCGAGTACTGGCCGTGCATCGTTCCCATCAAATTGTTTGACTACAGGCATTTTGTCGTCCTGAAGGGCGTCCATGACGGCCACGTTTTTCTGGCTGATCCCTTTCGCGGAAATATAAGCTATTCCCTGTCGCAATTTAAAGATGCCTGGTATGAAAACGTCATTTTCCTCGTCAGTTCCGAAACATTAAAGACATCCGCCAATATGCTCAAATTGACCCGGGCCGATCTTCGCTATATTTCTGAGGATACTGCCTGGGATATGATTAAGAATATACCTAAACCATTTGAATTTCCCGCTTATATGGAGCGGGACGATATACCGGGAGAAAAACAGTTCTATAGACCCTAACCTGGACAAGCCAGAACCAAAAAGGTTTTAGTGCACCATGATCCAGTGTATAATGAAGGTTATAACATAAA
>JAEINR010000015.1 GCA_016342325.1 Desulfobacterium sp.
TCTGAGCCAGAATCAAACTCTCCAGTTAAATTCTTTGAATATCTTTTACGTGCTTTCAAAAGCACCCAAAAGACACGTTTCATCTCTTTTGTCACTAACCAGTTTTCAAAGATCAAAATTTTGTTTGTTTTGCGAAAACCGTTGAGTTGGCTCGCCAAGACTTGATGAACCTACCTGAATCGGTTTCTCTTGTCAACGACTTTTTTCATGGCCGACAACATGATTTTATATCCATCTGAAATACCAGGGTTTTATTCAAACAAAATATTCAGAAACCGCTTGCTTCGTTCAAGGACCGTTTTCTTGTTTGTCAACGGCGTGTTGAGATCCGAGATGGAAACCGTGTGTCCAAGGGCTTCAAACAACTCCCTGAACCAGGTTCCCATGCTTCCCTTTCCACCGATGATTCCAATGGTCTTTAACTTCATGATACCGCTTTCTGGCGTAATAAAAGGTCTGCGAGCACAATGGTCACCATGGCCTTGCACACAGGGTTAATCCTGGGAATGGCTGACACATCGTGGCGGCCCCGTGTTGACAAGGTTGTCTGCCTACCGTTTTCATCAACGGTTTTCTGTTCTTTTGTAATGGAGGGAATGGGCTTCACATGTACCCTGGCGATGATCTCATCCCCGTTGGAGATGCCGGCAAGAACCCCGCCGCTGTTGTTGGTCTCAAACCCGTTTTCCAGGATCTGGTCGTTGTTTTCCGATCCGGTCATTTGGGCGGCTTCACAGCCGGCCCCGATCTCCACGGCCTTGACGGCACCGATCCCCATGAGTGCCCCTGCAAGTTGGGCATCCAGCTTGTCAAACACCGGCTCACCAAGACCTGCCGGCACGTTGATCGCCCTGATCTCAACAACGCCGCCCACGGAATCCCCCTGCTTTTTTACCCCATTGACCCGGTTTTCCATTTCAGCCACAACATCCTTGTCCGGACACTGGAACCGGTTATTCTCCGTCTCGCTCCAGTCAATCCGCCGGGCCTTTACCCCGCCGAGTTCAAGGGTACAGGTATTAATCTCGATGCCCAAGGTGTCCAGTACGGCCTGGGCAACGGCACCTGCCGCAACCCTTGCCGCTGTCTCCCGGGCCGAGGACCTGCCCCCGCCCCGCCAGTCACGGATACCGTACTTGGCCATGTAGGTGATATCCCCGTGACCTGGCCGGTACAACTTGGCTATGTCGGAATACGCCCTTGAATTGGCATCCTTGTTTTGTATCTCGATCATGATAGGAGTACCCGTGGTAACCCCCTCAAACACCCCGGACAGAATCACGGGAACATCCGGTTCCTTTCGGGCCGTGCTTGCAGCGCTTTGACCCGGCTTTCTTTTGTCCAGGGCCGTCTGGATACAAGCCTCATCCAGGGAAATTCCAGAAGGACACCCGTCCACCACCACACCGATTGCCCTGCCATGGGACTCACCCCAGGTGGTTACCTTAAAACACGTTCCAAAACTGCTACCTGCCATAGTTCATATTTTCCTTTGTATGATGGCTGCCACCTGGGCCGCATCCTGGTTTGAGGTATCAATCTCCATATGGGCCGCCTTCTTGTAGAGCGGCGTTCGCATGGCCAGGGTCTCCTTCACTTCATCCGCGAGACCCTGATTGGTCAAGGCGGGCCTTAACCTAGGTGTGTTTGAATCGTTTGACATCCTATTTAATATGGTGTCCGTGTTTGCAGTCAGCCACACCACGGTTCCGGCCGCTTTCATGGCCAGAATGTTTTTCTCGTCAAGAACGATTCCGCCGCCTGTGGCAATCACCAGGTCGTCGGTTTTCAGCAGCCCTTTCAAAATCTGGCTCTCTATTTTTCTGAAATACGCCCATCCCATGCTTTCCACAATGTCGGCAACGGAACGCTTCATGGTTTTTTCAATGAGATCATCTGTATCCATGAATGGAAGCCCCACCAGGTCGGCCAGGATCTTACCGGTCTCGCTCTTACCGGTGCATCGGTATCCTACTAAAATCACGTTCATATCAAGGTTTCAAAAACCTCCCAAAAGGTTGGAAATGATTTTCCAACGCAGGATTCATTCTCAATGATGACATTCTCCACCTCCAGGCCTGCCACGCCAAAGGCCATGGCGATCCGATGGTCGTTAAATGTCTCGATGGTTGCGCCATGGGGCGTTCCGCCGGTGACCGAGAGCCAGTCATCGCCCTGTTCAGCCGTTACCCCCATCTTCCTGAGCTGGGAGACGACAGCATCGATGCGATCACACTCTTTTTCCCTTAAGTGGGCGATGTTGGTGATCCGCGTGGTTCCCCTTGCAAAGGCCGCCACCACGGCCAGGGTCGGCACCACATCCGGACAGCGTCCCATATCAACGTCGATGGCCGTAAGCTTGCCCCCTGAAACAGCAATACCGTCTTCGTCCACTGCCACCCTACACCCCATCAGCCCAAGGATATCCACGAAGGCAAGATCCCCCTGGAGGGAACTTCGGGTCACACCGGTCACCTTTACAGGATTTCCTGAAATTGCGCCCGCAGCCCAGAAGTAGCTGGCATTGGACAGATCCGGTTCCACCACAAAATGCCCGGGAACATACTCCTGGCCGCCGGGGACCCGAAACTGGGTCTCGGTAATCCGCTGGGCCGTCACCTGGAACCGTTTCATGATGTCCAGGGTGAGATCAATGTAGGGCGCCGACACCGGAGGACCTGACAGGGTGATGTGCAGTCCGTTCCTCAGAACCGCCCCCATCATCAGCATGGCTGAAAGGTACTGGCTGCTGGTGGAGCAATCCAGGGTCACCAGGCCGCCCCTTCTGTTTCCCCCCTTTATGGAAACCGGAGGACAGCCGTTGCCATTGACGGATACGGCATCGACATCAACCATTCTCAGGCTGGCCAGAAGCGCATCCATTGGCCGCTGGTTCATTCGCTCGTCCCCAGTGAGGATATAGGCAGATTCCCCCAGGGCTGCAATACCGGCAAGAAGCCGCATGGAGGTTCCCGAGTTCCCAAGATAGATGGGATCGGAAAAGGGTCCGGGCTGGCCGTTGAATCCGTCGATGGTTACCGAGTTATTACCGGTTTCGGTGACAGAAGCCCCCATATGACAAAGGGTCTTCAGGGTCAATTCAATATCTTCACTCTTTAAAAGATTGTCCACAACGGATTGCCCGTTGGCAAGTGCCGCACAGATCACCATCCTGTGGGAAAGGCTTTTCGATCCAGGGACAGTAACGGAGCAAGGCTGGATATTTCGTGTGTTTATCTGTTTCATCTATTTTCAATTACCTTTATTAACGATTTTTTCATGGCCGCTTCCGGCGCCTTGGTACCTGTGAACAACTCAAACTGTGCCGCACCCTGGTTGACAAACATGGATAATCCGTCAATGGCAACACACCCTTTTTCCATGGCAGCCCGGATCAATGCCGTCTTGACCGGGGTGTAAACGATATCCATCACTATCATGGAGGGCTTTAAAATTCCAGGATCCAGGGGGATATCATCTATTTTGGGTGCCATACCCAGGGACGTGGCATTGATAATGATTTCAGGATCAACCCTTTTCAGGTCCTCCTTATATATAAAGGTCGCCCCCATTTCATCGGCAAGGGCCCTCCCCCGCGCTTCGGACCGATTGACCATGAAGAGCGCCGCCCCCTTTTGTTTCACTCCAAAGGCAACGGCCCTGGCCGCACCCCCGGCACCGACAATCACCACCCGCTTTCCGGAAAGGTCGCACACCCTCCCCAGGGGATCCACGGCGCCCCGGGCGTCGGTGTTGTATCCGACAAGTGTCCCATCACGATTTACAATGGTGTTCACGGCCCCCATGTCACGGGCCAGGTCATCCATTTCGTCAAGGAACGGAATCACCGTTTCCTTATGGGGGATGGTGATGGAGGCACCTGCGATCTTCAGGTTTCTCATGGCATCAACTGCCTGTTCGATCTTTGAAACCCGGAACGCCAGGTACACGGCATTGATTTGACCCTCCTTAAAGGCGGCATTGTGCATCACCGGGCCCAGGGAGTGGGAAACCGGATCGCCAAAAAGAGCATAGAGCCTGGTATCTGAATTCAACATTGACTTTCACACCCTTAAGTTAGCGTTAGAGTTCTCTGGACACGGGATAGGAGCCCAGCAGTTTGAGGTAGAGGCTGTTGGCCTTCATCTCCTCGATGGTATCAAACACAATCTTGTCCTCGATGTGTCCTTCGATATCCATGAAAAAATAGTAGCTCCAGTTCTGGTGGCGGGTGGGCCTTGATTCCAGTTTGACCATGTTGAGACCGGCTTTGTTGACCGGATCCAGCGCCTTAAAAAGAGCCCCCGGCACATGGGAGGTCGCAAACATGACCGAGGTCTTGTCCCTGCCTGTTTTTTCGACCTTGTCCCTGCCAATCACCAGGAACCGGGTGATGTTCCCTGATAAATCTTCGATCTTGGACTCCACCACCTGAAGATTGTAAATGTGGGCGGCCCGGGAGCTTGCAATGGCCCCGGCATGATTCTCCTTGGCTGCGATTTTTGCGGCCTGGGAGGTGGAGGTCGCCTCCACTATTTTTGCATTGGGCAGCTTTTGTCGAAGCCAGTTCCGGCACTGGGCAAGGGCCTGGGGATGGGAATATACGGTTTTTATGGCATCTATATCCCCGGTCGCAGAAAGCAGGTCATGGGAGATGTTTTCGTAATGCTCGGCAACGATGGTAAGATCAAACTCGTAAAAAAGGTCCAATGTATGGTTCACCGCGCCCTCAATGGAGTTTTCAACCGGAACCACCCCGAAATTGCTCTCTTTTTTCTCGACCTGTTGAAACACTTCCCTGAGGCTTACCTCATTGACAAATTGTCCGGAATGGCTGAAGTGATTTAAGGAGGCAATATGGCTGTAGCTGGCTTCGGGCCCGAGATAGGAGATCCTGTTGGCGCGCTGGATCTGCCGGGATGCCGTCATGATGACACTGTAAATGTAGCGAAGCACATCATCCTCGGCAGGCCCCTGGTTGATGCGGGCGAGGCGTTCCAGGACCCTGTTTTCACGTTGCTGGTCAAGGACTTCCGACCCGATTTCATCCTTGATCTCTCCGATCTTCTTTCCGATGAGCAGCCGCTTGTTGATGAGGGCGACGATCTCCCGGTCAATGCCGTCGATGTCGGCCCTGAACCCCGCAAGCCTTTGTTCCAACTGTTGATTATCTATTGTTTTCGTCATTGTTCTAGGATGCTCTCCTCTATGCTGTGCCCGAAATGCCGGGCACTGGTTTCAAGGGCGACCAGCACGGTATCCCCCGGCTTTAGGTCCACCACGGAAATGGCTTCCCCCTTGGGAGACGTAAGGCGGATGGTCTCGGCGTTCTGAACCAGAAGGGAGATCTCTTTCTCCTTTACCCTTGCCTTGACCAGCATCAGGGGGCGTTTCTCGATCTTGAGACGGCCGGTGACCGCTTCCACGGACTTGCCATTGGCATCGGTGATGTAAATGGGATCGCCAGCTTCAAGCTCGGACAGGTAGCGGGTCCTGCCCCCGGGAACCCGGGTATAGGCGTGGACCGGTCCTGCATTCACCCTGAACGGCCTGGGGGCCACATAGGGATTCTCGATGCTCTCGCTGTGGACCAGGAACAACGCCGTGCTGGCATTTCCGGCAAGGATTCCCTGGCCGGGCTTCATCAGGGTGCAGGTATCGATGCAAACCCGATCCCCCATTCCGGCCTGGGTGACGCTCACGATCTCGGCTGTGTCCAAAGGAGTGACTTCCCCTTCAACCGCGACATCGGAGAAAAAGTTCTTCAATTCTACACAGGTTTCCGGCTGAAAAACGATCTGGTCAACCCCTTTTTCCAAAATCTGAAACGCCGTCTTTGCCTCGGCAGCTGTTTCCACCTTAAAAATCACGTCTGCGCCCCTAGCAATGAGATTCTCCAGGGGAATGATTTTCCAGTCACTGGTATCAAGGATCACCGTGCCGGTATGGGCTGCCGCAAGCACCGCTTCCTCATCGTCCTGGCTCTCTATTCGGATCTCTTGGACATCCGTTCCCGGTACAAGATCCCCGTCCTCGGACATGATAACGATCTTGCCAAGCTGTCTCACCTCTGCGGCATGGCCCCCGGGCACCATCACCCCAAAGGCCCCGCATTCAAGTGCCGTGGTCACAATATCCTTATCCCAGGGTTCCACCCGTATCCATATTTTTTGCATATCTGTCTCCTTAATCAGCTAAAATCGCGAGGGCTTTGTCAATGGATGAATTATCATGGATGATCGCGCCCATGGCCTCCACCATCTTCCTTGGGTTGTCGTGCTGGAAAACGTTTCGCCCGATGGAGACGCCGGCACCACCGGCATCAATGCTCTCCTTGACCATGGTGAGAATTTCCCTGTCCGACTCCATCTTTGCACCGCCTGCGATAATCACCGGAACAGGACATCCCTCCACCACCTCACGGAACCCCTCGGGTGTGCCAGGGTAGGCTACTTTGACAAGGTCGGCCCCCATTTCGCCGCCAACCCTTGCGGCATGCTTGATGGCGTCTTTATCATACTCGTTGGGAACCTTTTCCCCCCGGACGTAGATCATCACCAGGAGCGGCATGCCCCACTCTCCGGCAACCCGGCTGACTTTGCCGAAATCGTGGAGCATCCGGCTCTCATCGCCGTTGCCCAGATTTACATGGATTGACACGGCATCCGCCCCGAGCTTAATGGCCTCCTCCACGGTGCAGACCAGGGTCTTGGCATTGGGCCGGGTAGCGAGGGAGGTCGAAGCGGACATGTGGACGATAAGCCCGATATCCGGCCCCTGGCCCCGGAGGCCTTCCCCCACCAGCCCCTTATGCTCGACAATGGCGTTTGCCCCGCCAAGGGCCACATTCCTCACCGCCTCCTTCATGTCAAGGATGCCCTTGACCGGACCGATGGTGGTACCGTGATCCATGGGGACGATGATGGTCTTACCCGTCTCTCTGTTGATGATGCGTTCAAGGCGAATTCGCTTTCCTATGACTGACATTTTTTTCTCCTTTAAAAGGAAAAAGGGCTGCAGAATTTTACGTCCCTGCAGCCCTTACAAAATACAAAAAGCCGCAGCGACCGTTTGGTCTGCTGCGGCTTTTTCACTTTTTAGATTAGTATCGTCTCTTTCAGTGCACCACAGGCAGACCGGTATTAAAATAATAATACCTAAAATAAAAGTAAAATGTGTCTGCGTTGAGTGTGTTCACTGTAAGTCGTTTCCTTTGAGAGTCGATACTGTTATTAATTTCGTCCCAGCGTATAGAGTCCTTTCGTCAAAGTCAAGGGTTATCTACTGTTTTTTTAACACAAAGGTTTTGATCCGGTTGCCGTCCTTCTCTTTGACCGTGGCCGTATAGGGGTCTATATCGATGTTCTCCCCCACATCCGGGATCCTGCCGATCCTGTCAAGGATGTACCCGGAAAAGGTGTCATAGTCGCTGGAGTCATCAATGGTCAGATCCAGGTTCTTGTTGATCTCGTCGATATCGGCCTTACCAAGGACGATCCAGCGTTTATCCTTGAGTCTTATCAGATGGGGATCAAGCTGGTCGGTCTCATCGGAAATCTCACCCACAAGTTCTTCAAGGACATCTTCCATGGTGACCAACCCCTCGACACCGCCGTGTTCGTCGATGACGATGCCGATATGACTCTTCATCTGCTTGAACTCGTGGAGCAGGGAGTCGATCTTTTTTGATTCCGGAACAAAAAAGGGTTCCCGCATGATCTGCCGGACATCAAAGGCAGACACATCAAAGGCTGCGGCGTCATCCCTGAGACAGCGTTCATGGTAACAGGCAAAAAGATCCTTGATGTTGAGAATCCCCACCACGTTGTCGATGTTCTCCTCGATGACGGGAATGCGGGAAAATCCGGACTTGAGGATCTCCTTGATATCCAGGGATTCGTCCACATCAATGACATACATATCCACCCGGGGGGTCATGATTTCAGAGGAACTTGTGTCGTCAAATTCAAAGATGTTTGAGATCAGTTCCCGCTCCTCCTCCTTGATCTCCCCTCCCTCCTCAACCACCTCCACCATGGTCATGAGCTCATCCTCGGTAACGGTGGGCTGGGTTGAATAGCCGCCAAGGATCCTGGGGATAAAGTTGAGCACGGCAATGATGGGTAAAAACAGCTTTGACAGCCAGAACAAGGGATAGATAACGATCCTGGCCACCAGCACATTGTTATGGGTGGCAAAGGATTTGGGAATGATCTCCCCGAACACAAGGATGAGAAAGGTCATGATGCCGGTGGCAATGCCCACGGCATTGGAACTGAACTGCTCCATGACAATGGCGGTGGCAAGGGCGGAACCGCCGATGTTCACGAGGTTGTTCCCAATGAGAATAGTGGTCAAAAGACCGTGGGGCTGATCTTTCATTCGCCTGATGAGCCGGTCGAACCTTGTCCCCTCCTTTGCAAGGTGAAGCGCCCTTACCTTGGAGATGGAAAAAAGCGCTGTCTCGGAAGAAGAAAAAAAAGCAGAAAGAAAGAGACAAAGAACAAGGAGAATAAACTGGGTTGGCATGGTGTCGTGTATACCTCTTTAACATGAAATTTGACTGAATGGTTATGGTATTAGATCATAGTCCTGGAAAATGTCAAAGGGAAAAGGGGTTTTTTTGTTTCAGGTCACGGGTTCTCAAAAGATCCAGGGCAAGCCGTGCCGTGCGAAGGGATGCACCCTTCCCCCCAAGGAGTTTTCGAATCATTAAAAGCCTGGCCCGCATTTGACCTAGTTTTTGTCGGTTTAAGAGCGACACCGTGGTTTGGGCGATTTTTTCAGGTGTTGCCCGTTCCTGGAGCAGTTCTGGAACCACCTCGTGTCCTGCGATAATGTTGGCAAGCCCCACATGTTTAAGTCGGACAAATATGCTGCCAATGAAAAAGGTCAAGGAAGAGACCTTGTAGACAATGATCATGGGAACCCCGCAGATGGCGGCCTCAAGGGTTACGGTACCGGAGGCGGCAACCAGCAGGTCTGCCCGGTCAAAGATAGCCTGGGGAGTGCCTTTGACAAGGGTGAACAAATGGTCCTGGTTGTGGGGAGCGATAATTTGTTCCATGCGCTGGTGGTCCACGGTGGGCGCCGCGGAAATGAGGAACCGGACATTCTTGATCCGCTCTTTGATGAGGACGGCGGATTCCACCATGGTGTTCAAAAGGGCTGAGATCTCATTCTCCCTGGACCCGGGAAGAAGGCCGATGATAAAATCCCCATCGTCTCCGGAACGGTGGGAAACCATGGTGTCGGGATAGATGTCCAGGAGGGGATGCCCCACAAAGGTTGAAGGAATACCTTCCTTACGGAACATGGCGGATTCAAAGGGAAAGATCAGGGCGGCATGATTCACAACACGCTTGATGGTCTTGAGCCGGGAGCGTTTCCAGGCCCACACCTTTGGCGTGATGTAGTAGAGAACCGCCACCCCGTTTTTTTTGGCAAATTCGGCAGCCCGAAGGTTGAACCCGGGATAATCGATGAGGATGATAAGATCCGGTTTTGTGGTTCTCACCTGTTCCTTGAACAGATAAAATGCCTTTTTTATTGTCCTGAACTGGAGCAGCACCTCTGTGAGCCCCATGACGGAGAGTTGTTTGATGTGGAAAAACAGCTCCATGCCCCGGTGGGCCATGCCGTCTCCGCCGATGCCCGTGATCTTAAGTTCGGGCGCCAGTTTTTTCAGGCTATGTACCAGGTTTGCACCATGGAGATCCCCGGAGGGTTCCCCTGCCAGGATCATGATGTGGGGCGACCGGACAGTGGGTGTCATGCCATTTCTCCCTCTTCCATGGCGACAATGGTAATGCCGAGTTTGTTGGCTAAAGCAATCATCTCTTCCCTGTCAAAGGAGAGGCTCTTACCTGCCTCCAGCACCAGTACGGAAACCCCGGAAGCGTCCATGGTCCGGATGGTTTCAACCCCGGAGGAGGGCAGATCGAACCTCAGGTCCTGGTCTGGCTTGCAAAGCTTGACCACCACGGCTCCCCCCTTTCCAAGGGCGCCTCCCCTGGAAATGGTTGCATCGGTTCCGTCCACCGCCTCAACGGCAAGCACGGTTCCATTGCTGATCACCAGGCACTGGCCAATGTCGAGCCTGCCGATCTCCCTGGCAATGGGCCAACCAATGCGAATATCCTTTTTTTCGGCCTTGGCGGGTTTGCGCTTTGTCCAGCAGCCTTTGGGGGAGATAAGTTCCGGAAGAAGAAAGGTGGACGGACGGATGGTGACGCCCTCCCCCTGGAGAAGATCCGCAAAGGACCTCAGGATGGAGTCGTCGTGGGTGTGCCCCATCCTGGCGATGAAGGCCAGGGCCTTGAAATCCGGCTTGATGTCGGTGAAGATCCGGGTTTTCAGGACTGTGCCGAGCATGACAGCCTCGGTGATGCCCTGGCGTCTGAACTGCTTTAACAGGCGCCCCACCTGGCCAAGATGGAGCCACTCAATGGAGTCGACATGGTCGGCAAGTTCGGATGAGGCTTCGTTGACATAGGCTGCGACATGAACCTCGTATCCGTTCTGCCTTGCCTTTTTAGCAAAAAGGAGGGGAAACTGGCCCCCTCCTGCAATAAGTCCGATTTTCATCACTTATCTAGTCACACCCCGGTTGGACTCCTGGATAAAGGTCATGAAGTTGATCACCTCGGGAATCTGATCCACCTCGGCCCTGACCCGCTCTGCGGCCTGCTTGACGGTGAGTCCGATTCGAAAGACTATCCTGTATGCCTTTTTCAGCTCCTGGAGGGTGGATTTTGGAAATTGATTCCGCTTGAGCCCGACATTGTTGAGGCCGTGGAGGGTTGCCCGGTCCCCTGCGGCAATCACATAGGGAGGAATATCTTTGGTAACGGCGGATTTACCGCCGATATAGGCAAAGTCACCGATCTTGACAAACTGATGAATCGCCACAAGTCCGCCAACCGTAACGTTGTCCCCAACTTCAATGTGGCCGGCCAGGGTGGAGTTGTTGGCAAGGATAACGCGATTGCCAGTCTTGCAGTCATGGGCAATATGGGTATAAGCCATGAGGTAGTTCTCCTCCCCGACTTCCGTATAGCCCCCTCCGAACTCGGTTCCCCTGTTGATGGTCACAAACTCCCGGATAATCGTTGCCCTTCCGATATTGAGATAGGTTTTTTCTCCGTGGTATTTGAGATCCTGGGGAGCCCCCCCGACGGAGGCGTACTGGAAGATCCTGCAATCAGGACCGATGGTAACGTATTCATCGATGGTGGCGTGGGGTCCAATCTCGGTACCCGCTCCGATGCGAACGTCGTTCTTGACGATGGCATAGGGTCCAATGGTGACGTTGGAATCGATCTCAGCGCCTGGATCGATTATTGCGGTGGGATGAATCATATAAAAAACTCCGTTTCTGATAAAACTGTATAACAATTTTGATAATAGCTCATGGCAACCGGTGCTGCAACGTCTTAAAGACGTAAAGCAAAAAGTCTTAAAGACGTAATGCAAAAAAGCGTTTTGTGAGAACGCTTAATCGCGTTGGTCGCTCTCCTGGCGGTCGACCCGCTTTTCAAGGGCTGAAAGCCGCTTTCTGAAATCCGGAAGCCTTGGAAGAATCTTCCCCACCTTGAGCCAGATCCTGTGGGGCATGTGGGGGATTCCCGAGACAACCTCCCCAGGCGGAACATCAGAGAGAACGCCGGCTCCCGGCCCGACAATCGCGGAATCCCCGACGGTCAGATGGCCGGATATTGCAGCCTTTCCGGCAATGATCACATTTTTTCCAAGGGTGGCACTTCCGGCCAGGCCCACCTGGGCAACGATGAGGGTGTTCTCACCGATGGTGACATTATGGGCGATATGGACAAGATTATCGGTTTTGACCCCCTTGCCAATCCATGTACGGCCCAACGTTCCCCGGTCAATGGTGTTGCCGGCACCGATCTCCACATCATCATCGATCTGGACAAATCCTGCATGGATCAGCTTTTCATGGACACCCTGGTTGGGGGTAAACCCAAAACCGTCGCTGCCGATCACCGTGCCGGAATGGATGAGAACCCGCTTGCCTATCCGGGTCTTCTCCATCACCGTTACATTGGGCTTGATCATCGTGTCACTGCCGATGACAACATTGTCTCCGATAAAAACCCCAGGCATGAGGCAGACACGGTCCCCTATAGTAACATTGTCCCCAACGGTGACGTTGGGGCCAATGGTGACATCTGTTCCCAGGGCCAGATCTTTCCCCATGGATGCCATGGGAGATATGGTATGGTCAGGCTCTTTTACAGGATGAAACCGTTCGAGTATCCTGAAAAAATGAAGCTTTGGATTCTCGGATTTCACAAGGGTGCAGCTAGGACCCCCAGGATCGACACCGGTGAAGTCCAGGGGAACAATGACTGCTCCGGCCCGGGTTTCGCTCAACCGGTTTAAAAACTTGGGGTCCACCGCAAAGGTGATCTGATCGGCACCGGCGTCGTCAAAGGAGGAGACGCCTGATATTTCAAGGGCGCCGTCGCCTACAACTTCACAGCCGATGGTTGATGCCAGGGTGCTAAGGATAATTTTCATGTATCTTTCTACTATTTTGTATTTACGGAACTTTTGTTGAACTTGGTGATCAGCTTGTCTGTGATATCCAGGGTCTCAGGGAAATACATAACGCCTGCGGCATTTTGTTCCAGGATGAGAACATAGCCTTCATCCTTTCCCATCTGATGGGCAAGTTCCAGGACATCCCGGTTGATCTTTGAGATAAGCCGGTTTTCAAGATCCTTGAAACTTTCTTTGTACCGTGCCTGCATGGTCTTGAAATCATTAACCTTGATCCTGAAATCACGCTCTTTTTCATCGCGCTTATCCTTGCTCATCACTAGGGCCTCGCGCTCAATGGTCTTTTTCAATTCCTCAAGCTCAGCCCCTTTGGCCTTGAGGCTGTCTTCCATCTCTTTTCCCTTCTTGTTTATCTCGGCCTTGGCAATCTTGCCCGGACTTGAGGTGGCCAAAACCTTCTGGAAATTAACAATTCCGATCTTCGGCAGTTCTGCCGCACCTGCCGAGGCTGCCCCAAAAAGAAAGAGAGCCGCAGTTGTTAGGGCTATTCGAGTCAATGCTTTCATTGTATCCTCCTGATAAATAATTAGTTACTAATGTTTGTTTTAATCAATCGTTAAAAAGAGCTGCCCATGGAGAACTCCCACCGGCTGTCCCCGGCTGTGGATTCTTCCGTATCATCCAGGGTTATGCCGTACTCGATACGGATGGGCCCCATGGGAGAGTACCAGCGAATACCGGCGCCGTAGCTGGAATAAAGGGAGTCAACAGAGAAGTCTTCCCCTGTGGCAAACACATCCCCGGTATCGAAAAACAGCACCCCGGCAAGCCCGACATCGTCCAGCAACGGAAAGTTCAGCTCTGCATTAAACTGGACAAACTTCTCTCCACCCCGGATCTTGTTATCGCTGTTCTTGCCGGCATTGATATCCTGCCAGTCATACCCCCTCACAGAGTTGATGCCGCCCAGATAAAACTTTTCAAAATCGATATCAATGTCATCGTTTGACTTGTCGTCCAGGAATCCGCCTTTACCATGGATAAGACCCGTGAACTTCCAGAAAAGCGGAAAGTGAATCCCGGTTTCAGCGACGTACTTGGTAAAATCGATCTTCCCGCCAAGGGGACCGCCGGCATACTCCACGGAGAAACTGTGCAGGGCGCCCTGGGTGGCATTGAAGCGTTTATTTCGGGAGTCGTACTTGAGCGAAGTGGTGATGCTGCTGGTCACATAGTGGCCGGCATCAACCGAGGTGTACTTGTCCTGTACATCCGTGATGTCAAAATCTTCAAACCCGTATTTCACGCCGACACTGGTAAAATCAAAGATCATGTACCCAAGCCTGACGGCGCCGCCCCGGCTTTCCTTGTCGTAGTAGTCATACTCCTTGCCCCAGTTGTACACATCAAAACCGGCGCTCAAGGGAATGTCAAAGAGCCAGGGTTCGGTAAAACTCAAGGTGTATTTGTTGGAGTTGCCCGAAACCTCTGCCTTTAACGTGAGGATCTGACCTTTGCCGAAGAGGTTCCGCTCCGTGACCGAGATCATGCCGAATACGGAGTCTTCACTGGAATAACCGCCGCCAAAGCTGAAGGCGCCGGTGGCCTTTTCCGTGATGCCGATGTGAACATTGAGCTGATCGTCCTGGCTTCCCCTGGAGGTGTTGACCTCCACGTTTTCGAAATAATCGGTCCGTCGTATGTTTTTGACGCTGTCCTGGAGCTTTGACATGGAGTAGAGCTCCTGCTCGTATATCTTGAGCTGTCTTCGGATCACCTTGTCCCGGGTCTTTGAATTGCCGCTGATGATAATTCGCTCAAAGTAGACCGGGGATCCTTTGTCCATATTAAAGGTGATACTTACAAGTTTTTTCTCCATATCCCGATTTATAACCGGAGAGATGTCTGCGTTTGCAAACCCCTTGTCCGAGTAAATATCGGTAAGCGAGATCACATCACTTCTCAATCCCTGGCGGGAGTAAAGGTCATCCGTGCTGGATTTAATGGCCTCCTCCAGGGTCTCAACCGGAACGATGATATCCCCCTTGAATTCAATGGTCCCGATTTTGTACTGAAGGCCTTCGTCGATCTTAAACCGGACGGAAATGCTCTCTTTTCCCAGCTTTATTTCAGGATCCGAGACCCGGGCATCAACAAAGCCCTGGTCTTTGTAATGGGACTCGATGCGGAACACATCCTGGTCAAGCTCATTCTTGTCAAGATCTCCGGACGAGGTGAGCCAGAAAAAAAACCCCTTCTTTTTCGTCTTCATCACCTTTTTGATATCTTTATCCGAAAAGTATTGATTGCCCTCGAATTCAAGGGTTTCAATCCTGAGTTTGTTCCCCTCATCGATCACAAACTGGATGTCTGCCTGGTTGTTGTCAAGGGGGGATATTTCATAGGTAATATCGCAGTTGTGATAATTTTTTTCGGTGTACATGGCCTTGATCCTGGCCACATCGGCATCAAGCTTGAAGATATTCAGGATGGAACCGGTACTGGTCCGGATCACCTCGGTGATCTCGGTTGCCTCGTAGACATGATTTCCACTGGTCTTTACCCGTCTCACGCTGGGTTTTTCAATAACAATGAAGACAAGCTCCACGCCTTTGTCCTGCTGGTTGCTCTCCACCCTGACATCGTCGAAATACCCCATTTTATAGATCTTTTTGAGGTCATCGGACAATTTGGAAGGATTAAAGATGTCTCCGGATTTTACATTGAGAATCCTCAGCACGGCATCGGATTCGATGCGCCTGTTTCCCTCAAGCCGGACCGTTGTAATAAATTTTTTCTGGAAGATGACGCTGGATATCTCACGGGAAAGCGTGTTGACAGCCGAGAACATGTTTTCAACACCCTTGGCTTCGGCAAAAAAGGAATCAGGCGTCTTGGAATCAAAGGTTGACCCCATCTTCGCATCAATGCTCAATCTTCCCCCGGCCATGAATACGGAGCCCCACACCAGGTAGTCAACGCCGTACCGGATACCGATCTCCTGGATCTTTTTGTATCCAAGGTCGATACCTGCCGGCATCTCGTCCAGCACCACGGTTTCGGCCCCGTCTTTTTCAAAATTGGCCGACATCATCTTGGCAAGGCTCTTATCAAGGTGGTTCATCCCTTCATCTGCATGGACTGTAAAGGGAAGAATTCCCACCGTAACCTTGTCTTCAGCGGAAACAGGGACACAACAAAAGAGAATAAGAAAAATCGCTATCAAGGATGCTTTCGTGAACTCAACAGGGTTCATTTTATAGGTCTCGACTAGGTTGGATGGTTTAATTTTCATTGCAACGGCACTATTCCACTGTTTTTAAGGGTCACTCTCTGATTCATCAGGTTGGCAAGGTCGTTGTTATGGGTCACAACAATGACCGTCATGCCAAGCTCCTTGTTTAAGTCCATGAGCAACTGATGAATTTCCTCGGAGTTTTTTATGTCCAGGTTGCCGGTGGGTTCATCGGCCAGGAGGATGAGGGGCGAAAGTACCAGGGCCCTGGCAAGGGCCACCCGCTGCTGCTCGCCGCCGGACAGATCCTCGACTCGATGATAAAAGCGATCCTCAAGCCCCACCCGGGCAAGTATTGCTTCAGCCCGTTTTACTGCATCCTGTTTTGCCATCTTGCTGATCAGGCAGGGCATAATCACGTTTTCCATGGCAGAGAAGCCCTGGAGCAGGTGGTGGAACTGGAATACAAATCCCACGGATTGGTTCCTGAACCGTGCAAGCCGCTCCCGATCAAGGGCAAAAAGATCTTTCCCTTCAAAGAGCAGGCGGCCCTGGTCAGGCCGGTCAAGGGTACCGATGATCTGAAGCAGGGTCGATTTCCCGATCCCGGAGGCGCCCACCACGGCAATGGAGTCACCCTTGGCCACGGTGAAGTCCACCTGATCCAGAATCTCGATCCTGGCCCTGGTGGTATTAAAGCCCTTGGAAATGCCTTCAAGGACCAAAAGACTCGATGGTTCTCTATCCATAGCGCAGGGCCTCCACCGGATCCATTTTAGATGCCCTGTGGGACGGATAGATGGTCGACACAAAGCAGATCACAATGGCGGACACCACAATGAGCATAACATCCATGGTTTCCAGCTGGACAGGAATGGTTGAAAACGGATAGGCCGGGGGCAACTCGATGAACTTGTACCGCTGGAGCAGCAGGCAGACACCCACGCCAGACACGGTTCCAAGGAGGGTCCCGAATAGCCCGATGATCATGCCCTGGGCAATAAAGATGTTACGCACCAGGGCGTCGGTGGCGCCCATGGCCTTGAACACGGCAATGTCCCGGGTCTTCTCCATCACCATCATGATCAGGGCCGAGGCAATATTAAATGCCGCCACCAGAACAATGAGGGTCAGGATGACAAACATGGCTGTTTTCTCAAGCTTGAGCGCTGCAAATAAGCTCTTGTTGATCTCCATCCAGTCCCTGGCATAAAAGGGGTAATCCAGCGTTTCTAGAAGATCCCCCTTGACCGTGTCAGCCGCAAAAACATCATCGACCCATACCCCCAGGGCGGAAACCCGCCCCTTCATGCCCATGAGTTTTTGTGCCTCACGGATGTGAACATAGGCAAGGGAACTGTCATATTCATACATGCCGGATTCAAAGATACCGGTCACCTGGAAGCGTTTCAGGGACGGAACATGGCCCACCGGAGAGATCATTCCCCCGGGGGACATGAGAACGATCTTGTCACCCACCGAGCTTGACAGGTTTTTTGCCAGCTCTTTACCGAGAACAATACCGGGGAAACGGCTGTTTTCTAGATCCGGGGCAAGCCCCTTCTCAAGTTCATCAGGACTGAAGCCCTTGACCAGGCTGAACCCGACAGAGGGATCCACCCCCCGCACCACCGCTCCTGAAAGGGAGTGGGCAGTTCGGATCATGGTCTGGGCAAACACCATGGGGGAAACCCCCTTGACCCCGGGAACGGCCCGGGCCATGTCAACGGTCTTGTCAACATCATAGGCTTTTGCAGAGGAGTTCATCACAAGGACGTGGGGTTCCACACCGAGGATTCTGCGCCTGAATTCGGTTTCAGCACCACTCATCACGGCAATAACAATGACAAGGGCCATGACACCCACGGTAACCCCGGCAATGGACAAGAGGGTGATCAGTGAAATAAATCCCTCCCGTCTTTTTGCCTTGAGGTACCGGGCAGCTATGAGCAGTTCAAGGGGCATGGGCTAGGAAACGTTCTTCATGTGGGGAAAGAGGATGACCTCCCGGATGGAGGGGGAGTCCGTCAGCAGCATGACCAACCGGTCGATACCAATGCCCTCACCGGCTGTGGGAGGCATACCGTACTCAAGGGCCTCTACATAGTCGGTATCCATGACATGGGCTTCCTCATCTCCGGCAGTTCGCTTGGCTGCCTGGCCAAGGAAACGTTCATGCTGGTCGGCCGGATCATTGATCTCGGAAAAGCCGTTGGCAATCTCTTTTCCAGCAATAAAGAGCTCGAACCGGTCGGTAAGTTCGGGATTGTCATCACTCTTTCTGGAAAGGGGGGAGACCTCTACGGGATACCCCGTGATAAAGGTCGGCTGGATCAGCTTAGGCTCCACCAGCACATCAAACAGCTTTGTCAGGATCTTACCGTGCTGGTCCTGCTTGGTGATCTTTATGCCTTTCTCTTCTGCGAACTTCAGCAGGGCGGCCGTATCATCGAGAATGGCCCCATCAACACCGCCGATTTTAGTCAGGGATTCGATCATTGGGAGTCGCTGCCAAGGCTTGCCGAATTCAAGGGTGTCGCCCTGGTATTCCACGGCGTCAGACCCGGTTACTTCGGTTGCAATGTGTCGGAACATCTCCTCGGTGGTATCCATAAGATCTTCATAGGTGGCATAGGCCTGGTAGAACTCGACCATGGTAAACTCGGGATTATGGCGGGTGGAAACCCCTTCGTTCCTGAAATTCCGGTTGATTTCAAAAACCCGTTCAAATCCACCGACCACCAGGCGTTTCAGGTAAAGCTCCGGGGCAATTCGTAGAAAGAGTTCCATGCCAAGGGCGTTGTGCCAGGTCTTGAAGGGCGTGGCTTCGGCCCCTCCGGGCACGGGCTGCATCATGGGTGTTTCCACCTCCATGAAATCCCTCTCTTCAAAGAAGGAGCGCATGAGGCTCACGGTCTTGCTTCTCTTGATGAAGATATCCCTGGCACCCTGGTTCATGATGAGATCCAGGTATCTTTGCCTGTACCGTTTTTCCGGATCCTTGATGCCATGGAATTTTTCAGGCAGGGGTCGCACCGATTTGGAGAGCAGGCGAAAGCTGTCTGCCAGCAGGGTCCATTCCCCGGTCCGGGTCTGGAACAGGGTGCCGGTGATGCCGACGAAATCACCAATATCGAGTTTTTTAAACAGGGCGTAGACCTCGTCGCCCACCCGGTTCTTCTGGAGATAGGCCTGGATCGGACCGGTCCGATCCTTGAATCGGATGAAGGATGATTTACCAAACTTGTTGATGGCCATCATTCTTCCGGCAACGGAAAAAACAGCACCTTCCTCCCCAAGGGTTTCGGGCTGCTTATCTATCAGGTCCTTAAGGTCTTCAATGGTGTGAGAGATCCTGAAATCATTGGGATAGAGATTGACACCGTTCTCTATCATCTCATTTATCTTCTCTTTTTTTGCTTTGAGTAATGCGCTTGTTTCTTCCATTTTTTTATTCAGTCTTTCATATATAGATAAGGTTATTAATCAATAAAAACTTGTTAAACTACCCTATTCCACGACACAGTGTCAAGATTTTGTTGATGATCGGCCCTTTAGAATCAGGGTAAAAACAGTTCCCTTCCCCGGCCGGGTTTCAAAATCGATCATGCCCTCGTAGTTGTCAATGAGCCTGTGGACGATGGAAAGCCCCAGTCCTGACCCCGACGGTTTAGTCGTAAAAAAAGGGTCAAACACGCCCTTCTGATCATTCAGGGGAATCCCGCACCCGGTGTCCTCAACGGTCAGATGAACTTGTTCCCCCCGGAACATGGAAAGACTGATCGAGATCACTCCGGTGCCCTCGATGGCCTCGGCACTGTTTTTAAACAGGTTCCACAGCACCTGCTTTAAATGGCCCGGATCCATGGCACCCCACACGGGCGCATGGAGCCGGGTGCTGACCTGGATACGACCGGCACAGAGGGCGTCCTGGCGGAAAAGTTCAACCACTTCTTCAATGGCAAGATCGAGCCGGATCTCCTTGACCGTACCGCCCTTTGGTTTTGCAAACAACAGGAAATCCGTCACGATGGCACTAAGCCGCTGGGTTTCCCTGAGAACAATCTGCATCAACCGCTGGTTGGGAGAATGGGGTTTTGCATTTTCGGCCATGAGCTGAATGGCACCGGAGATGGAGGCCAGGGGGTTTTTTATCTCATGGGCCATACCCGCTACCATCTCCCCCATGGCTGCCATGCGTTCGACCCGTTTCAAATGCCCCTCCACCACCTTTAAATCACGACGGGCACGCTTGGCCTGGAGGGCCAGGATCCCGCTCAAAAAGGCAACGGCAAAACAGGCGGCACCAATGATCACGACCCTGTAGGCGACCTGGGGAAAATCCACCAGAAACGATAGATCCCCATGGCCGGTAAGGGGACGCAGCAAACCGTAGTACTCAAAACAGATGAGAAGCGTATACTCCATGCTGCAAAAGGCTGCAATCACCAGGCTGCCCTGGCGCAAAAGCAGCATGCTCGACCCGATGATGCCCACAAGGTAAAGAAAGGTGATAATGCTTTCATAGCTGCCGGTAACATAGATGATCAAGGTGATGATAAAACTGTCGACGATAAGCTGGACGTAGGCAAACAACATCTTTGCACGGATCCAAACCAGGGCCACGGCATACCCCATGGACAGACAAAAAAGCAGCGCAGATATGCAGTAGAGCGCAACAAAGGGTTGCTGACTGTAGGAGAGCCCCCCCACGGCGCAATAGATAACAGAGGAAAGCGTCAAAACCGTAGCAAACACGGCCCTTAAAACCATGAGCCAGCGAAGCCCCCGTTCAAAATCCGGGGTGTCTGAGGCGGTTATGAGTTCCAAAATTTAAGCCTACCCAACGGCGGCAGCCATCTTGAAAATAGGAAGGTACATGGCAATCACCAGGCCGCCGATGACAACCCCTAGAAATACCAGCATAAAGGGCTCGATCATATCTGTCAGATTTTTAACGGCCTGGTCGACTTCATCATCATAAAAATCGGCAATCTTTCCCAACATGGTATCCAGGGCGCCGGTGGATTCCCCCACCGCGATCATGGAACAGACCATGGAGGGAAACACCCCGCTCTCCAGCAGGGGATCGGCCATGGACCGGCCCTCGGATATTCCCTGCTTCACATCGCTGATGGCAAATTCTACGATCTTGTTCCCGGCTGTTTTCCCTACGATATCCAGGGCCTCAAGAATGGACACACCGCTGGACATCATGGTACCCATGGTTCTTGTGAATTTAGCCACCGCAACCTTTCGTATGAGCAGGCCGAAGACAGGCAGCCTCAAAAACAGGTCATCCATTATAATGCGCCCTTTTTTCGACATATAGAATCGCCGGATGACAAAGGATGTCACCATGAAGCCGCCGATAATCCAGCCGATCTTGGAGATCACAAATTCACTCATGGAGACCACAAACATGGTGGGTGCCGGCAGTGCGGCACCAAAGTCCGCAAACATATCCGAAAAAACCGGAATAACAAACACCAGGATAATCCCCACCACAATCACGGCAACGGCCATGGTAATGCCAGGATAGGTCATGGCGCCCTTCACCTGTTTTTTCAACTTTGCCATCTTCTCCATGTAGGCTGAGAGTCTTCGCAGGATAACATCGAGAATACCCCCGGCCTCCCCGGCAGCGACCATGTTGGTGAACAGCTCGTTAAAGACTTCCGGGAATTTCGCCAGGGACGCGGCAAAGGTTTCACCGGATTCAACCGATTCCTTTATCTTTTTCAAAATCTTCTTAAAGGTGGGATTCTCCTGCTGGGCGTGGAGAATGTCCAGACACTGGAGCAAGGGAAGACCGGCATCTATCATGGTGGAGAACTGCCTGGCAAAGATGATGACGTCCGAATCCTTGACCTTGGGCTGGAGGAACCCGATATTCTCGAAAATATCCTTGGGCTTTGCTTTGATCTTACTGGGAGTGATTTTTCGGCGGACAAGGTTCGACCGAACCTGCTCAACGGTTTCGGCCTCCATCTCACCCTTGACGGTTCTGTTTTTGGGATTTTTTCCCTTCCATATAAAAGCCGGCATGATCCACCCTCTTTTTTCAGGTTGACGGTAAGGAACCTCGCTCATAACAGACCTAGGTACTATTCTTAACATAGCGGTGGTAACCGAACAACAAATTTTATGGCAGATCCGGCTCCGGCTGATTTGTAAAATTTTTGCAAAACCCGACTTTTCCCTTTACAACCCCTAACCAATGGTGAATATTAAGCATTTTTAATATCCTTCAATCGGATGAATCGGATGGGGGGATCAATGCCCACACTGTAATAACAAAGGATGGACGCCGTTGAACCATACTATTTTTGATACACCTGGATTGAGAACGCTCATGGGATGGATTTCATTGATCCTCCTGAAACTCGTTGGGTGGCGGGTTGAAAGCGACCTGCCGGATACGAAAAAAATGGTCATCATTGCAGCGCCCCACACCTCAAACTGGGATCTTCCGTATACCCTTTTCACCGCGTTTGTCCTCAGAATGAACATCTACTGGATGGGCAAGGAAGCCATCTTCAAAAAGCCTTTTAGAAAACTGTTCATGTGGCTTGGGGGCATCCCCATTGACCGATCCTGTGCCAACAGTATCGTGAGCCAGTCCATCGAACAGTTTATCCTGAGAGACCGGCTGGCCCTTGCCATCGCCCCTGCTGGCACCAGAACAAAGGTGAGCCACTGGAAAACCGGATTCTACCATATCGCCGTGGGGGCAGATGTACCCATTGCCCTGGGATTCCTGGACTACAAACGAAAAATCAGCGGTTTCGGCCCCCTCATCCACCCCACCGGCAACCTTGAGGCGGACATGGAACGTATCCGGGCATTTTACAAAAACATCACCGGAAAATACCCTGAAAAATCAACGAATTCGGCAAAGATCAAAAAATAGGGCCGACAAATAAGGATGACCTTGGTTTTATTCCCCATTAGTGATAATAGGAAGACCCATGTCAACACCCCCCGGGTCTAGAACCCGGGGGTACTTGCCGTTTTTTTATAAACAACCGTTGGAGCAGTACACATGGGTAGAAAAAGAATCAAGGCAGAGACCGTCATTACAAGCCACATCAATTCCGACTTTGATGCCGTGGCATCCATGCTCGCAGCCCAGAAGCTATATCCCGACTCCGTGGTGATCTTCCCAGGTTCCCAGGAAAAAAACCTGAGGGATTTTTTCATCTCTTCCATGAGCTACCTGTTCAATATGGCCAACGTAAACAGCATCGATTGTTCCAGCGTAAAACGCCTTGTCGTGGTTGACACCAAACAGAAATCAAGACTTAAGCCTGTTGAAAAGCTCATGGACAAGGAAGGGCTTGAGATCCATATCTACGACCACCACCCTGCCCTTGCCAACGACATCAAGGGCGATTTCGAGCTGACCCGGCTCACCGGCGCCACCGTCACGATCCTGACTGAAATCATAAAAGAAAGAGGGATCCGGCTCACCCCGGAAGAGGCCACGGTCATGGCGTTGGGTATCTACGAGGATACCGGCTCATTCACCTATGCCGCCACCACAGAAGGGGATTTCCATATGGCCGCCTATCTCCTCTCCTGCGGGGCGAGCCTGGACACCATTTCCAACCTCGTTTCAAGGGAGATCAGCCCGGACCAGATCACCTGGATCAACGACCTGTTGAACGAGTTGACCTGCCACAGGATCAACGGCTACGACATCCACATCTCCACCATCTCCTCACCCACATACATAACCGACCTTGCCTCCATTGTTCAAAAGGTGGTGAAGATGGAGACCATCGATATCTTTTTTGCCGTGGTACTCATGGGGAACAAGATCAACATCGTTGCGAGGAGCCGGGTCCCCCAGGCAGATGTGGGCAGGATTCTTTCAACCTTTGGCGGCGGGGGCCATCCCTATGCTGCTTCGGCAAAGATCACCGACACGCCCCTCGCCCAGGTCGAGCAGCAACTCATCGAGACCATCAAGCGGACGGTCAAGAGATCCCGGGTGGCCAAGGAGCTGATGTCATCTCCGGCCATCACCATCAAGGCCCATGTCACTTGCAAGGAGGCAAGCCGGATCATGGCCCGGTACAATATCAACGCCCTGCTGGTCCTTGAGAACGAAACAAACAATGTCATCGGCTACACCACCCGCCCGGTGATCGACAAGGTGCTCTATCACAACCTTGAAGACCTTTCGGTATACGAGTACATGACCACTGAGATTTCAGCCATCTCCCCCAAGGCAGACCTTCCGGAAATTGAATCTAAGATCATTGAAGGAAAACAGCGCATCCTGCCGGTCATTGAAAACAACATTCTCCTGGGGGTGGTCACCCGCACCGATCTTCTCAACTTTCTAGTGCAGAACAGCAAGGATGCCAAGGAATTGGAACAGGGCGGGTTAACCTATGGGAAACATGCAAAAAAGCGAAACATCAAACGCTTCATCGACGAACGGTTAAGCCCGAAGATCGCAACCCTGTTAAGGGAGATCGGCGCAGCCGGAGACGCCCTGGGAGCCAACCTGTTTGTGGTGGGCGGTTTTGTCAGGGACCTTCTCTTATCCAGGGAAGTGGATGACATCGATATTGTGGTGGAGGGGGACGGCATCGCCTTTGCAAAAGCCCTTGCCGAGATGCGGGGGGGCAGATGCAACGCCTACAAAAAATTCGGCACTGCCGTCATCGTACTCCCGGACGGATTCAAGGTGGATGTGGCATCGGCCAGACGGGAGTATTACAAATTCCCGGCAGCGCTTCCAACCGTGGAGATGAGCTCCATCAAGCTTGACATGTTCCGCCGGGACTTCACCATCAACACCCTGGCAATTCACCTGAACCGTGATGAGTTCGGCACCCTTATAGACTTTTTCGGAGCCCAAAGGGACCTCAAGGACCGAACCATCCGGACCATCCACAACCTGAGCTTTGTGGAAGATCCCACCCGGGTTTTCAGGGCCATCAAATTTGCCAACCGGTTTGATTTCACCATCGGCAAACTGACCTCCAGCCTCATCCAGAATGCTGTCAGGTTTGATTTTTTCAAGAACCTGAGCGGCTTGCGGGTCTTTTCCGAACTCAGGCAAATCCTTGAAGAGGAAAACCCCATCCCAGCCATCAACACCCTCCGGGAGTATAGCCTTGAAAAGGTGATCCACCCGAATCTGGTCCTGGACAAGGAGACCTTTGCGCTCCTTGAAGAGGTAAAAAAGGCCCTTGCCTGGCACGATCTTTTGTTTCTGGAAGAACCCTATCTTCGGTGGTCCGTCTACTTCATGGTGATGGTCAGGCAGTGCCCTCCTCAAATCATGGAGGAGATCGGTGCCCGGCTGAGACTCTCTCCCGCCCATCAAAAGATAGTCACCAAGGAGAGGCTCAAGGCCGAACAGCGCCTCCACATCCTCGAAAGCGATCTTCCCGGGAACAACAGCGGCCTCTACAACATACTCAACATCTTCAAGCCCGAGTTGATCCTCTACATGATGGCCACGGCCAAAAAAGAAGTGACCGTAAAGGCCATTTCCCACTTTTACACCCAGCTGAGGAACACCAAGGTCCAGGTCAGGGGACGGGATCTGATCACGCTTGGAATAAAACCAGGACCCGGGTTCAGGAAGATCATGCTGGCCATTCTCAAAGCCCGGCTGGACAGTCACCTGGTCACCCTTGAGGATGAGATGGACTTTGCAGCAGCCTATGTCAGGCAGAACAAAACCGTTGATTAATCCAACCGATTCTGTTAATGCCCTAGTAAAAAAATTAAGAATTTATTCACACTAACTTGTCATCAGGACCACTATAGTATGAAAAACTGTGCAGACCTATTAACCGGAATAACCACCACAGGCACTCCCCATCTGGGTAACTACGTGGGTGCCATCCGCCCCGCAATCGAGGCAAGCAGGGAAGAGAACAAGAGTTCCTACTATTTCCTGGCAGATTACCACGCAATCATCAAGTGCCAGGACCCTGAAATAATCAGGCGTTCCGTCCTTGAGCTGGCCGCAACCTGGCTGGCCATGGGCATTGACACCCAGCGCTCGGTCTTCTATCGCCAGACAGACATCCCCGAGATCCCCGAGCTCACCTGGATACTCAACTGCATGACCGCAAAAGGTCTGATGAACAGGGCCCATGCCTACAAGGCCACCGTTGCCGACAATGAGGAACATGGAAGAAAGGACCCGGACAAGGACGTCTCCATGGGACTCTTTTCCTACCCGGTTCTCATGGCCGCAGATATCCTGATGTTCAACGCCAAAAAAGTGCCCGTGGGAAAGGACCAGATCCAGCACATTGAGATGGCCCGGGACATTGCAGGCCGCTTCAACCACGCCTACGGCGAACACTTTGTACTTCCCGAGGCCATCGTGGACGAGGACACCGCCGTACTCGCAGGTCTTGACGGAAGAAAAATGAGTAAGAGCTACAACAACACCATCCCCCTGTTTGTTCCTGAGAAAAAACTCAGAAAGCTCATCATGAAGATCAAGACCAACTCCCTTGCTCCCGAAGAGCCCAAGGATCCCGAGACCTGCACCCTGTTTGCCACCTACAGGGCATTTGCAACCCCCGCCGAGGTAAAGGATCTGGCGGCACGGTATAGAGAGGGAATCGGCTGGGGCACGGTCAAGCAGGAGCTGTTCGAGCACCTGAACACGCTTCTGAAAGAGCCCAGACAGCGGTACAACGAATTGCTCGAAGCGCCGGGGGATATCGACATCATCCTTAAGAAGGGCGCTGAAAGGGCCAGGGAGCACACCGTTCCCTTCCTTGAAAACATCAGAAAAGCCATTGGTATACAGCGGCTTTAGATCAGCCATATAAATCCGTCCGGCAAAACGCTTCAGCCGGACGGATTCATCGTTTTAATCCTTTCATCCCTTGAGGACCTTGACCTCAGCCTCGTTCAGGAACCGCCATGCCCCGTTCTTGAGTTTACCGAGCCTGACACTTCCCATCCTGATCCGTTTCAGGGTCTTGACCCGGTTCCCCGTCTCTTTCACCATCCGCCGGATCTGCCGGTTAATCCCCTGTTTTAACACGATGTTGAAGCTGCTTTCATCAACCCGTTTCACCTTTGCCCGTCGGGTGGGCTTGCCGTCCAGGACAATGCCGTCGGCCATTCGCTTAAGGGCCTCGTTACCCATGGGTGCCATGGTTTCCACCACATACTCTTTTTCATGGTCAAAGGAGGGGTGGGAGAGTTTGTTGTGGAGCTCCCCGTCATCGGTGAGGAGCAAAAGTCCCATGGAGTCCTTGTCAAGCCGGCCGATGGGGTAAACCCGATCCTTGATATCGATGAGATCAAGGACGATGCGCTCCCCTTTGTGGGAACAGGAGGTCACGATCCCCCTTGGCTTGTTAAGCGCAATATATATCTTTTCTTTACCAGCGGACCAGGCAATCTTTTTGCCGTCCACCTCCACCCGGTCGGATTCAGGATCGATTTTCGTTCCAAGGGAAACAATGGTCTCGTTGTTGACACGGACCCTTCCTGCAAGGATATACGCCTCCCCTTTTCGCCTGGAACACACCCCTGCCTGGGAAAGGAACTTCTGAAGTCTCATGAACGATAATCCGCGTTTATTTTAACGTAATTCTCTGAAAAGTCGCAAAACAGGTACCAATCGCTGTACTCTCCGATGTTGAGGTCAAGGACAAGTTCGATCTCTTCATCCTTCATGATCTCGGCAGCCTCTATTTCAGCCGCCTTACCCAGCCACACCCCTGCCTCGACCAGGGCGACATCGCCAAACTTCAGATCCAGTTTTTCCGGATCCATTTGAGCGCCGGATCTTCCCGCTGCGGCAACGATCCGTCCCCAGTTGGGATCCTCCCCGTAGACAGCGGTCTTGACAAGGTTGGACTGGGCAACGGTATCAGCCACTTTTAAGGCGTCCTCCGGGGTTTTGGCACCCTTCACAAGGATTTTGACAAGTTTGGTGGCCCCCTCCCCGTCCCTGACTACTTTCTTGGACAGATCAAGGAGCACCTCGTCCAGGAGTCGCTGGAATTCAATGGAGTCGTCGCTGTCCTCCAAAACCGCATTTGACATGCCGTTGGCAAGGGCAACCACGGTATCGTTGGTGCTGGTGTCCCCATCCACGGATATTCGGTTAAAGGAACGGTCACACGCCTTTTTCAGGCAGGCCTGGAGCGATGTGGATGGAATATCAAGGTCGGTCATCACAAAGGCAAGCATGGTGGCCATGTTCGGCTTGATCATGCCCGAGCCCTTGGCAACCCCGGTAATGGTGAACTCGCCGCCCTTGACCCGGCAGGTTCGGGTGGAGATCTTAGGCGACAGATCCGTGGTCAGGATGGCCGTTGCAAAGGCTTCAGTGCCATCACTCCCCATGTTGCTGACAAGCTCGGGAATGCCTTTTTCGATCTTGTCCATGGGAAGGGGCGCGCCGATCACCCCGGTGGACGAGACCATGACAAGCTCCGGTGGGATGCCCAAAGCTCTAGCGGCAAGGACCGCTGTTTTTTCCGCATCCGCAAGCCCCTTTGTTCCGGTAAAGCAGTTGGCATTGCCGGAATTCACCACAATGGCCTGGCAAAGCCCGGTTTTTATCCGTTCCCGGCCAAGGACCACCGGGGCTGCAACCACCTGGTTCTGGGTAAAAAGCGCTGCCGCACGGGCAGGCCTTTCGGAAAAGATAATGCCGAGATCCATGGCATCCTTGGTCTTTATCCCGGCCTTGATTCCGCTGAACTTAAAGCCTTTCATATGTTCTCCTGTCAAGATAGAGTGTTGTTTTTCAATAATAGCCTGCAATCATACACCCCAGCAAAGAATTTGGAAATATTTTGTTGACAATACTGTCAAACAAACACCCTTGACAGGGTTCGCACCGTGCGATAACTATAAAATTAAATAAGTAATAATGGTCACTAAAACGGGGGGAAAGCAATGGATCTCTTGCACCATATGTCTCCGGGGAACCCAAGGGTTCTTCTCCGCCGAGGCTGGGCAGCCGCCAGCCTTTACCTGATCGGTTTTTTGCTCATTCTGCCCGTAATTTCAAGCGCAGAGACCCTTGTCACGGGAAACATCCCAGAAAATACGATTTGGACTGTCAGCGGAAGTCCCTATGTTGTCACCGGGGATGTCACGGTGTATCACCCTGTAGCCGGTGGGGTTTCCATCGCCACCCTCACCATCGAACCAGGGGTAACGGTCCGCTTCAGGCCCAACACCCGTCTTGCCGTGGGGCACTACAACAACTTTGGCGCCCTGGTGGCCCGGGGAACGCCCGAGGCCCCCATCATCTTCACCTCGGACGCAACCACTCCCCAACCCGGGGACTGGAAAGGTCTATGTTTTGACAATGCCACAGATGATGATACAACCGTGCTTGAGCACTGCGTGGTCGAATATGCCGGAAAAACCCATAATGCCGGCATTTATTGCAGTTACGCATCCCCCACTTTCAGAAGTTGTATCATAAGAAACAGCAGCGCCCACGGCATCTATCTCAACAGCAACGCCAACCCGGTCATCGGGGGAGAAGGAGCCGGCAACACCATCACCGGCAACGCCGCCTACGGCATTTACGCCGCCAATACAGCTTCAACGCCAATCATTACCCACAACACCATCTCCTCCAACGGTTCTTTTCCCATCCGCATCGGAGCCGACAAAACCGTATCTGACAACTCCTTTTCCGAAAACAATCATCAGGCCATTGAATTAATAGGCGGCTCGATTTCAGCAGATACTTCCTGGACCGACCAAGGGGTGCCGTACATCGTCACCAGCGACATCACAGTCCAGCAGGCCAGCCTGACCGTGGCTCCGGGAGTAACGGTCCGCTTCAGGCCCAACACCCGTCTTGCCGTGGGGCACTACAACAACTTTGGCGCCCTGGTGGCCCGGGGAACGCCCGAGGCCCCCATCATCTTCACCTCGGACGCAACCACTCCCCAACCCGGGGACTGGAAAGGTCTATGTTTTGACAATGCCACAGATGATGATACAACCGTGCTTGAGCACTGCGTGGTCGAATATGCCGGAAAAACCCATAATGCCGGCATTTATTGCAGTTACGCATCCCCCACTTTCAGAAGTTGTATCATAAGAAACAGCAGCGCCCACGGCATCTATCTCAACAGCAACGCCAACCCGGTCATCGGGGGAGAAGGAGCCGGCAACACCATCACCGGCAACGCCGCCTACGGCATTTACGCCGCCAATACAGCTTCAACGCCAATCATTACCCACAACACCATCTCCTCCAACGGTTCTTTTCCCATCCGCATCGGAGCCGACAAAACCGTATCTGACAACTCCTTTTCCGAAAACAATCATCAGGCCATTGAATTAATAGGCGGCTCGATTTCAGCAGATACTTCCTGGACCGACCAAGGGGTGCCGTACATCGTCACCAGCGACATCACAGTCCAGCAGGCCAGCCTGACCGTGGCTCCGGGAGTAACGGTCCGCTTCAGGCCCAACACCCGTCTTGCCGTGGGGCACTACAACAACTTTGGCGCCCTGGTGGCCCGGGGAACGCCCGAGGCCCCCATCATCTTCACCTCGGACGCAACCACTCCCCAACCCGGGGACTGGAAAGGTCTATATTTTGACAACGCCACCAATGATGATGCCACGGTGCTTGAGCACTGCGTGGTAGAATATGCCGGAAAAACCCATAATGCAGGCATCTATTGCTATTACGCATCCCCTGTTATTAAGAGTTGTATCTTGAGGAACAGCAGTCATTCCGGCATCTATCTTTTCGGAAGCGGCTGCGATAATATAGTTCTTCTTTTCAATACTTTGGCTTACAACCGCTACGGAGTTTATGCCTCAGGGCGCGCCCTTCCCGTGATTCAGAACAACAACTTCATCGGCAACACCCTCTATGGTATCTACAATGACGGCGCCTCGAAAATCAATGCGGAAGCCAACTGGTGGGGGGATCTCCAGGGCCCGAACCTTTCCGGAGACAAGATCCACGGCAACGCAGAGCCGGCTCCCTGGCTGATCGGCATCATCGACGAGATCATCTTTCCCGGAACCTCCGAGGATTCCGATGGAGACGATCTGCCTGACTCATGGGAGAACTCCCATTTCGGCAATCTTGCCCCCGGCTCCTATGACGATCCGGACAATGACGGTGTTCCCAACTTTCTGGAATTCCTGATCGGCGCCCGGCCTGATGCCGCCGAGGCCATCCCCTGCAGGCTGCTCGATTTCCAGTTCAACGGGACCGGCAGGACAGCGGCTGTCACATTCGATAATTAAACTTTTTTTAACAGAAACAATAAGGACGAGACCCTTGGAAAAATACGGAATCAATAGAACATTTCTTTCCCTGATCGTCATCTTTCTTTTCATTCCTGCCCAGGCGTCCGGCGGATTTTCGAACTCAGCTCCCTGGCCGGAGCCCCCGGGATGGTCTTCCGATCTTCTCCAGGGTCCGGGGTCCCTTGAACCTGGAGAAACGGCAACCTACACCTCCGCATCCGGGACATCCTTTGAAGTCGCCATGCCGGGCGGCGTATGCGGCATCATTCTCACCTACGGCGCCGCCACGCGAAGGATTCGTTCGAACTCCGGATACTGGAAACGTATAGATCACAGGGATGCATACACAGTTTACGTTTGTACCTATCCTGCTTGTGTCTTTGGACCAGATCCGGACGATCCATGTAAAAGTTTCCAATGCGGTAATTTTTCATGGGGGTGGTCGCAACAGGAGCGAATTGAGGGAGGCTATAAATATAAAGTTCTAACAGAATACAATTCCTATAATGACGATTGCCCATACGTTCCCACAGGCAAGTGCGAGCCTCGTCCCATAATAGATACGTACGGTTGCCCATGCGAAGGAGAATCTACATACCAAGCGTGCAGGATGCCACCTCCATGTAATTATTCTGTTGAACTATCAGGCACCTGCATAGGAACTAATGCCGACATCTACGAATGGACCTGCAGCGGACCCTGGGCGGAACTCAACCTGGGAAACTCCTGCGGCCTGCTTGCCGGCAATCCCGTCAATGTGGGAACAGGCAACAAGTTCCAGCATGAATCAGATCTTTCTTCCGGCATAACGCCCATGTCTCTCTCCTTTGACCGTTACTACAACAGCCAGGACAGGATGCCCCACGCCCTAGGTTTTGCCTGGACCCACAGTTACGGCATGCACCTCAGTTTCGCCGATGAGCAATACCCCACGGTGATTGCAACAAGAAAAGATGGGAAATTGCTTCTGTTCAAAGGAGAAAACCTTGATCCCCATCCCGGGGTCAAGGAGAGACTCAGCTATGACCCGGAGAACGAAACCTTTGTCCTCACCCTTTCCAACGGTACCCGGGAGACCTATGACGGTAGCGGACGGCTTACCACCATCACGGCCCTGAACACCAACACCCAAACCCTGACCTATGTTGAAGAAGGAGTGCATGACGGTCTTCTGGAACGGGTGGCAGACCCCTTCGGCCGCAGCATCTCGTTCACCTACAACGCCTCTAACCTCATGGAGACCCTCACCGATCCTGCCGGTACAACCATCCGGTACACCTATGACGCCGACGACAACCTGATCCAGGTGGTCTATCAGGACGATACAGCAAGAACCTATCACTACGAGGACCCAAACGACACCCACAATCTGACCGGCATCACCGACGAGAGGGGGGTGCGCTACGCCACCTACGCCTATGACGACCAGGACAGGGCGATATCGAGCTCCCATGCCAGCGGAGCCGACAAGGTCCAGGTGGACTACCATAACGGTTCCGCCTCCCAGCGCACGGTCTTGGATGCCAATGGCAACGCCGGCAGTTACACCATTAAAACCATGGACGGATTGGCCCTGCCCCAAACGGTAACAGGCGGTTGCTCCGGGTGCGGAGGCGGAGAATCGACCAATTACACCTATAATGCGGATCACACTATCCAATCAGAAACCAGGGACGGCGTCAAAACCGCTTACACCCGGGACGACCTGGGCAACATCCTGACCCGCACCAGGGCCGGGGGCACGGTTGATGAACGGATCACCACCTACACCTATGTCCCGAACACCCGTCTTCAGGCCTCGGTGTCGGAACCGAGCACCACCCAGGGCCAATTAAAGACCACGACCTATGGGTACGATGACCTGGGCAACCGCATCCAAATGACCGAATCCGGGTTTGCCGGAGACACCCCCTACAGCCGGGTCACGACCTGGCATTACAACGCCCATGGCCAGGTCACCCTGATGGACGGTCCCCTTCCCGGCCTCCAGGATGCCGCCACCTTTACCTATGACGATGGGGGTAACCTCGTTTCCACCACAGCAGGAGATCTGCTCACCACCACCTACGAGGACCACGACGCCTTTGGAAACCCGGGCAGGAGAGTCGATCCCAACGGCCATGCCACCCTGAACACCTATGACCTTCGTGGAAGGCTCCTCACCACCATCACCGATGCCGGGACCACCCAGTATACCTACGATTCCATGGGGAACCTTGTCCGGGTAGACCCGCCCGGAGGAGGCTATCTCATCCACACCTATGACGACGCCCGCCGCCTGGTCAGCACCACCAACGCCCTGGGCGAAGCCATGGCCCGGGAGTACGACGCCGCCGGCAACCGGATCAAGGAGACCATCTTGGATGCCCAGGGGAGCGTCACCCATACCCTGGGGTACGAGTATGACGCTGCCAACCGGCTGATCCGGACCGTATATCCCGACCTTTCCGGGGAAGAGCGGACCTACGACACCCAGGGCAACCCTGCAACCACCCGGGATGCGAATGGCAGGGTCACCACCTTTGACTACGACGGCCTCAACCGGCTCATCAGCGTCACCCGGCCCGGCGAGGTGATTACCTCCTATGCCTATGACGGCAACGGCAACCTGGTCTCGGTGACCGACGGGGAGAACCGGGAAACCACCTACTCCTTTGATGATGCAGGCCAGGTAATGACCATCGTCTCCCCGGATACCGGCACCACGGATCATGGGTATGACGAGGCCGGCCGCCTGACATTTAAAACAACCAACAGCGGAAAGACCACCTTCTATCTCTATGACGGCCTTGGAAGAATAACCAAGACACAGACCGAAAGCGAGACCACCACCTTTACCTATGATGGAGGCACCAACGGCATGGGCCGACTCACCAACGAGACCGGCCCGGGCTATAGTTACGACCATGCATATGATGCCATGGGCAACCCCATGGCGGTCACCCAGACCGTGAACGGGGTCAGCCGCCTCATCGGATACGCCCATGACGCTAACGGCAACCTCACCGCCATGACCTACCCAGACGGCAGGACCCTCACCTTTGAATATGATATCCTGGGACGACAGATCCGGGTAACCACCCACAAGGACGGGGTAGACACCCTCCTTGCGTCGGGCATCGGGTACATCCCCTTTGGTCCCGCAAACGCCATGACCCTAGGAAACAGTATCCCCGTCGAAAAGGAATTTGACCACCGCCGTCAGCCCAGCCGCATCCGGGCTGGAACGGTCCTGGATCTTCAATACGCCCGGGACACCGCAGGCAACATCACGGCCATCACCGACCTGCTGGATACCACCCGGAACCAAACCTTTGAGTACGATGAGCTTGATCGCCTGGTGTCCGCCCAGGGCATTTACGGGAACTATGGCTATACCTACGACAAAACCGGCAACCGGCGCACCCGCTCCATGGGCAGCCTGTCCGAGACCTACGCCTATGAAAAAGGCACCAACCGGATCAAGAGCGTCCGGGGGGAGGTTTCAAAACTCTTTGTTCACGATGCCGACGGCAATGTAAAGAACGTCATTGAAGCCAACCGTTCCCCGTCCGCCCTAGATCAGGCCGATTACCTCTACAACGCCAGCGGCCAGCGGATCAGAAAAACCGTTGACGGGGTGACCACGATCTATCATTATGCCCCCAACGGCAACCTGATTGCGGAGACTGATGCATACGGCAACCAAATTAAATCCTATGTATGGCTTCACGGACGGCCCCTTGCCATGATCGACGCCGACCAGAACGTCTGCTACGTTCATAACGACCACCTTGGCACGCCCCGGAAGATGACCAACGCCGCCGGGACAGTGGTCTGGGCGGCTGATTACCGGCCTTTCGGCGAAGTTGACATCACCACGGCTGCCGTTGAAAACAATCTGCGTTTCCCCGGCCAATACTATGATTCTGAAACCGGACTGCACTACAACTGGAATAGATATTATGATCCGAAAATCGGAAGGTATTCGACACCTGATCCGGCAGGAATTAACGGTGGTATAGACCTATATCTCTACGCAAATTGTAATCCGCTTCGGGACTATGATTACGAGGGGTTGGCTTGTAAACGATCTACAGATTGGGAACCGATAACTGTTTTAACAAACTCGAACTCAAATGAAATATTGATATCCAGTATTATTAATAAAAAGTGGCGACTTGCCAGAGTGTGGGATGTCGTCCCTATGGCATATGGAACGACTAATTCTGCACTAAATTGTGCTTGTGAATGGAAACCAATTGGTTGTACTCGAAAATCATTGTATGAAAAGCCAATTCCACATAAAGCCACATTCAAATGCGATAATGGAGATTGCCGTGAGTGGGAAGAAACAAGGTATAAAGATCTGTATAAGCGTATTGATATAGAAGAAGACATTTCTTGCTTGTTTTCTGTCAGAAATAAAATCACATATGGTATTCCATCAGGACAAGGTTGCAGTTGCGAGAATGTTCCACCGCAATAAAATTATCCATACAGCTTACAATCAAAGGAGTTGGCATGAAAAGCAAAAATAAAATTTGTTGTTTTTTTGTTCTGATTTCAATTTTATTTTTATCTGGATGTACCAGTACAGAAACAAGTATAGAGAAACAACAAGTTAATGAGTTTAAAAATTTCCAACCACCTGTCTATATGACCGCAGTGAATATAAAAGAAAAATTTTATAAAAAACATCTTATTAAAAAAGTAAGATACAATATCAAAATGACCTATCCGGCTGAAGAAATAATTAAATTTTATGACGATGAAATGTCGAACAATCATTTTGAACCCTTTTTTGATTCTTCTTATAAAGAGAACAATCGGAAATGGAATTCCTATGTCGATGGAACCATTGAAGATGAACCATATGTCATTATTCACAACATGAGTTGGACGAACCAAAACCAAACCCAAAGGGCCACGTTAGTATTGAAATACTACTGGCGTAATAAAGAAAAACGAATTGTATTAAATGACAATCAGGATTTAAACGTTGAATTTAGAATCCAGCCATTTTATATGGAACCTCCCCAAAAATAGCAAATTCTCAAATCAAAACAAGGGATTCAACGATAAGAGGCGGCCCACTGCCATGATTTACCCGAACGGCCGACCAGAACGCTACGTTCATGACGACCATTTGGGCACGCCCAGGAAGATAACCGACGCCGCCAAGACTGTGGTATGGGCCAATGATTACCGGCCCTTTGGCCAGGTTGGCGCCACCACGGCTGCCGTTGAAAACAACCTGCGGTTCCTGGGCCAGCATCTTGATGGGGAGACAGGGCTGCATTATACTTGGCACCGGTATTATGATCCTGATATCGGCAGGTACTTAACGCCTGGCCTAATTGGTTTAGCTGGCGGCATTAACCTTTACGCTTACGCCAATTCAAATCCAATCAATCTTACCGATCCTCAGGGGCTCTTTGCTTGGGGAATTCCTGCTTATGGAGTTATTAAGTGGGGTGGTGCAAAATTAGGCTCCTTTCCATTTCGAGTGGGTAGATATGACAAAGTTGTCGGGGGCCGATTTCCGGAAAATTAATATTCAGCATAGAATTTTTATCAAGTACATGAAGAGGAACGTACTATCAAAATGATCAAACTCTGCACACATTTTGAATAAGGGCAATAAGCTAGGCCTGACCCCAATTGATTTGACTTTTTCATTTTTTGTCATATTATCTTGAGGCTTTTTGACAATAACCTTATGGAAAGAGAATTATGACGAACACTGCCAACAGTACATGCCCCGCATGCGGCGGCACCATAGATATCAAACGATCCTGAACCAGGGTTTATTTCGGCTGCAGGTCCTGCGGCAAAAACTATCCCATGGAGAACCACAACGAGCTCATGGACGATCGTCTTGAAGAGCAGCTTGCCAACGTGCCGTGCAACAGGCTATGACCAATTTTAAAATCACCATCGAGTACGACGGCACCCCTTTTTCCGGGTGGCAGGTGCAGAACGACTGCAAAACGGTCCAGGGAGAGATTGAACAGGCCCTTTCCAGGATTTTGAACCAGTCGGTGCGTATCAACGGCTCCGGCAGGACCGATGCCGGGGTCCATGCCCTGGCCCAGGTGGCAACCTTTAATGCAGAGACAGGGATCGGATGCCGGGAGCTTAAAAAAGGATTGAACAGCCTGGTCAACGGCCCCATCGTGATCCACGAGTGCACCCGGGTGGATGACGACTTCCATGCCAGATACAATGCCAGGGCCAAGGAGTACCACTACCATATCCTGAACCGCCAGGATCCCTGTGCCGTGGGATGCAATTACCTCTGGCACATTCAAAAGCCCCTGGACATGGACGCCATGGCCGCATGCTGTGACATCATCACGGGCACCCACGATTTCAAGGCCTTCGAAGGCGCGGGCAGTCCCCGTTCCACCACGGTCAGGACAATATTTTCGGCTAAATGGGACAAAAGGGACGACCACCGCCTGGTGTTCAAGATCCGGGGAGACGGTTTTTTGAGATTCATGGTGCGAAACATCGTCGGCACCCTTGTACTTGCCGGAAATGGAAAGATTTCCCCCAGGGAATTCCGAACGATCCTCGAAAAACAGGACAGAAACCGTGCCGGAGCCACCGCTCCTGCACGGGGACTTTTTCTGGTGGATGTCCTTTATAATTAAGACCGGCCCCCTTTAATTCATTGACATGAAATCATTTTCAATCTATTAACCGTGATGTTTTTTTTCACAATTTATTACTGTTAAAGGATGATTTTATGAAAGGTTCAAAATTTATCACGCTTGCCCTTGGGGCGTTGCTGGCCGTTACACTGATTGTGGGTTGCGGACCCAAGAATGAGATGTCCGCCCTTGAAAGAATAAAAGAAGCAGGCGTCATCACCGTTGGCACCAGCCCTGACTATCCCCCGTTTGAGAGCATTGACGACAAGGGCAACATCATCGGTTTTGATATCGATCTTGCCCGTGCCGTTGCGGCTGAACTGGGCGTTGAGGTCGAGTTTGTGAACATGGGATTTGACTCTATCATCACTGCGGTAAAGAGCGGGCAGATCAACGTGGGCGTCTCAAGCTTTTCCATTAATGAAGATCGAAAAGCCAGCATCGATTTCTCCGTCCCCTACCTTATCAGCTCCCAGGTTGTGGTGGTACAGAAGGATTCGCCCCTCAAGACCGTTGAAGACCTTGCCGGCAAGCAGGTAGCGGTGGCCATCGGAACCACCTGTGCCGAGGCAGCCAAAAATATAAAAGGAATCGACCTCAAGATCGTTGACGACAACAACCTGACCGTGATGATGCTGGCCAACCGTTCTGCCGACGCCGTGGTTCTGGATGTCGCCATTGCCAAGGAGTACCAGAAAAAACGCGGCTTCGACATCATGGAAAAGCCTCTCCAGATGGAAGAGACCGCCTGCGTAATCATGAAGGGCAATGAAACCCTTAAGCAGGAGATCGACAAGGCCATTGAAACGGTAAAAGCCAACGGTACCTTTGACACCCTCAAAGCAAAATGGCAGATCTAACCCATACCAGGGCCTAAGTTCAATCAAACCCGATGACCGGTTGGCATGCCTTCCGGTCATCGTTTTTTTTAAGGAGAAGAAACAGTGGATTTTACACTGCTATGGCAGCACAAACTCTTTCTGCTGGCCGGCGCGACCGTCACCTTGAAACTCACGGCCGGAGCCATCATCATCGGTCTCATCCTGGGCGTGATGGCCGGCGTCGCAAGCGTGTCACCCGCCAGGATCCCACGGATAATCAGCGGCATCTATGTACAGATCTTCAGGGGCACCCCCATGCTCTTGCAGATCTTTTTCATCTATTTCGGAATTCCCCAGCTCTTCCAGCTCATCATGGGCAGATCCATCATGCCCGACCCCTTGCTTGTGGGGATCATCGCCCTTGGCCTCAACTCGGGGGCCTATGTTGCAGAAATCGTCAGGGGCGGTATCCAGGCCGTGGGCCAGGGACAGATGGAGGCCGGACGATCCATCGGCCTGTCCAGGAAAATGGCCATGCGCTACATCATCATTCCCCAGGCAATGAAAAAAATCATCCCTCCCCTGGGCAACGAGGTCATCGTCCTATTAAAGGACTCCTCCCTGATATCAGTCATCGGAACCAACGAGCTCATGTATTCGGCCAAGGTGATGGGGGCAAAATACTATGACTATGTGCAGTTTCTGGTGGGTGCGGGCCTGATCTATCTGACCCTTACCTTTGTGATCTCAAGGGTGCTTGCCCGGTTGGAAAAGAAACTCCGGTACGCCTGATCCTTACTTGTTTTTGATGGTCTTGATGTAATGGTTGTAGTGGGATATGACGTCCCGCCTGTAAAGGATTCCCAGAAGGACGCCGTGGTCGTCCTCCCTGACCACGGGCAGGGCGTCTATGTTCTTGATGGTCAGCTTCTGAAGCACCGTGTTCAGGTCCTCGGAAACCGTGGTAACGATGATGTCAGAGATCATGATGTCCCGCATCACCACCAGATCTTCGATGTGCCGGGCAAAGATAATCTCCCGGATGTCGGTGCTGGAAAAGATGCCGCAGAACCGGTTGTTCCGATCCATCACCGGAAAGTAGTGCTGCTTTGTCTTTGAAAAGAGCTTTTTGAACTTGGAAAACGGCATATCCTCGTTCACCTGGACCACGGTTTTGACAAGCCCCATGAGATCCCCGACCTTTATGGTCTGGAGAATATCCATCATGAATTCACCGGCATGGGCCGGGGACTCCACCCGGCTTCTCACCTGGTTATGAAAAATGGTCCACCGTTGGGAAATGAGATAACAGAGGGAACAGACCAGAAGGCTCGGCAACAGGAGATGGTAGGAATTGGTCATCTCGCTCACAAAAATAATGGTGGAGATGGGGGTGTTGGAAACCGCCGTAAAAAAGCCGGCCATGCCCACGATCACAAAGGCGCCGGGATGGGTCACCACCGACGGCATAATCATGTGGAACAGCTGTCCCACCACCCCTCCCATGGCGCCGCCGATGACGATGGACGGACCAAACACCCCGCCACTGCCCCCGGAACCAATGGAAAAACTGGTGGTGAGAATCTTGCCCACGGCCAGGGCAAACAACACCTGGATGGAGAGATCGTTAAAAATGGCTTTCTGGGCCATCCCATAGCCGAATGCCAGGGTATAGGGCAGGAAAAATCCGATGATACCGGTGATAAGCCCCCCAATGGCGGGCTTTATATGATTGGGAATCTTCAGCCGGTGGAACACCCCTGCAACCCCGTAAAACGCCTTGATATAGAAAACGCCTGTTGCGACCAGCACAAGAGCGAGAACGACATAGGGTCCGAGTTCCAGGGGGTTCTGGAACACAAAATCCGGTGAATCAAACAAAGACCCCCAGCCAAAGACGAGGCAGAACACACAGTAGGCAACCACGGAGGAAATCCCGGCCGGGATAATCACATCCGATTCAAACTCGGGATCCCGGTACAGCACCTCTGCGGCAAAGAGCGCTCCTGCAAGGGGGGCACGAAAGATACTGCCGACCCCGGCGCCCACCCCGGCGGCCATCATAATGCGCCGCTCCCTGTCCGAAAGCTTCATCTTCGTGGCCAGAAAGGAACCAAAGCCTGCGCCGATCTGGGCAATGGGCCCCTCCCTTCCCCCGGATCCCCCCGTGGTAAGGGTGATGGCCGAGGCCAGGGTCTTGATAAAGGGAACCCTGGACCGGATGAAGCCGCCCTTGGCGTGGTAGGCCTCGATGGCAGCGTCGGTTCCGTGGCCCTCGGCTTCAGGAGCAAATGTGTAAACCAGCCATCCGCTGACGAGCCCCCCTGCCGCTGGCAACAGCAAAAGAATCCAAGGGTTGAACACTGTGCTGGTGGGGGGCAGGAGATGGTGTTCCCCTGCCGGGGCATCGGGCCTGTAACCTGCCATGAGGTCAAGGAAGTAATGGACCCCCAGCCCGCAAAGGTAATGGAACACAACAGAGCCTAAGCCTGCAATCAACCCGATGAGAATGAAATTGAACAGCCAACGCCCTGCTACTGCAATGTCCGGAGATCTAAGCACGTTTTATTCAGCCCCCTGTTGCCCTGAGGTCGTTTATGCCCTTGAGGATGGTGTCGAACATTAATCGGACATCCTCTTTTTCAAGGCAAGAGAATGCAACTCGGATGTTTTTGGCACCAATGGCAATGACGCCGGTTTCGTAGGTATCAAGGAGATGAACCCGCAAGGTTTCGGCATCCACGTCCTTGAGACGGACGCACATGAAGTAGCCGGAGTTGAAGGGATAGACATCCCAGGCCTCACTGTAGCAGGGATCCGCCAGCACCTTCTTGATCTCAAGGGCCCTGTCCCTGAGTAAATCGAATTTTTCCTGCTTGTACTCAGCATAATTCTCATGGTTCATGGATTCCAGCACCACGGATTGCCCCAGGTGGGAAACATTGGAAACATTTCCCCTGATGCAACCGGCCGTCTTTTTCTCCAGGGCATCATAAAGCGCCTCAACATCGGATTCACTCTTGATCCCGTAGGTGATAAAGCCCACCCGAAGGCCCCACACGTAGTCTTCTTTGGTGGCTCCGTCGAGCTTGACAGCCACAATCCGCTCATGGGCACCGGCAAGCAAGGCAAACACGGACTCTTTCATTGTCTCTTCCTCGAAAAAGAGACCGAAATAGGCATCGTCGCAGGCCACAACCACATTGGTACCGTTGTTGGCAATATCAATGAGGATGTCGGCGATTCGTCGTCCCTCGGCACTTGAGGGGGCGTAACCGCTGGGGTTGTGGGGAAAGTTGAGAACGGTGATGATCTTGTCGCTGGTTGCAGCCTCGGCCCTCACCGCCTGCTCAAAGCTGTCGATGTCAAGTCCTGTGAGGGTGTCGTTAAAGGTGTTGTAGTGGGTTATTTTTGCCCTGTTTCTCACGCAAAAGGTCATGGTGTAGTTTCCCCACATCATGTCCGGAATAATCAGCTTGTCCCCTGGGTTGACCCAGAGATCGGCAAAGGTGGACACGGCATGGGTGATACCGGAAGTGACAACCGGAAGCCCGATGGTCGTCTCGCCAAGGGATGGGTTCTTGGGGTATAGCGATTCTCGCCAGCGTTTCCTGAGCGCCGGAAGTCCGAAGGACGGCGCATAGGGAAGAAAGTGGTCCGGATCGATACCATTGATTAGACAGGCGACCGAGGGAAGATTCATGACAGATCCCCCCTGCTTTGCAATGCCGATGGTGGCATTGATCTTGTTGGCCTTTTGTTTGGCCTCGGCACTCTGGCTCAGGATACCCTTTGGGAAAAAGAGTTCTTTTCCCATATCAGAGAGCATCCCAAAGATATGAGGATTTAAGTTCCGGATCACTGAATTGAGTTCTTGGGCAAGGGGATTCATCTTAAATTCGTTCCTTCATTGCGTTTGCATTAAAAACAAAAATAACCTGACTCTACTGTAAATTGAAAATTTATGTATAGCATGAACCAGGGGATGGTCAAGAGATTATTTTTGGAATAATTGCTGAAGGTGGGGGCTTGGGGAGGGGATTTCCTTGAACTTGAAACCGGAAAAACCGGTTTCAAGTTCAAGGAAATGGGTGCTACATACGTTTTGAAGCCTTGATCGGGTTGACCTTCTGCTTTTTGGTCGCAACAACCGTTTTCACGTGGGTTGCCAGGTTGCAGTTCCCGTTTTTCCACTTGATCTCAGGCTCGGGTGCAGCGGTGCAGTACTTGCCGGTCTCATACTCGGCCAGTCTCTGGCAACCTTCGCAGGCTTCAGTTACAGGTTTGCAGGACCCCCCGTTATATGTGCAGCCTTTGGCTTTCATAAATACACATTCATCATTTTTTCTAATTGTTGTACAAATCATGTTGTAAACCCCGTCTATGTTTTCCCAAAGTATATTGGAAACCTAAATAATATGGAAACCTTATAGGTTTCCGCCCTATATTAAAAATCTGATTTTTCGAGAGAGTCAATATAGCACTCTCTTATTTTTTGTCAACATCATTATTTTCCACCCCCATTTATCTAACCCTTGATTTTTCGATTGAAAACTGCGATGAATACCTAATCCTGAAGGATAGACAGTAGTGTTTTTTTCAACAATCCGACACCATAAAGTGTGCCGCAGTAATAAAAGAGAGTAGAATGATCATAGAAGAGGCAAAAGAGGTACTGAGGAAAGAGGCCGAAAGCATCATGAATCTGACAGAAAAGATCGGCCCTGAATTTGAACGCATGGTGGAGACCATCCTGTCATCCACCGGTCGTGTGGTCGTGGCCGGAATCGGAAAGTCCGGGCTGATCTGCAGAAAGATCGTTGCCACCCTCACCAGCACCGGCACCAATGCCATGTTTCTCCACCCAGTGGAGGCCATGCACGGCGACCTTGGCATGGTCGTTAAAAAAGATGTATTCATCGCCATCTCAAACAGCGGAGAGACGGGAGAGCTCAACATTCTTTTACCGTCCATCAAGGAACTTGGATGTTCCATGATCGCCTTTACGGGTAACACCCGCTCCACCATGGCCGAATTATGCGACATTGTCATCGACACCGGCGTTGAGCAAGAGGCCTGCCCCCTTGGGCTTGCCCCCACCTGCAGCACAACGGCCCAGCTTGCCATGGGCGATGCCCTGGCCGTGGTCCTCATTAATAAGAAACATTTCAAGGAGAGTGATTTCAAGCGCTCCCATCCGGGCGGCGCCCTGGGCCAGCGATTGTCGTGCATGGCAAAGGAGATCATGGATCAGGATTCGACACCGCCCACCATACCCTCCGGTGCCACCATGACCGAGGCCATAGAAGTAATGGAGGCGTTCAAGCTAGGAGCGGTGCTGATCATCGGCCAGGACAATACGCTGACCGGCATCATCACCGACGGCGACGTAAGACACTGCATTGCCAAGGGAATGCTTAATTTCGACACCCTGACTGTTGAACAGGTGATGACCCATGAACCGTTTACCATTGCACCGGACGCCCTCCTGTTCGATGCACTGAACATCATGGAGAAACATGAGATAACAGCCCTTCCGGTAACAGACCAGGAGAAACAGTTGCGGGGCATCCTGCACCTCCACGACATCCTTGGCAAAGGCGCTTTTAAGTTCAACGGCGCTTAGAACCCCAACAGCCCCCCCCCCCCCCCCTTGAGGAGAGAGTAATGGAAACCGATACGATAAAGACAGAAATCCAAACCCTTGGAACGGCAAAGATCCCCTCTCCCCTCGGGGCAAATGTCAAGGGCGGCTACACCGAGCGGTTTGTCAGGGATGAAGACCGGGTGCTCATTGATGTAAATCCGAACAAGATCAAACGTTTTATAGAGCAGGGCATCGATCCGCCAAGCTTTGAGAAGGCAGGCCCCAGGGAAAAGATATACTTTGACCCCAGCAAGCTGAAGTGCGCCATCGTCACCTGCGGCGGACTCTGCCCCGGGCTCAACGATATCATCCGGTCCGTGGTTCTTGAGCTCCACCACTGCTACGGGGTCAAGAACATCTACGGCATCCGCCACGGCCTTGAGGGATTTATGCCGGAGTATGGCCATGGGGTGATGGAACTTACGCCTGCCGCGGTATCCAACATTCTGGACATGGGCGGCACCATCCTCGGCAGTTCCAGGGGAACCCAGGATATCGGCACCATCGTGGACTGCCTGGAGCGAATGAACATCGGCATCCTCTTTATGGTGGGGGGAGACGGCACCCTGGTGGCGGCGGAGAAAATTGCGGAGACGGTGACCGAAAGAAGTCTCAAGGCAAGCGTCATCGTCATTCCCAAGACCATTGACAACGACATCTATCTGGTCTCCCGATCCTTTGGCTTTGACACGGCCGTGGACGTCGCCACCATCGCCATAAAAGGGGCCCATAACGAGGCCCGGGGCTATCCCAACGGCATCGGCCTGATAAAGCTCATGGGCCGGCACTCGGGATTTCTTGCCGCAACCGCAGCCCTTGCCCAGCAGGACACCAACTTTGTTCTCATCCCGGAGATAGACATCCAGCTGACCGGTGAAACCGGTTTCCTCCCCACCCTTGAGAAACGGCTTAAAGAGAGAAAACACGCCGTCATCGTGGTTGCAGAGGGGGCAGGCCAGGGATTCTTTGACGACGAGGCCGTGGAGCACGACCCCTCGGGCAACGTCAAGCTCAAGGATATCGGGGTATTCCTAAAAGAGCAGATTTCCAACTGGTTTCAAAAGCGCAATATTCCCGTTACCCTGAAATACATCGATCCAAGCTACATGATACGAAGTCTTCCGGCCAATGCCAACGACAGCGTGTTCTGCGGCTTTTTGGGCAGGGATGCCGTCCATGCGGGCATGGCCGGCAAGACAAAACTGTTGATCAGCCACTGGAACAACCAGTATGTCCACGTCCCCATGGAGGCGTCCTCAGGCAAACGCAAGAACGTCGATCCCAAGGGAAGACTCTGGCAGTCGGTCCTGGAGGCTACGGGCCAGGGCTCCCTTGTCAACGGGTGATCTCAACAAACTCCCCCTTCTTGACCGTGAGGAACACAAGTTCCTTCTGGGCGTTTCCGTCCGGGTCGAACAGGGTCCTGCCCGTCACCCCTTCATAAACCCGCCGACCTGAAAGGGCCTCCCTCAGGGAACTGCGGGAGTCAACCCCCGGCTCCATGACCGTGCGGACCATCATGCAGAGGGTGTCATAGGCAGCCGCCTCGATAAACCCGGGATATTTTCCGTGGAGGGAGCGAAAATCTTCGGCAAACCGCCTGGCCGCAGGATTGCGGCTCCCCACAAAAAATCCGTCGGTGATCACTGTTTTTTTCGCATAGCGCCTGGCATTGTCGATGAGCATTGGGTCATGCCAGATGTTTGTCCCGAGGAGGTAACACCCGTTGACGTCGTGGTAGGCGAGCTGGGGAAGAATCAACCCCACCTTTGAGGGGGCATCCGGTATGAAAACAGCAGTGAAATCAACAATGGGCTCCTCTTCTTCCTCTACCTCAGCTTTGGCCCCGTCTTCACCCAGATTCCGGGCAATGTCAAAGGCGTCCCCCTCGTCCTTGGGTTTCAGATCCTCCGGAACCGGATAAAAAAGCCCGGTGAGTTTTTTGATGGCATCGGAAAAATCGGTCTGATCGTTGCGGTAGGACTCGGCTCCGACGATCTCTCCCCCCATCTCATGGACCCTGTCCCAGAAAAGATTCATGTAGGTCCTGCCGTATCGGTCTTCGGGGTAGAGCATGGCGAACCGTTTCACCCCAAGGGCCCGGGTTGCATAGGCGGCAAGGGCCTGGGCCTGCATTTCAGGCGTGAGAAAATTGGAAAACACATACTCCCCAGCCCGGGCGATCTGACTCTTCTGGGTAAGGGCGATGAGGGGAACCCCCAGCTCCTGGGCCCTGACACCGGCTGAAGCCGCAGTGATGATCGGCCCTGCAATGCCTGCCACCCTTTGGGCGGCAAGGTCGTCCACACTGCGGGCAGACTGCTGGTCCTCGGAACGGGTATCCTTGATAATCACCTTGATGTTCTGGCTGTACTCCCTGGAGAGATCCAGAATCGCCAGCTCAATACCCTTGAGGGCCCTCTCCCCGAACACGCTGAACCGGCCGGACAGGGGAAGCAGGCATCCCACGGTGCTCTTCTTGAACAGGTGCTCCTTGAGAAGCAGATTGATTTCCCGGGCGTTGTCGGCATCCGAATGGTCGGGATAACCATCAACAAGGGCGGAAAACATGTCAACAGCTTGCTGGTTATTATTTTGAGCGGCGTAATTGAGGCCAAGGCGATACATCATGGCACCCCTTGGAATCAACTCGCCTTCCGATTGAAGCAAAGCCGCAAGGGAGGCACTCTCTTGGGTGGCCAGGTATCGGTTCAGATGGGCTTCCACCTCGGACCGCTCCACATCTGAAGCCGCATTCAGGGCGGCATTGTAAAGACGAAGTACCTCAACCATATCGGCAGACCCCTCAAGGGTCCGGGCAACCTCCAGGGGCGTTTTAAGATCCTGTGTATCTGCTTCACCCGCTTGAACCGGCGCAACGGCTTCTTCCAACTGCGCCACCGGTGGCAGGACCGGCTGTTCCGGTTCCGGAAGACTTTTTTTGCCGGCACAGGCGGCCAACATACATGCTAAAACCAGTACCGCTAACACTACGACTCTATTTTTCATAATCATCCTATTATATATGGGGGTCAGGCCTAGCTTATTGTCGTTATTGTTAAGTGTGTTTTTTTTAAAACCTGACCCGTCTATCTCTCTTTTTTAAAAATTCAGTCACAAGGTTTTCTGCCCGTTCGGTCTCCCCGGGTTCCAGCCATATCATATCCTTATCCCGCCGAAACCAGGTGAACTGGCGTTTTGCATACCGCCGGGTATCCCTTTTTAAAAGACGAACAGTTTCTTCAAAGGTGAACTTTCCGGAAAGACAGTCGCACACATGCCGGTACCCAATGGACTGCATGGACTTAAGGTCCGGAGAATATCCCCTGTCAAGGAGCCCGCGCACCTCGTCAACCAGACCCTGTTCCAGCATGATATCCACCCGTTTTTCTATCCTCTGGTACAGCTTTTCACGATCCATGTAAAGCCCGAATTTCAAACACCGGTACCGTTCAGCCTCAAATCCATGGTCCTGCTGAAACGATGAGATGGGACGCCCCGTGGTCTCAACCACCTCAAGGGCACGAACCACCCGGAACAAATCGTTGGGATGGATACGTGCGGCGGATTCGGGATCAAGCCCCTGGAGCCGGCTATGGAGATCCGCTCCCGTTGCCGCCTCGGCCTCAAGCCTCGCCACCACCTCGGGATCGGCGGCCCTGCCCCTGAACAGCCCATGGAGAAGGGCCTTGAGATAAAAACCGGTCCCCCCGGCCACAATGGCGACCTTGCCCTGCTGATCAAGCCCATCAATGATGGTATCTGCCATTCCGGCAAACTTGGCCGCATCAAAATCTTCATCCGGGTCAGCCACATCCACCATGTGATGCCGGGCCATGGCACGCTCCCGGGCGTCTGGCTTAGCCGTACCGATATCCAAGTGGCGATATATCTGCATGGAATCCGCCCCTACGATCTCGGTGTTAAACTTTTTTGCAAGTCCTATGGCAAAACCGGTTTTGCCGATTCCCGTGGGGCCACATATGACGATAATATTTTTTTTCATGTTGTACAAATTCTCCGGCCCCCCCAGGGGTGGGCCACATACCAAATCCTTACAGGTTAGGCCAAATGAGCCACAAAAATCTAACCGCTGATTCCCAAACAGTTTGCATTAAAGATAACAGAATGATATTTACTGCCACAAATGTGTTAACTCCGTTCAGTCACGAACCTAAGTAACACATTATAAAGACTATGAAAATAAAAGTTTTTAAATTGGATTTGAGTGATGAACAGCTTTCATCAACTAAATATAGGAGACCTAAATATGACCGACAATGTAACAGGTTCGGTAGCAGTGATCGGAGGCGGTATTTCCGGCATGCTCTCTGCCCTTGACCTTGCCAATTCCGGGTATTATGTCCATCTGGTTGAAAAAAGTCCCTCCATTGGTGGTGTCATGTCCCAGTTGGACAAGACATTCCCCACCAATGATTGCGCCATGTGAATTATTTCCCCCACACTGGTCGAGGTCGGCCGGCATCTAAATATTGAGCTACACACCCTAAGCGAAACAAAAACCATCTCCGGGGAAGCAGGGAACTTTGAAATCACCCTGGATAAAACCCCAAGATACATTGATACGGCAAAGTGTACAGGCTGCGGCGAATGTGCCGAAGCATGCCCTGTTACCCTGCCAAGCCTTTTTGAACAAGGCCTTGGCGACAGGCAGGCCACTTACAAGCCCTATGCCCAGGCAGTACCGGGCGCTTTTTCCATCTCTAAGAAGGATCGCTCCCCCTGTACCAACGCCTGCCCCAACAGCGTCAATGCCCACGCCTATGTGAGCTTGGCCGGGGAAAAGAAATACAAGGAGGCCCTGGAGGTCATCTACCGAACCCTTCCCCTGCCCGGCACCATCGGCAGGGTCTGCCCCCACCCCTGTGAGGATGCGTGCAGACGGGAGCAGGTTGAGTCCGCCATCTCCATCTGCACCCTGAAGCGCTTCATCGCAGACCAGGTGGATCCCAGCGAACTTGATGCACCGGTCATCATCCCAAGGGAAGAACGGGTTGCCATCGTGGGCGCTGGCCCGGCCGGTCTGACCGCTGCAGCCTATCTTGCACGGGCAGGCGTCAAAACCACCATCTTTGAAGCCCTTCCTGCAGCCGGCGGCATGCTCAAGGTGGGTATCCCGGATTACCGGCTGCCCCCGGCCATCCTTGAAAAAGAGGTCGGCTACATCACCGACACCCTCGGGGTCGAGATACAGTACAACACGGCCCTTGGCAAAGACTTCACCATCGATTCTCTCATGGAAGACGGCTTCAAGTCCGTCTACCTTGCCATCGGCTGCCACAAGGGCATGGCCCTTGGCCTTGCCGGCGAAGAATCCGAAGGGGTTATTTCAGGGGTAAAGCTCCTGAAAGAGGTCGCTTTGGGAGAGTTCAAGGAACTTTCCGGCCACGTGGTCATCATCGGCGGCGGTGATGTTGCCATCGATGCTGCCCGTACCGCCCTTCGAATCGGGGCGGACAAGGTCAGCATCCTCTACAGGCGTACCGAAGCTGAAATGCCCGCCCGGGACGAGGAGATCGAAGACGCCATAGAAGAAAACGTTGAGATGCAGTTTCTCACCGCTCCCAAGGAAGTGATCAGCAAGGACGGCAAGACCGTCGGCATCAAATGCTTTAGAATGGAACTTGGTGAGCCCGACGCAAGTGGCCGTAGACGCCCGGTCCCTGTAGAAGACAGTGATTTTGTCATTGATACCGACTACATCATCCCGGCCATCGGACAGAAGACCGACGCTGCCTGCATCGATGTAAAAGCCGGCGTTGAGCTCAACAAATGGGGCGACTTGGCCGTTGATTCAATCACCTTTGAGACCAGCAGAAAAGGGGTCTTTGCCGGCGGTGACGCCGAGACAGGTGCATCCATTGCCATCAATGCAGTGGCAGCAGGCAACGAGGCCGGTGTTTCCATCTTAAGATACCTTGATGGTCAAGACCTGGCAGCCAACCGTGAGCCCGTGGAGTACGCCCAGAAGGACTTTAACAAGATTCCGGACAAGATGGACAAGGTCAAGCGCCAGTCCATGGCAAGACTGCCCATGGAGCAGCGCCTTGCCGGTTTTGACGAGGTTGAGCTGGGACTCACCGAAGAGCAGGCCCTGCTTGAGGCGAACAAATGCCTCGACTGCATGGTGTGCTGCGAATGCTATGAGTGTGTCAAGGCCTGCGGTGCCGGCGCCCTGACCCTGGAGTCCCACTTTGAGAAGCCCTCAACCGAGACCATCACCGCAGGTTCGGTGATCCTCTCCCCCGGCTTTGCCGCCTTTGATCCTTCCGGACTGGACAATTACCAGTACGCCAACCATCCCAATGTGATGACGGCCATGGAGTTTGAGCGGATTCTCTCCGCCTCCGGCCCGACCCAGGGACACCTGACACGGTTTTCCGACCACAAAGAGCCCAAGAAGATCGCCTGGTTCCAGTGCGTGGGCTCCCGGGACATGAACCGGTGCGACCATAAATACTGCTCATCGGTATGCTGCATGTACGCCCTGAAAGAGGCGGTGATCGCCAAGGAGCACGCAGGAGACGATCTTGAGTGCACCATCTTCTTCATGGACATGCGAACCCATGGCAAGGATTTTGAGCGCTACTACAACCGGGCCAAAGAACTTGGCATCCGCTTTGTCAGAAGCCGGGTTCATACGGTCAACCCAGTACTGGGCACCGACGACCTCAACGTTCGCTACGTCAATGAGATGGGCGGCATGGAATCCGAAGAGTTCGACATGATCGTTCTCTCCGTCGGCCTTGAGATCACCCCGGAAGTGGTTGACCTTGCCGGAAAGCTCGATATCGAGCTCACCGAGGGCAACTTTGCAAAGACCAAAAGCTTTGCACCTGTGGAAACCACCCGAAAGGGTATCTTTGTCTCCGGCGCCTTCCAGGGCCCCAAGGACATCCCCCAGGCCGTTGTTGACTCAAGTGCTGCTGCGGCAGAGGCTGGCGCCATGCTGGCAACAGCCCGTGACACCATGACAAAAACAGCTGAGGTGGTCCCTGAGACCAACGTCATCGGCGAGCGGCCCCGCATCGGCGTATTTGTCTGCAAATGCGGTTCCAACATCGCAGGCACCGTTGATGTGGAGAGCGTCCGTGACTACGCAGCCACCCTGCCCTATGTGGAGTACTGCTCGGACAGCCTCTACACCTGCTCCCAGGACACCCAGGACGCCATGAGCCAGCTCATCAAGGAGCACAACCTGAACCGGATCGTGGTAGCGGCCTGTACGCCAAAGACCCATGAGCCGCTCTTCCAGGAGACCCTGATCAATGCCGGGCTCAACAAGTACCTGTTTGAAATGACCAACATCAGGAACCACGCTTCCTGGGTTCACAAGGCAAACCCTGGTCTTGCCACCGAGAAGTCCAAGGACCTGGTCCGCATGGCCGTCGCCAAGGTGGGCCTCATGGAGCCCCTGAAGGAAGCGGAGCTTACGGTCAACCAGGCAGCCATGGTCATCGGCGGCGGCATCGCCGGTATCACCAGCGCCAAGAACCTTGCCGAGCAGGGATACGAAGTTCACCTGGTGGAAAAGGACTCAAAGCTGGGCGGCCAGGCCAACAACCTCTACAAGACCTATCTGGAAGAAGATATCCAGGAAGGGCTTTCAGCGCTTGTGGCATCGGTTGAAACCAATGACCGGATTCACCTGCATCTCGACACCACCCTGGATGAGGTTGAGGGATTTGTGGGCAATTTCAAGTCCACCCTCACCGCCAATGGCGAGACCCAAACCCTCGACCATGGTGTGGCCGTCATTGCAACGGGCGCCACCGGGCTGAAACCCAAAGAATACTGCTACGGCGAGGATCCGAGGATTCTCACCAGCCTGGAGCTTGACCGGAAATTCATCGACAAGGATGCGTCGGTCAAAGAGGCCGGCACCGCCGTATTCATCCAGTGCGTGGGTTCAAGGGACACGGACCGCCCCTACTGCTCACGGGTCTGCTGCACCCACTCCATTGACAACGCCCTGGAGCTCAAGACCCTTAATCCCGAAATGGATGTCTACATCCTCTACCGGGATATCAGGACCTATGGAGAGCGGGAGTACAAGTACCAGAAGGCTCGGGAGGCGGGCGTCATCTTCATTCGCTACTCCCTTGACAACAAACCTGTGGTGAATATCGGGGACGAACATCTCACCGTGACGGTCACCGACCATGTCCTGGGGGTTCCCCTTGAGATCGAGACCGATCTTCTCACCCTGGCCACGGCCATCGTTCCCAACAAGGATGAAACCCTTGCCAACTTCTTCAAGGTACCCTTGAACGAGGACGGCTTCTTTGTTGAGCGCCACGCAAAACTTGGACCCTCTGAGTTTGCAACCGACGGCGTGTTCCTCTGCGGACTTGCCCACTATCCCAAGCCTGTGGATGAGGCCATTGCCCACGGACAGGCAGCCGCTTCCAGGGCCGTGACCCTGCTTGCAAGGGAGACGGTCAGGATGAGCGGCAACGTGGCAAATGTGGATCCCATGGCCTGCAGCTCCTGCGGCGTGTGTGTCTCCATCTGCCCCTACTCTGCCCCAAGCTTTGCTTTGGAAGGCAGATTTGCGGGAACAGCCGAGGTCAACCCGGTTCTGTGCAAGGGATGTGGCCTCTGTGTGGCCTCCTGCAGGTCCGGCGCCCTCCACCTCAAAGGGTTTGACACGAACCAGATATTTGCCCAGATATTTGCTCTGGATGAAGCAGTATAAAGGAGAAATCTAATAATGACGGAACAAAAGACTAAAATTGTCGCTTTCCTGTGTAACTGGTGCAGCTATGGTGCTGCCGATCTTGCCGGTGTGAGCAGAATGCAGTACCCGGCCGATGTCCGGGTAATCCGGATACCATGCTCCGGGCGAATGAGCCCAAAATTCATCCTGAGTGCTTTCAGGGAAGGCGCCGACGGCGTATGGGTCTCCGGTTGACATCCCGGAGAATGCCATTACCTGGAAGGTAATTATTATGCACGCAGAAAGTTCGCCCTCATGGGAAATCTACTTGAGCACATGGGAATTGAAAAGGACAGGCTCCACTTCTCCTGGATCTCCTCGGCAGAAGCAACCAAATTTGTGGATGTTGTCACAAAGGTCAGCGAGGCGGTCAACGCCCTTGGGCCCAACCATAAACTTGTAAAAAACGCGGGTTAAGGGGATAGCTACAATGAACACATATACAAAAAAAATCAGGGAGCTGGCCTCAAACCTGTTAAAGGAAGGCAAGGTCGACCTGGTCATCGGTTTCAAGGAAGGAACCGTCCCCATGGCCACCGCCCCCGGCATCGCAAGAACGCCTGAAGAGGCAGACGGTTTTGTCTGGGACGCCAATTGCAGTCTCAACCTGACCAACTACCTCACTAATAAGAAGGAAAAAATTGGGATCATCGCCAAGGGCTGTGATTCCAGAAGCATTGTCAACCATATCATTGAGAACAAGATCTCACGGGATCAGCTCCATATTATCGGGGTGCCCTGCACCGGCATGGTTGACAAAAATAAAATCCGCGGCCTGTTCGAAGATGAGATCACGGAGTTTAAGGAGGAAGGGGACGTCATCCGGGTCAAAACCGGTGCCAAGGAACTCACCATCGACAAACAGGAATACCTCAGGGGCAACTGCCGGACCTGCATGCACCGCAATCCGGTGATCCATGACGATCTTGTGGCAGAACCCGTGGTTGAGCAGAAGCTTGCGGATCCCTTCAAGGATGTCAAGGCCATTGAGGCCATGGATGCGGACGAGAAGTGGAACCACTTCGAAAACCTGCTTTCCGGTTGTATCCGCTGTTATGCCTGTAGGAACGCCTGTCCCCTGTGCTACTGCCCCACCTGCTTTGTGGATGAAGCCAATCCCCAGTGGGTTGGAAAGGGCCAGGATCCCACAGATATACGGACATTCCACTTCCTCCGGGCCTACCACTGCGCCGGCCGCTGCACCGACTGCGGCGCCTGTGAAGACGCCTGTCCCATGGATATCAAGGTAAGGGACTTCACACGGAAACTGGTGAAGGACAGCTTTGAGATCTATGGATGGGAAGCAGGACTGACCCTGGACCAGAGACCGCCGCTGGATACATTCAAGCCTGAAGATCCTGACGATTTTATCAAGTAATATAAAGGGTACCTATATGAAAGTCATAAAGATTGACAAAAACGACTGGACCAGGGGCATTGATAAATCCAGGGAGACGTATCAGCTTTTCGGTCCTGTAACAGATAAAAACCAATCGGTTTTCAAACAGCTTGGCAAGGATGCCTATCCTGAGATGGGCAGAACGGACACCATCATGTCCCCCAAGTCCGTACTCTTTCCCCAGACGGAAAAGATCCTCACGGCCTCCCTTGACGAGTCAGTGGAAAACCACCACATCATGCAAATGCCTGAAACCGACACCACCCCCCGGGCGGTGATCGGCATACGGCCCTACGATGCCAAGGCAGTCCAGCTGGTAAAGCTGAACTTCGACACCCCTGAATACAGGGACACCTACTGGTGCGACGCCTATGAGGCCACCACCTTTGTCGGGCTTGCCGTGAATCAGCCTTCGGCCTCAGACTTCAGCACCTCCATGGGAAGCGGTCCCTTTGCCGAAGAAGGGCTGGATCTTTTGCTGGTGGATCTGGATGATCACTACCTTGCAAAGGTGCTCACCCCAAAGGGGGAGACATTCCTTGACGGTGCCGGGTTTAATGGGACTGCAGATACCGACGCAAGCCTGAAAACCATCCAAGGGATGAAAGAGGCGGCCGAGGCGGCCATCACATCCCTGGTCCCCACGGACAAGCTCAAGGAGAAGTCCCTCCTTGACCTTCACGGTGCACCCTTCTGGGAGGATACGGCCTTCTCCTGCATCAACTGCGGCACCTGTACCTTTGTTTGCCCCACCTGCTGGTGCTTTGACATCCAGGACGAGACAAAGGGCAAGTCAACCAGCCGGTTCCGCAACTGGGATTCCTGCATGTCGCCCTTGTTCACAATGCACGGCTCGGGCCACAACCCCAGGGGGGAAAAAACCCAGCGGGTTCGCCAGCGGTTCATGCACAAGCTCAAGTACTTTTTGGACAAATATGACCAGGGAAGCATGTGCGTCGGATGCGGCAGATGTGTTGAGAAATGTCCGGTTAACATCGACATTCGCAGCATCTGTAACACCATGAACTCGTATGAGCCGCAGAAATAGAGTGAATATTGGAGGAAAAATGGATAATCCATATATGCCTTATCCGGTACGCATCGATGATATAGAGATCGCTACCGAGGATAAATCTTTGAAGACGTTCAAATTTGTCTTCCTGAACAAAGAGGATGAAGAGAAGTTCTCTTACCAGGCAGGCCAGTTTGCTGAACTGTCCATCCCAGGCGTCGGAGAGATCCCCATCGGAATCGCTTCTTCTCCTGTGGAAAAAGGATTTGTCAAATTTACAGTGTTCAAGACCGGCGTTGTCACCTCCCACCTTCACAACATGAAGGTGGGGGATATTATGGGAATCAGGGGTCCTTTGGGCAACTGGTATCCCTGGGACAAGCTTGAGGGTAAAAACGTGGTGATCATCGGCGGAGGGTTTGCCTTTACGACCCTTCGATCTTCGATCATCTACATGCTCGATCCGGCAAACCGGGCGAAATTCGGCACCATAGACGTGGTTTACGGCGCACGGTCCCCGGGCATGCTCCTTTACAGGGACGAGCTATTTGAGTGGGAGCAGCGGGACGACATCAACATGCATATCACCGTTGACGGCACCGATGATCCCGACTGGAAATACAATGTGGGATTTGTTCCGACCATTGTGGAGCAGAACGCGCCCAAGGCGGACCCCGACACCTACGCCATCATATGCGGACCTCCCATCATGATCAAGTTCACCCAGCCAGCCCTTGAAAAACTGGGCTATGGCGAGGAGCAGATCATCATGTCCCTTGAGAACCGCATGAAGTGCGGTATCGGCATGTGCGGAAGATGCAACATCGGCAAGGAACTTGTTTGCAAGGATGGCCCGGTCTTTACTCTAAAAGAGATCAATTTGACTCCCAAGGAGTATTAGGCGTTTTTTTTAAGGCTGGGACGATCTTTGATATTGACAACAGCCTACTCCTAGTCTATTGTTCGAAAATGTAAATTCTAAAGATGACGGCAAGTCTTGCTTATAGAAAACTTTTATTTTTTTACAGGAGGAAGTTCAATGGCAACAATTGAGATGAATGGAAAATCATTCGAGATAGATGAAGACGGATTTCTGCTCGACTACAAGACTTTTACTAACGATTGGGTCGAGTACGTTCGTCAGCAGGAAGGTATTGACGAGCTGAACGACGAGCATTGGAAAGTGGTTAAAGTTCTCCAGGACTACTATGAAAAAAATGGTATTGCTCCCATGGTACGGGTTCTCTCCAAGCTTACCAAGTTCAAGCTCAAGCACATCTATGAGCTCTTCCCCTCAGGACCTGGTAAAGGAGCTTGCAAGATGGCAGGTCTTCCCAAACCTACAGGATGTGTATAATATCGATAGACTGATATATTCATAACCGTTAAAAAGGCTCTGCGAACCATTTGCAGAGCCTTTTTTAATGGCACCACCCCAAGGAACTTCCCATGCCCCAGATAGACGACATTGACAAAAAAATAATCAACAGGATCCAGGCCCTTTTCCCCATTGAGCCAAGACCCTTCAGGGCCATTGCAAGGGACCTTGACCTTGACGAAGCCGATGTGATCGCCCGGGTACGACAGCTCAAGGACGACGGAATCATACGGCGAATCGGCGGCAACTTCAGCCCGGACAAGCTGGGATTTCATTCCACCCTGTGCGCCGCCTGCGTACCCGATCACAAAATAGACCTTTTTACCGAAACCGTGAACAGCTACTCAGGTGTCACCCACAACTACATGCGCAGCCACACCTACAACATCTGGTTCACTTTTATCGCCCAAAGCGTCGCCCTCATTGAAAGTCATCTTGAAGAAATATCAAAAACCACCGGCGTTACCGAGATCTTGAATCTTCCGGCAACCGACGTGTTCAAGATTAACGCCCAGTTCAAGGTATGAATCCGACCAGGGCTGCCCTGGTCCTCCAGCACTCACCTCCCGGAGAGACCCGTGCCAACCTTGATACCTGTCTTGAGCTTGCAACCCAGGCCGCTGACCTAGGTGCAGACCTTGTCCTGTTTCCGGAACTCAACATCACAGGCTATTGCACAAACAGCGAGATCGCTTCTTTTGCTGCCCCCCTGCCCGGCCCCATCACCGACGCCCTCCTGGATACCGCCACCCGCCTGAACATCACCATCCTGGCGGGCATGCTTGAGAAAGAAGGTGCAAACACCCTCTTTGCCACCCACGTGGCAGCCATGAAAAACGGCTCCCTTGGCCGCTACAGGAAACTTCACCTGGCCCCTCCGGAAAAAGAAATCTTCACCCAGGGCACAACCATCGAGACCTTTACAACCAACGACTTCAACTTCGGCATCCAGATGTGCTATGACGCCCATTTCCCAGAACTTTCCACCCGGATGGCCCTTGGGGGTGCGGACATTCTACTTATCCCCCATGCATCCCCCCGGAAGACACCCAAGGAAAAACTGGACTCCTGGATGCGCCATTTAGGGGCAAGGGCCTTTGACAACGGCCTCTTTGTGCTGGCCTGCAACCAGGTGGGCACCCACCCAAGCGGCCTTGCCTTCCCCGGGGTAGCGGTGGCCATCGGACCGGACGGCAAGATCATCAAAAGCCTCCTGGGAGACCATGGAGATCTCTTAATCCTAGACCTTGACAGTGAACTGTTGGAGCGGGTCAGAAGCCACAGGATGCGCTATTTTCTACCCAACAGACGGAATGATCTCTACTGATTGTACTGATTGATTATGGGGGGGTAAAAACGGGGAGGCTGGAACGGCAACCCAATAACAGGGCCATTGAGATGACCCTGTTATCAACCGTCGCCCCTTGTTGAATTACTCTTGGATTCTCTTCCTGCGAAGCTGGATGTAACCGTCCTTGATGGCCACATAGGGGTCAACCGCCGCCTGCTTCAAGGTCTCATAATCCCCGACCCTCATGAGGGAGAATGAGTTGACAGCGTCAAAAGCCCTGAGGCCGAAGGAAGCCGACTCGGGCGTCACGTAGTTAATGGGAGAAAGAAAACTGTCACCCACGGTGCCCACAAGATCCCTGAGGGTGGAAGGACCGAGAAAGGGCAGTACAAGATAAAACCCTTCTTTGACTGAATAGGAACCCAGTGTCTGTCCCAGATCTTCCTTGGACATTTCCATGGCAAACACGTCCTGGGCGGGCCGGGCAAACCCCAGAAATCCCATGGTGGAATTGACGGCAAAGATCCCAAGCTCGGACCCGGCGCCCCTGATTTTTCCCTGAAAAACCGAATTCACGAACCGTACCGGAAAAAGAAGGTTGTTAAACATATTATCGATACCGGTTCTTATCAGCCCTGGGACCACACGACCGTATCCCCTTGACACCGGCTTCATCACCCAGAAATAGAGCTTGTCATTAAACGTGTACATGCCATAGTTGAACCAGTAAAGCGGATCCGGAACAAGGTGCTCTTCCCCGGTTTCGATATAATCATCAAAAAGGTCGTCAGCGACCTCCTCCTGGGCGGCGACCGGACACACCAAGGCAAAGAGCAATAAAATCAGAACAACACATCTCATTATTTGAGTTTCTCCTTCAGTTCAGCGATCAACTTCTCCGGAGAGTCATTGAAACTGTTTCTATACTGCTCCCGGTAATTTGACACCATGCTTACCCCTTCGATGATAACGTCATACACCTTCCAGGAATCCTCTCTTTCAAGCATTCGATAGGCCACAGGGGTTTTGACACCGTTGTGGATAAGCTCGGTGGGAACGTCGGCCCGCTCTATTCCCGAGCGAGTGGGGGCAAGGAACTCGGTTTTCAGATATTCGATGGAGACACTCTCAAAATCCTGGCCCTCCATGCGGGCAAAATAGCTCTGGGCAATGAGGTGGGAAAAAGAATTGGCAAATTCGGTTTTCTGATCGTTGCTGAACCGGCGCCAGTTCCTTCCAAGGGCGCCCATGGCAAGGCTTCTAAAATCAAAAAGTTGATCCGCCTTGACAAACAGCCGACGGTTTCGCTCCGCCACCCTGGCATCGGCCTGGTCATCGGCCACGTCCATGGGTGCATTCAGGATCACGATCACATCATCCACACAGCGTTTGAGAACGGCCTCGGGGGCCTCCTTGGCCTGGACAATGATCGGTCCTGCAACCATCAGTAATACAAAAAAAAGAACAACGCTTCTTTTAAACATTCCGGTTCATCTCCTGTCTCGGGCAGACCGCTTCCGGGTCTACTCTTTGTCTGAAAAAATATACTTGCTCACCAGGGATTCAATGTCAAGGGACGACTCCGTATTAAAGATGGTCGCCCCGGGTTCAAGATCAAACTCCGCCCCCCCTGGAGATAGATTGATGTACTTGTCTCCGATGATGCCGGAGGTTTTTACAGAGGCGATCACATCTTCGGAAAAGATATAATCATTATCGATGCTCAGTTCAAGTTTTGCAAGCTGCCGCTCCTTGTCAAGGGAGATCCTAGCCACCTCTCCCACGGCAACGCCGGCCATCTCCACGCTTGCGCCGGGTTTCAGCCCGGACACGGAACTGAAGTAGGCAAGCACAGTATAGCGATCCTTGTTGGTAAGCTTCAAGCCGCCAAGCTGAACCACAAGGTAGGCAGAACACAAGAGCCCGATGATCACAAAGAGCCCTACATACAATTCAATGGTTGTTTTTTTCATTATTAAAACTCCCTGTTGGTCTCCTCTATTCCATTGATAAAGGAGCGGACCACGTCTATGGTTGACTCTTTGATCTGTTCCGGGCTGCCCTGGAACACGATCCTTCCCTTGTCCAGCATGGCAACCCGTTGGGCGATTTCAAATATTTCAGGAATCTCATGGCTCACAACAACGGCCGTGAAACCAAACCGCTCCTGGTACGCTTTGATCATGGAATGCACAGCGTTTTTTCTCACCGGGTCAAGCCCTGTGGTGGGTTCGTCAAACAACACCACATCCGGATCCGTCACCAGGGCCCTGGCAAGGGCCACACGCTTTCGCATTCCCCCGGAGAGCTGGGCGGAATAGCGCCCTTCGATGCCCATAATCTCCAGCTGCTCCATGCGCATGAGCACCCGGTCCCTGATCTCCTTTTTAGAAAGGGACGATCCCTCGGCCAATGGCAGGGCAATGTTATCAAACACGTTCAATGAATCAAAAAGCGCGTTGTTCTGGAACATGTAGCTGGTTTTCTGTTTAAACCGTTTTCTTGCCTCCCTGTCCATGGCGGAAAGGTCCTGGCCTGCGATGGAAATGACCCCGGAGTCCAGGGTTTCAAGACCAATGATATGTTTTAAAAGCACGCTTTTCCCGCAACCGCTCTTTCCGATAACAGCGGTAATCTCACCTTTAAAGATGAGAAGGTCCACCCCCTGCATCACACGGTTTGAACCAAAGCGCTTTTTGACATTCTTCAATTCTATGAAAGGCTGTGTCATGGGGCCTCTATAGCAGCAAATAGGTTATTATGTAGTCGAAAACAAGGATCAAAACACAGGAGTGAACCACGGCCGTGGTGGTGGAATGACTCACCCCTTTGGCACCGAATCCCCCGGTGGAATGAAGATGGGTAAAAAACCCCCGGTTGCAGCAGACCGTTGTCACAACAAGGGAAAAGACAAGGGACTTGATAAATCCCCCGGTGATATCGGCCATGAGCACGCTCTCCTTGACCCGGTAGATATAAATACCCGGGTTGATCCCCAGCAGCAGGGATCCGGTAATATAACCGCCAAAGATGCCGATGACGTCAAACAGGGCCGTAAGCAGGGGAAAACTAATCACGGCAGCCACGATCCTTGGGGAAAACAGGTACCGCACCGGATTGATGTCCATGGTCTCAAGGGCGTCTATCTGCTCTGAAATGCGCATGACGCCGATCTCGGCAGCCATGGCTGATCCGGCCCTGGCCGTCACCATAATGGCCGTAAGGACAGGTCCTAACTCCCGAATCAGGGTCAGGGCCACGGCAGACCCCAGCATGCCTTCGGAACCGAACCGCACCAGGGTGTAGTACCCCTGGAGACCGAGGACCATGCCCGTAAAAATACCGGTCAGGACAATGACCACCATGGATTTCGTGCCGATGAACCAGGTGTGCTCCAGGATTTTGCTGAATTGAATGGGAAGAACCAGGATCTGAAACAGTCCCTGGAGAAAAAACAGAGCCCCCCTTCCAACGCTTTGAACCCTCCCCAGTGTCATTGCCCCGAGGGGTTCAACCTTATTTATAAGTCGTTCTGCCGATGATTTCAATATGGTTTCCCCGCCGCTCTTAAACCCGTGTTTCCAACCGATTACCATTGGATGCCAGGTTGTTGCTGAAAATTAGGTTTCTTATATAGCAAATCACACCATAAAGAAAAAGAGAAAACAGATTTGCATTTCCATTGACACGACCTTATTTTTCGAATACGTATTAAATACACGACACTGAAAAACACCTGTTGCCCGTGGACAATTTTCTACGTACACACCTGAAGAACACCCTTTTACCAGGGCACAGAACATTTTATAACCCCTTTAATACGGACTGCAACCATGGCACGTAAGATAACCTTGAGCATACCAGACATGCTCCACGAAAAACTTGAAGATTGGAGAAAATCGTTTAATCTATCCAAAATGTTCCAGGATGCCCTTTCCGAGGCCATCCAGAAAAAGGAAGAGTTCCAGAAGCGTCTCCAGAATGATCTCTCCATGTCCGAGACCATTGAGCGGCTTAAACTTGAAAAGAGGCTCTCCGAAGGCAACTATGCGGAAAACGGCAGGCTCGATGGATTTCTATGGGCAAAAAGCGCCCACTACGACGACCTCATGTACGCCCTGAGCTTTGATTCCGCAGCAGACATGGCCACTGACGAACGCCTCTCCGCCTGCTTTGGTGAAACCATTGCATCGGACTATCTCATGGAGCAATCGGGAGAGGCGCTCAACAAGCATACAAGGCTTTTCCTGGAGGGCTGGCGAACGGGTGTCAACGAGTTCTGGAAAGAGATAGAGGAGAAACTATAGGATGAAATCATCAACCGTTCTTGGCATTGATATCGGTTCCGTTTCGGTTTCGGTGGTCGAACTGAACCCAAAGAAAGAGCTTGTAAATTCGGGCAGCGTTTTTCACCACGGCAGCATCAACCCATGCCTTGAGTCCCTCCTGTCGACCATGGACCTTTCCAGGGTCAAACGCGTTGCCGCCACCGCTTCCACGCCTGACACGGTAAAGCGGGATGTGGAGGTGGATGACCAGGTGGCCATCATCCGGGCTGCCAAACACTTCCACCCCACCATGGGGTCCATCCTCAACGTGGGCGGCGAAAAGTTCAGCCTCAGCCTCTTTGACACGGCCGGCAACTATACAGGATCAAAGACCAACACCTCCTGTGCCGCCGGCACCGGAAGCTTCCTGGATCAGCAGGCCGGCCGCCTTGAGCTTGAAACCGCAGATCGCTTAAGCCAGGCCGCCTGCCAAAACGCCCAGGGCATTCCCGACATCGCCACCCGGTGCGCCGTATTTGCCAAAACCGACCTGATCCATGCCCAGCAGGAGGGGTTTTCCGTTCCCCAGATCTCCGAAGGCCTCTGCCAAGGGCTTGCCCGGAACATCTTTAACACGGTTTTCACAAATGGCGACATCAGACCCCCGGTGATCTTCTGCGGGGGCGTATCAAAAAACGAATCCGTACGCACCCATCTTGCCGCCCTGGTTGATGCCCCCCTTGTCTGTGACGATAATTCCCATCTTTATGGGGCGGTGGGAGCGGCCCTGGCAGGAATTGAACAGCTCAACACCCTTTCAGGAGACCATGGCCCCTATACCTGCCCCAGGGACATACTGTTGCCTTCGGAACGAACGGACAACGCCTCCTACCCGCCCCTGAGCCTTACCCTGTCGAACTATCCTGATTTTAAGAGCTTTAAATCCTTTGTACGCCACGGGGTTGAAAACGACATCTATCTGGATCCAAAAAACCTGGGTTCGGACAAGGCCTATCTTGGCATGGATGTAGGGTCCACCAGCACCAAGGGCGTTATCATCACGGACACGGGAACCGTGGTGGCCGGATTTTACACACGGACCGCATCAAAACCTGTGGACGCCGTCCAGAAGATCTTCAGGGCCATGGACGATTTCATCAACCTCTATGACCTTTCCATCACCGTCATGGGTTGCGGCACCACAGGGTCGGGCAGGAAACTCTCCGGCGGCATCATCGGGGCCGACCTGATACTGGATGAAATCACCGCCCATTCCAGGGCCGCCTATGAGCTCAACAACGACGTGGACACCATCATCGAGATCGGCGGTCAGGATGCCAAGTTCACCACCATGAAAAACGGTGTCGTGACCTCATCGTTCATGAACACAGTGTGCGCCGCAGGCACCGGCAGCTTTATCGAAGAGCAGGCCTCAAAACTGGACTGCCCCCTTAGGGAATACTCCAACCGGACCGAAGGCATCCGCGCCCCCGTGTCAAGCGACCGTTGCACCGTGTTCATGGAGCGGGACATGAACCACTTTCTTTCAGAAGGATTCAACGTCGACGAGGTTTTAGCCTCGGCCCTGCACTCGGTCCGGGACAACTACATCTCCAAGGTCGCATCCATGGCCAAAATCGGCACCACGGTCCTGTTCCAGGGCGCAACCGCAAAGAACCGGGCCCTGGTCGCAGCCTTTGAGCAGAAACTGAAAAAACCGATCCACGTCTCCGAATACTGCCACCTCACCGGCGCCCTGGGGGTTGCCCTGACCCTCAAGGACCAGGGGGTAACCCAGGGAAAATTCCGGGGCTTTTCTCTGTGGGAAAAAGCCATCCCCGTGAAGCAGGAAACCTGTAAGCTCTGCACCAACCACTGCAAGCTCACCATTGCCGATATCGAAGGCCAGACCATCGCCTTTGGATTTCTTTGCGGCAGGGACTACAACGATGCCCACTATGTGGCCAAGGAGGAACACTTCCACCTGACAAAGGCCCGGAAACAGGCCCTGAAACTTCCCAGCCCCCCCAAAGCCACCTCGGAATTCACCATCGGGATTCCGGCAGCCCTGCATCTGGTGGAAGACCTTGGCATGTGGAAACTGTTTTTCAACACCCTCGGCATCAAGACCGTGACCAGCGAGAAACTCAAGTCACCGGTGACCCTGGGAAGAAGCATCGCCAATGCCGAGTTCTGCACCCCCATGACCTCCATGCACGGCCATGTCTCCCACCTCCTTGAAAAGGCGGACTACATATTCCTCCCCTTTTACTTTGAGACCAAGGCCAAGAACGCCCGGCGCCAGTACTGCTACTACACCCAGTACCTGCCAAGCATCATTTCAACCATTCCCGGAATGGAGAGCCACCGCCTGGTGTCCCCGGTGGTCAAGTACCTCTATACCAGCTTCAACACCAAGCTTGAGCTCTACAAAGCATTAAAAAACATCTCCCGGAAAAGAATCAGTTTCTTTGATATATCAGCCGCCTTTGACAAGGCCCTGGAATGGAAAAAGCGTTCTAAAAAAGTGGTCCAAGACCTCTTTCAGACCCACCAATCCAAGGATTCCGACATCGACGTGGTCCTCTTGGGAAGACCCTACACCGTGCTGTCCGACTCCCTCAACGCCGGGATCCCGGACATCTTCTCCTCCCTGAAGGTCAACCTCTTTTTCCAGGACATGCTGGACCTTGACAAGATCGACCCCAGCGCCATCACCCCGCTTTTAAACGAAATCCATTGGAAATATGCGGCCACCATCCTCAGGGCCACCCTGGCGGCGGCATTGACAGACAATCTCTACCCCGTGTTTGTCACCTCCTTTAAATGTTCCCCGGATGCGTTTACCGTGGATTACTTCAAGAAAATCATGGAGGCCCACGGCAAACCCTACCTGGTGCTGGAACTTGACGAGCACGACTCCAACGTGGGCTATGAAACCCGGATTGAAGCGGCCATCCGGGCGTTCAGGAACCACAAGACCCACGGACGCCCCCTTGAATCCGTTGCCCTTGACCATGTCAATCCCCACCTTGCCGCAAAACCCGGCAACAAAACCCTTGTGGTTCCCAACTGGGATCCCCTTGTCGGACAGTTGCTTGCCGCCACCCTAAGGGGAGAGGGATACAAGGCGATTCTCATGGAAGAAACCCCTGAGACCATCAAGGAGAGCCTCAAGACCAACACGGGCCAGTGCATTCCCCTGAACGCCATTGCAAGCGGCTACATCAAGACCATTGAGAACCACAATCTCAATCCGGCCGATACCCTGCTATGGATGAGCAAATCCGACATCGCCTGCAACATCAAGCTGTACCCCCACCACATTGACACGATCTTAAAACAAGCTGGCAACGGTATGGAAAAAGCCGGAGTGTTCAGGGGCGAACTCTCCTTGAGAGACATCAGCATCAAGGCGTCGATCAACGCCTATTTTGCCTACATGTTCGGTGGGCTATTAAGGAGTGTGGGATGCAAAATCAGGCCCTATGAAACCGTTAAAGGCGCCACGGACAAGGCCCTGAAAAAGGCCGTGGAGATCCTGATCCCCGCCTTTGAAGGCGAACGCACCCGGGAGGATGCCCTGGCCGAGGCCGTCAGCCAGCTGGCATGGATCGATGTAAAACATGAACATCGCCCCAAGGTGGCCATCTTCGGAGATTTCTATGTCCGGGACAACCGCGTCATGAACCAGGACCTTGTCCGGTTCATCGAGGCAAACGGCGGAGAGGTGGTCACCACCCCCTACTTCAGGTTTGCCAAGATCATTGCAGACTCCTATTACAAGAAGTGGTTCAACGAAGGAAAGTACCTCAATCTCTTTTCCACCAAGGCCCTTATGGCCACAATGTCAAAAATGGAGAAGCGCTACCTGCGCTATTTTGCACCCCTGCTGCAAGAACCTGAAATGGCGTACAACGACTCCTTTGAAGAGGTCCTCGAAGCCTACGGTGTATTGCCGGAGCACACCGGGGAGTCCATGGACAATCTCTTGAAGATCCATTATATCATCAAGGAACACCCGGACCTGTCCCTTTTTGTCCAGACAAACCCGTCCTACTGCTGCCCCGGCCTTGTCACCGAAGCCATGGGATCGGCCATTGAAAAGAAGACCGGCATTCCAGTGGTGAGCATCACCTATGATGCCCTGGGCGGCAACCAAAACCGGGGAATCATCCCCTTCCTCGAGTACACCGGAAAGAAAAACAACGACCTTTTCCTCAAAAAATCGGTCTCCTAAATTCGTCCCATAGATCATGTAAACCTGCTCCTCTTCTATTTGAGAACCCATCCCCAAATAGAAGAGGAACCTCACAACAACATCATTGCTATTCTTTTAATCATGTTGTATCGAAAATAAGGTCCACCAGGGATAACTGAACACATACGCCTTCCGGATACCCTGCAACAGCAACATGGTATCCGAAAAAAACGGCTGACCATCTTGTTATCCGCGACACAATGGGAGGGTCGGACGATGGGGTATAACGTATCTGCACGGGATTGTAGATTGATAGGGTTTGGGATGTAACATCCAGGGCATCCCACCAGGATGTCCTTTGAAATACTTGAGCCATGTGACGAGAAACTGTCACCCACGATTTTGAGGGGGAATATACCCGGTAACCAAAAGGAGTGAAACATGGAAAACATCAAGAAGAAAGTTATTATCGACACGGATATGGGATGGGATGACGTTCTTTCAATTCTATATTTAATGAAAAACCCTTCAGTTGAGATAGTAGGGGTTACGGTAACCGGTTGTGGGGAGACCGATCTTCGTTGGGGGACCGTGATTGCCAAGACCCTTATGGAGTTAGGTAATCAAACCCAGGCCAAGGTTTGTGTGGGAACGAGCACGCCTGTGAAATTTGGTCATGTTTTTCCTCAATCGTTTAAGGATGATATGAATGGCATCATGGGGTTGCTTGGATCGTTGAATCCAAAAACCTTAATTAATCTGGATCGTCGGCCCGCCTGGGAGTTTATTGCGGATACACTCAAACAAACAAAGGATAATATTACGATTCTTTCCCTCGGCGGTTTTACGAACCTTTCAAAGATGTTGGAACTCTATCCGACAACGCCTATTGATAAGATTGACTGTGTTTATGCGATGGCGGGGGCTGTTTATGTGGATGGTAACGTGGCTCTTTTGAATGGGGCAAAGCCCGAGTGGGATCAAGGGCCTATCTACAGTACAAACTACGCGGCCGAGTGGAATGTCTTTGTTGATCCTGTTGCGGCAAAGCATATTTTTGATTCCAAGATCCCAGTGACGTTGGTCCCTTTAGACGCTTGTGATTATGTTATCTTAAGTCCTGATTATGTGGATAAGATCACCGCCACTGACCCCCTAGCCTCGTTGACGAAAGGTATTTTTGAGAAAAAAACGGGCAGCAGCAGTGAAGGGATTCCGGTTCCAATTTTTGACCCGCTGGCAACCATGATCATGGCTAATGGTCTGAGTGGTTATCAATCCCATAGTGAGTATCTGGATGTTAATATTACAGACAGAGAAAAGGATAATCAGTGTGGGAAGACATACGTTGTCAACTCGGGTTCGAGAAAGATAACTATTATTCAGGGCGTATCGCAGTATGCGTTTGCCATCAACTATGCAAATATAATTAATGGAAATCTTCCGGAGTAGTGTTGTTGGCAAATTGATAGGGGTATGGAAAATTTAAATAATAGCCAGAAAAAGGCGAGGGGATGGCATGCGTTATATTTTAAGGTTGTTTCTGAGCACGTTCCTGTTCATAAGTTGTTCGATAAGTTATGCGGATACATCAAAATCTCAAGTCGGTAGTTTTCTGGAGTTGAAAAACATTGTACTCGAGATTAATGAACCCCAAGCGACTTTGGTCGTGATGGATGATGATGATACGTTAACAATGATGCGATGTTTGAATGATGTTGAGCCCAGCAGTTGTCAATATCTTGGTGGTCCTGCTTGGTATGAGTGGCAATCTGGTTTACTCGGTTCGAAGTCTTTCTACCGAGTGGCAAAAGATCAAGATGAGTTATTAAAAATATCAGCACTACTATTTGCGATGAATAAAATGGATTATACAGAAGATGATATAGGGTCCATTCTTAATAGACTATCCGATTCCGGCGTCCGCTTGTTGGTCGAAACAGCGAGGAGCGGCAGTAATCTCTCCGCCACTGAAATGCAACTGGACGATTTAAAAGTACCGGGTTCTTCCTATGGTAGTTTCCTCGACATGATCAGGAGCAATTCTTTATTTATGAGGGCCATGAACAGCCCCAGTTTACCCAGTCCATTTACGCCATGTGATATCCCCGGCTCCAGAGAAGTAAGTTATCAACAAGGGGTTATGTATGTGGCCGGGCAAAACAAAGGAATTATGCTGATTTGCTTGCTAAGCTACTATGAGAATGACAATTCAGGGAACACATCTTTGCCTATAAAAAATATCGTGTTTATTGACGACACACAAAAAAATGTAGATGATGTTTATAATGCCTTCAAAAACAGTACCCGTTACCAAGTAAAAGCGCTGCATTACACAGCCCTTGACAGTCATAAACAGGCATTGACAAAACCTGGGAAAGAGGGGGAAATGCTGCAAAACAAAGCGAAAGAACGTTGGGATGCGATTCATTCTACACTATCCAAACAGCTGTTATCTCCTGCGACTGGAAAAAAGTAAAAAGTAAAAACGACCATGAAAGGTGAACTGAATCACTTGCTCGATATTGTAAAAACCGCTCCTTGATGATACCATATCATTCGAGAGCAGTTTAGTATTTAATAATGTCAGTCACAACTTATGGAATAACTATGAAAAAAACGTTTAATTTGACCCATCCAAAGATCAAGACACCAAGGCTTGTTGAAGCAATCAAACATGAAGTTAAAAAATATATAAAGAGAGAATGTAAAAAGACGCTGCCCGACAATGTCGATTTTTGGGATTTTGACTGCCGGTTCGGCATTGACAAAACAGACAGTAAAGGTATTCATGTGTCCGACATTAATAAACACATTTCCCAGGCCGAATCAGAACAACTCGAATCCTTTTATCTGGAAATCCTGGCCAAACCCGGACATCGAACTAAAAAGCCCATTGAGTAATTCAGGACAAAGTTAAAGAAGAGATGAAAAAACAGGCAACTACTGTGAAATAAGTATAACAGAACAAGACTTTTCCAGAGGGGTGCAAAAAACCGCACCCCTGTATTTTCACGTTAGTTTTGTATCAATTTAAAGGAGTTTTAATGGACAAAGAAAACAATCTGTTTTTTAGCAATCAGTTCGCCTTAAAATATGACGAGTTAGTAGGGAAACAGAATTGGTACGGTGCTGAAATTTTATTGGGTATGATATTTAATTATTTAAAGCCGAAAGATAAAATTTTAGACATCGGTATAGGAACAGGGTTGAGTGCAAGCGGTTTTCACACTTTGGGTTTAGAGGTATATGGTCTCGATTATTCCAATGAGATGTTAGAAGTATGCAGGCAAAAAGATATCTCAGTGGATTTAAAACAATTCGACCTTAATGATACACCATTACCATACCCTTCAAATTTTTTTGATCATATCAGTGCGAATGCCATACTATATTTTATTGATAGATTAGATAATCTCTTTGAAGAAATATCCAGAATAATCAAAAAAAATGGGTTTACCCTATTGAAAAAAATAGAATTTATTGCTGAAAATTTTCAAATGGAAGGCAACTCAGTTTCTTTTATACTATATGTAACGAAAGCGAACCAATAAAAGCGAGTTTTCACGGTGTCCGGGGTTTGTTTCTTTCGTCAAGTCTCTTCAGGAGTCCTGAAAATTTTTCATTTTTTATGACCGAGTCAAACTGGGAGCGATAATTTTTTACCACGCTCACCCCTTCGATCACCATATCGTAAGCCAGCCAGTTGGTTTCTCTTTTGATGAGCTTATAAATAATGACATTTTTTTGGCCCCTGCGGACAAAATGTGTAAAAACAGCCGATCTGGGGTCTTTTATGATTTGCTTTTCAAATACCACCGGTTCTCCTGAATAGCTATCCAGCTTGCCGACGTAGGTGTTCTTGATGAGGGTTGAGTATTTTTCCACGAACTGTTCCTTTTCCCCGGAACCGATCTCCTCCCAGTGCCGGGCAAGGGTAAGCCTGCTCATCTCCTGGAAATCGAAGCGGTTATCAACGATGTCCATTATCATTTGTCTTCTTTTCCCCCTTTTCTCATCCGGGGCAAGCTCAGGGTCGTTCAGCAAGTTAAGCACCTGGTTCACTGAGTCTCTGACCTGATTTATAGGGTCTGGCGTGCCGGCGCTTCCAGGCCAGCTGAAGGATAACAGGATCAATAGAATCAATCCTGGGACGACTGCTTTTCTCCAGTAGTGGATATTTTCCATGGTTAATGTCCTTTGGTTGATGCTAATTTCCGTAATTATATCAGAAAATACGCCTAGGGGAATATTTTTTCGACCTGAATCGCATTTAGTGGTATCATGTGAAAACCGTTCTTTATTTTATCGTGTTTCATAAACCCGTTCCTTAACGGCAAATGGATCGCATATGCTAATCGACCTATACGACAGGCTGATCCTCAAACGTCCCCTTGCAACGCTGCTTGTTCTGGCGATTGTAACCGGTATCTTCGCCGGTGCCATACACCGGTTCAAACTCGATGCATCGGCCGACTCCCTTGTCCTTGAGAACGATCATGCCCTCCGGTACTACAGGAAAACAACCGCCCATTACGGCTCCCGGGACTATCTGATCATCACCTTCACTCCCCATGGGAATCTCTTTTCCCAAAGCGGCCTTGGAAAGTTGAAACGCATTCGGGATGATTTAAAGCAGCTTAAAGGGATTGATTCCGTCACCACCATTCTGGATGCGCCCCTGCTGTTTAGTCCCCTTGTTTCCTTGGGCGGGATGCACGGCGAGATCCGAACCCTCGAAACCCCGGGTGTTGATTTTTCCCTTGCCAGGCAAGAGTTCCAGGAGAACCCCATCTACGCAGGACGGCTGGTCAGCAGGGACAACAGGACCACCGCCCTCCTCGTCAACCTGCCCCTGGACCTCGAAAACCAGGAACTTCTGCGCAGGAGAACCCAGTTGAGGGAGAAAAAAGACAACGCACAGCTGACAGCAAAGGAGGTAACGGAGCTGAAGGCGGTTTCCCAGGGGTATCGAAAGCGCTCCACGGAGCTGATGATCCAACAGAGACTGGATGTCGCGGCCATCAGGGAGATCATGGACCGGCATCGGGATCACGGGACCCTTTTTCTGGGGGGCGTTCCCATGATCGTTTCAGATATGGTCTCCTATATCAGGAACGATCTTCTGGTGTTCGGCGTGGGCGTGCTCCTCTTTATCATCATCACCATGTGGATGATTTTCAGGAGCGTCCGCTGGGTGATCCTGCCCTTGTTCTGCTGTTTTGCCGCCATTTTAACCATGATGGGATTTCTGGGCATGGTGGACTGGCGGGTGACCGTGATCTCCTCCAACTTTATCTCCCTGATGATCATCATCACCATTTCCATGACCGTCCACCTTGTGGTGCGCTACCGGGAGCTATGCAACAATGATGAACAGGCCGATCAGAGAACCCTTATCAGGGAAGCGGTTCGGTTAAAGGCGATCCCCTGCCTCTATACCACCCTCACCACCATAGCGGCATTCGGCTCCCTCACCGTCAGTTCCATCCGTCCGGTCATGGACTTCGGAATGATGATGTCCCTGGGGCTGTTTGCGTCCTATCTCATCTCCTTTATCCTGCTGCCTGCGGGCGCCATGCTTCTGAAAAGGGAGAGACCTGCCCCTGCCGGTTCCTCCTCTCCCCTGACCCTCTGGTTTGCCGCCTTTACCGAGGCCCACGGCATAAAGGTCCTGTGGTTCAGTATCCTTCTCGGTCTCCTGAGCGCCATGGGGATCTCGAGGTTGGTCGTGGAGAACCGGTTTATCGATTACTTCAGGGAGTCCACAGAGATCTACCAGGGCCTTGTCACCATCGACAGGGAGCTGGGCGGCACCACCCCTCTGGACCTGATCATCGATTTCAAGCAGGAGGAACTAGAACCCAACGCTTACGATGCCGGGGACGATGACCTACTCGACCTGGAGGAAGAGGATGACAAAGACAGCGCGAAATACTGGTTCAAATCCTTCCGGCTCGAACGTTTGGAAAAGGTCCACGATTTTCTTGCAGGACTCCCGGAGACCGGAAACGTGCTTTCCATCGTCACCTTTATGAAGGTGGTCACCCGGCTCAATGGCGGCGTGCCCCTGGACGATTACGAACTTGCCATCATGTACGACAAGATTCCCGGGGAAATCAAAGAAATGCTGATCTCCCCCTATGTTTCCGTTGAGCACAACCAAGTCCGGATTGCCATGCGGGTCAGGGAATCGGACAAAAACCTTGCCAGGGAGGCGTTGCTCGGCAAAATCCGCGCCTTCTTAATTGAAAAGATGGCGTTTCAACCGGAACAAATCCACCTCACCAATATGCTGGTGCTCTACAACAATATGCTCCAGAGCCTCTTCAGGTCACAAATCATGACCCTGGGATTGGTGTTCTTCGGCATCCTGATCATGTTCCTGGTGCTGTTCAGGTCCTTGTACATCGCCGTGATCGCCATCATCCCCAACCTACTGCCGGCCGCCATGGTACTGGGGAGCATGGGCTGGCTGGGCATCCCCCTGGACATGATGACCATCACCATTGCCGCCATCACCATCGGCATCGGGGTGGACAACACCATCCATTACATCCACCGCTTCAAAAAGGAATTCAAAACGGACAGGGACTACATGGCCTGCTTGTACCGCTGCCATGGCAGTATCGGACGGGCCATGTTCTATACCTCGCTGACCATCATCGCAGGTTTTTCCATACTCACGGCCTCGAACTTTATCCCCACCATCTACTTCGGCCTGTTCACGGGATTCGGCATGTTCACCGCCCTGCTTGCGGCCTTGACCCTGCTGCCCCAGCTCCTCGTCACCCTGAAACCCCTGGGGCCTGGGGCAGTTTCATCATCCTCCAAAGGATTTACCCCACAATAAGGGTGTCATAACGGAAAGGAGACCTACTCCCACATTTTCAGGACGTCGGTCTGATGGATGGTGGGCAGGTAATATTCAATCTCGGGGTGTTTCGCCACCAGGGCATCCCGGTACCGGATCCGCTTTGTGATTAACGTATTGTGCCTGTCCACCTTGCGCCGGTACTTCATATAGTAGGCATCGTAGTTTTCGCGGTGCTTGGAGCTTTTCAGATCAATGTTTCTGAAATTATCAACAGTGTAGCGAAGGAGCTCCTCAAAGGCCGGTAGATAATCCGCCAGGCTCTCTAAATGGGTAACGACTGCAGGATCGGAATAGTAACTTTCCAATATAAGAAGGGTGTCTGCCCCCTCCTTTTCCAGCACACCCCTGTAATCCCGGGTAAAGGCAAGGAATCGTTCAATATCCCCCTTGTTTTCGATCCTCCGGGCCTGGACCGTCCCGATGTAGGCGAGGCTCTCTCCAATACCCGTGCGGGTGGATTCGACCTTGCTCATCATCTCCAGCTTCTCAATGGCTTCGTCAAGGGCGATGGTTGACTTCTTGAGTTGTTTGCTCAGCTGCACCAGCTGTCTTCCAACGGGGGAATAGTCGGCGTATTTGAAATTGATTTTATCCTGAATGTAGATGTACCCCTCCCCTGCACCGACCAGGACAAAGCTCAGGCAGAAAAGCATCATAAACAGAACCCTGTGTGTCTGGCTTGCCTTGAAAAAATAGTAGGGTGCCGTCACCGGAGCAAGGAGAACCACAAGGGGCCACCAGACCGGGGTCTTTTTTACAATGGAAAAGATCAAAAACAGGGATGATACCACCAACGCATATGGGAAATATAGATAGTACAAGGCTACTCTCCTTTTAAGGTCAATATTCGGCAACCACTGGCCGTACACAGAATCCGGACAGCCCCTGAACGATCGGTCCGAAACAGGTTGCAACCTCTTTTTCTGTATCTTTTAACAACACTTGCATGGGGGAACCCGTAGCGGTTTCTCCACCCACAGGATATAATTACACTCTTGGGAGCTACTTGATCAAGGAAAAAATCGCTGCTCGAACTGGAACTACCGTGGTGGGGTGCGATCAGGATCGTTGATGCCAGTCGCTCCCCCCTTGCTATAACCAAAGATTGTTCCCCCTGTGCCAGAAGATCACCGGGAAAAAGGATCCCTGTTTTTCCATGGATGAGTTTAAAAACAATGGAGTTGTTGTTGAGGGCCTCGGTGGTCTCCCTGCCCGCCCCTGGCGACACAAGGGGGTATAGGAACTCCAGGGAAGTCCCCCCGAAATCAAGACGATCGAGATCCGGTACCGTATCGACCCTGACCCCGCGTTTTGCCACCACAGCCATGAGCGCCTTGTAGCTTGCAGAGCTTCCCTGGTCACCATTTTTTATGAATCGCCCTACCTTGAAATTCTCCATAATATAAATAAACCCGTTCATGTGGTCGGATTCCGGATGGGTGAGGATAACAGCATCCAGGGTCAAAATCTTCCGCCGACGAAGAAAGGGCGCCACAAGATGCTCCCCCGGATCAAAGTTCGACGACCGGGAAAATCCGCCGCCGTCCACAAGCACCCTTCTTCCCTGGGGCATCTCGATCAATGCGGCGCTTCCCTGGCCCACATCAAGGACAAACACAGAAAGCGCCCTGTTAAAAAATCGTTGTTTTATCCACACGGCCTCACTGGCCCCCAGGATCACAAGGGCCGCAACCATCACCGCCCCCCCTGTCTTTTTACACCCTTTGACCATGATAAAACCCCCGGCAAATACAAGGTAATAACAGCAGATCTCACAAAGATCCGGGGTCACGGTCCGGGCCCAGAACAGGGAGATGGAACTGACCCATCTCAACAACCAGATGCAGGGCCCAAGGATCCATCCCGCGACCGTCAACAAAAAGCCGGATAAAGGGACCGAAACCGGGTAGAAAACCAGGGCAAACAACCCCAGGGGCACGGCCATGAAACCGGCCCCTGGGATGAGAACGAAATTGGTGAGGATGCCTGCAAACGAGACCTGATTAAAATAATGCATGACCAGGGGCTGGGTCCCGAGGATGGCACAGGCCGATATCATGGCGAACATCCCGACTTTATGAAGTAGAGATGGCCGGGGCGTTTTGCCATTTCCCCTTCCCCTTGCCAGGGACATTCCTCCGACGATGAAAAGGACGGCCACAAATGACAGCTGAAACGATACGGAAAAAAGCGCTCCCGGTTCCACGAGCAAAATGACGATAAAGGCAGCGGCAAGGGAGTTAAGCGTATCGGCCTCCTTTTCCATCACATGGGAGACCATAACAACCACGATCATCATCAGTGCCCTGCGGGTGGAGGCGGAGAACCCGGATAAAAGCGCGTATAATACCAGGGGGACCAGGGTCAACACGGCGGCAAGCTTTCGGCTGTACCCGGGAATCAAAAGCGGTGGCCAGAGGGAAAAAAGACGGATAAACCCTTGAAATGCGACAAAGGCAACAATGGAGAGGTGGAGCCCTGAAATGGCGAGGATGTGGCCGGCACCGGACCGTGCAAAAACGGTTTTAAGTTCTCGGCTGATGGCGCTTCGGTCGCCGGTAACAAGGGCCGTTAAAACCGCTGCAGCATCCTGATTTTTAACGGTCTTGCGGATGTAGGAGGCAAACCGGCTCCGATAGTTGTAAACCCGGTTTACCAGGACAACCGACATCTCAGGATCATTGGTCCGGGGAAGACAGACAAGGTGCGCTGCCTTGGCCCAGCCGCTGCAATGGATCTTCCTCAACCCCATGTATCTTGTATAATCAAACCCGCCGGGATTGTTAAAATTGCGAATGGGCTTCAGCACGGTTTGGCAGCCAATGGGGTCTCCGAACCTGAGATCACGGGAACAATAGTAGATGGAGAGCCTCACCTTGCCCCGGGAAGCAAAACGCTCCTCCCGGGTCTGGCCTGCCCGCTCAACGGCAAGATCGAACCGGACCCTTTGACCGTGCTGTTCCGGGACCGAAGCGATCCGTCCCTCGACCCAAACCCTTCCCCTGTTACAAAGGCCTGCAACATGATCATGGGGTAAATCCGGTTGAATCAGTAAGGAGATGAGGCCATGGCCAAGGACAAAAAAAAGAGCCGCCGGGAGGATCCCCAGGGGCTCTTTTATGATCGAAATGGCACCAACGCCCAGAACCAGACTGCTGCCCCAGACAAGAAATGATATTTCGGGAAAGGTGTCCCCGGCCGCAATACCACATCCCAATGCAATGGCCGGAAGAACAAGGGGAGGCAGGCTCCCTGGTGTCAGGGTTGTCCCATGATCTTCTCCTAACCTGGACAAGCCAGGACCCTAAAAAAATCTGATTCTCTTGCCAAAACACTGCGAAAATCAGGGATAGAAAGCTAAATCGTCAACGGATGCGTTTGATGTCTGCTCCCAGGGCTGAGAATTTCTTTTCCAGGGCCTCATACCCCCTGTCGATGTGATAGACCCGGTGGATGGTGGTCACCCCCCTGGCAACAAGCCCTGCAATCACAAGTGAAGCACTGGCTCTCAGGTCCGACGCCATCACCTCCGCCCCGGAGAGATTCGCAACCCCCCGCACCCTGGCGTAGTTCCCCCCGGAGACCGTAATATCAGCTCCCATTCTCTGGAGTTCGTTAACGTGCATGAACCGGTTTTCAAATATGGTTTCATGGATCACGCTGTTGCCCTGGGCAATGGTCATGAGCACCATGAACTGGGCCTGCATATCCGTGGGAAACCCTGGATAGGGAAGCGTCTTGATGTCGGTGCTTACAATCCCCCGGTCACCTTTCACCCTCACCCCCTGGTCAAAGATCTCCACCGAGGCGCCTGTCTGGCGGAGCTTGTTGATGATGCCGCCCATGTTCTCGGGATCACATCCCAGGACCTGCACATCCCCCCCCGTAGCCGCTGCCGCCACCATAAAGGTACCGGCCTCGATCCTGTCCGGAATCACCTCAACGGTTGCGGGCTTGAGCGCTTCAACCCCGTTAATGGTGATGACTGCGGTGCCGGCCCCTTTCACATCCGCACCCATCCGGTTGAGGGCATCGGCCAGGGCCAGAATTTCAGGCTCCCTGGCGCAGTTTCTCAGCACAGTGGTTCCGGTGGCAAGGGTTGCGGTCATCATGAGGTTTTCGGTTCCCGTTACCGTTGGCAGATCAAAGTAAACTTCATTCCCGATCAACCTGTCGACCCTGGCATCGATGTAGCCGTGCTCGATCTCGATGGTCGCCCCAAGGGCCTCAAGCCCCTTGAGGTGCATGTCCACAGGCCTTGCTCCGATGGCGCACCCGCCCGGAAGGGAAACCCTTGCATGGCCAAACCGCGCCAACAAAGGCCCCAGTACCAGAATGGAGGCACGCATCTTCCTGACAAGGTCGTAGGCCGCCTCGACTTTATTAATTCCGGAACCATCGATCCTGACCCTGCCGTCACCATCCTCACAGGTGGCCCCCAGATCCTCAAGGAGCAGTTTGATGCTTCGGATATCCATAAGATCCGGGACATTGGTGAATTCCGTGACTCCGTTTACCAGTATGGATGATGCGAGCAGGGGAAGCGCCGCATTTTTCGCACCACTGATTCGGACCTCGCCTGCCAATCTGTTTCCGCCGTTTATCTCTATCTTATCCATCGATATTTAAACCAATCTTTGTATTTTAGTATGTTTAATTGCTTAGCTCCGATTCTCGTATTATTTTGGCAAGAGAATCAGAAATTTTTTTGGATTCCAGCTTGTCCAGGTTAGAAAATGCCTGTTTATGGCTGGTCAGGATATATCAACCCCCAAAAAATTGCAATGAAGGATTACAGCAGGGGCATGGCTTTCATGTGCCTTAGGATTCGTCGTTGCCTCGCCTTTAGATAGGGGGTCGGCCTTTTTACGGACCACTTATGGGGACTCGGGAGAATGGCTGTCATCAGTGCAGCCTGGTCGGGAGTCAAGGCTGCTGCACTGCAGGAGAAGTAGCGATTCGCTGCGGCCTCGGCACCCACGATCCCCACTCCCCAGTCCACCGTGTTGAGATAGATCTCCAGGATTCTATGCTTATCCCAGCAACACTCCATGAGAACCGTGTAATAGGCTTCAACCATCTTTCTTCCAACGCTCCTGCTGGGCAGAAGGAATACGGATCGTGCCGCCTGCATGGTGATGGTGCTGGCGCCCCGGATCTTGCGCTTGGAAATTACATCCCTTGCCGCCTGCCTGATCTCGGTAAAATCAAATCCATGGTGAAAGAGAAATCTCTGGTCCTCGGCGGCCATCACCGCCCTGCGCAAATGGGGGGAGATCTCGTCCAGGTCCCGCCATATGTATAGGGCAGGACGATGGGGTTTCTCCTCCATCCAGTGCCGAGCCCTTTCCCAGGCCATGGTCATGGTAGCGGGAGGATCCATGAATCTCACCACCACCACCTGGAGTATAGACACGCCGACCAGCAGGACCAAAACCACCAGCACAAACTTTTTCAACAAAACAACCCCTTTATCCTGGGATCCTCTTTGTTAAAAATGTTGCAGGTCTCAGACGCTTCATCAAACACAATAAACGCATTTCCCGACTTGAGCTGCTTGTACACCTGGCCCAACTTCGTCTCCAGGGTCAACTCAACCGCTCCGTAATCGGTACTCTCCCGTGTCACAAACTCCTCGACAAGTCCTGCAAGGGCTTCGGAACTCAATTGATCGTGGGGAATCTTAACTGCCGCCATCCGCCTCCTTTTCAAACCAGGTCCAATGTTAAATTGTCTTCTAAAAACCATAAAACGAACCTAAAATCAAGCAATAAGGAGTCCGCATAGGGAGAGACGCCCACGGACGGGGGGACGGGACGGGGGACGCCCATAAAATTATAAGTTTCTTTTTCAGGCTCCCTTACTCTGAACATTATGCCAACACAATCGACACTAATTATCCCGGGCATATCCTTAAATCATTGCCCCGGGATCGAACTCATTTTCTACACATTTCATTCCCTGCGTCCTGGCCGTGGGCACGTATCCCCCCTTGACAAACGTGCTCATTTAGTGGCTTATAGATTTCGCAAGTAAATGAACATGAAACCGATGGGGAAAACCATGAAACATCTGCTGAGCATGATGGCCGCACTCCTGATCCTTTTTTATGCCGCTCTGTCCTGTGCCCAAGACTGGGACGACATCCTGAAACAAGCCCAGGGCCAGACCGTCTATTTCAATGCCTGGGGCGGGTCCCAGGCGATTAATGACTACATATCCTGGGCCGCGAAAGAGGCCAAAAAAGAGTTCGGCATCAAAGTGGTTCATGTGAAGGTCACAGACCTTGGGGAGGTGGTCAGCCGGGTTCTGGTGGAAAAATCCACAGGCAGAAAGGACAAGGGCAGTGTAGACCTCATGTGGATCAACGGGGAAAACTTCAAGGCCATGAAGAAAAACCATCTTCTTTACGGTCCCTTCACCCAAAAGCTGCCCAACTACCCCCTTGTGGATACGGAAAACAAACCAACAACCCTGTTTGATTTCACCGTACCCGTGGACAACATGGAAGCCCCATGGGGCATGGCCCTGCTGGTGTTTCAATATGATACCCGAAGAATCAACATGCCCCCCGGAAGTATGGAAGAGCTCCTGGCCCTGGCCCAAAAGCATCCCGGACGGGTCACCTACCCGGCTCCGCCCAGCTTTTACGGCACCACCTTTATCAAGCAGGCCCTCCTGGAACTGACGGACACGCCGGATGCCCTGAACATGCCGGTTTCCAAGGCAGACTTTGCCAGAGTTACCGCCCCGTTATGGCGGTTCCTGGACCGGCTGAATCCCTTGATGTGGCGAAAGGGCAAGGTCTTTACCAAGGGGGCCCCCGCCATGAAGCAACTGCTCAATGACAGCGAGATTTTCATCTCCCTGAGCTTCAACCCCAACGATGCTGCCAATGCCATCGCAAACGGTGAACTTCCCGGATCCATACGAACCTACGTTCACCGATCCGGCACCATCGGCAACACCCACTTCCTGGGGATTCCCTATAACGCATCAGCTGTGGAAGGGGCCATGGTGTTTGCCGATTTCCTCCTCTCCCCCCGGGCCCAGGCCCGGAAATCAGACCCGGAAATCTGGGGAGATCCCACGGTCCTGAACCTGTCACGGCTCACCCCCGGGGACCGTGCCCTGTTTGAAAAAATAGCGATTCCCACAGCCAGTCTGCCCCCGGCAGCGCTTTCAAAAGTGCTTCCCGAACCCCATGCCAGCTGGGTCGAGGCCCTGGAAAAGGCTTGGCAGATCCGGTATAGCAAATAAGGTTTTCCGTGACATTCACCCCACAGATGTGCCCGTGGGATGCCTTTGACCCGCAAGCAGCACGAACGGCTTGCTAACGTCGTGACATTCACGCCACATATGCGCCCAGGAAATCCCCCCAAAGCCCGGGCAGACCTCCCCGACCAGGCCGACCAGGGAATCTCTTCCGGGACCGGGATGGGCACGTTTCTCCTGTTGTTTCCCGGGAGCGTCTTTTTCACCTTTCTCGTCACGGTGGGGGCCGGTCTTTGGGGAACCTGGCTTCCCTCCCTGGGCTATCTTCCGGCCATGGGCAAAACCACCTTGACCCTCCACCCCTGGACCGAGCTGTTCAACCATCCGGCAATCGGGGGAGCCGTCAGGTCCACACTGGTTTCAGGCTGGGGAACTGCCCTGGGAGCCTTTCTTCTGTCCGGGCTCCTGTTTGCCATGAATTACGGAAGCCGAACCTGGGGTGTTATGGAAAAAATGCTGGCACCAATCCTGTCCGTGCCCCATGCAGCCTTTGCCATCGGCCTTTCTTTTCTAATTTCGCCTGGGGGATGGCTTGTGCGAATGGTCTCGCCGGGACTTACGGGGGTTGACCTGCCCCCGGCCTGGGTGATCCCAAAGGATCCCCAGGGTCTCAGCCTGATGATCGCCCTGGTTCTCAAGGAAACCCCGTTTATGATCCTGGTCATGGCCGGGGCCCTCCAGCAGATCGATTACAACGCCACCATGGCAGTGGGCCGAAGCCTTGGATACCGGCCGGCCCAGGTCCGGCTAAAAATTCTTCTCCCCCAGCTGTTTCCCCACATGCGGCTCTCCCTTTACGCAGTGATCGCCTACTCCCTGTCCGTGGTGGATATGTCCATGATTCTCGGCCCCACCACGCCGCCCACCTTACCGGTGCTGGTAGTTCAATGGTTTAACGACCCCATGCTGGAGACAAGGCTCATGGGGGCTGCCGGGGCCACCCTGCTACTGGGAATGGTTCTTGGAAGCCTTTTGCTTGCCTATATTTTAGAAAAGGCGATCATCCGATGCTTTGAATGGCGTGTGGCTAACGGCAGGAGAGAAACCCTGCTCTCGCCCATGACACCCGTGGGACGCACACTCCTGATGGGGGGGATGACGGTTTTCACCCTGACAATGGTGATCCTCGTGATCTGGTCCTTTACATGGCAATGGCCATTTCCGGAAGTTTTGCCGGCGCAATGGTCCTTCAGGTTCTGGGAAAAAAGCATCCACGACCTGGGCTCACCCATGGGCACAACCCTTATAACAGGACTTGCCGCAACAATGGCCGGCCTTGTGCTGACCATCGGCTGTCTGGAATATGAGGCAACCCTTTCAAAAACGATTGCCATCAATCGTTATAAAAAGTGCATGTCCATCATCTACCTGCCCCTGCTCCTGCCCCAGGTGGCATTTATTTTCGGCGTCCAGATGCTGCTGACCTGGTTTCACCTGGACGCAAGTGCAACAGGACTTATCTGGTCCCATCTCATCTTTGTGCTGCCCTATATTTTCCTGACCCTGGGATCCGTCTACCGCAGCTTTGACAGAAGAATCATGACCACAGCCACACTCCTGTGCGGCTCTCCCATGAAAGCCTTTTTAAAGGTGAAACTTCCCATGCTCCTGCGGCCCATTCTCTTCTCATTTGCCGTGGGGATTTCCGTGAGCGTGGCACAATATATCCCGACCCTGTTTATCGGGGCTGGCAGATTTTCAACCATCACCACGGAGGTGGTGGCCCTGGCCAGCGGTTCGGACCGGCGTGTGGCCGCAGTCTACGCCCTGTACCAACAGCTGATTCCCATGGGAGTCTATCTGTTGGCCATATTTGTACCAAAACTGATGTTTATCAACCGAAAGCGGATGCAGAGATGACCTTCTTTAATTTCTTAACAATGATTTCGCGTTATGTTGGCAAGAGAATCATAAAACTTTTTTGCTCCGGTTTGTCCAGGTTAGGAGAATAAAAATGTCACTGGAACTGAAACATGTACAAATAACCCGCAAGGGGCAGGCCCTGTTCGCGCCCATCTGTCTTAACATCTTCCCGGGGGAAACCGCCACGGTCATGGGCGCCAGCGGATGCGGAAAATCCACCCTCCTTTCCGCCATCTGCGGCAGCCTTTCCAGGGAGTTTAGGCTCAAGGGGGAAATTCTGCTGAAAGGTCATTCCATCAACCCCGTCCCCATGGAACGGAGAAACATCGGCATTCTCTTCCAGGACGACCTGCTGTTTCCCCACATGAGCATCGGAAGCAACCTGGCCTTTGCCCTTCCCCCAGGAATGCCACGGTATCTGCGGGATGAAAAGGTGAAGCATGCCCTGGGCCAGGCCGGACTTGAAGGATTTGAAGATCGGGATCCGGCAACCCTTTCCGGTGGACAGCGGTCCCGGGCAAGTCTGCTGAGGACCCTGCTTGCCCGTCCAAAAGCCCTGCTCCTGGATGAACCGTTCTCCAGGCTGGACCACGGACTCAAGGGGCAGATCAGGGAATTTGTGTTCGACCAGGTGAAAAAGATGAACATCCCTGCCCTTCTGGTCACCCACGACCCCGGGGACATGGCCGAAGGACCCCTCATCGACCTTACCACCCATAGATAAAGGAACCCGACATGCTGGACCCCTGGACAACAAAACTGGTAAGACCTCCCTTGAAATTCCTGGCCCACCTGGCTTACCAGATGGGGATCTCCCCGGATCAGATCACGCTTACAGGATTTCTGACCGGCATGGCCGCTGTTCCCATGCTCTATCTTCATGAATACACGGCGGCCCTGGTGCTGATCCTCATCAATCGGATCCTGGACGGAATGGACGGTGCCCTGGCAAGGATGAAAACCCCCACGGATGCAGGGGGATTCCTGGACATCACCCTGGATTTTATCTTTTACCCGGCGGTGGTGTTTGGATTCGCACTGGCAGATCCCGGAAAAAACGCCATGGCGGCCGCAGCCCTCATCTTTTCATTCATCGGCACCGGCACAAGCTTCCTTGCCTTTGCAGCCATGGCGGAAAAATCCCAAATCAAAAGCATCACCTACCCCCACAAGTCCCTTTATTACCTGGGGGGAATCACGGAAGGCACGGAAACCATCATCCTGTTTGTTCTCATGTGCCTTTTTCCGGACCGGTTCACGGTTATGGCCTGGGGCTTTACCGGTCTGTGCTGGCTCACCACCCTCCTGCGGGTGATGGGGGGATACCTGACATTGAAAAAAAACACACCGGCAGATACTTATAGAAAATTTCTATAAGTACGGAACTTTTAATTACGATTATTGATTTGACTTAAAACTATGAACTTTCAATAATTATCCTTTTCCAATTCATAGACGATGTCAATACAGGTGACCATTGAAACATAAAATGTCCATACTGGGTGTTCTAACTGGCTTTATCCTCATTTGCTTTTTTGTAAAACCCATACGGGACACCATTGAGCAGCTGTTCTTTCTCTTTGGCATGTATGATGTGGATTACATTAAAGGGTATATTCTTTCCTTTGGCATATGGGCCCCCATGGTCTCTTTTTTTTTGATGCTCTTTCAATCGGTTGTGGCACCCCTTCCTGCCTTTTTAATCACATTTTCCAATGCCGCTCTTTTTGGCTGGATCAAGGGCGCGATCCTCTCATGGTCAAGCGCCATGGCCGGGGCGGCGCTCTGCTTCTTCATCGCCAAATGGTTTGGCAGAGCACTTGTTGAGAAGTTTACATCCCGACCGGCCCTTGAGAATATCGATGATTTTTTTAAGAGATATGGCCCGTATGCCATCCTCATTGCAAGGCTGCTTCCCTTTGTCTCATTTGATATTGTCAGCTATGCCGCCGGATTGACGTCCATGGGTTTCTGGTCCTTTTTCTGGGCCACCGGTGTGGGTCAGCTGCCGGCAACCCTGATTTATTCATATGCAGGAAAAATGCTTGTGGGAGGCGCCCATAAATTTGTCATGGGACTATTACTCCTCTTTGCCTTGAGTATCCTTACGCTCCTGCTCAAGAAGATATGGACCAGTAAAAAACCTGAACAGGCTCAGACACAGATATAGAAAAGCCAAGGAGAAAATACAGGAGCAATGCGAACGCTTCTGAAACGCCATGAATACCCTTACAAAGGAATGCGTTAGCTGCAATATCTGCGTCAAAGAATGCGCATTCCTTAAAAAATATGGAAATCCCGGGACCATTGCCCATGATTTATCCGCAGGCAATCTCCATGAACGCATCTCTTTTGAGTGCAGCCTCTGTGGCTTGTGTACCTCCCTCTGTCCTAAAGATATAGATCCCTGCGCCGCCTTCCTCGGCCTGCGCCGCAAGGTGTTTGCGGCAACAGGAGAGGTGCTGCCGGAACACCGGGGGATTCTGGCCTATGAAAAAAAAGGACTTTCCAACAGATTCTCCCTCTGCAAACTGCCAAAAGCATGTTCCACCGTATTTTTCCCGGGGTGCACCTTTACCGGCACAAGGGCTGCAAGGACCAAACAGGTATATGCATGGCTCAGGCAGGAGATTCCAAACACCGGTATTGTGCTTGACTGCTGCACCAAACCCTCCCACGACCTTGGCAGGGACGTTTTTTTTAACACCCACTTTTCTGCAATGGAGAATTTCCTGGTCGGCAATGGTGTTCAAAAAGTTATAACCGCCTGTCCAAACTGCTACAAGGTCTTTTCCACATACGCACAGAAACTAAAAACAGAGTCCATTTATGAAATCCTTGCTGAAAAAGGATTAATGACTACAGGCAAAATATCGGGCCGGGTGACCATCCATGACCCCTGCGTCACACGATTTGAGACAGGCCTCCATGACAGTGTAAGAAAACTTGTCAAAGATCAGGGTCTTAAGATTAAAGAGATGGAACACTGCCGGGAAAAGACAACCTGCTGCGGTGAAGGGGGATCGGCTTTTTCCGTCACCCCGGATCTTGCGTCCGCCTGGCGTAAGCGCAGGGAAAATGAGGCCGGAAACAACAGAATCATAACCTATTGTGCCGGGTGTTGCACCTTTCTGGGGAAATCGGTTCAAACGGACCATATCCTGGATCTTCTGTTTGAACCGGAAAAAACCATGGACGGTTCAGTAAAGACATCAATCCCGCCATTTACCTATCTTGCAAGGATCAATCTTAAAAGGAAATTCAAAAAAAAGAACCGGGAAGAAATAGTTGCGAAAGACCATTCAACCATGACCCATTCAAAAAAAGTAAAATTCTTCAAAATTCTTACCCTTATCACCCTTGCCTTCCTTGTGGCAGGATATGCAAAAACGGATTGGGTATCATTGCTTTTTAATCCGTAATTCCTGTTCTGTTTAAGACCTGAAATCTGCAAGTTCCTGCTCTTCCGCTGTTCAATCTTTGAATTTTCCTGCAATGATTTTTATTTCAGGTTCTATTTCAAAAAATGCGTCCACGATAACAGGATCAAATAACGACCCCCTTCCCTCACGTATAATTTGCATGGATTTTTCATGGGGAAACGGGGGTTTGTAACATCGTCTGCTTATCAGCGCATCATACACATCCGAGATGGCCATTATTCTTCCGGACAGGGGGATTTCTTCACCAACAAGGCCCGTGGGATATCCATTTCCATCCCATTTTTCATGGTGGGATCCGGCAATTTCAGCCCCCATTTTAAGATAATTATCCCCTTTTATTTTTTTAGCCGTTTTTTCTATGGTGTCCTTGCCATAGGACGCATGGCGTTTCATAAGTTCAAATTCTTCATCGGTAAGTTTGCCGGGCTTTAATAAAATATTGTCTGGAATGCCGACTTTCCCAATATCGTGCAGTGGTACGGACAAAAAGAGCGTCGCGATGTAATCATCGGTTAAAAGCTCTGGAAATTTGCCGGTTTCCTTGAGGTATTTCGCTAATGCCAGGGCATAATGCTGGGTCCTTTTGATATGCTGGCCGGTTTCAGGATCCCGGGTTTCCACCATGCTTACCATGGCTTCCATGGTTAATTGCTGAGAATTTGCAAGTCTTTTGAACCACATGAAAGAGGCCCGCCTGGCTTGAACGAACCGGGCATACGAGAAAAACGTAAAGAGAACGACGGCCATCAGAACCGGCATACCCGGAGAAATAAATACGGATAATTTGTTATAGGCGAGACCAGTTGCGATAAAAACAACACAAACCCAGATAAGTGTGGCAAAAAATAGTGTTTTCGGACCTGCTGGCTTAAAGAACAAAAATGCCATGAGCATACCTGTTATGAGACATCCCACAAGAACAATCGCCCGTTCCCGGATCGGCCGTATGATCATTCTGTTTTTGTAGATATTGTCAAGAATCACCGCATGTATTTCAACACCTGGAAACTGGGAATCAAAGATAGTGTGGTGGATATCATTCAAACCAACAGCTGAAGAGCCTATAAAAATAATTTTGTCCCGGATATCAGCTTGTGGGACATTGTTATTTAAAATATCCACGGCAGATATGAATTTATGGTCCCGGGTGGCCGGTCCGGAGAATCGCATCTGCACATACCCGTTTGGGGTGACAGGAATTTTGTATTGACCTGCCTCCAGGTATAAGCCATATAAGCCTTTCAAAACTTGACCCTGGGTTATGCCGTGGGCTTTCAGAAACGTTGCAAGGGCCAGATTGGGAAAGATATCTCCTTGAAATTCAATCAATAAAGGACTCTGGCGCAGGATACCGTCTTCATCACGGCGGTTGTTCATGAATCCGGTAAATGCCAGCTTGTTTTCGATTTGATCCGTATTACACAGTACCCCGGTTGCTTGATGTAAACGAAGTAAACCGGAACGGTCTCTGATTTCAAACGGATTATGGTTGCAGATACTCTCTTTGTTAAAATAATCAAAATAAAAATATTTTGCACCGACAATCCCGGTTTTTTTAAAAACATGGGCCAGATATCCGTCATTGTCCCTTAGAGATAAGGGTACGCCTGTGAATCCCAGGTTCAAATCAAAATCTTCTTTAAATTGCCGTTGAATATTTTCCAGTGATACCCGGTCCGGCTCAGATAAAATAATATCAAGCCCCATTGCCTTCGGCTGCATGTCCGACACGGCCTCAACAAGCTGGGCCAATCGGTAGCGGGGCCATGGCCACTGCCCCACGGCTGACAGGCTTACCTCGTCTATATCGATTATCCTGATTTTATCTGAGGGCTCCCCGGCAACAGAACATTTCATAAACTGATCATAGAAAAAGTAATCAATGCTCTTAAAAAAAGACGTGTTGAAATATGATCCAGTGCCAAAGGCTAAGGTGATAAGAATAATACCCATGGAGATCAACAGATTTGCCGGGACAGACTGACAGTCATTTTCAAAATGTTTTATCAAAGCAATCCCGGAATTATCGTATCATTATTTCAACTCTTCGGTTTCTTGCTTCAGACACATTATCTCCTGTTACAATAAGGGGATCATTTTCACCATAGGATTGCACATATAATTTTTGCACGTTTGCATCATATTCTTTTATAATTCTCTTGACTGCGTTTGCCCGTTGCAAGGATAATTTAATATTATAATTCCGGGAACCCTTTGAGTCCGTATGACCAATGATAGTGATCTCCGAAGGTTCCCGATCTTTTGCACTTTGCAAAACTTTAGGGATGAGTTTCAAAGATGCTTTGGTAAGGACGATAGCATCATGCTTAAAATAAAGCGTATAATGAACCGGTTTTACAGGCTCTGCTTCCAGCAGGCGTTCAAATTCCGCTGTCACTTGATTTGGCTCAATGGCTTCCACAGAATAATCCGATTGCCCGTCGCTGACCTTTATATATGTATACGGTTCATCAAGGGTTGTTGAAAAAGAGTTATTCGTTACAATCACAGACCCGGTTTTGCCATTATCCTGGGGCAAGAGAATCACAGTGGTTTTCGACCCACAGGCACAGACAAGGCACATCCCTAACAAAACAATAAGATATCGAATCATTACCAGCTCCAATTATTCAACTTTTAAAATGAATCGTGTTCCCCTGATCCCCACGGTCGCCCTTGGTGTGGAAAGCTTCACAGAGCCTGGAGAAAGCTTGCCGATTTTTCCTGAATTATAAACGGCGGATCCTTTTTTCAAATACATTGAAAAATCGTATTTTTCCGTACCCGGTTCAAACGTATAGCTATTAATATTAAATTCAGTATCCGGGCCGATGGTGACAGTGGTTCCATCGGTAAAGATCACGCCTGCATACCCTTTGGTCCTAGTGATCAAAAGATCCGAATTCATGAGCTGCAATCCCGAATGTGCCTCGACAAAAGAATCTCCCCTTTTGATCTGCACATCGCCGGATACGCTTTTCAAGGCACCTACATGCTCCTGGGCCCAAGCATCGGCAGAAAGCATAAGTAGGGCGATGGCGAGAAAGTTCATTTTTTTTCCCATTGACACCTCCTTGTTAACAATCTTTGACCAGACAAGGCAAAGTATATTACTCTATTGAATCCCTGTCAAGGCGCCATCTGCCGGGCCAATAGTTCTTTACATCCATCGTTAATCTTACTAAGAAATCAAACACTTACTACAAGCATCTAATATGTTTGATTTATATCACTAAATGAACATCCCCCCCCGCCCCACATGCGAAAAGACACCACGAAAAGACCATCCAATCCAATGACGAGAAGCCGTTTATGATAGAAAAACTTAAAGAGTATAAAGAACTAATGGTAACCATCGTATTTTTCATTGACGGATTTATCTGACTGAATAACCAACTCCCGACAAAGAACGATCTAAAGGCGGAGGTTGGATCCCTCAATTGCCTGGTGGGAAATTATATAATGTTGACACAGTTACAAATCCGCTGGAGACAAACCGGTCATTTCGAACTGTGGCTATCACCCGTGGCGGTGCAGCTAAAGTCCCCGGAATAGATCGTCACCCAGTGGGGCGACGCTATTGAACCGCGCCCGATCGTCCTTCAAATCATGCGCTGCCCATGGAGGAGTTAACCGAACCTGACGAAAAGCAACAATCCTTTGATTTTGTAAAAGGGCAAGCGGTTCGGCAAACGTTGGGATGCCTTTGGCCATATTAGCATCCTAGGGACGACCTGGTAAATAAGTTCACAGTATTAACCGAAACTACCCATAATTTGCGAATAAATATTCTCATTACAAATGAGGAATTTGCAGGCAAGACCTCAACCAAAACGGGTTGACCCTTTGTTTTCCCGGCATTCCTAAAAGACAATATAGATTGTTATTCACTTGGCCTGAGTTTTGCAAATTGTACTTAAAACAAAGTAGTTCGAAATATGATTCACAGTTAAATCTTTCAGCTCAGCCGTTTCGTTTTTATCGCAGTTCCCCCGTTGCATCATCTCCAGCTCTCGCTTTCTTAAGATTGTTCAAAATTCAAAAATTAGCACACCGTTATAGAGGATAGTTGCCTTCCTTTTCCCAACAAGAAAAGCAATGTAATCCAAGGGGCGAAGCTATAAGCCCACCAAGGAAGACCAAGACCTGCAGCCCCAAGGGATGCAAGCGTTTTTTTGGTCTCTAACAAACTCCAAGATTCAACCCCATCGGGTGTAATTCAAGGGTAGTAAAAAAATGGTTAATAAGAAATTATATTATGGGATCAAACCGCTTATTCCACGTAACATGCAAATCCGGATAAGACGCAGAGTCGTCCGATACCAATGCGCTAAACATTCTGAGGTCTGGCCCATCGATCACTCAGCATCACGGCCGCCTGAGGGGTGGCAGGGTTGGCCGGGGGGGATGAGGTTTGCCTTGGTCCTGACCCATGATGTGGATACGGTTAAGGGACAAGATCGGTGTCTCCAACTCATGGAGATGGAAGCGCGAATGGGGTTTCGATCATCGTTTAATTTCGTTCCTGAGCGATATGAAGTAGATTCCGAAATTCGCAACGCATTGAACCAACATAATTTTGAGGTTGGGGTTCACGGACTCAACCACGATGGAAAACTGTTTCATTCCAGCCAGGAGTTTGAAAAAAGATGCACTAAAATTAATAGCTACATCAGGGAGTGGGCGGCGGTTGGATTTCGGTCCCCATCCATGCATCACAATCTATCGTGGCTCCATGATCTGGACATCGAATACGATGCCTCGACCTTCGACACGGATCCCTTTGAACCGCAATCAGATGGAGTGGGAACGATATTTCCCTTTAAAGTTATGAATCAACAGACCAACCGGGAGTATGTTGAACTGCCATATACGATTCCCCAGGATTTCACGGTATTCATCCTGATGAAACATGGGGGGTCAAACATATGGAAAAAAAAACTGGATTGGGTTGTGTCAAATGGAGGCATGGTTTTGTTAAATTCCCATCCAGACTATATGCATTTTAATGGCAACAAAACCAGCATTGAAGAATACCCGTCTCAATATTATCTTGATTTTATGAAATACATTAAAAAAAAATATTCAGGTCAATACTGGCATGTATTGCCTCGGGAAATGGCCCGTTTCTGGAAATCGAATAATTATAGTTTTCGTTTCTCAAACTGAGTATTAGAGTTTGAATGAAACATGCACAAACCCGAATAATGTATGAATGCTTCAAATTATATTTTCTTTCCACAAAATTCTCTTTTAAAGAGGAGATTAAATGCTAAAACATTTTTTTCCTAATAAGTTTATTCGATCAAGAAAGTTAATTGCTTCAATTAACCCCAAATTATTCCAATTGCGCTATGGGAAGAGAATGAAACTGGGGACAAAAGTGCGTTTTAATGGATTGCCTTTAATTGATGTACATAAAGACGCGATGATTAAAATTGGCAACAGGGTAACGCTTAATTCTGAAAACAATTCTTATCATGTGATGTTGCATTCATGTGTAAAACTCATGGCAGACAGGGAGGGTGCAATTATTGAGATCGGAGATGACACCAGAATACATGGTTCGTGTTTACATGCATATACAAAAGTGAGTATCGGCCAAGGGTGTTTGATCGCCGCTAACTGCAATATTATTGACGGTAACGGCCATGATTTATCCATGGACGACGTGATGAACCGCAAGAATACAAGGGGAAGTGCAAGTGCCGTAATTATAGAAGATAATGTGTGGATCGGTACAAATGTACTCGTTCTTCCGGGCACGCACATTGGTCATGGATCGGTTATAAGCGCCGCAAGTGTCGTTAAGGGCGAAATACCCCCAAAATCCCTGATAGGCGGAAATCCTGCAATAATATTAAAACGTTTTCAAACGCATTAACTCTTGGCTCTTCAAGCATACCCTTTTATCTATTGTATTCATGCTGGTTGCAACGGTGTGAAAACAATCCAGAACTATGGGAATTAACAATAAAGACACAAGGTTTGTAAAAATCAGATTCGGCGGTGATTTGATGCTGGGCAGCCAAGTTCTGGAAAAAATCAATAAACACGGCCCTACATTCCCTTTTGATAAAATCATAAATGAAAAAAAAAAATCCCCCCATATTTTTTTCGTAAATCTTGAATGTACTCTATCTAAAAACAATCACCCACCGCATCCTCACAAAATTTTACTTCATTCAGATCCAAAAATTGTGGAAGGCTTAAAAAAAGCAAGAATAAATATTGTTTCTCTGGCAAACAATCATTCATTTGATTATGGTTTAACAGGTTTTACGGAGACAAAGAACCTCCTGGTAAATACGGCAATAAAGACTGTTGGTGGAGGGATGAACATCAATGAGGCATCAAAATCAACGGAAATCAAGACAAATGGAATTCATCTTGTTTTTTTAGCATACTGTTCGAAAGATTCAGGATGCCGACACTTTGCAACCGAAACAGACTATGGTGTTGCCGACATCGAACCAAAGGAAATTCATAGGGATATCCAAAAAGCAAAAGAATACGCCGATGTGGTGATTGTATCACTCCACTGGGGTGATGAATTCATGGATTATCCAAATCCCGGCCAGGTCGATATGGCAAGGCGTTTTATTGAAAAGGGAGCCACAATAGTTATTGGGCACCATGCCCATGTATTTCAAGGATATGAAAAACATTTAAACGGTTTGATCATTTATGACCTTGGAAGTTTTGTATTCGGGGATATCATTCAAAAAGGGTATAAATTTTTTCTACGGAAAAGGAAACACAAGGAAGGTATGATGGTTGAATGCGCAGTCGGAAAAATGGGGTTGATGGATTTGCAGTTTATTCCGATTTATATCAATGACAATTTTCAAGTCACACTTGCTAAGGATTTGAAAGGAGAAAAAATACGGCATCGTTTTTACGCACAGTCCAAGCGGATTAAAACCAATAATTATCAATTATTTTACAAAAAATATGCTTGCAAAGTATCTTTGCTGAAAAGCATCTCAAAAGTTTGTCGGATAATTCGAAAAATGCTTCATCCTCAAAATTGGTATCGAATCGGATCCCGAACAATAAAAAAATGCTTCTTTTCTATTCTATATAGGTAGAACCGCCCTATTTCCTCCATAAGCTCCCCCCCCCACCACCATAGACGCCTTACCATATTTCCGTCTTTGAAAACCATATAACATTTTAAAAATTCCCGGCTCTTTAGAATGATCTGAGCCCAAGGTATTAGTTGGCTATTTCGATGTAATCGCAGTAGCCCTGAATGTGATACATTTACAAGACTAAGGAGAATACGCCTGATGTATAATATGGAGAATATCTCTTCTTTTCTTTATTATGGATATCTACCGAAATGGAATATGGATTTCGAATCTAATATATTTCCGAACAACGACTTGAAGGAAATCAGAAAAACGATTCAAGCAAACAATGAATGTAAAGATGAATCCATCCTTATTGATAAAGGAATCAAGGCATTAAAGGCATCTTTTACGGATGCAAATGGAAAAGGCAAAAATATTGTCCCATTAAGTGGTGGGCTGGATTCTCGCACTATTTTAGCAGGGTTAATCGATGCGGGTTTAAAAGATAGTATTATTACCGTTACATTTGGAACTCCAGGAACATGGGATTACGAATTGGGCTCTTCTTTGGCTCAAGAATTGGGATTATGCCATGAAACGATTGATTTAACAAAAATCAGGATCGAAGAAAAACATCTTCTGGAAACTGCCAGGAACAGCAGCGCCTGGACATTTTTAATCGATGGGTATTTCAATTCATTAATATGTAAAAGATATGGAAAGGATGCCACATATTGGAGTGGTTTTATGGGCGATAACATCGCCGGCTCACATCTGCCAGCTTCGGAAAGCTTAAACTGGTCAAAGGCAAAATGTACATTTTTAGGTTGGAATCGTTTCGTTCGATCAACCTCACTCTTCCCACCCGGTTTTAATCCTGAAAAAAGCCTGCCGCCATCACCTTTAATAGATGGAATGATTATCAGTTACGATGATGCACTCGACTTTTTCATTCGTCAACAAAATTGTATAAAGCCGACATTAATAACGAATGGTTATAGGTATAAAACACCGTTTATCTCTTTCGAATGGGTAAAATTCATACTGACTATTCCTCGTTATTATCGTGAGAACAATTATATTTATAATAAAATAATTATGAAGGCATATCCGGAAATAATCTCCTTTCCAGCAAAAAATGCATATGGAGGACGCATCGGTATATCAAAAACAGTTTTCAGGAGTCGACACATTCTATCAACCATTAGAAATAAGGTTGCTTTTTTAAACGATTCAAAAATGAAATTGCTGGATGTTGTTTGGGATCATTTAAAAATATATCAAGCAATCAATTATATTGATTTTGATTTTGCAATACGAAATCGACCTGGTTTCAAGTCCTTAGTTTTTAAAAACATCAATGACCTTAAACACAGAAAAATCCTTAACTGGCTCGACCTGGATCATATTTGGTTAAATCACCAAAACAAAAATGCCAATCACGGCAAGGCTTTAATGCTTTTAACGGCCCTTGAAATCAACCTTAAAACCAGTCATTTTTAATCATTATCCTCATTTTATTTTTCTTAGGTTCTATTATGATGTTAGCCCCTGGCATTTTGCGGGCGTATTCTAAAAGGATTGACCATGTGCATATTCCGGATCATTCCGTCCACTCAATCCGATTTATTCCGTCCACCCATTCCGCTGGAATCCGTCCACT
>JAEINR010000129.1 GCA_016342325.1 Desulfobacterium sp.
CGCTGAAAGGGCCGAATGGCGGGTTGTTGTTGGTGCGCCTGGCAGGATTCGAACCTGCGGCCTCCTGATTCGTAGTCAGATACTCTATCCAGCTGAGCTACAGGCGCCCAAAACCTGTGAATAGTACAGCTACTAATTTAAAATGTCAATTAAAAAATGAAATTAATTGACCTCAAGGCCAAAACATGAATATAAAAGTACAAATGAATGATAGTTTTTATATGGCTATTGCCCTGGAAGAGGCGGAAAAGGCAGCTCAGATTGATGAGGTTCCAGTGGGTGCGGTGCTGGTGGATAAGGATGGCCAGATCATCGCCCGGGCCCACAATCAGCCCATCACCCTGTGTGACCCATCCGCCCATGCAGAGATGCTGGCGCTTCGCATGGGTGGAGAACGAACATCAAACTACCGGCTGACAGGAGCAACCCTTTACGCCACCATTGAGCCCTGTGTCATGTGCATGGGTGCCATTATACATGCCAGATTGTCAAGAATCGTTTATGGAGCTGAAGATCCCAAATGGGGAGGCGCAGGTTCATTGTATAATTTTGCTTCCGATGAACGGCTGAATCACAACCTCGAGGTTGTATCCGGAGTGTGTAAAGATGAAGCGAGGCAGATCATCAGAAGTTTTTTTAGAAACAAAAGGAGTAAATAGTGCCAAATACAGTTGTTGTGGGAACCCAGTGGGGTGATGAAGGCAAGGGGAAGATTGTTGATCTTTTGAGCGATCGTGCCGACTATGTCGTGCGATTTCAGGGCGGGAACAACGCCGGTCACACCATGGTGGTTGATGGTCAGGAGATCATAAGCCACCTTGTACCGTCTGGAATTATCCAGAACAAAGTGTGTTTCATCGGCAACGGAGTTGTTGTTGACCCCCATGTCCTTCTCGAGGAGATCGATTACCTTGATTCGAAAGACATCGACGTGTCTCCCAAGATGCTGAAGGTCAGCGACAGGGCCCACATCATCATGCCCTACCACAAGTCCATCGACCAGGCCCGTGAGATCAAGAAAGGGGATGCAAAGATCGGTACCACCGGTCGCGGCATCGGTCCCTGCTATGAAGACAAGGCCACCCGTCGGGGAATCCGGTTTGCAGATCTTCTTGATAAGGACCTTTTCACGCAAAAGGTCACCACCATCATGGAAGAGAAGAATTTTTACCTTGAGCATTATTTTAAAACCGAGACCCTGGACCCGGAAACCGTGATCAACGAAATCTTTGAGATCCGGGATCGCCTCTTGCCCTATATCGCCGATGTATCGGTTACCCTGAACCAGGGCATGGATGATGGAAAACAGGTCTTGTTTGAAGGTGCCCAGGGCACCCACCTCGATATCGAACACGGTACCTACCCCTTTGTCACCTCATCCAGCACCGTATCTGCCAATGCCGCCTGCGGTTCAGGCGTTGGACCCGGCAAGCTCAACGAAGTGATGGGAATCGTCAAGGCCTATACCACAAGAGTGGGAGCCGGCCCCTTTCCAACAGAGCTCTTTGATGAGATCGGAGATACCCTCCAGAGGACAGGAGCGGAGTTCGGTGCCACCACCGGCAGGAAACGGCGCTGCGGATGGCTCGACATGGTGATTCTGAAAAATGCCGCACGCCTCAACGGCCTCACAGGGCTCGTCATCACAAAACTTGACGTGCTCGACGACCTGGATGAAATTAAAATATGCACCGGATATGAGCATGGCGGAAAAACCTATGATGCCTTCCCGCCCTGTATCGATACCCTTGAGAATTGCGTTCCCATCTATGAATCCCACCCGGGCTGGAAAGCGAATACCTCAGAAATTCGGGAGTATGACAAGTTCCCCGAGAACACCAAAAAATATCTGAAGCGCATCGAAGAACTCTCCGGCGTGAAGATAAAAATAGTCTCTGTAGGGCCCGGTAGAGAAGAAACCATTGTTCTTGAGAATGTATTTGCTTGACATTAACATAAAAAAGAACTATTAACCTTTTTCAGCTGTCGGGATGTGGCTCAGTCTGGTAGAGCACAGCGTTCGGGACGCTGGGGTCGGAGGTTCAAATCCTCTCATCCCGACCATAGCTAATAAAGGCTCTCAGTCGTTTTTGAGAGTTCCCGAAATACAAAATCTTGGGGAATTTATTCCCCAGGGGATATTCGAAAAGATATAAAGGGCCGGGAAAATGTTTATGCATTTTTCCGGCCTTTCTATTTTTTGGGTTGAAGCCAACTTGATTCATTTATAGGTGAGGCTTGTTGTAATAACCTCGCTATACTTCCCATACCATGCAATCTAATCTCCAATAAAGAAAGGTACCAGTTTGATTTTGATGGTAGCACCCTTGCTATCTTTTTGATCATGTTGTATCTGAAATAAGTTCCGTTATGGGTAATTAAATACATAAGCCTTCCGGGTAACATACAGCATTAACATGTTATTCAGGAAAAAAACTGGTGAATAACTGGGTTAGTACTATAGAGGAAATATGAGCGAAAATTCATTTATATCAATTAGAAACGGAACCATCGCTTCCGTTATTGCTGGCGCAATACTCTTAGTTGTTCCAGTTTTAAGAGGTTCTGCCGTTAGCTTTCTGTCATGGGCTTGGTCCGGCGTAGCTTGGTGCTGGAAAAAACTAATTGCGTCATATTCTCTCCCAGGCTGGGCATGGCTATTAATGTTTATCTTTGCCTTAATTGGATTGATAAATATATATCTGGCTATTCAAGGTGACACTGAAGAGCCAGAGTTCAAATCCTATGTTGAGGACTTCATGCATGGAGCTAAGTGGCGGTGGAGCTGGGTAGGCAACAAAATATCTAATGTTTGGTGTTTTTGCCCTACATGCGATGCAACATTAGTCTATGATGATAGTTCTTGTCGTAACTTCCGCTCAAACGTTAGTAGAACTGATTTTATTTGTGAAAATTGTAGCAATAGAGTTGTTGCTTCTATACGTGGTGGAGACAAAGATTACGCAACTGGCGCAGTAAAGCGTGAAATTGACAGAAGGATTAGGACTGGTGAATATAAAATGCAATAACAAGGCGCTGCTACGGAAAATTTACTCGCTGGCGCTCCTAAATTTCCGCAGAGCGCGGCGTTCAACAGGTACATAAAAATTAGATCGTAAGATGCGTTTTTATACATTATAAAATCGTTTTTTATGATAACGATTCCACCAGCCGACCAAACACAATAATCTACCCTGGAAGGCGTTCACTTTACCTTCCAGGGGGTATCCGCATCATCACCATTTAAACAACAAAATTTTCATATACCTTGAATTGGGTGTCCCCCACAATTTTCAGTCGATACTCCTTTTCGCCCAGGGAGAAGATCTCCGTCATATCTGAAGACAGGATGTTTACCAGGCCGGTCATGGAGCTTGTGGTTTTAAACGGGAACTGGATCACCCCAGCTTCCATGGCAACCTTGATGGTCGAAAACTCGGCCCCGCTATTCTGCCGCAGGATGATCCTAAAATCCCCGGCGATACTTTCCAAGATCGTCGACTCAATTTCCTCGGCCTGGCGTAATGTTGCGACAACGTTGATGGTCTCCACACCGTCGTTGGCAATGCCGATAGGGTCACGCCTGCCGTCGCCGCCTGCCAGCGCCACATGGAGGTAAAGATAGTTCCGGGTTTCATAGGTCAGCTTATCACCAATCTTTTCCTGCTCCGCCGCCGGAATTTCAATCCAGGGGGTGCCGTCCTCAATTCCAAAATCTTCAATCTTGAGTTTGCCCAAGACTCTATCAATTGCCTGGGTTTGTTTCCGGGGCCAATTCTTTGGCGCGGTATCCAATCCAGATGTTATAAATATTTTCAATTATACCCCCTTAATAAAAAATCTGTTTGCGCTCCAAATTGACGTTTTTGTGTCATCGCCAGCTTTAAAAGCCCTGACCCGGAACTGATATTGTCTGCCATCCTCAAGCCCCAACCCGGTTAAATCAAATTGAACAACCCCAGCCCCTTGGGGGTATGGTGCCGCCCCGGAAAAATTAACAGAAACGGTTGAAAGGAAACTGCCTAAGGGCAAAGATTTTGATTCATAAACAACGCGGTCAAGAATTACCTCAAAATGCAAATCGTCCCCGTTATGGTCTACAGGAATTTCCCATTCAATGCTGTTTGTGGGCAATCCGGTATCTTCGGACAATGCGGGGCGGTTAGGGTCCATATCTTCCAAAAGGACCAGGGCCAAATCCACCACGCCGTCCTGGCCTTTAGCCCCCAGGGGCTTGCCCGCCGCCGATTGCCCGGCATACCCGCCCCGCACTTCATAGGCCGTAACCGTTACATTGGCAGAAACGGAAAGGTTTCCACCCCGCCCACCAGGCCCACTGTAGTATGTGGTTGTCACCAGATACCCGGAGCCGCCACCGCCCGCCGCTTCAATCAATGGAATTACGGGGGTGCCTGCCCCGGCATATATCAAACAATTAGCGGCATGCCCGCCGCTTTTCATTGAATAATCATGTTTTGCACCCACACCATTCAGGTATATTTTAGCCGTTCCCCATTTCAATTCGCCTTTACAGCAAATAAGGAAGCCGCCCAAAACCTCGAACCCCTTGTGTCCTTTCATTTCTCCAAAGGTTCCATAGGCCACACCCGCATTGGTTACAAACCGGCTTGCTGACAAATCGCCGCAATTCCCGCCCAGGCTGGCCGCGTCTGTGGTGGGGCCTGAATAGCAATGGAAAATGTCAGAGGTTAAGCCACTCATATCAACGCCACCGCCCGCCATGATAGAAAATACTTTTTTTATTTCCCCGGCAAATACAACGTCACCGCCCGCAATCAATGTTGTGATTTGAAAATTTCCAACCGTATTGGTGAGAGAAAAATTCCCCGCAACTTTTATATTTCCCAGATTGGCATTGCTGACATATTCACCCCGGAAATCACCGCCAACCTCAAGGGCGTTTACATCCAATACATTTTGATATGATTCATCCCCCAAGGTACGTTCAATAATCACGTTTCCCGCAACCCTCAAGGTGCCACCACATGATATTCGTCCTGATTGAATCCGCAAATCACCACTGACATAAACGTCATTAGCCCCCAAATCCAACAGGGCTTGATTGACAATATACATATCTTTTACAAGCGGTCTGGCATCGGTTGAATTTGCGTCAATGAATTGATCACTAACCCGGACCCCGGCAGCCCCACCCGCCGCCAGTGCTATTTCATGCAAATTGTCAAGATTACCCCACCCATTGCCCTTTAATTCATCCAGGCCGCCTGTACTTCCAAAACCAAAATTAAATACTGTCATTTATACCCCTGCTTGATCTGTTTCCCAGGTTCCAAAACCCCGTTCAACAGTCCATTTATTATTGTCTATTTTAACCAATGTAACACTTGCCCCCACCTGATCCGCCGCAAAATGGACCAGATACCCGCCGGGCGTGCTATCAATAATTGTCTCCCCGGATGGGGCCTGGATTTTCAAAATGAAATCGGCAGACTTAACCACGGTAAATCTCATGCCGGGAGAAATCAACGGGTCCAAGGTAAATATGGATGCCGCCACGGAATCCCGGTTTGTCAAAATATGTTCATTGTTGGCATTGGTCACGGTATAATCACCCATTTTATGCCAAATCTTTGCAATTTTATGGGTGCCGGAATCTACCGGAATAGAAAAGAATTCAAGACCAAGGGCGATTCCAGAAACGGGGGCTTTGAAAACCACGCTTGAACTCGTGTTTGCTTCCATTTCTTCGGCGGGTGGATCCCACTCAAGGCCCCGGATTAATTTTGCACCGTCCCGGTATATCGCGAGGTTTGGCTTGCGGGGATTATAGGGCCAGGGCAAAACAAAAGTGGTTTGCCCGCTTGCCGTGGCCGCGTCCACAAAATGCCTTTGAACGTTCACGTCAATGGCCGCAACCTGGGCAAAAACCGCCGTTACTGTGGGGGCATTGCCAATCACAGTAACCAGATTTAAAACCTGTTCTACCGCCGTAGAACCGCCCCCGGCGGGCAAATAGTCGTGTTTTTCCCCGGCATAGGCAATCGAATATAAGATTTCCCCCTGGTCCGGGTCGTTTGCAAAAATGCCGATTTCCCGAATATAAAAACCCTGTGGTACGTCCGCATTTGTCAAGATTGCGTTTATTTGGGTGGTGCCGTCCCCTATCACCTCAATGGATTGTATGGGGATTGATTTCCGTTCATTCATCAGGGCGGTTAAATCTGATAAAACCTGGGCACCCTGGACCCCATCCCCCAGGCCCACACGGGTGAATTGCAAAGACACCCCGGTTTGGGCTTTTGCTTGCAGGGCAAGGCCCTGGTTCGTAAGCATATTGCCGGTAAATTCTGCCATTAAAAAAACTCCTTTAAATAGCGTTTATAGTCGTTTTCGTTCCAATGCGGGGGACAACCCCAATAAAACGATTTTCAACGGGTTTGATCCAAAAAGCAGGCCCAAGGCCCATGGTTTTTTTGCTGATTACTGCAAAATTAAAATTTAATGTTTCTGTTGTCTTCCTGTTGACTATGATTTTCTCCAGCCATGACCGGGTATTTTTCGCCATGTTGATTGCCGGCAATAGCTTTTTCGTAAACGTATCCGGCCCGCCAAGACTATGGGTTGTGGAGATCCTGAAGAAATACGGGTCTCCGCCGTATTCGAACCACTCCAGGACCTCACCGCCGCCGATAACGGTCTTGACCATGGTCTCAACGGCCATGGGCGTTCCCTTGATCCGATGCCAGGGAATGGACCCCTTGACCAGGTCCCGCTTGGTTTCAAGGGAGAGATCCGGGTCCCAGTAGTCCACATGCATTTGATGGGCAAGGATCGATAACAACGGCTCCTCGATCTCATCTATCCTGGAATAGATAAAGACAAGCGAAATACCATCGTTAGCAAACTGAAGCTCCTCATCCAGGGCCAGGGCCGCCGCCCGGATGGTGTCATCCTCGGCAATGGATGACGGCAGGAGATCAATAAAGCTGGTTGCTTTTAAATCCTTACTCATCTTCAGCCCCGCCGTAGGTAATGGTAACCGAGGTTTCCCTGGCCACTTCCGTTACGCCAAGGACCGTGAATGCAGGCGACGCCACTTCAACCCGCTTTGCCCCCGCCTCCTGGATTCGCCGGATCAACTCACTGGGATTGATGTCCCGCCCTAGCTTTTCTTTCTGCCACAGAACAAAGCCATCAACGGCAGCCTGGACCCGGGCCTGGATCTGGGAGGCAAGGGTCGCGTTGGAGGAGGCAATATAATAGGTAATGGCAAGGTCATAGGCGACCTGGGTCGGTGGTTGAACCACCACCTTATCGGTCAAGGGCCGTTTTTTCCTGTCGGATAACAAAGATGCAACCCGGTCAAGGATCTCTGCCCCGGGAAGTTCTCCACCCCTTGCCAAAGGAACCACGGTCACGACTCCCTCTGAAGGGCTGAACACGGCAACGTCAATGATGTCCTGGTGGGCGCTCTTTGCCCAAAAAGTATAAGCCCCGGTCGGGCCTGCCACAGAATACTTTTCAGGGGCCATGTTGATCCGGTTCCGGTAGGGGTCGTCTTTTTCCGCATCCGATCCCCCCAGGGAGACCGTGACATTGCGAACCGACGCCACATAGGCCACGGGATCCACAAGCCGGGTGATCTGCCCAGGAAGAAAACCGTTCCCCACGGCTCCTGCCCTGGCGCAGACACAAAGCAGATCGATGGAGGTGGTACCCGCCGGGATCTCCCCGGCGACCGAGGTAGCAAAGAAGAGATTACCGTCCGGGGTGACCCTTGTTCCTTCAGGTATCAGGACCACAAAAGCAACCGGCGCCGATAATTCAAAACGAACCGTTGTCTCCGAGCAGGAAGGCTCAAGCCTTGGGGTGTCTGTCCAGGCACCCAGGTGGTCAAGGTAGTCTTTTGTTGCATAGGATACCAGGTTCTGTTTGCCCGCAAAATTGATAAGGGCCCTCTGCTGGGAGATGACCGCCGCCAGGGATTCCAGGAACAGCCGAACCGGGTCCCCTGGATACAATTTTTTCCCGGAGATCGATTCATAGGTGGTGATCACCTGTTGCTCCACTCCGGTGGTATCAGGATCCACAAAATTGATTTCAGAAAGATTAAGCATCCAGGACTCCCTCTTTGATTTTGATTAATACAACCGGGACCATTTTGCCGTCCCCGGCTTCAGTGGCCTTGGACCAGCGCACCTCGATAACCTCCACCCTGGGTTCCTGGCGTTCCACCTCTTCGACGATCTCCCGGGCAAGCCGGGCCTCAAGCACAGGCCCTGGAAGATCCACATAATCCCCGGAAAGGCCAAAGGTACGATCCAGCATGACCGATCCCTTTACCGTGGAAAGGATGGTTTTAACGTTCTGGATGATCTCTTGTCTGCCTGTAGCACCCACCACGATCTTGTCCAGGGTGCCGCTAATTTCCAGATCCATCGATGAACTCCACCAATTTAAGATTTACCGTTGCCACAATGATCCGCCCGGCATGGTCCACCTTGGGCCAATCCTCCTCCGCCGATTCCAGGACAAAACGTCCCACCTTTTTGGGGCCCACCATCAGGAGTTGATCCTCACCGGAAGCAAGAATCTCCCGGATCTTTTCCAGCTCCTTTTCCGGGTTGATGCCCAGGGCAATATCCAGGCGGATTGCAAAACTGATCTCGTCAAGATCCGATCCCACATGTTGAAGCCGTGGCTTTGACTCCATGAGATCGTGCCTTGCAAACCTTGCCTTTGAGGAACGTTTGAATTGATCAAAGGTGCGGATCCGCTTGGCGCTGACTTCAAAAATCACGTCGCCAAAATTACCGATTGTCATAACGGCTCCATGGTATGAACAGTAAAGGTGACCAGGGCCGGGGCTTCACCAATTGGCTTTTCCAGGGTGAGCGCCAGGGCCATGTCTCCGTCAAAAACGATATTGGCAACATGATAGGTTCCATCCGTATCAACAGCCGTGACCACCCCGATGATGGGCTTTGACGACGTATAAGGATAAACGGTTCGGGTCTCAAGGCTGTCCGGATCCGCCATGGCCATGACATCCACCTTGAGTGTTTCCGTATTCCTCCCCCCGGGAGGTGTTGCAAAGACCTCCAGGGCCGGGGTAACCATGATGGTTTTGTAATAGTCGCCACAGGCTGCAACAATTCCGTCCCAGTTAAGCGCCGGGGGGAACTTGTCCCCACTTGCGAGAGGGATGGCGCACCCCATGAACGGCACAAGCTGCCCCGGGGATCTTGCAAGGCTTTCCGAACTCAAGTAATACTCAGACAGCATATACCGGTACATGGTGAACTCCTGGGCAATAACCAGGATATCAAGGTAAAGCTTGGCCGCTGCCGTCCAGGTGCCCATGGCCTGAACAAACCCGTCTGATTCATCGAAAAAAAGATGCTCCTCAGCCAGCGTGATCCCGTTACTTTTCGCCATGGCATGGAGCACCCTGATCATGCCCTCGTTGATCTCCACGTTGGGCGGGATCCGGGTGTCATCGGGCACCGTGTCTCCCTTGGTCATGGACTGCCCGGTCCAGGCGATCTTGGAAGAAACTCCGAGCCTCAAAAGATCAAGGACCTGATTCCATTGGCTACCAATATTCGGGAAAAAGTTTCCAAGCCCGTAGACCTTTAACGCATCCACCTCCCGGTGGAGATCCAGGCATTTATTGATAAGAGCATAGGCAAGCTTTGATTCATGAACCTGCATGATGAGCGTTGACAACTTTAACCTCCCGCTGAAACATTTGATGATGAAGTAACCACGATCCCGGTGCCACACCCCACATTGTGGACATCCCCAAGGCGATGAACCGCTTTTTTATCAGCCTTGACCGTGGAGGATCCGGTCACGGAAAAGGAGATCGGGCAAGGCGGACAGGTAGAGATCCCGATGTCCCCCGGGGACCTCATGGTCTGACGTTTGTTTGTATGGACACCAGGGGACCCCTGGATAAAGACTGAGACCCAGCCAAAGGAGCCTCAAACTCCAACGGCAAGATCTCCCACCCTTGCGATGCCTGGCATATGCCCTCCTTAATTAAGCTCTATATTGGGTGCGGTCACCTTTACACTGACCGCAGAATTAACGACCACACGGCCCACACAATTGATCTTGAGCAGATGCCTTGCCCGATCATAATCCACCGTGGTGCCGTCCTTAAATCTCACATGGTGCAGGTTTTGATCCTGCACCGGCACCTGGTCGCTGTTTGAATAAAACGATCCCAGGACAAAGCCTTGCTCCAGCCCCAGGGGAAGAAAGATCGCCAGTACCTGCTCTCCTACATCCGGCATGTGATAGTGCTTGTCTTCCATGGTCTTTGGAACAAGGGCCGGAAGATCATGGGAGACCATGCCATCCGCATCCATGAACTGCACCCGGACCGTGCCGGTTTCCGGCTTGGTGGAGACAACCACACCCACCCGGACAAAATGGTTGAACCGCTCCTCCATTCTGGTCAATCTATTGGCAATATCTTGAATCATCAGTAATCAAGTACCTTTCTTATGGTTAAGTCAGTGGAGTAGCCGCCGGATCCGGACAGATCATGCCGGGCGGTATCAATGAAGAACCTGCCGTCAAACTTACCGAACTCTTCCAGATTGATGGTAAAGCCCGCCTGGAACAAAGGGTTGCCCATTACCGTAAGGCTTCCCGTGACCTCGAACCTGTTTTTCTTCCTCAGTTGCTTTTTAGCCTTGTCAATGGCTTCCTGGATGGACTCAACCCGGGTGTTAATCTTCAGGACCTGGCCCGATGCGGATCCGCCAGGCGGGGTATAAAGATATTTCTTTTGCGCCTTTTCTTTCGGATCCCAATAGGTGACCTGGCAGGCCTTAAAAACATCATGGGTTTTGGTCTTCAGGGAGAACCGCTTCAAGGCATCTTTGCGCCGGACCGTTGCCACCGGGGAAGTGGCGTCCTGTTTTTTTCCGTCAAACAGGATCAACCGCTTATCCGATACCTTGACGCTCAACCCAGACTCCGATGCCAGGGATTGAAGGAAGGAAAGATCCGACTGCTCCCGCTGATCCCTCCGGACAAAATTAATAACAGGCCCCTGATAAAAGAGATCCATGCCGTTTTCCTTGGCAATGTCCCCGGCAATGGTTTCAAGGTTGCTGTTTTCCCAGGCCCGGCTTTTTTTCTCCCGTCTTAAGGCTGTGGTGGTGAAGCTTGAAACGCCCCCCAGGGAAACGGCATCGGGCGGGCCCAGGAGCTCGATCTCATCCACGGAAAAGGTTCCGCAATAAAGATTCCTGTTATCCCCGGGCCGCTCCCAGTTTTCACAGACAATCGACGCCCGGATCATATCGCCCTTGCCCGGGAACCAGGCCCCTTGCCAAAGACGCCGGGTGTCTTCAAGGGTGAGCTTGACATCATCAGCCTTGCCTTCCGAATTATCGGTAAAGGAGAAGCTCGTAAAATAGGGAGCGATGTTCCGGGAAATATTATTTCCCTGGGAAATCAGTTCAAGGCGGGCCCGTCTCATACTTGCCTCCAGGGCGGAGCCGGATCCGTGGATCTCATTTCAACCACCGGAACAACAAGGGAAACGTTTGCACTAAAAAACACCGTGTCCCTGTGGGCCGGGTTGGCCTCGATCAATTTATCCATGGCCTTTTCATTGCCGTACAACTTAAAAGCGATGATATCCCAGGTGTCCCCCTGGGTGGTGATATAGGGTTTATGCATAGCTCAACCTCTGATCATTCTCGAAAATTCCAGCAATGGTTTTCTTTAAACGACCGGTGCTCTCCTCCATGCCGGTATTGACCGCCTGGCTCACCTGGCCTGCATCGACACCGGCTGCAATATGGAAAGTCTGGGAGACCGAGATCTGGACAGGGCCGGACGATGGACTGCTCTTCTCTGATCGAATCAACAGCTCCCGGGTATAATCAACCTGGGGATTGTCAGCATTCTCCATCAGGCCAGCACCAGGAGCACGGCCAGGATCAGAAGAATAGGCAAGGGGATGTCCAGGGTCTGGAGAAGTGGTCGCGGCAACGGCAAGGTTTACCTTGCTTGCGATCTCTTCATTGACCCTGTTGGTGTCAACCCTGACCGGGAGCACGGGAGCAGGAGGCATTGTGGAAATATCCTCCCGACCATCATCTTTGGACTTTTTAAAACCCGGGATAAAATTCTTGATTTTGCCCATCCAGGAGCCCATGCCTTTCAGCTTCTCCCACATGTTGGTAAAAAACGTTGAGATCGGCTCCCAATGCTTGTAAACCAGATATGCACCACCGGCCAAAGCAGCAACCCCGGCAACAACAAGCCCGATGGGATTGGCATTAAGGGCCACGTTCCATGCCCACTGGGCTGCGGTCATGATACCCGTTGCGACAGCACCAGCTTTCTGCTGTATGGTAAGCGCGATCAACTTGGCCCGGGTAAGGAGACAGGCAGTATTCATCAGCTCGTATCCTTTTACGGCACCTAAAACGCCCCCTTTGAGAAAGGTAAAGGCGTAACCGGCTGCAACCGTTCCAGCCACAAGCATTGCGCTTCCCGCGACAAGCCCGATTACAGCAGATGAGGCAATCGGAAATTCTTTAATCACATACTGTGCACCCATGGCCAGCTTGCCCATACCATGTGCAAGAGGCATAACAATAGGTGATAATCCTTTCCCAAGAGAACTGGCAAGATTTCCGGATTGCTGTGCCAGAAGAGAGAACGCTTTCAACGGGCCCCGTTCCGTTGCTTTCGCCATTTCGGTGGTAACCGTCATACCACCTTTGACCGCTTTGGACATTTCCGTGGTTGCTGTTTTCAGCCCATCGGTTGAGTCAATCAGGCCTGTGATAAAAGCGTAAGTTTCATCAGAGCCTGTGGCTTTTTTCAATTCGTCCAGCTCTGCCTGGTCAAAGGTCTCCCCGTACTTTTCTTTTATTTTTTTCAGAATCTCCGGTATGGATTGAAGTGTACCGGTGTCAGGATCTATAAAATCAAGATCAAGGGCGTTACCGGCCTTTGAAATGTCTCTCAAAAAGGCTTTGAATTTTGTAGCAGCTTCAGAACCTGACATGGTCTTTTGCAATTCACCCAACACACTGAGTTGTTCAGCATAACTGTAACCGGCCATTGTCGCTGCACTGCCCAAAGTAGAAAGCCCCTGGCTCATCTGAGATCCGTCTGTCTTGAAATACTTAACTGCCGTGGAAATACCGGAACTGAAGTATTCCCCGAATTTCATGTCCTTTTCCTCATCACTCAGATTTTTCCAGCCTTTTATGCTACCGGCGCCGAAATTTTCAAATTGTTTTCGATAAATCCCGAATCCGGTCGCAAAAAGACTGGTCATTTCACCGACATTTGATTTTGTCGCCTTGGCTGTAAGTGCTGCCATGCTTGTGAACTTACCAACGGATGTATCACTGAGTGATGAAATGCCGGATTTAATGTCATAACTTGCCTGAATAAAGGCCGGAGTGGTGACACCGGACCAGGTATTGGAAAAATTCCGGGCTTCTTGAGTGATTTTTTTGAGGCCCATATCACCAATGCCTAACCTGGACAAGCCAGAACCAAAAAGGTTTTAGTGCACCATGATCCAGTGTATAATGAAGGTTATAACATAAA
>JAEINR010000130.1 GCA_016342325.1 Desulfobacterium sp.
TTTTTTCATAAAAAGAGTATATCATATCGGATCTATACATACTATATATAGACCGTTAATTTTTTAACAGACCCTAAGGCGAGTCAGGAGAGGATCAACAAACTTACCGTTTCTTACAAGGCCATACAATCAAAATTTGTTGAGAATACGCGGGAATCTGAAAATTTTGATCAGGTTTATGAAAAGGCTGCATATCTTGCTGACCTTGCAAATGCCTATGTGAAACGTGCCGCTGATGCTGCAGCCAAGGGAGCATTCTGCACTGTGCTGGCTGAGGATATCATGAAAAAAGTAGAAAAAGGAACAATGGCTACCCTTTCATATGATGACGACCGTCCTGACAGGGAAACCCTGCTTGCAAACACCGACTGCCGGCGATGGCCTGGTTCCCACCCTGTCTGGGATACAAAAATGGACAAGCCGGCTTGTGGCTGCCCAGGCAATATGGTGTGGAACCAGGATAAGACAAAGTGTATTAGTCAGATTGATGCTGCCCTTGCAAATGCAAATTGCCTGTATCCCAATTCCTATCCCGTGTGGAATCCTGACCAGAAGCAGGTTGTGTGTGATTGTGTCCCCGGAACGGTTTGGAACAATAACCGCAGCGCATGTATAGATTCACGGCAGGCAGCTTTGGATAATCTGGACTGCTCACAATATCCGGGCACCATACCCAACTATGACAACCAAGGAAATCTTAGGTGTGCATGTCCAGATGGTGTCCCATGGATTCGAAACTTGAACAGATGTGCAAATCAACAGGAACTGGCCATATCCAGCCTGGATTGTTCAAGATTTCCCGGGACCGAGCCCGTATGGGATTCGCAAAAAGGCCAGGCAGTCTGTGCCTGTAAACAGGGACTTGTTCTGAACACAGCCGGAAACGGATGCATCGCTCAACAGCAGAATACCATGGCAAACGCGGATTGCTCACAATATCCCGGAACCATACCCGTGTGGGACTATAAGAACAACAAGCCTGCCTGCAATTGTCCTGAAGGAACCCAGTGGGATAAAACCCAGTACCGGTGTGTGAATAAAAGTATCCCCAGTCCCGCCCCGAGCTACGGAAATCAGTGCCCCATGCAAAATCCCGGAAATAATTCTGCGAACAAATTTGATACGAATAATAATCCCAACGACGGCACTTATATTGAGTGTAATTATTGGCAAGATGGGTCCTTATCACACCAGATGCCTTACAGAAACGGTAAAAGGAATGGTGTTTCACTGATGACTAAGAGTAACGCACATAATCGGCTTGAGCAGCGGGTAGAATATAAAAATGACAAACTACACGGCACTAAAACAATTTGGGGATTAGAGAAAACAGGGCATTATTACAAATTGTGGGAAGCACATTATACCAATGGTATTAAAAATTCGTATCACAAATGGTACCCCAATGGAAACTTGGCGAATAAAAACACCTACCGTAATGGGAAACCCGTTGAAAATTGTTATTACCCAAAAAATGGCGGACCAGGAACGTGTAAACAGAAATAATTTGGGCATTTAGTGTTGCCCTGAAACTCCCCCCCCCTTATGGTCATGGCCGTTAAGAAACGGCCACAACCTGGGAAAGACTGCTACTCCTGGTCAAACACCCGTCCGGGGAAGCGCAGGAGCTGCTGGATGTTTGCCTTGCGGATCTTGTTGTCCTGGTCCGACTTTTTCATATAGGCCTGGGCGATCTTTTCACACAGCTCTTCAAACTTGGCGGGTTTGAGCACATAGTCAAAGGCGCCGAGGCGCATGCCCTCGACACTGGATTCTACGGTGCCGTGGCCGGTCAGGAGGATCACCTCGGCCAGGGGCTGGCGGCTCTTGATCTCCTTCAGGGCGTCAAGGCCGTCCATGCCGCCGGGCATCTTGATATCCAGGAGAATCACGTCATAGTACTTCTCCTTAATCTTGATCAATGCGTCTTCACCGCTGGTGACCCCCACCGTGTGGAGCCCCTTTTTCTCAAGCCGTTTTACGATGGTTTCGAGAAAATCGATCTCATCATCAACAACCAATACTTTAATTTCCATTAGAACCTCCTGTTATGCAATTGTTTTTTTCGACAGTGTCAGGGGCAGAACAACGGTGAAGCAGGTGCCTTTGCCTTTCCGGCTCTTCACCCGGATGGTTCCGCCCAGTTTTTCGATAATCCTGTAAGTGATGGAGAGCCCCAGTCCCGTGCCCTTTTCCGCTGCCTTGGTCGTAAAAAAGGGATCGAATATCCGCTTTTTCACCGTATCGGGAATGCCCTTGCCCGTATCTTTAATGTCAATGACCAGGGTCTCTGCGTTTTTTGCTGTTTCAACCGTGATGGTTCCCTGTTTTTCAATGGCGTCAACAGCGTTATTAATAATGTTCAGGAACACCTGCTGGAGCTGGGACCGGTCGCTCATGATCTCGGGAATGGCATCGTCAAACCCGGTGTTGATCCGGATGTTGTTGATCTGGGCATGGTGATCCAGAAACTCCAGGGTTTTTTTCAACACCCCGTTGATGTTCACCCGCTCCATCACCGGCTCCATGCTCCTTGCAAACCCCAGCATGTTGTGGGTCACCTTGCCGGCCCGCTCCACATGCTCCTCTATCTTCCGGAGGGCCCCATCATACTCCTTGAAGTTGTCGCTGTTGCGAAACGCCTCCTCTTCCAGGAGATCCCGCATCCAGCCCGCCTTGGTGGCGATGATCCCCAAAGGATTGTTGATCTCGTGGGCCACCCCTGCCGCCATTTTGCCCAGGGCCGCCATCTTGTCCGTCTGGATGAGGTGGGCGTTAAGTTCTTCCAACTCCCTGTCCCGCTCCTGGAGCTTGTTCACGCTCATGCCGGTGGTCACCACCGTTGTCACCACAATGGCAAAGAGGGCGAGGGAAAAAATGGTGATCTCCTCGGTCTTCATGTCTGAAAACGAGGGAAGATTCTCATCCGGATCCTGGGTGACCACCAAAAGCCAGTTGCCGTTATTGATCCATTTGCCGACATGGACCCGGCGAAGGCCCGACACGGTGTTTTTTTTCACCACCGTGGTGCTGGAACCGAACCGTGAGGGGTCCAAGCCGGACGGGGCAAGGATTTCCTTTTTATTGAACCGTGACGGGCTCTGGCAGATGCCCGCGCTGTTGATGATAAAGGCGTCCCCGGTTTTGCCGGTCTGGGCCGTGGTGACGATCCGGGCAAAGATCTCAGGATCTATGGTGGCCCTCAGTATCCAGTCCCCGGCAGCGTCCCCGGCCTTGACCGCGATGACAAAATGGGGCATCTGCCGGAATCCCATGTAGACGTCGCTCACGTAGATCCCCTTGGCCATCACCAGGTTGAACCACGCCTGCTCCCGGTAGTTAAACCCTTCAAGGCTGTAGGGGCCCACATAGGCCAGATGATCGCCATGGCTGTCGATCACTCCCAGATCCACCAGGCCGCCTCCGGTCTGGTTGTTGATGGTCTCAAACAGCTCCCGCAGGTGGGAGGGATCGTTGTAATAGGAGAGCGAACCGGACTTTGCAATGGCCGACAGGATCACCTTCCGCTCTTCAAGAAACAGGTCCAGGCTCTGGGAACAGGCCGTCACCCTGGCGGTCATCTGCTGTTCGACCCGCTGGCAGTAGGCTTTGGCAAAACCATAGTAGATGGTGTACCCAAGCAGCGTCAGCGGAACAAAGGAGATCAAAAGAGTAATGATGATCATCTTCTGCCGGAACACCCTGTACATGGGCTTGCTCATGGCTGAATATCCCTTTTTAAGATTTACCCGTTGTCCACGGTTTATAACAACTTTATCATTTTTTTGCATCTCAATTAATGCATTTCTTCTACGGAAGTCATGGTGCAGAAGGGCCCGGGCAGGGTAGTCTGCCCAGGCCCTTCAACACCGAACCACGCCCCGGGGATTAACCGATCCCGGGCCATGAAATAAACGACCAGTAACCCACCAGGGTCCAGAGATAAAGGACACCCATGCAGAGCACCCAGAAGGGAACCCCGTACTTCACAAAATCAAACACGCTGAGCATGCGCTCCCCGGTCTCAGGATCCTTGCCCATGCCGAAACAGATGGCGTTGTTGGGGGTTCCCACCACAAGGCAATGGGCAAAGGAGGAGGAAAAGGCGCAGGCAAGCCCCACCTTCCACACATGGACACCGGTGAGGGTGGCCATGGGCAGCACCACGGGCCCCAGGGCGGACACGGTGGCACCATCGCTCATGAAGTTGGTCAGGGTGCCGGTCATGATAGCGACACCCAGGGGAAGTCCTGCGCCCTGGGTCATGAACTCCGGCATCAAGGCCACGAATCCCTTGGCCAGCCACAGGGCGCCGCCGGTGAACTTCAAGCCCGCACCCATGGCACAAGCCGCAGCATAGAGGCCCACCACGTCAAAGGCCACTTCCTGCTGGATATCCTCCCACACCACGATCCGGGCAAGCATCATACCAAACACAGCCACAAGGGTGGGTCCGCCAAGACCATAATGCTCGCCAAGGATGATCCAGGCGAGGATCATGGCAACCAGGATGAAGGCCATGATCGCTTCCTGGCCGCCGAACTTTGGCAGCAAAGAAACTTCACGTTTGACGATCTCGCTGGGGTTCATGTCCGGAACAATAAACTTGGGTTTAAGGACAAGATACATGTAGATGCCCAGGATCAGGGACATCACCGGCACAAAGGGAAGCCCCCGAACCATCCACTGGGCAAAGGAGATGGGCGCGCCCATATCGGCAAAATACCCCATCATCACGGCGTTCCTGCCGCCTGCCGCAGGCGAACCCGGCCCCCCGATGTTACCGGCAAAAGTGAGGCCAAGGAGCAACAGGATGGCCAGCGCCCTGTCCTGCTCAACACCGTGGGCCTTGCAGGTCGCCTTATAAATCCCCATGAGCACGGGGATAAGAAGGGCCACCAGGGCGTGCTCGGACAAAAATCCCGCACACACGCTCAGGGTGGGAAAAAAGATAAAGCAGAACGCCTTGGTACTTTTGATCCGGGAAAGAAGAATAAGGCCGATACGCTTGTCAAGCCCGGTCTTTGACACCCCCACGGCCACAGCCAGGATGCCAAAAATGAAAAAGACCGCATCCTTTAAATAAGCCTTGGCAATGTCGTCGGGTGGCAGGATGCAGAACAGATACATGAGAACCGCCACCATGATATCCGTTGCTCCGATGGAGATCGCCTCCGTGCCCCAGAACAGGGCCGCCACAATGAGGATGCCCACCATCACCTTGGCAAGCTGGGCCGCCTTTTCCGGGCTGACAAGGGTCTCTTTCACATCCAACGGGACAGGTTTGTTGTTCACCACGGCCTTCTGGTACCGGTCATAGGCCTTGGGATGGAGCCGCTTGTTCACGGTGTCCATGATGGTCTGACAGCCCGTGGAAAGTTTGTACCCGGGCGGCGCCTTTTCCAGGACAAGCGTCATCAGGGTGCTGGGTGCCGGGGAAAATGCCATAAAGAGCATGATGGCAAGGCCCAGAAGCAAAATACAGGGTTTGTAGCCGGGTCTGTTCTTCCACCAGGCCAGGTTGTCATCGGTGTCGACTAGTGTTTCTGCTCTCATTTTTTCTCCTTTTACGATTACCTATTAAAAGCTAAAAATTTTGTATCAAGATCAGTTTCATCCCAATTTTGCAAGGGGTATGCCACCGAAAACCATAAGCAAAACACTGTGGAGACACCATTGAATTCACAGGACAATCCCACAGCAGACTTATTTTCCCTACCCCCGCCAAGGACCCAAAGCGATTTTTTGTGTCAGCCTGTTTTACAATCTGTAAAACAACCCAGCATGGGTACCGGAACCCATGGCCATGGAACCGGACAGACCGCCTTGGCCATGGCCGTTGGCCGTCATGGCACCAAATTTGCTGATACAAAATGAGGAATTAAGAGAGAGAATAAACAATGAACCTTCATTCTCTATACAATAGAGAACAGATAAGGAGGCATGATGCTTGATACACGGCTATTGATCGTAGATGACGAAGAGCGTTTCCTGAAAACCACCACCACGCTTCTGAAAAAAAAAGACTGCAACGTTTTTACCGCCACCAACGGTGAGGACGCCCTGGCAACCTTAGACAAACAGCTGATGGACGTGGTGATCCTGGATGTCAAAATGCCGGGCATGGCCGGGGGCGAGGTGTTGCGCAGGATCAAGCAGCAACACCCCCTAGTGGAGGTGATCATGCTCACCGGCCACGCCACCACCGAATCCGCAATCGAGGGATTGAAGCTCGGGGCATTTGACTATCTCATTAAACCCTGTGAAATAGAGACCCTCATCGTTAAGGTGCGCGAGGCCCGGAGCAAAAAAAGAGCCATGGAAGAAAAGATCAACCAGGCCCAAATCGGCAAGATCATCCGCCACCCCTCCAGGGTATTTGACGATAACTGATCCCTGGCCCTAAACCACCGGGACGGGCGTCATGCCCGTCCTTTTTTTATTGGGGTCAGGCCTAGCTTATTGTCCTTATTATCAATCTATCCGTTAAATCCATATCAAACCCGCCTCCCCCGGTTCATTGTAAAATCCCTTTTTACGCTTTGTAAAAACAGCTGACAATCCGCCTTTGAAAATCATCACATCCAGTGTCATCCTCCGGCATAAAAACGTCAAAACGCCCGTTATTCCCCAACTTCACATTTTACTCAAACGGACAACACGGTTTGGCACCGCCCTTGCAATTCACAATTTCAGAAGTTGAGCAAACACCCTTTACACCCCTTAATGAATGGAGTCATTGCCGTGAACACAAACTATCCAAACACCATAAAAAAAATGCTTGTTTTCCGTGTTCTCATGATTCCCATGGTTCTCCTGCTCCTGGTATGTGCCACCATTGTGTTCTACTTCACCACCTACTCCAGCCGCCAGGTGAAAGACGAACTCATGAGAATCGCCGTTGACCACAGAAACCTCATAGACGTTTTTTTAAAGGACAAGAGCGCCACCCTGAAGTTCATCATCGCATCCAACGATTTTGACCTCATATCGGACAACCCCTCCCTGAACGAGCTGTTCAAGACCCTCCAGACCCAGTCAAAGGCATTTGTGGACCTGGGGACGTTTGATGCCAAGGGCAACCACCTGGCCTATGCCGGGCCCTATGACCTTGCCGGCAAGAGTTACGCCGACACCCCCTGGTTCAGGCAGGTACAGGAAAAGGGGGTCTACATCTCCGACGAGTTCCTGGGGTTCAGGAACATCCCCCATTTCATCATCGCAGTCAAGCGGATCACCAAAGATAAAACCTGGTATATACGGGCCACCATCGACACCTACTTTTTCAATGACCTTGTGGAGAACATCCGGATCGGACGAACCGGAGAGGCCTATATCGTCAACAGCAACGGGACCTTCCAGACCCGGCGCAGGTCAGGCGGCCGACTCATGGAACAGGATCCCCAGTTCAGCCTTTACGCCCTAGACAAACACCGGGGCACCTCCTTCTGCGCAGGGGGCAGGTTCAATGTTCAATACCTCTACAGCGCTGTCCCCCTGGAAGAGACCGGGTGGATCCTGGTGGTTCGCCAGGCCGCAACCGATGCCTTTGCCCCCCTTGCGGTCTACGCCCTTGTGTCGATTCTCATCATCCTGGGAGGCGGGGTGGCCGTGGCCGTCACCGGCTCTATCATGGCGTCCAACATGGCCCACCGCCTAAGGATCGCCGATGCTGAAAAACGGGAGATGAAGACCCAGCTGATCATTGCAGGCAAGCTTGCCGAGGTGGGGGAGATGAGCACCGGCATCGCCCATGAGATCAACAATCCCCTCCAGGTGATGAAGGCGGAGCTGTCCCTCATCGACGAGCTGATCTCCGAGGTTGAGGAAACCCTGGACGACAACGCCCTGGAAACCCTGGACCAGCTCAAGGATTCAACCGGCCAGATCGCGATTCAGATCAAACGATGCGCCACCATCACCCAGGGGCTGCTCAACTTTGCCAGGAAATCGGACAACAAGATCACCCTGCTGAAACTCCAGGAGCTCCTTCCCCAGATCGTCCATATGGTGGACCAGCGGGCACGGCTGGAAAACATCCGTATCCTCCATGAGATCGACCCGGATCTTCCCCCGATCATGAGCGACGCCAACCAGCTCCAGCAGATATTCCTCAACCTTCTCAACAACGCCATCCACGCCCTCCAGGGAAGATCCACAGGCGAGATCCGCATCAAAAGCATACGGGAAGGATCGGATCTGACCACCACCGTGGCCGACAACGGATGCGGCTTCACACGGGAAGAGATGGAGAAAGCGTTCCTGCCGTTTTTCACCACCAAACCCGTGGGCCAGGGAACGGGACTGGGGTTGAGCACGGTCTATGGCATCGTCAAAGGGCTTGGCGGGGAGGTGACCCTCACAAGCGAGTTCAACCAGGGCTCGGTGTTCACCATCCGTCTGCCCATGCCCCATGGGAACCCAAGCCAGGTAACGGCTTAAGTATAAAAGATAAATCAACAAAAACCGAAAATAAAAGTGAAAGGAGACCCCTGACAATGTCCAGACAGATAAAGGTGTTGATGGTGGATGACGAGGAGCGATTCCGTAAGACAACATCAACCCTGCTTACAAAAAGAGGCTTTGCCACCACCATTGCCGCAAGCGGTGAACAGGCCATCGCCATCATTAAAGAAAAGCCCCAGGACGTGGTGATCCTGGACATAATGATGGACGGCATGGACGGCCATAGGGCCCTGGCCGAAATCAAGCGCATCGCCCCTGACACCGAAGTGATCATGCTCACGGGCCACGGCACCCCGGATTCGGCCATCAAGGCCCTGGTAAGGTCAGCGTTTGACTACCTGAACAAACCCTGCGACATCGATCTTCTGGCCATGAAGATCAAGGATGCCTACACCGCAAAAACCATCGGGGCAAAACACCAGGACAAAAAGGCCCGGGACATCATGCTCAGCATCGAGGACTACACCACGGTGACCACGGACGCGACCCTCAAGGAGGCCATGGAAAAGCTCTTGGATTCCTTTAAGGGCTCCATTGCAAGCTCCCGGCTCATGGAGACGGGCCACCGGTCCCTGTTGATCTTTGACAACACCAACACCCCCGTGGGCATCCTCTCCATCATGGACCTGCTGGAAGCGGTCAGACCCGCCTATCTCTCCGCGCCCAAACCCTCCATGGCGGACAGCGTCCAGTACTCGTCCATGTTCTGGGACGGCATGTTCTTCACCCAGACAAAGGCCCTGGCCGACAAAAAAGTAGCGGCGCTCATGGGCGCCACCCCGCCTGTGATCCATGAGAATACCAACCTCATGGAAGTGGCCGACCTCATGGTCACCTCGGGCTTGAGACGCCTCATCGTCACCAAGGACGAACGGGTGATCGGCATAATCAGGGAACAGGATCTCTTTTTCGAAATGGCCAAAATCATCCTGTAGCGCCAGGATTCATTATCAGACAGAACGCTTACAAGTGATAGAGGATAAAAATGACACAACAAACCAAGAAAAAAATCACCGGATACGATAAGTATGTGGACTGGAAACTCTTTATTTTTCCAGTAATCATCTGCACCCTGATCCTGCTGATGCCCACCCCCAAGAGCATCAAGGATGTGGGTACGGAATACGGGGTCGGCCCCAAGGCGGTTATCAGTCATCTCACCCAGGAACTGTTCAACCAGGAACCATCGGATGTCAGCCAGTGGCAGCTCCTGACGGCCAAGATGATGGAGCAAAACATGCAGATGGGCGCCATGGCCAAGTCTCGGTTTTTAAAGAGAAACGAGAAGTGGTGCAACAAGTACAACATCACCGTGGATACCACAAACCTTGCCAAGGCAAGAAACTATATTGAGGAAAACTTCACGGACGACGCCTTCCAGGCCACCATGATGGAGAGTTTGAAGCTCAGGCGGGACACCCTCGCCTACGACGATCTCACGGGCAAGGATAAAAAAATCGCGGACAAACGAAGCTGGCACATCAAGGTGGCCCTGGCCACCATGTTCTTTGTGGTGTTCTGCTTTGTCACCGAGTGCATCCCCCTTCCCGGCGTCGCCTTCTGCATCGGCCTGATCCTGGTGTTCACAAGCGTGGTGTCAAGGAAACAGGTGGCCATGCTCTACTGGAGCGATGCCTGCTGGTTCATCATGGGAAGTTTGATGTTTGCCGTGGCCTTTGTCAAAACAGGGGTGGATAAACGGGTCTGCCTCATGATCTTCAAGCGCCTGGCCGTGCCCAACGTGCGCTGGATCACCCTGATCTTCGTCCTCATCATCGCGCCCCTGGCCGCCTTTATCTCCGACCACGCCCTGGCCGCCATGTTCCTGCCCATCGGTATCCTTCTCTACCAGAACAGCCTGACCAAGGAGGTCCCGGAAGATCCCGAGCTTGCCAAGATGCTCATGATCGCCATTGCCATGGCCTGTAACATCGGCGGGTTCGGTGCGCCCTCGGGGGGCGCCAGGAACGTCATCATGATGACCTACCTCGAGGACATGTTCGGGTTCGACATCGGCTATTTCCAATGGGTCAGCTATGCCATGCCCTTTGTCATCTGCATGATGCCCCTCACCTGGATCGCCCTCAACTGGCGATTCAAACCCATCATCACCGACCTGACCCCTGCCATGGACCACCTCAAGCGGGAGATCGACAAGATGGGTCCATGGAACCGCCAACAGATCATCGCTCTCATCATCTTCCTCGTCATGCTCTACGGCTGGTTCACCGAAAAGATCTTCTATAACATGGGCATATACCCCATGCGCCTCGGCATCGGCGTCATCGCCGTTGCAGGTGCCGTGTCCTATCTTCTCTTTGGTATCGTCAACTGGCGGGATTACCAGGAAAAAGTCGACTGGGGCGTTGTATGGCTCTATGCCGGTGCCATCATCTTCGGCCGCACCCTTGACCAGACCGGTGCCGCCTACTGGATGGCCAGAAGCGTCATCGACACCCTGGCCCCCCTTGGAATGGATTCCGGAGTTCCTCTGATGCTTGTCAACAACGGTCTTACGGCCGTTCTCACCAACCTCATGGCAGACGGTCCCGCCGCCGCGGCCGTCGGCCCCATCTCCCTCAACATGGCTGGGCTTGTCCACCCCGGGACAACATTCTTGCCCTTTATCGCCATGAGTACAGCGGCCGCATCCTCATTTGCCTACTGCCTCATCATTGGAACGCCTCCCAACGCCATTGTCTACGCCAGCGGCTACCTTGAGCCCAAGGATTACTTCAAGGTAGGTGTCATCATGTGGGTGGCAGCCAATGTCGTTCTAATTCTTTTAACCACCGTATACTGGGGCTACAGGGGGTTTGGCGGCCTGCCCGGCTTCTAAACACCCCCAGCGGTAAAACCACCGGGCAGGTCCAGGGGCCTGCCCGGCCCATTTCCAACCCAGGAGGATCCCATGACACAGAAACAGCCACGAGAAAACCAGGAAAAAACAAAATCAATCACCTACGAGAACGGCCGATTCTACTTCACCAAAGCGTTGGAGCGCAGGGCCTATTTTTTCTTGACAATCTTCATGATGGTGCTGGGCATCATCACCCATTTTGCCGGACTATAATCGTTGAAAGAAAAGGTGCACCCGTGAAATTCTATCTATCCACATTGATCGCCCTGCTCAAGGAGCCGGGCAGCTATTTCCAGACCCTGCCCCAAACCATGGGCGTAAAAAAGCCCCTGGGCTTTCTGGTCATCTCGGGCCTGATATCAACCCTGGCGGCCCTGGCCGCCAACGGCTCAACCCGGCCCGTGATGGAGGGAGGCATCTATTTTCTCAATGCAACGGGCATGGCTGTTGTGACCGCAGGCTTCGGCTTCATGATCATGACCATGTTCATGAATCAACGGGTGGGCTTTCCCCGGTTTTTATCCATCTACGCCCTGGCCGCCGGCACCACCGTGCTGGTCGCCTGGCTTCCCTGGTGCGTATGGATGGCCGAACCCTGGAAATGGTGGCTCATCGGCACGGGCATGACCCGGAACTTCGGGTTCAGGCCCTGGCACGCAGCAGCACTGATTCTCTCCTCCATCCTGGTGATGGTGGTCTTTTTCTACTCATTTCTGCCGGTGATCCACGCCCTCAGAACAGCCACAGGATAAAAGCCCCATGAAATCCAACTTGAAAATCAAAATAGGCGATGGTATATATGGTGACCGGAACCAAAAGATAAACAAAAATGGATCAGAGAATGAACTCAGACAATTTCAGTTTCCCTAAGGCTCACTAAATGAATGAACAAATTTACACGGTTGTAAAAGATAGAATCCTGTTCCTTGAATACGCCCCCGGACAGATATTGAATGAAAATGTTCTGGCAAAGGAATTCGGCGTCAGCCGTACCCCCATGCGGGATGTCCTTAACCGGCTTGAATGGGAAAAACTGGCCCGGGTCATTGCCCGCACCGGCACCATGGTCACTGAGATAAAATTCCAGCACATGATGAACATATACAGGGCCCGATTTGAAATTGAAGGGCTGGCAGGAAATTTGGCCGCAGAACATATCACAGAAAAACACCTGGAGCAGCTTGATGCGGTAAAAAAGAAATGTGAAGCCATTCTGCAGAATAACGACAGGGAAAACGACAAAAAAAAACTGGTTGAGATCGATAACGCTCAGCGGGAAATCATCTATGACGCCGTAAGAAACCCCGTGGTTGCCGAACTCTCCCAGGGGCTCTACGAGCAGACCTTCCGGCTATGGTTCATCACCCTGGATAATTGCGACTGGCCCCTGGAGGTTCAGTCCCTTGTGGATGAGCTCACAGCCTGCCATGACGCCTTTTCAAAGAATGATCCAAAGATGGCGTTTCAAATCAAAAAACAATTCATTATCGACCATTTTGAAAGAATTAAAACCAAGTTCCTGGGCGCTTAGCACACCGTAAGCAGATCAAAACAAATGAGCGCTATTTCATGTTGGGTGAGACCCAACATGAATAGCATAGAGATTGTAAACAGTCACAATATCTGATTATATTTTCTCTCCAAAAGATTTGATAATGTGTTCAGAAAAACATTCTATAATTTCGGATGTCACTTTTTTCGTTTTATGAAGTACAATATTTGAAACAGGCAATACGGGCAGTCCATTTTCCAACCCCACCATTTTCAAATCAGACGGAAACCGTTTTTAAAGGGATCTTTTTCACCTGCGACAAATTGATGAAACCCTGTGATGTGTGCGTGCCCTGTGATCTCAGGAAGGACGGCAGGCATTTTCCCCACCCGGGTCTCTTCGACCACTCTTCCCACAAAGGTGGTGTCCAAGATCCCACTATGGACATAGGCATCGCCAATGCCTAGTTCTCCTGACCTGTGGAGACAGGCCATCTTGGCGCAGGTGCCTGTGCCGCAGGGGGATCGGTCCACCTGACCGCTGCCAAAGACCACCACGTTCTTAACAGGGTCCCCCTCCTGATAAATTTCCGTGAGATCCACTTGCGCCTTTTGTAACGTACCGGGATGCACAATGGAAATGGCTATTGCCACAAATAACGGTTGGCGTAAAATTTGCTTCTGATCCTATGTCTCTTTAGTTTGAGCCATAGCGTGAC
>JAEINR010000131.1 GCA_016342325.1 Desulfobacterium sp.
CCATTCTCCCTTTGAATAAAATCAGCATAACAAGTACCCCTGGAAATATCAGGTATGCAATTTGCTATTAAAATTCGCAAATATCAACCTATTACGGGGGAACTATGATTCACGCGATGCGTATTCTATGTTATTTAGTGGTTTCAGTTTTTATGCTTCTGTCGGCAGGGGGAGATTGGACCCATGCATTAAACCTGAGTGGGGCGATCACCTGCGAAAACTGGGATTCGTCCACGGGAAAGGTTTACATCTCTGTCACGGATGCTCAAACCGGGGAAGATGTCGCCCAGGCAGAGATCGCAAACCCTGGGGACTTCACACTGGATCTTGGGAATCTGTTCCCGGCATCGGTGGTTGTCGTGGCATTCCATGATTTCAATGACTCAGGGGGTAGCCTGCCCGATTTGGGTGATTCCCTGGCATGGTGTCCTGGAAATCCCATTTCTCTGTCCGGCGCCGATGTAACCGGGCTTCAATTAAGCCATTCCACCACATTCGGTGATCTCTGCGGCGATTCATGTCCCTATGAAATCCATGATGCATTTTCAAGTCAGGACGGCCTTATTGATGCCGGTTCCTGGAATTTATCCTGGGGGATGCTGGAAAATTACCGGTATGTTAAAAATGGAATCCTGAAGATGGGTGCCAGGCCCCGCACCGGTTCCGCATACCAGCGGGTCAGAATCGACCCTGACGACCGGGTCAACCGGTTCAAGGCCGATGTTAAACTTACCGGTTGCTCCATGGAGCCGGGTTCAAGTGATAAGGCTTTTGCCCGGATGAACGCCTACCTTTATAATTCAGAGGCGGAAACCCCCACTGGCCCCAAGGGAGATATTTGGGCAAGTTTTTACCTGGGCGATTGGGGGAACGGTCTGGAGATCGCCTGGCAGGCTTATCGCATTAACGACAACGCCTGGGAGGAATGGGAACTTCTGTCTGAAGGGGTAATCCCCGTCGCGGCCGGCCTGGCATTTGACACCTGGTACGCCATGGAGATTGATATCTCCCAGCCTGAAAAACCGGTCGTTTTCAACTTTTACAATGTTGCCGAAGCGCTTTTGGCATCAAAGATCCTTAATGATCTGCCACCGAAAAAAGGGGCTTCCTACACGACAGTTTCAGATATCAGGGTGTATGTCGACGACCAGAAAGATCTTTCCCATGGTCCTCAATACATTTTTGCTGAATTTGACAACGTCTACGTCAACGGGAACCTGTATGATGATTTCTCAACAGGGGGTCTTGACAGCGGGAAATGGCGCTCCAATGAAGCCGCCAGCCGGATAGAGGACGGCCAACTTCTTCTCCTTGCCAATGCCAGGGGGGCCAAGGAAACTGCAGAGCTGAGAATGGAAAAAAACCTGGCCCATGTGGCCGTGGATGTCACCATCGACCCGGCCAGCCACGTATCCACCGGGGCCAAAGGGCAGTTCCGGCTGGGAAGCGCATTTTATAATGATGAAAGAGGACCGGGAAGCGGACAGGAGTATCAGGGCGAGCAGGGCCTGGTCTGGGCCAAGGTCTTCATTGACAGACTGGGGGACGACACCCTGCGGGCCGGCTACTATATCTGCCGCTCAAACCTGCCGGATCCAGTCAATGACGAGGACTGGGACATATTGGCGACCGGTTTTTTTAACGGCCTCTCCATCCAGCCGAATCGGGAATATCGCCTCTCCATTAACTTTACAGCCAGGGAAATGGTGTTCAGATGCCAGGATCGCACGACGCTTCAGCAGGAAGAATTTGTCTATCCCATCACCACACCGGCCTTTCCCTGCCAGGTTCCCTATAGGACCTTGGCCTCCCGGGTCTATGCCGATTCCGGCCAAGACGGCTACATGATTGCCAGATGCAGTGCCTTTTATACCGGTGGTACCATGGATGGGGACCAGGACGGAATCACTGATTTTACCGAAATCCTAAACCGTTCCAATCCCCTGGACGGCGATATGGATGATGACGGCATCATGGATGGAAACGAGGACAAGGATCAAGATGGGGTGGTCGATGGGAGTGAGACCGATCCAAAGAACAGGGATACTGATGGTGACGGTTTGCTGGACGGGATAGAGGTGGGCCTGAACCAGCCTGAGAATCCCGCCCATACCGACATGGGGATTTTTATTTCAGATGTCCATCCTGGCACAATCACGGATCCCAAAGCCGCTGATACCGACCGGGACGGCGTTTCAGATGGTCAGGAGGATGCAAACCATAACGGGCGGGTGGATGAAGGCGAGACCGATCCTAACAAGGGCGTATCGGTTTCAGGAAGGGTGACGGATAACCTTGGCAACCCCATTGCAGGGCTTTGGATGCACGCTTATGAGACACCGTGCACGGACACCTGGCTGGGAGGGGATCATACGGACGCCAATGGTTATTACACCATCACCGGTCTTCCGGCAGGCAATGTTCATGTGGAGGCTTGCGCCAATTGTGATAATATGAGCTTTGTAAACGAATGGTGGGCAGGTTCAGAAACCCCTGGTGCTTTTCAGTGTGAAGGTGCCCAGGTCATTCAAATCCAGGTCGATCAATCTAGGAGTGATATCCATTTCCAGCTGGAACCGGCCGGGTTCATTTCGGGAACGGTAACCGACCGGAATGGCACTCCCCTCCAGGGAATTCATATCCAGATCAAAGCCGAGCAATGCAACTGGGAAAAGCAGTGGGCAGGCATTGACACCGACGAGAACGGTTATTACCGCGCCGGCGGCATCCCGGAAGGCGGCCAAGTGTATATCTATGCCTGCTCGGAGTGCAATGATATGAATTATGTTCGTGAATGGTACGATTATGCCGACGGCACCCGGGAATGCGGCAATGCCGTTCCAGTGGTTATTACAGCGGGGGAAGATCTTCCGCCCGTTAATTTTGTTCTTGAGCCTGGGAAGATCGTATCCGGAACGGTCAGGGATCAGGCCAACACTCCCATACCTGATCTGTGGGTCAGCGTCCATGATTGGGAGACCGATGATTACCTGGGGGGCGTATCCACCCGCTCCGACGGGACCTATACGGTTTCAGGGCTGCCCCAGCCCGCCTCCGGCAAATTCAAAATCTATCTAAACTCCGGGGAGACTTATTTTGTCGGCCAATCCTACGCCCTTCCTGTTGACCCGGATGCCACATCCATCGATTTTGCACCGGTTCGCGGCGGACGCCTTAGGGGGTTAATCTCCGGTAACGGAGGGGGGGTGCCCCATATCTGGCTTAATCTCTCTTCAGAACCCTGCGGACAATGGGTAAATGGCATCGGCACCAACCCGGACGGTAGGTTTTCTTCTAACCTTCCGGCCGGAACCTATTATCTTATGGCAGCGTCTGCTGGCAATCCTGATGTCAATTTCATCCAAAAATGGTGGAACCTTTCCGGCGGCAGTCAGGATTGCAGCCAGGCCCAGTCCCTGGTCATTACCGAGGGCCAGGATAGGGATATCGAAATGGTTCTGGAGCAGGGAGGCGCTATTTCAGGAACGGTTACCGATCCCGACGGCAATCCCATTCCCAACTGCCATGTCTTTGTTCGCTCCCAGGCATGTGACGGCGTTCAGTGGAGCCAGACGGATACTGATGAAAACGGCAATTACACCATCAACGGCATCCCCAATGAAGCGGTTTATATCAATGCCTGCCCTGATTGTAAGAAGCTGAATTATGTCGGAGAATGGTACGATGGCGCGAACGGTTCCGCCGACTGTGCCACGGCCATTGCCGTTCATTCAGGGGAAAACATCGATTTCGTATTGGAACCCAAGTACCTTATTTTTGGTAGTATCCAACGAAGTGAAACCAACCTGTCTGTTGCGGATGCCACCATCGAAGTGTTGTCTTCCAGCGGTCATTTCCTGGAAAGTGCCACCAGCGACGCAAACGGCGACTATGAAGTTTATGTGGGGTCTGGATCCTATTTTGTCCGAGCCTTTGCAGACGGTCTGGCCAGGGAGTACTTTGACAACGTGACCCCCTCCAGCGCGGCGACGCTTGTGGAGGTAAAAGCTGATTTTGCTCCGGTTCAAATTGATTTCGCCCTGACCACAGGCGGGGTTGTCCGGGGAACAATCATGGACGATGGCGGCATCACCCCCCTTGCCGATGCGGATATTTTCCTAAGACCTGCCCAATTTTTCTTTGACCACGGCTACCATGCCAGGACGGATCTTTACGGCAATTATGTCATCGGGTCTGTTCCACTGGGACTCTATAAACTTAGAGCCGAGGCCGAAGGTTTTGCCGGTCTTAAATATTTTGGCAACAGCTATGGTTGGGGAAATGCTGCCCCGGTTGTGGTCGAGCCTCCCGGAGAAACCGGCGGACAGGATATCCAGCTTGATCCCGAGGCCGTCATCAGTGGCACCATTTACGACAGCGAAGGGCTTATCCCCCTTGAAATGAATATCATTGCCGATACACGGACAGGCCGATACGAAGGCATTGGCGATTTTTCCGAGGACGGAGATTTTACCATCAGCAGGCTTCCCCCCGGGGAGTATACCCTCCGGATTGATAACGGAGGGGACCAATCACAATGGTATGTGGGTGAATGGTATGATGGGGCCTATTTTAACGACACTGCCGAGACCATCACAGTGGACGTTGGCGATCATGTCAATGGGGTTGAGTTCCGACTGGAGCAGGGCGGCAGGATTTCCGGGCAGGTGGTGGATGACGATACCGGAGATCCCATACGGGAGGTCCAGATTGGCTGCTCTTCTGCCCTTACGGAACAAGCCCTTCATCCATCAGCGCCCCTGGTGGATGAGCAAGGCCGATTTTGGTTAAATGCTTTCCCCGGTTCCTATAAGCTTAATGTTTTTGCAACCCATGGATATGTGCCCGGATATTACGCTGTTTCGGGTCAGGCCTATTCTTTTGATCAGGCCACACCGGTAACGGTCAAAGCCTTTGAGACCAGCCAGATAGAGATACGGCTTAAAAAGGGCGGCGCCATCTCCGGCCTTGCCCTGGATGAAGACGGGGTCACCCCCCTGGTGGGAGCCAGCCTCTATGCTTTTCCTGTTACCCAGGGCATGCCCGGGGCAGGCGCCCTTTCCGGGATAGACGGGGCTTACATGATAGAGGGGTTGCCCACGGGTACCTATGTGGTTAAGGCCGTCACCGTGGGCCATGCCATGCAATGCCGGGAGGCAACGGTGAGTGCCCCGGATACGACAACGGAAATCGATCTGATCCTTCCGGCCTATCCCTATGAGGTGATCACTGTGCAGGAGGTGATTGTGCCGCCCACCGGAGGATACGTCAGTATCCAGGATGACACCTCACAGCTCAAAGGGGTTGAGATCGTATTGTCCGGCGGCGCTTTAAGTGAAAACACCTTGATCAGTGTCTGTGAAATTCAGTCGCCGGTGGCGCCCCTGCCTGCCGCTGTCAACGGCATGGGCGTTCCCCTTCACCTGGGACCTGAGAATCTCAGTTTTGCAGCGCCGGTTGTCCTGGGCATTCCATACACGGATCAGGACCTTTTCAACGCAGGGATCACAGATCCCATGGATCTGGACGTTTTCACCCTGAACCTGGATACCGCTCTTTGGGAAAAGGTGACCGGCATCAAACACGTTGATGACGTGGGAAAAAAGATCCGAATCGAACTGGAACATTTTTCCATTTACCAGCTGGGTCTTGAACAGAGCTGTACAGGGGATTTTGAACCGGACGGGGATGTTGACGGAAAGGATCTGGCCGAATATCTGGACCGGCTGATCAACGACGTAAACATCATCTTGCAAGCGGATTTTGCAGAGAACTTCGGCCTTTCCGGAGGTTGTAACTAATTCCATCCCCCGGCTGCCGTTTCCGGCAGCCGGGGGAACCATACACTTTGAAGCGCCCATTCCTTACCAGGCCTATTGGCCCTTTGATGCAACGCGGTAGATGGGCCAAAGGGCAAGCCATTTCGTTTAGTCTATAAGATTTGCGGTCCTACATAAAGCAATCATTATAAATATAAACTATTGCAGTTTGTGCTTCCAAATTGGGATGCAATTAAGTCTAATTTATTTTGGTGGTCATTAAAGCTGTTCGCTATAATCGCAATGTCAATTCCATCAACATCCTGGTCATCATCAAGCCCTGGCGTGTCTTCCTTGATCTCAAGTGATATGGGAATGGTTTGCGGACTGTTTTGTGCACCGCTCGCTATAATCGTAATACTTGCGCCATATGTCCCAACAATTAGATTTGAAGTATCAATGTTAATATCGATTTCACAGGGCGCATTACCGGATTCCGGGTCAACCACCAGCCACTCCGCGTCACTTGCGGCAAACCAGTCAAAATCTCTATCACCGGAGTTTGTGATTTGCAGCGTTTGGGGCAATTGTGAGGGGGGGGTATCTTCAATGGAGAAAACCAGGCTTGAAGGCGTAATACTTAAAATCGGAGGTCTGGTAACCATTTCAAGTGTGTGTGTCCATGTATGATTGCTTCCGTTTCTAACCCAGTTGTAGGTATTTATTGAAGCGCCATAAAATGGATCCATAATATGAACCTTGTCGGATTCAATGCCCCGGGCTATAACAAAATGTCCGCCCCCGTTTGACCAGCCCCACCTTATAACAACAGGCTTGTCATCACTGATATTCTCTTCTAAATCGATTAAAGAAAGATATTGGGGGTATGGTGTCGTTGAAACACCGGCAAAGTGATTCAAGATTATGTCTATCCCGTTTCGGGTGGGATAGAGTGTTCTGCCCCACAACCAGTTCCAGATATTTGCTCCCCCTGTGCCGTATTGGGCTATTTGTGTCTGGGTAAATGATTCTCCGTAATAATCCAAAACAGACTGGGAAACACCCGCCCAGCACCACTCTGTTTTTTCCTGGGTGACTTGAGGGGTTTCTAAGATTTTTGTTAAACCATTGATTGCGCCTAGCGTAATGATTAGATTGATAATCAAAAGAATCTTTATACGTCCCATGAAATTTCTCTCTATCGCAAAATGTCGTTAATATTATTTTCTATTATGGGTTTCAATCTATTGACGGTGTCTGATACCTCTTCAAGCGACAATGGGGCACTTTTTTCTGAATCTGTTTTGTTGGTCAATCCCTGAAATCCTAGGGCGGTCAAATTGTACTGACCCTTTTGGGGAAGTGTGAACAGGTATTCTTTGGCTTGAAATGAGCATATCAATTTCATGTCGGCCCTATCAGATTTAGGCAATGATCTGATAACTTTTGATAGCTGGGCTGCCAGAGCCGCATTCCCCAGGGAAACGGCTTTCCAGGCGTTGTCGATGCGGTCCACAATTAAAATGCATGATATTTTATCGTTTATTTTCACTGGGAAATACCACATTCCCGTTTTTGTGATTAATGAGTCAACACTCATTCCCGGGGCATAATCAGTGACCTCCGAAGGGAGGAGTTTATACAGTTCTAAGGGGATTCCTAAAGATGCGTGGTCTAACAAACTGTTTTGAGAAAAACCATAGCTTTCTAAATCGTTTTCAGGGATTTGGTTTAAGAACCGGTCTAAACCGCTTTGGGCTGCTTGAAAAATTTCAGGGGAGGAATCATTGGCAAGCAGGTTGTTTGAAAACAGTAAGCAGACTAAAAAAAAAAATAATTGATACGTTCTGATCGTGCATGTTCCTTTTGCTATCATTCTTGCTCCTTTCTACTGGTTATTAGATATACAGCTCCCGTCAACATAAGAAAAAACAAACCAGGTAGCGGTCTGGGCCAGTCTGTCCTAACTCCTCTTTAAATTTGAAACGCAATTTGCGAACTATTCGAAATCCTTTATGCAAGCCTCGTTCCGTTCAAAGTGAACTGCGTTCACGTATGCGATCCTTTTTTTGGTAATAGATAAAGAGATCGCTTCATTCCTTCCTAGGACAAAAAAGGGAATCATCATTCGCCATTAAAGAAATTTTTTAAATCATTTGATTGGTCGATAAATGACAAGGCGTCGGATGTTCTATGGGGAGGTTTTTTCTCTCTATTGGGTTAAAAAAGTAATAATATAGGATTGAAATCCATATTCTGTGACGTTTATGAAACATAAGGTTCAGAACTCCTCTTCACAGACCTCGTCTAAAATTCGGGCGGCCGCCTTCACCATCTCAAAGCAAGGGCCGTTCTGGCGAAGGTTTTTCATCTGCTCGGGTTTGTTTATGTCAATGCCGTTGATGGCAAGCAGTTCCCGGCAACGGGTCCCTCCGCAACGTTTTGCGAAACGCTGGGAAAATTCCTGGACCAGCAGATACACCTTGTCCCTGGAATAGGCATCCCCGGCAACCCCTGAACTTTCCCTCAGGCCCAGGACCATGCAGGCTGCGGTGATGGCGCCGCAGGTCTTGCCCTGGGCCATGCCTCCGCCAAATCCCGTGGCGATCCTGACAGCGGTTTGTCGGTCAAGGCCAAGCGTTGGGGCATAGGCGGCGGCAATCGCTTCGGAGCATGAGTATCCTTCGGTGAAATAGTCCAGGGCAGGGTGGTTGTTTTCCATGGTCATAACGATCCTTTTGTCTATGATGTGGGTTGAGGTCACCAGTGGTGACAATTTTTGCAAAAAAAATTAGTCGTCGAAAATGCCTTTTAAAAGGAGGTCGATCCCGGTTTCCATCCGTTCCCATCCCTGGTCGGACGCAAGGTCGATGCCTCCCACCGTGGTGTGGATCCGGGACTTGATGATCAGATAATTGACCGCCCCTGCCATGAGGACCACAATGGCGGAGAGATCAATGGTGTCCGGCAGGTTGTCAAAGCTGTCAAAATACTCAAGAATGGTTTTGATCCGGACCTGTTCAAGTTGTTTTGTCAGCTCGTTTCGTTCCAGCATCTCCCAGGCAAGGATGTCCTGGGTCAAGGGGCGTTTTCGAATGGCCCGGAGAAACCGCTTGAAGAATTCAGCCATCTGCCGGTCAAAGGGCATCTGTTTCAGGCGGTCGAGGTCTTTCCCGATCAGCTCCGCTTTGGTGGGCCAGAAATCCCTGGTCTGGCTGTAAGCCAGGACAAGCGGGGCCAATCCGCCGAAATAGCGGTAGACAAGCACCTTGTCCACGCCCGCTTCCCGGGCAACCTTGTTGACGCCAAGCCCCTTGAACCCTTCTTTGGCTAAAATTTTGCCCACAGCGTCGATGAGTTTCTGTTTTGTGATCTCTTTCTTGTCCGTGGCTGGCAGGGTTTTGTTCATGGGTCCTCCCGGGAATGTTTGTGTTTGTCACCAGTGGTGACAAACTTGCGGGTTTTGAACCTCAATGTCAAGGCTTTTTTTAGGTGGTCATTGTTTCGTGATCGATGGTGCCGGTTTGAATTATTGTTTTGCGTTGAAAAAAAAGGTTGACGCATACACCCTAAAGGCGTATTATTTCCGCTTTTTAAAACTAAGGAAAGATTATATGACAACAGCCTGCGGTCTTGATTTTGGGACGTCCAACTCCGCCCTTGCCATCAGCAACCAAGGGCAGGTGAATATGGTGGATGTGGATCCGAAAAACAGCAACACCAAGTATTTGAAATCGGTTCTCTATTTTTACCGGGACGAGGAGGGGGAGAATATCCACACGGGCGAGGATGCCGTGCAGGAGTATGTCCTGAACGGTTCCGACGGCCGTTACATGCAGTCCATCAAATCATTTCTTCCGGATGCCACCTTTACCGAAACCACCATCAACCGGAAGAGCTATTCCATTGACGAGCTGGTTTCTCTTATCCTGAAGGACCTGAAGGCAAAGGGTGAGAGTGCAGGGAATCCTGACCTTGACTCCGTGGTGATGGGCCGTCCGGTGGTGTTTTCAGAGAATCCCGAAAAGGACAAGATGGCTGAGGAGCGGCTTCGGTCCGCGGCCCGGATTGCCGGGTTCAAAAACATCGAGTTTCAGCTTGAACCCATTGCTGCGGCCCTGTCCTACGAGAAAACCCTGGAAAAGGGGGAGGAGCAGCTGATCTTTGTCGGGGATTTTGGTGGCGGTACCTCGGATTTCACGGTGATCAGGCTGAAGGGCGGCAACCCGAACGACTACGACCGAAACAATGACATTCTCTCCCTCGGGGGTATCTACATCGGCGGTAACACCTTTGATTCCGATCTCATGTGGGAAAAGGCCGCTCCCTACCTTGGCAAAGAGGTGAGGGTGAGTCTGCCCATGAGCACCAACCTCCTGGGGCTTTCATCTACCATCACCCGTAAACTTCGGTTGTGGAACTGGATTCCCCAGCTCAAGGACCCCAAGCTTGTCCGGTCTGTCAAGGAGTTTCACCAGTTTGCTTCGTTTTCCGACAAGCGCTTGATCGAGAATCTCCAGACCCTGGTGGAACACAATCTGGGGCTCAACCTCTACCGCTCGGTGGAGAGAACCAAGTGTGCGCTCTCCGACCTTGATTGTGCCACCCTTGATTTCAACGAGCAGGGCATCGTTATCAAGGAAGCGGTTCAAAAAGAGGCGTTTGAAGGGATGATCGCCGCTAATGTTGCCAAGATCCAGGGCGCCATAGAGGATACCCTGAACCGGGCGGGCCTGACCGAATCACGTATCGACAAGGTGTTTTTAACGGGCGGCTCTTCCTACATCCCCATGTTGCGCCGGGTGTTCAAGGAGAAGTTCGGCCAGGAAAAAATAACCCATGCCGATGCCTTTTTGAGCGTTGCCTATGGCCTTGGGCTCTCTGCCGGCTACATGTTCGGTCACAACCGATAGACCCTATACTTTTGTTTCCGGGGCTTCCGGCAACTGGTCCAGGTACCACTCCATGGGGTCCAGCAGGGTAAAGCCCATGTCCCTTAGTTTGGCCTTTACCCGGACCACGTTGTTGGTCAGAAGGTAGACAAACACAGCCCGCTTGCCCTCGTCCCAGTAGCGGGCCACAAGGACGCTGCCGCAGGAGATGTTCTCCTGGGTGATAACATCAACGATTCTTTTGAGCTGACCGACTTTTTCCTCCACGATGATGCCGATCAGTGTACCTGGCTCTCCAATGCCCATGACGTTGACGAATGCCCGCAACAGGTCCCGGACGGACAGGATGCCCTTGAGTATCCCCTGGTCGTCCACAACGGGAAAGGCGCCCACCTTATCCCGTTGGACCAGCAGGAGGGCGTCCTGGATGGTATCCATGGGGGAGATGGTCTTGGGGGCGGTGGTCATGACCTCCCCCACGGTGAGTGCTTGCAGTTTTTTCTGCTCTTCCTGATTGTCAGGCTCCTTCAGCAACCGATAGGGCATGGCGCTTCTGATATCCCTGTCCGTGATGATGCCCAGGACCCGGTTTTTCGGGTCGACAACGGGAAGGTGACGGATATTGTGGGCGGCCATGGTCTCCTGGGCTTCGAACACGGACCTGTCCTTGTCAATGGTGACTACCTTTTTTACCATGGAGCTGCTGACAAACATAAAATCCTCCGAAATCGTTGGTGTCGTTGATGGAACCTTTGATCTTGCCGCTGTTTATCCCTTGAGCAGGATGGAGACATGGTTGGCGGCAAGCTCGGGCAGTCGTTTGAGGGAGTATCCCCCCTCCAGGATCGAAACGATCCTTCCTTCTGAATGGTCGTTTGCAAGGGTCATGAGGGTCTCCATTATCCAGGAAAACCCTTCCGTGGTGAGAATAATGTCTGACATCTCATCGTCAAAATGGCCGTCAAACCCGGCGGAGACCAGGATCACCTCGGGTTTGAACTGCTCAAAGGCCGGCAGCAGTTCCTTGTTGATCAGGCTCTTGTAGTTGTCATCCCCCCGGCCCGGAAGCACGGGGGAGTTCTTTGTAAATCCCGTTCCCTTGAGGTTGCCTTCGTCAAAGGCCCTGCCGGTTCCAGGGAAGGCAAACGAGGGGTGCTCGTGGATGGAATAATAGAATACAGTGGGGTCGTTTTCAAAGATGTGCTCGGTACCGTTGCCGTGGTGGACATCGAAATCCACGATCCCTACCCGTTGGATGCCCCATTCCGCCTGGAGGTAACGGGCGGCAACGGCGATGTTGTTGAAGTAGCAGAACCCCAGGGCCTTGTCCTGTTCGGCATGGTGGCCGGGGGGCCTTATGGCGCAAAAGGCGTTGTCGATCTCTTTCTCCATCACCATCCTTACGGCATCCAGGATGCCGCCTACGGCCAGAAAGGCGGTTTCATAACTGTCCACGCAAATCTGGTTGTCCTGATCGTCAAAGTATCGGTTGCCCGACAGGCACACCTCTTCGAATCGCCTGACATAGGCATGATCGTGGACCGCAAGGATATCTTTCAGTTCGGCCCGGGCTGCCGGGATAATGGTTAACTGGTCCAGGAGGTCTGCTCCCCGGATGCCGTCGTGGATGGCGACAAGCCGATCGGAGGTCTCCGGGTGATAGGGTCCGGTGTCATGGAGAAGATATCTCAGGTCGTATACATAGCCGGTCTTTTTCATGGGCCTCCCATGTGGATCTCTCCGGGCTTAAGGTTAGCAAACTGAGGCCTTTTTTGGTGTTCCGGATCAGGTCGGCCTCCATGGGAAAAATTTGTGTTTTCTCTTTTGATTCCTAATACCGGGAGAGGACAAGTGTCAAGTAAAAAAGAGTATCGGGTGATTATCTTCGCCATTTTTTGGAGGATCATCCCCAAAAGATAATAAGAATTCTATTTGACGAATCACGATTTCGCAGCTACAAATAGGGAGGTTATGAAAAATCCCTATTTTATCCACACGGAATTTATCTTTAGCGTATTAACAACAGGAGAACGTCAATGAAAGTTACGATTACGGGACAGTGCATGGGTGACAGAAATTGTAATGAACTTTGCGCAGAGGTGTTTGAGTATGATGAGGACCAGCTTCGCTCTATTGTTAAATATGACGATATTCCAAAACATCTGGAGGTCATTGCTCGCCAGGCTGCTGCCGAGTGTGGTGCCGACGCCATTGAAATCATAGAAGATTAATTCGGAGTCCTCTTATGGTCGCATTTCGGGAAAGCAAAACAGCAAAAAATCTTCTCATATCATATTCGGCGGAAACCCAGGCCCGGACCCGGTACAATTTTTTTGCCAACCGCGCCCGTCATGATGGCTATATCCAGATCGCCGGAATCTTTGACGAAACCGCAGAGCAGGAGTGTGAACATGCCCTGCGGTTTTTTAAATTCTTTAACGGTGGTGAGCTTGAGATCTCCTGGACATTTCCAGCAGGGGTTATCGAGGACACCCGAGCCAATCTTCTCTCTGCGGCTGACCTGGAACTGTTTGTCCACTCAAGCATGTACCCGGGATTTGCGAAGATTGCCCTGGATGAGGGGTTTGAGCGGGCAGCAGATACCCTGAACGCCATCAGCGTATCCGAACAACACCATGAGGAAATTTTCCGGCAGCTTGCCGCAAACAGTGCCCTGGATCGGGTGTTTAAGCGCGATGAAGAAAAAAAATGGAAGTGTCTCAGTTGCGGTTATATCCATGCGGGAGAAGGGGCACCGGACAAATGTCCGGCTTGCGTTAAGCCCTTTGGATATTTTGAACTATTGTGCGATAAACTGTGAAGACATTACCCTTTGGA
>JAEINR010000132.1 GCA_016342325.1 Desulfobacterium sp.
TCGAAGAGGTCGAGGACGACGACATCGAAACCCTTGAACTGGACGAGGATGAGGAGATCGAAGAGGTCGAGGACGACATGGACACCCTTGAGCTGGACGAGGATGAGGAGATCGAAGAGGTCGAGGACGACCTGGACACCCTTGAACTGGACGAGGATGAGGAGATCGAAGAGGTCGAGGACGACATGGACACCCTTGAGCTGGACGAGGATGAGGAGATCGAAGAGGTCGAGGACGACCTGGACACCCTTGAGCTGGACGAGGATGAGGAGATCGAAGAGGTCGAGGACGACATGGAATCCCTTGAGCTGGCCGAGGATGAAGAGATCGAAGAGGTCGACGATGACCTGGAAACCCTTGAGGTAGACGAGGATGAGGAACTGATAAAGGTTGAGAGGCTGACTGAAGAAGAGCGCCAGGCCCTGGAAGAATTCAAAAAGAAAAAGGAACTCGCCGACAACTTTGACAACGCCCTGGGAGACAGGGATAAAAAATACAACGCCTATGTCAGAATTCCGGAGGGCACCTACACCGTGGGTTCCAACCGGGATATCCGGAAAACCCTTGAACTCCAGCAGGTAGAGATGCCAAAGGCCTTTATCTCCCAATACCCGGTGACCAACTCCCTGTTTGAAGTCTTTGTCGAACAGACAGGCTACGTCACAACGGCTGAAAAAAAGGGAGCGGGCACCGTATTCCAGGGCCGGTTCAAAAGCACCAAGGGATCGGCCCTGTGGAAAAAAAGCGCCGGCTCCACCCTGGTGAAAGGCGCATTTTGGTACCAGCCCCACGGGCCCGGCAGTTCCCTCCACGAAAAACGCAACCACCCTGTGGTCCAGGTCAGCATCGCCGATGCCAGAATGTTCACCTCCTGGATCGGAAGACGCCTGCTGTCGGAAGCAGAATGGGAGGCGGCGGCCAGGACCGACATGGGGTTCAGGTACCCCTGGGGCAACCAGTGGGAAGAGAATGCATGCAACATCGAAAAAAGCGCGGTGGCTGACACAACTCCGGTCGACCAGTATGAGGCCCATGCCAATGAATTCAAGATTGTCGACCTTCTCGGCAATGTCATGGAGTGGGTCTCCGACCAGGAGGAGGTTCCCAACGAGACAATGGGCTCCACGTTCTTCAACATAGCCAAGGGGGGCGGGTGGATCGCCAAGCAAGATATCACGGTGACCTCCCGGGCCCTGTTCAGGCCCGACTTCACGTCCAACATCATCGGCTTCAGATGCATATCAAAAATTGACTTGTAACCATTACACACTTTTAGGTTCTGGCTTGACCAGGTTAGGAGAGAACACCCATTGAAACAGAGCATTATAAAAGAACGGATCCAACGGATCAGAAAGCGTTTTACCGACCTTTTCGACACCCTGGTGATCCTGTCTGATGAAAACAGATACTACCTGAGCGGCTACACCGGTGAGGACGGCAGCTATGACGAAACCGCCGGCATCCTCATCATCACCCAAAACGACCTCATCCTTGCCACGGATTCACGATACGACACCCAGGCAAAAAACGAGACCGACCTTTACACCGTCCACTGCTGCAAAAACAGCCTGGCCAAGGAGCTGCCCGGCCTCTTGAAATCCGTGGGCGCAAAACGGGTGGGCATCGAGGGGGCCCGCCTGACCTACCAGCAATACCAGAAAATATGTGACGCGCTTTCAACCAGCGAGCTATCCATCGAGTTTACCCCGGCCGACGACACCCTGCGCCCCCTTCGCATCAACAAGGATCAAGGGGAACTCTCAAAAATCAAGGCGGTACTTGCCATTGCCGAACGGGCCTTTCTTGAGTTCAGGACCAAGATTCATGTGGGGATGACGGAAAAAGAGGCGGCATGGCTCCTGGAGCAAACCATGCGGCAGATGGGTGCGGATGCCCTCTCATTTCCCGTGATCGCAGCATCCGGTCCCAACAGCGCCCTGGCCCATGCCATCCCGGGAGAGCGACAATTCAAGGCCGGCGAACCCCTGCTCTTTGACTTTGGGGCAAAGCTTGACGGGTACTGCAGCGACACCACCCGTACCCTGGTCATTGGAGAGCCGGACAACCGGTTTACGGAGATCTACGACATCCTGTTCCACGCCCAGCAACTGGCGGTGGACGCCGTGCGCACCGGCGTCGAGGCAAGCGCCATCGACAAGATCGCCCGGGATTACATCGATGCTACCATCTACAACGGCAGGTTCGGCCACAGCCTGGGACACGGCGTGGGACTTGCCATCCATGAGGAACCGAGATTCTCAAGGTTCGACCACACCCTGCTGGAACCGGGAATGATCGTGACGGTGGAGCCCGGCATCTACATTCCTGAATGGGGCGGGATACGCCTGGAAAACATGATCCAGGTGACGGACCAGGGCGCGGAGGTGCTGAACACCATGGACTACAGAGAATTTCGACTGTAAATGGACACCCTCATAGACCAATACCTGGCCCACCTGACCCTTGAACGGGGACTTGCCCCAAACAGCCTGGACTCATACGCAAGTGACCTTGCCGAGTATGCGGACTTCCTTGAAACCCATAATATTCCAGACATTAGAAGGGTCGATACCGTAGCCATCCTGGGCTGGCTTGTCCACCTGGAAGCCAAGGGGCTCTCCCCCCGCTCCCGGGCAAGGCACCTCATCGCCGTCCGGGGGTTCTACCGTTTTCTCATCCAGGAGAAACAGGCTGATACCAACCCTCTGCAACGGATCGACATCCCCAAGACAGGCAGCAAGCTTCCCCAATTTCTCACCTGTGACCAGGTGGGGACCCTCATGGAAATGCCGGACCGGACCACCCCCAGGGGACTTCGCAATGCTGCCATGCTCGAGGTCCTCTACGGTGCGGGCCTCAGGGTCTCGGAGCTTGTCAACCTCAAGGTGGAACAGATCGACCTTGAGGCCTGCTTTGTCAGGATCTTCGGCAAGGGATCCAAGGAGAGGATCGTCCCCATCGGCTCCCTTGCCAGGGAACGAACCCAGGAATGGCTTGAGTGGGGACGGCCCTGGCTGTTGAAGGGCCATTCAAGCGCCTACCTGTTTGTGGCAAGGGCGGGCAACCCCATGACCCGCCAGGGATTTTGGAAACTGTTAAAAAAGTACGCGGGGGCCGCCGGCATCCTGGCCACGGTCTCCCCCCATACCCTCCGCCATTCCTTTGCCACCCATCTCCTGGAGGGAGGCGCTGACCTGAGGTCCGTCCAGACCATGCTCGGTCACTCCGACATCGCCACCACCCAGATCTACACCCATGTCTCACGGCAATACCTGGTTGATATGCACAAGCAATACCATCCCAGGGGATAAAGGCATCCCTATAAAACCAAGGTTTCGAGTGTGAACCCGATATTGATTCCAGAATCGTTTCTATGATAGGTTGGGTGACTTTTGATGACCTTAACCTCAATTAATAAAGTGAAACCCATATGATCAAACTGACACACTCTCCCCAGGGATGGTGGACACCGGGAGAGGAACTGCCCGCCCAAGGCGTCGACGACATCCGAAAGGCGCTGATGCGGATTTCAAAACCGCTCTACCTTGTTGAGATGGCGGGCCAGACAGCCGTGGCCACCACCGGTTCCGCCCTCCTTGGTTCCCAGGGAGATCAGGGATCAACCCGCTACCCCATAACAGCCTATGCCCCGGCGCTTCCCCTGGAAAACCTGGGCGACAAAGATTTCAAGGCAAGGCACCAGCTGAAATATCCCTATATCGCCGGCGCCATGGCCAACGGCATCACCTCGGTGGAGATGGTGGCCGCCATGGCGGAAAACGGAATGACCGGTTTTTTCGGTGCCGGAGGGCTTAGCGTCCCCCGAGTGGAGGCGGCCATGGTGGCGTTGAAGGAGCGGCTGGGCGACCTGCCCTTTGGATCCAACCTGATCCACTCCCCAGGGGACCCGGCACTTGAAATGGCCGTTGTCAATCTCTACCTCAAGCACGGTATCAGATGCATCTCTGCTGCGGCCTTCATGGGCATGACCCTGGCCCTGGTCTACTACCGGGTCAAGGGCGTCCACCGGGATTGCGCAGGAAACATAACGGCGCCCAACCAGGTCATCGCAAAGGTGTCACGGATCGAGGTGGCCCGGCATTTTTTCTCCCCGCCGCCGGACAAGCTTGTAACGGTTCTCCTGGAAAAGGGTCTCATCACCGGGGAGGAGGCAAAACTGTCCCAATACATCCCCATGGCCCAGGACCTGACGGCAGAGGCCGATTCCGGCGGACACACAGACAACCGGCCCGCCCTGGCCCTGCTGCCGACCATGATCGTCCTGAGGGACGAGTTCAACGAAAAACATCACTATCAGATTCCCCTGTGCGTCGGACTTGCAGGCGGTATCGCAACCCCCCAGGCAACGGCCGCCGCCTTTCACATGGGGGCCGCCTATGTACTCACCGGATCCATCAACCAGTCCTGCCTGGAGTCAGACACCTCCAGGGAAGTCAAGGCCCTGCTCGCCCAGGCAGAGCAGGCCGATGTGGCCATGGCACCGGCTGCCGACATGTTCGAGCTGGGCGCCAGGGTCCAGGTGCTCAGGCGGGGAACCCTGTTCCCGGTGCGGGCAGAAAAACTCTACAGACTCTATAAAGACTACGAATCGTTTGAGGCGATCCCCAGGCGTCAGCAGGAGGAGATCGAAAATAGATTTCTCCTCACCAGCTTTGAAGAAAACTGGCAGCAGACCCGGGCCTTTTTCCTTTCCAGAAACATCAAGGAGGTGGAACGGGCTGAACAAGACCCCAGGCACAAGATGTCCCTGGTGTTCCGCTCCTATCTCGGGCTCTCGTCCCGCTGGGCCACCATGGGAGAAGCGAAACGGCGAATGGATTACCAGATATGGTGCGGCCCGGGCATGGGCGCCTTTAACCAGTGGACAAAGGGAAGTTTCCTTGAGCAGCCTGAAAATCGCAGGGTCGTCAATGTCGCTCTAAATCTCCTTGCGGGGGCGGCCATCTGCACAAGGGCCGGTTGGCTTCGAAGCCAGGGCACCCCCCTTGATTCCAGGACCGAAGGGTTCAGCCCCATGGCGCAAGAACAGCTGCTGGAGCTAATCTCTATGTAAAACTTTTGTCAAATTCATCCCCCTGCCTGTCAAAAAAAATATCCATATAGTATCGTATGGATATTTTTTACAACACACACACTCATATCATTGGGGGATATATTGCGAAATAAGAATGCTGTGGCAATTATTGGAATGGGCTGCATCTTTCCAAGGGCCAACGGACTCAAGGAGTTCTGGCGCCTGCTGCTCAACGGAGAGGATGCCATCACAGGGGTTCCAGAGGGAAGCCACTGGTCCCCGGAGGACTATTTTGATAAAAACGCATCCTCACCGGACCACACATACTGCGCAAGGGGAGGGTTTCTCCCTAGAGTCTCGTTTGATCCGGCACGGTTCGGACTTCCCCCAAACAACCTGGACGCAACCGACACCTCCCAGCTGCTGGGATTGGTGGTGGCCGAGATGGCCCTGGAGGATGCGGGCTACGGATCCAAAGACGCCTTTGACCGCCACCGGACCAACGTCATCCTGGGGGTCACCGGCACCCAGGAACTGGTCATCCCCCTGGGAGCACGGCTTGGCCATCCCGTGTGGAAAAAAGCGTTAAAAGAGTCCGGCATCCCCGAAGATAAGGCCTCGGAAATCATCCAGAGGATCTCGGGCTCCTATGCAGAGTGGCAAGAGAACTCGTTTCCGGGCCTGCTGGGCAACGTGGTGGCAGGCAGGATCGCCAACCGCATGGACCTTGGCGGAACCAACTCGGTTGTGGATGCGGCCTGCGCAAGTTCCCTGAGCGCCATCAACACCGCGGTGATGGAACTTCTCTCGGGCCGGTGTGACATGTCCATCTCAGGCGGGGTGGACACCCTGAACGATATTTTCATGAACATGTGCTTTGCAAAGACCGGGGTCCTCTCCCACGCCGGAGATGCAAAGCCGTTTTCAAAGGATGCCGACGGAACCGTTCTTGGCGAAGGCATCGGCATGCTGGTGATGAAACGCCTGGCAGATGCCGAACGGGACAAGGACAGGATCTATGCCGTAATCAAAGGGATCGGCACCTCCAGCGACGGCAAGACCGGCGGCATCTACGCCCCGGACGCCAAGGGCCAGCTCCGGGCGCTTCACGCCGCCTATGACCTTGCCGGAGTGGATCCGGCAAGCGTGGAGCTCATCGAAGCCCATGGCACCGGCACCCGGGTCGGAGACAAGATCGAGTTCTCGGCCCTGAAAGCCCTTGCCAATGAGAGCAACAAAACCACCCCATGTGCCGTTGGCTCGGTCAAATCCATGGTCGGCCACTCAAAGGCCGCAGCAGGGGCTGCCGGCATCATCAAATCGGTCCTGAGCCTCTACCACAAGGTACTACCCCCGACCCTTAAGGCAGCGGAGCCCGATCCCGAACTGGACATCAACGCCACCCCATTTTACCTCAACGACCAGGCCAAACCCTGGATACCCCAGGCAGAGACGCCCAGACGATCCGGGGTCAGCGCCTTTGGCTTTGGCGGCAGCAATTTCCATGCGGTGGTTGAGGAGTATGACCGGAAAAAAAACCAGGTCTCATGGGACGGCACCGTCCAGATCGCAGCCTTTTCAGCCCCATGCAAAGAAGATCTTACCCTAAAGCTCCACACCTTCATGGAAGCCCTGGCCAAGGCAAAGGAATGGGATTCAAGGGAACTGTCCCAGGAGATCGGATGGCTTACGGCCCAGACAAGAAAGGCCTTCTCCGGCAAAGAGGTGGCAAGGCTTTTGATCCTCATCAAGGAGACCGACGACCCCACAGAGGTGATCCAAAAGGCTGTTGATCTTCTCCAATCCGAAGAGGGGGCCACCTGGTCAAAACAGAACATCTATCTGGGTTCCGGCAAAAAGCAAGGGAAACTCGCCTTTCTCTTCCCCGGCCAGGGCAGCCAATACACGGGCATGGGAAAAGACCTTACCACCATCTTTCCCGAAGCCATGGATGCCCTTGTGGATTCAGGAGCGCAGTTTGCCAGGGAATGGGCGGATGAAAAGCTGCCCCTGAACCACTACATCTTTCCCCCGCCGGCCCATCGCCAGGACAAAAAGTCAAGCGAAGAAATGCTCAGGAGCACGGATGTGGCCCAACCGGCCCTGGGGGGCATAAGCCTTGCCATGGCAGCCGTGCTCAAGCGTTTCAACATCCGTCCGGACGCCGCCTGCGGTCACAGTTTCGGCGAACTGCCGGCCCTCTGGTGCGCCGACCGCATGGATAGAGAAGCCCTGTTCACCCTCTCCTGTGCCAGGGGGCGATACATGGCCGAGTCCTCGGGAGCATCCGGGGAGAAAGGGAGCATGCTCGCGGTCATGGCCCCCCTTGTTGAGATCGAAGCCTTTATCAAGGAGGAAAACCTCGACCTCGTACTGGCCAACCGGAACAGTCACGTCCAGGGCGTCCTCTCTGGAAAATCTGAGGAGATTACAAAGGCCCTGAAGCTGTGCAAGGAAAAAAAGATGAGAGCCGTGGCGCTTCCCGTGGCAGCCGCCTTTCACAGCGCCCTTGTGGAAAACGCGGCCCACCCTTTTAAGGAGCGCCTCCAGGGATTTGCCATCAATGCCTCCAAGGTGCCGGTCTATTCCAACACCACGGGAACCCCCTATCCAACGGATGGGGACAAGGCAAAGGAGATCCTCGGCAACCAGCTTCTGAACTCGGTCAACTTTGTCGACAACATCGAAGCCATGGTTGAAAGCGATATCACCACCTTCCTGGAGGTGGGACCCAAGAACGTGCTCACGGGCCTGACCCGGGCCATCCTCAAGGGAAAGACCTTCACCGCCATGGCCTTGGACGGTTCCGGGGGAAAGAGATCCGGCATGGAAGACCTGGCCAAGGTGCTGTGCGAACTCGCAGCCCAGGGATTTCCCGTGGACCTCACCCAATGGGAGGAGGAGATGGAGAAACCAAGGAAAAAGATGATGCGGATCCCCTTGACCGGGGCCAATGTCAAACCCAAGCCTGGCTGTGACCTGCCCCCTTCCAAACCCATGGTTGAGAAACCCTCAGCTGAAAAAACGAGCGCCCCTCCAAAACAGCCTGCACCCGAGCCAGAGACAGCGACAGTGGCAAAACCCCAGGCCAAGAGCAAAGGAGCCGAGATGACAACACCAGATTCTCATTTTCAGCAACCTGTTAGCCAGTCCCCCCCCAGGGGAACAGAGCAGGTGCCCCCCAGGGAAACGGAGCAAATCCAGCCCGGCACCATGGAGCTGATTCAAAGGGGTCTCCAATCCATGGAAGCCCTCCAGTCCCAGACCGCCAGGACCCATGAAAAGTTCCTCGAGACCCAGGCCCTTGCAAGCAAAACCCTCCAGGGCATGATGGAGCAGACCCGGATCTTTGCCCAGACAGTGGTGAACAACAACAAGGGCCCGGCATACAATACGCCAGTGACCACCCGTGCCATCCCTGAATCAACCGTGGTACCAGCTCCCCCCAGGCCATCATCTCCGGCAGCAACCCCAGCGCCAAGGCAAAACCCTGTCGCTCCACCGGTTGTCCATCAAACGCCCCCCTCCCCGGCAGCAGCCGAGCCACTGAACGGCACCCGTCCAAAGGGGAGCCAGACCCAAAGCCTGCTCATGGATACGGTGAGCCGCCTCACGGGATTCCCCCAGGAGATGCTTGAGCTGGACATGGAGATAGAGTCCGACCTTGGCATCGACTCCATCAAACGGGTGGAGATCGTGAGCGAGCTTGAAAAACAGCTTCCTGAAACCGCATCATTGACACCGGAAAACATGGGGTCCCTCAAGACCCTCAGGGATATTGTGGAGGCCATCGACCAGGAATGCGGATCTTCTGTGTCTGTAACGACAACCATCGGACCCGCTTCAGCACCTGTTGCAAAAGCCACCGACGCTCCTGGAGCGGACCAGACCTGGAAGCTCCTCATGGATACGGTGAGTCGCCTCACGGGATTCCCCCAGGAGATGCTCGAGCTGGACATGGAGATCGAGTCCGACCTTGGCATCGACTCCATCAAACGGGTGGAGATCGTCAGCGAACTTGAAAAAGAGCTTCCTGAAACCGCATCATTGACACCGGAAAACATGGGCTCCCTCAAGACCCTCAGGGATATTGTAGAAGCCATCGACCAGGAATGCGGATCTTCAGCGTCTGTAACGACAACCAGCGGAGCAACTTCAGCACCTGCAACGCCTGCAATTTCCGGTGCAGCTGGAGTTGACCAGACCCGGAAGCTGCTCATGGAAACCGTAAGCCGGCTCACAGGATTTCCCCAGGAGATGCTCGACCTGGACATGGAAATCGAGTCTGACCTTGGCATTGACTCCATCAAACGAGTGGAGATCGTGAGCGAACTTGAAAAAATGCTCCCAGAGAACGCGGCATTGGCATCGGAAAACATGGGCGCCCTCAAGACCCTGGGGGACATCTTAAATGCCCTAGGGGGTGCAGATTGCCCTGAACCGATGGCCGAGACGCCCGTACCCACCCCGGCCACCCCATCCGCGATGGCCATTCTCGTGAAAACAATCAGTGAGCTCACGGGATTTCCCGAGGAGATGCTCGAACCCGGAATGGACCTTGAGTCGGATCTTGGCATCGACTCCATAAAAAGGGTGGAGATCCTCTCAAGGCTCGAACAGGAGCTGCCCGGGTCCGAGGCATTCTCATCGGACGGAATCGCCCTGCTCAAGACCCTGGCCGACATTGCCGCCCACATTGACGACACAGTCCCGACCCCGGCCAAGGCAGCGGCCGTTGAACCGGTAACTGTCACATCAAAGGGAAACCGGGCAGCAGAGCAGGTTCCTTCTTCCGGACTGGTGCGCCAGGTGGTCAAGATCAAAACCTTGCCCATGGACCAGGTGAGGTTCCACAACGGATCCAGGATCACCGTCTCCCCCTCAAAAACCGTGTACATCACCCAGGATGGCACCGGTTTTTCCGAGGCCCTGAAACAAGGGTTCATAAGGGCGGGAATCAAGGCAGAAACCCTTGCCATGGAAAAAGCGTTAAACAACGATTCAAAGGACATGGCAGGCCTTGTGATCGTTTACGATACCACGGCGAAAACCGACGATTTCTTGAAATCAGCCTTTCTCATGGCAAAAAAGAGCGCGCCGGCCCTCATGGCGTCGGGAACCGAACAGGCAGCCTTTTTCACCACCGTCTCTTTCCTCGGGGGAAGCTTCGGGTTTGACGATCAACCCATTACCGATCCCCTCCAGGGGGGGCTTGCAGGACTTGCAAAGACAGCCGCCCTCGAATGGGAAACAGTGCTTTGCCGAAGCCTCGACCTTGGAGCGAGCCAGGAGAGAACCGACGCCCATATGGACGCCATTGCCAACTTGACCATGATTCACGGTGCTGTGGAGATGGGAATCACAGGCGACCTTTGCAACATCCCGGCGCTTGTGGCCGAGGAGGCCTGCCCTGGAAAGCCCGAGATAAACAAGGACGACGTGTTCGTCATCTCAGGCGGCGCCAGGGGCGTCACGGCCGAATGCGCCCTTGCCCTGGCAGAGCGCTATTGTCCGACCATCGTGCTCATGGGACGCTCGCCTTCCCCCAGGACCGAACCAGACTGGTTGACCGGCCAGACCAGCGAAGCCGGGCTCAAGAGAGCTGTGATGGAAAATGAATTCCCAGGCAAGCTCCCCTCCCCTGCTGAACTTGAGACCCGGTACAAGGCCATTGTCTCCAACCGGGAGATCGTCAGAAACCTTGAACGAATCGGTGAAGCCGCATCTGCAGTGCGTTACGTTTCCGTTGATGTATTGGATGAAGAGGGGGTGGCAGCACTCCTTGAAACGGTCAGGATGGAGCACGGAAAGATCACCGGCCTTATCCACGGGGCAGGCGTGCTCGAGGACCGGTTCATCATGGACAAAAATGAGGCCCAGTTTTCCAGGGTCTTTGACACCAAGGTCAGGGGACTTGAGAACCTCTTGAAAGCAACCCAGGGAGATACCCTGAAACATCTGGTCCTCTTCTCATCCATTGCTGCAAGGACGGGCAACAGGGGCCAGGTGGACTATGCCATGGCCAACGAGGTGCTCAACAAGACCGCCCAGGCCCAGGCCCGCACCCGTAAAGGATGCCGGGTCGTCGCCGTCAACTGGGGCCCCTGGGAAGGCGGCATGGTCACCCCGCTGCTTAAAAATAAGTTCCAGCAAATGGGCATCGATCTCGTCCCCCTCAAGGGAGGCGCCCAAAGCCTCATTGACGAGATGGAAACCAGGGCACCTGTGGAGGTTGTCATCGGCGGACACCTGCCCGCAGCTCCCGGCCCAAAACCCAAGAAGAAAACCACATTGTCCCAGACATATACAACCCAGGTGGGGACAGATTCCTATCCGGTTCTTGACCATCACAGGATCGCAGGCCAGCCTGTGGTTCCCTTTGCCCTGATGATGGAGTGGTACGCCCATGGCACCGAGCATGCCAATCCAGGCCTCTGTTTTGCCGGCATCGACGACATGAGGGTACTCAAGGGTATCAAGCCGGGAACGGGATCCATGGACGTGACGGTCAGCACTGGAAAATGCGTTCCGGACAAAGAGTTCTTCAGGGTGGAAACCGAGCTTTCCTCAACGACCGGCATCCACGCAAAGGGCGTGACCCTGCTGGCAGAAGCAGGACGCCTTCCCGCCCCTCCGGTGCAGAGCCGTTCCGGCCACATGGAGCTGAAACCCGCAAGCCTCACCGTTGAAGAAGCCTATGGGTCGATTCTCTTCCACGGTAATCGTTTAAGGGGCATCAAGGCCATTGTCGGCACCTGTGAAACAGGTATTGAAGTGATTGCCAAACGCGCGGAAATGCCTGCCACCTGGATGAAAGATCCCCATAGAAGCAGCTGGGCCATGGACCCTCTCCTTGTGGACACCGCCTTCCAGGCCGCCATCCTCTGGAGTTGTGAACATACGGGAAACGCCTGCCTTCCGGCCTATGTGGCAAACCTTCGGGTCTATGCCTCCTTTGCAGAGTCCACCACCACGGATGTCACCATCACCCTCACCGTGAACGAACGAAACGACCGCGGGATCAAAGGCTATTTCACCTTCCTCGACGCAAACAACAAGGTGCTTGCAAGCATCACCGGGTTTGAGGCGGTGACGGATCCTTCCCTGCTCAAAAGCTTCAAGCCCCAAGGCAATGAAAAACAGGAGCGCTTCTCCCGGGAACAGATCCTTGCCTTTGCCGAAGGTAAGCCCTCCAAAGCCTTTGGGGAACCCTACACGATCTTTGATAATGAGCGCGAAATCGCAAGACTCCCAAGGCCGCCCTACTTTTTCATGGACAGGGTGGTATCAACCGAGCCTGTCCAGTGGGAGATGAAATCAGGGGGATGGATAGAAGCCGAATTTGACCAGCCCTCGGACGGGTGGTACTTCAAGGCCGCAAGAAGCGAAACCCTTCCCTTCAGCATTCTTCTGGAGATTGCGCTACAGCCCTGCGGATGGCTTGCAGCCTATGTCGGATCAGCCCTCAGGAGCGACAAACGCCTCTACTTCAGGAACCTTGGCGGAGAAGCCACCCTGGTGAAACCCGTTTCCAGGGACATGTGCACCCTCACCATGCGCTCCAGGATGACCACCGTGTCCGAAGCAGGTGGGCTCATCATCCAGGACTTTGACATGGAGGTGTTGAAGGACAATGAAATCCTCTACAAAGGGCACACTAACTTCGGATTCTTCACAAAGGAGGCCCTGGCAAACCAGACCGGCATCAAGGCAAGCCCCCTGGACTACACCCCGTCTGAATCAGAGATGGAGAGCGCCATTTCCATCGACTTTAACGACGATGCGCCCCTGACCCCTGAAGATGACAACACGTCAATGCCCACTGGCATGCCGTCAAAGGCCCTGAGGATGATCGACAGGATCGACCATCTCACCATGGACGGCGGCGTATACGGTAACGGGTACATCAAGGCCGTCAAACAGGTGGATCCGGACGAGTGGTTTTTCAAGGCCCATTTCCATCAGGATCCGGTCTGCCCCGGCTCCCTTGGCGTTGAATCCTTTATCCAGCTTATCACAGCCTATGCCAAGGAGCGGTTTGACTTTTCACCGGACGAGCATGAGATGATCATGGCAGGCCATGACCACAAATGGATTTACAGGGGCCAGATCACCCAGAAGAACAAGCGCATCGAAGTCCAGGCCCACATCAAGTCCGTTACGGAAGGCACGCATCCAAGGGTGACTGCGGACGGCATCCTCCTGGTGGACGGCCTTGTCATCTACCAGATGGAAGACTTCACCCTGGAGCTGTGCAAAAAAAGTTGTAACAGGGAGATCGAGAAGGAAGAGGCCCTGGGCAATCACAAATCCAACGGATGAAACACAAAAAGAAAGGGACGCCCATAAAGTTATAAGATTCTCTCTATAAAAGTTCCGGGTAGAGGCGTCGGTTCCCCGACGCCTCCCCCGCAGATCCGTACGTGCAGAATTCCCGCATACGGTTCC